>NZ_FNSR01000001.1:2472610-3090762 GCF_900104845.1 Paraburkholderia caballeronis | reverse complement strand
CTCCGCGGCCGGCTGCGGAGGAGCGGCGATGACGGTCGTAACAGGGGCGGGGGCGAGGTCGGTATCGGCGCGCGCGTCGCGCCGCGTCGCCGCGAGCAGATGCGGGACCATCGTGCGCGCGACCTCGCGCATCACCGGCATCACGACGCTGTTGCCGAACTGCCGGTATGCCTGCGTGTCGCTGACGGTGATCCGGAACGTGTCCGGCAAGCCCATCAGCCGCGCGCATTCGCGCGGCGTCAGGCGGCGCGGGCGCAAGCCGTCGCCCTGGTGCACGAGGATCTCGGAGCCGTCCTTGTGATACCGCGCGGACAGCGTGCGCGTGACGCTGTCCGGATACGCGAGCCCGAAGCCGAAGCCGTTGCCGGCCGCGCGATGCTTGTCGGCGTATTGCTGGAGATACGTCCACAGCCCCGGCGTCAGCGTGTATTTCGGCTGCACCCGGCGCGCCGCGTGGTCGAAGAAGCGGTCGCCGTCCCACGGCAGCAGCGGCTCGCCGCCGTCGGCGCGGTGCAGGATCGCGCCGAGTTTCGGGCCGTCGGACGGCAGCCGCAGGTCGTCCCACGAGAACGGCGCGGGCTCGCGAAAACCGACGATGATGATCCGCTCGCGATGCTGCGGCGTGAAGTGCCGCCCGTCGATCACGCGGTAATGCACGTCGTAGCCGAGTTCGTCGCGCAGCACCTGGAGGATCACGTCGAACGTGCGGCCGCGGTCGTGCGACATCAGGTTCTTCACGTTTTCGAGCAGGAACGCGGCCGGGCGCTTTGCCGCGATGATCCGCGCGACGTCGAAGAACAGCGTCCCCTGGGTCGTGCATTCGAAGCCGTGCGGGCGGCCGAGCGCGTTTTTCTTGCTGACGCCCGCGATCGAGAACGGCTGGCACGGAAAACCGGCGAGCAGCACGTCGTGGTCCGGCACGTCGGCGGCCGGCAGCGCCGTGATGTCGCCGACGAACGGATGCCCGTCGCCGTGGTTCTCCAGATAGGTCTTTTTCGAATACGGGTTCCACTCGCTCGTGAACACGCATTCGCCGCCGTGCGCGTCGAAGCCCATGCGGATGCCGCCGATGCCGGCGAACAGGTCGACGAAGCGAAAGCGCGCCGGCTGCCGCGCCGCGCCGCCGCCGACCCGCAGCAGTTCGCGCAGCGCGGGTTCGAGCATCGCGGGGCAGGGCGTCTCGCCTTTTTCCCAGCGACGCACGGTCTTCACGTCCTTGCCGACGTGCTCGGCAATCTGCCGCTGGGTGAAACGCTTGCGTGCCTGCTTCAGCAGGTCTGTCGGTTGGGCCGTGGGCACGGAATCCTCGCTGGGTGTTTTGGCGGACATTATGACCGATCGCCGCCCCGCGTTCGCAGCGAACGCGACGCGCAGCGGGAAAACGGGTCAGCGGGAGCACGCAACGGGAACCCGCGCGGCGCGGCGAGCGCACGCGGAAAAGATCAGGACACGCGGCCAGCCCGCTTCGCAGCGGCCGGTCGCCCGTCGCTTCAGCGACCTTCGGCCGAGCCGCCGGCCGACTTCGGCGGTGCGCCGGCGTTGGCCGCGCGCCGCTCGAAGTCGTCGAGCAGCAGCAACAGGCTGTCGATTTCGCCGAGCTGGCCCTTGCCGACGAGCCCGCTGTCGAGCAACTGATACAGCCGCTGACGCCAGTACGGCGCGGGCAGGATCGGGCCGCCGAGATCGCCGTTCAACGACAGCGGCATCACGCGGCGGATGTGCGCGATTTCCTGATCGATGAGGCTCGACGCCAGCGCGCCGGGCGGAAGTGGGACCTTCGAATCCATAAGACAGGATTACGGCTGCATGGCCGCGTTCTTGAGCAGCGTGGTTGAGCAGCGATCCGACGCCCGTGCTGCGCTTTCTGCACGCGCTACACGCGAGAACTACATTCGCGCGCGCACGACGATGCCGGACGTTGCCGGCGCCTCGCGCGCCGCCTCCGCCGGCCGGCCTTTCATTCCGCCTGCGGCGGCGCCGCGCGTTGCGGTTGCGCGGCGCCTTCGAGAAAGCGCCGCGTTGCCTCGAACGATTGCAACATCTGTTCCGGCCACGGCGATTGCAGCATCACGGCCTGGTGATTCTCGAACGCCGAGTTCAGCAGCTTCGACAGTTCCGGCGAGTTCAGGTGGCGCAGCAGCACGCTGACCGCGATCGCGGTGGCCTGGCTCGCGCCGGCGGTCTGGAGTTCGGACGCCGTGAGCGCCGCGATCTGCTTGTTGATGTCCATGGGTGTCGATCCGGGTGAAGTAGCGGGAGGTGAAGAACAGGATACCGCGCGCCGCCGATGCAAACGGCGCGCGGCTTTGTTGCGGCGCGGCGGCCGTTCAGCCGGCGCGTTCGAGCAGCCTGCGCGCCTGCTCGGGCACGTCGTCGGCGGTCGGGCGGAACGCGAAACGCAGCGCATCGGGCAGCCGCGCGAAGTGCTTCGCGGTGCTGCGCGCATACGCGGGGTCGTAGTGCCGGTCGATCAACTGCTCGAACAGTTCCGCGCGACGGCCTTCGTCGAGCAGCCGATGCCATTCGGCGATCCGCGCGCGGCCGTGCAGTTCGGTCAGCTTCGACAACTGCGCGCGAAACGCGTCGGCGTCGTCAAACAGGTGGCCGTAGTCTTCCAGCAGCAGGCGGATGCGCTCGTCGTGCGCGGTGTCGACCTGGATGCAGGCGCCGCGATGGATCTCGTCGGTCAGCGCGAGCGGCAGCGCGATCGCGCCGATGCGCCGGCTCTCCGCCTCGACGAACACCGGCTGTTTCGGATCGAAGCCGCGCAGCGTCGTCACGAGCGCGGTGTCGAACGCCTTCTGCGACGGCTGCGGTTCGCCGGGCAGCGTGCCGAGCAGCGAGCCGCGATGCGCGGCCAGCGCCTCCAGGTCGAGCGTCTGCGCGCCGGCCGTCGCGAGCGCGTTCAGCAGGCGGGTCTTGCCGCTGCCGGTGTGGCCCGCGAGCACGTTGTAGCGGAACGCCGACGGCAGCGTGGCGAGCGCATCGACGACGCTGCGCCGCCAGCTCTTGTAGCCGCCGTCGAGCTGCCGCGCGCGCCAGCCGATCAGGTTGAACCACGTCGTCATCGAGCCGGAACGCTTGCCGCCGCGCCAGCAGTAGATCAGCGGCCGCCACTCGCGCGGACGGTCCGCGAACGTCGTTTCGAGATGCCTGGCGATGTTGTGCGCGACCATCGCCGCGCCGACGCGGGTTGCCTCGAACGGCGACACCCGGTGATACATCGTGCCGACGATCACGCGTTCCTCGTTGCTCAGCACGGGCGCGTTCAGCGCGCCCGGAATGTGATCCTCCGCGTACTCCAGCGGGGTCCGCACGTCGACGATCTCTTCGAAATCGGCCAGACGGTCGAGGGTGACGAGCAGCGGGTTCAAGGTCGGGACGTCCCGGACGCGGGTGGGCGTCACTGTGTGGCGAAGCGGCGATTATCTCACGCGGGTGCGGACGGTTCCGGACGGCCCGCGCGGTGCGCATGTTCGGCTTCGTCGCGCGAGCCGCGGCGGTCCGCGCCGCTTACTTCACGCCGAACCGCCTGCGCATGAAGTCCACGTAATCCTGGTCGTCCAGCGTGCGGCGCGCGGACCGGGTAGCACAGCCGGTCGGTGCCGTCGGCCGTCGCGGCATAGACGACCTCCGCGACGTCGCGCGCGGTCTGCGACGCCGCGCCGATCATCGCCGAGAACGCCGCGCGCATCCGCTCGACGAACGGCCGGCAGTCGTCGAGGCCGCTCAGGTCCGGCATCGCGGCGGCCGCGCGCGCGGCGATGCTTCGCGCGAATCGAGCCCGGAAACCGGCCGATATGCCGCGCAACGTGTGCATACGCATCGATCGGGAAACTCGCGCCACCCCCCGCGCTTTTACGACATTTTTTCTTGTGGCGCGCGGGGCGCGATTCTAGACTGCGGATCACCTGAACTTCAGGACCCGCCATGCCGACACCACACGCAGCGTTTCGCGACGACACTCCGGTTTTTCATCATCAGCCCGGTATCGGCCGGATGGTGCTGCGGCGTTTCGATCCGCGACGCGATTCGTGGGAGCGGCTGACGATGCTGCTGCATCGCGCGTTCGCATCGCTCGCGGCGGGCGGCCTGCACTGCGAGTCGGCGGACCAGCCCGCGAGCGTCACGCGCCAGCGCGCGCTGGCCGGCGACTGCTTCGTTGCATTGTGCAACGGCCGGGTGATCGGGACGATGACGCTCGAAGCGCGCGACCCGCAATCGCCGTGCGAGCACTACCGGCTGCGCGGCGTCGCGACGCTGCATCAGTTCGGCGTCGAGCCGTCGTGGCAGAGCCGCGGCATCGGCGCGGCGATGCTCGCGTTCGCCGCGCGCTGGGCCGCGACGCACGGTTACGCGCAACTCGCGCTCGATACGCCGTTCCCGGCCGCGCATCTGCTCGCGTTCTATCGCGCGCAGGGTTTCGCGCTCGTCGACGTCGTGCAGTTCGCGGGGCGCGGCTACGACAGCGCGGTGTTCAGCAAGCCGACCGGCGTCGAGTTGCGCAGCGTCGGCTGATCCTTTCTCTCCGCAGTCCGTCTTGCGTCGCTGCATGCCGCGCACGCGCGGCTCGTTGGCGCGCGTGTCGCCCGGTCGCCGGCGTTTTCCCTCCTTCTGAAGCGCCTTCAGCGCTCGCGACGCGTCGCGCGTATTCCCCCGGCGTTTACGCGTTTTTTACACGCGCCCCCCGGTTTTTGTCACGACTTTTATCCGAATTTTCTTAACCTTCCGGCTGGCCCTGTCCGTTACGGGAGAACACAACAATGGACCTGATCTACCTCGCCGGCATCGTCTTCTTCTGGGGACTATGCGTGGCACTCGCGAGCGGCTGTGAAAAGCTCGCGCGACGTTCGTCCGGAGGCCGCGCATGAGTGCCTGGATGATCTGGCTCGCGGCCGCCTCGACGCTGCTGCTGCTTTTCTACCTCGTGTACGCATTGCTGCGCGCGGAGGACCTCGAATGAACGCCAACAACCTTTTTCACGCCGTCGTTTTCATCGCGGTGCTGATCGCGATCGCAATCCCGCTCGGCCGCTACATGGCCGCCGTGTTCGAAGGCCGCTCGGTCCTCGTGAAGCTCGGACGCCCCGTCGAGAACCTGCTGTACCGGCTCGCGGGCGTCGATCCGCAGGCGGAGATGTCGTGGAAGCACTACGCGCTCGCGGTGCTGCTGTTCAACCTCGCCGGCGCGCTGCTTGTGTACGCGTTCCTGCGGCTTCAGCAATGGCTGCCCGCGAACCCGCAGGGTTTCGGCCCGATGACGCCGGACGCCGCGCTCAACACCGCGGTCAGCTTCGTGACCAACACGAACTGGCAAAACTACGGAGGCGAATCGACGCTCAGCTATCTGTCGCAGATGGCCGCGCTCACGGTGCAGAACTTCCTGTCCGCGGCGACCGGCATCGCGGTCGTCATCGCGCTGATCCGCGGTTTCGCGCGCCATTCGGCGCAGACGATCGGCAATTTCTGGGTCGATCTCACGCGCTCGACGCTGTACGTGCTGCTGCCCATCTCGTTCCTGCTCGCGCTGTTCTTCGTGAGCCAGGGCGTGATCCAGAACTTCAGGCCGTACCAGGACGTGCCGACGCTGCAGACCACGACCTACCAGGCGCCGAAGACCGATGCGCAGGGCAACGCGGTGAAGGACGCGCAGGGCAACCCGGCGATGCAGGACGTGAAGGTCGACAAACAGACGCTGCCGATGGGGCCGATCGCATCCCAGGAAGCGATCAAGATGCTCGGCACCAACGGCGGCGGCTTTCTGAACGCGAACTCCGCGCATCCGTTCGAGAACCCGACGCCGCTGTCGAACTTCGTGCAGGTGATCGTGATGCTCGCGATCGGCGCGGGCCTGTGCGTGACGTTCGGGCAGATGGTCGGCGACCGCCGCCAGGGGTATGCGGTGCTCGCCGCGATGACAATCGCGTTCGCGGTCGCGTGCTGGGGCGAGATCGCGGCGGAGCAGGCCGGCAATCCGCTGTTCGCGTCGCTGCGGGTCGACCAGAGCGCGACGCCGCTGCAGGCGGGCGGCAACCAGGAAGGCAAGGAAGTGCGCTTCGGCATCGCGGATTCGGGCATCTTCACCGTCGCGACCACGTCGGCCTCGTGCGGCGCGGTCAACAGCATGCACGACTCGCTGACGCCGATGGGCGGCTTCGTGCCGATCCTGATGATGCAGCTCGGCGAAGTGATCTTCGGCGGCGTCGGTTCGGGCCTGTACAGCATGCTCGCGTTCGCGCTGCTCGGCGTGTTCATCGCGGGGCTGATGATCGGCCGCACGCCGGAGTACGTCGGCAAGAAGATCGAGTCGTACGACATGAAGATGGTGTCGATCGCGGTGCTCGTGATGCCGCTGCTCGTGCTGACCGGCACGTCGATCGGCGTGCTGACGGCCGCCGGCACCGCGGGCATCTTCAATCCCGGCACGCACGGCTTCTCCGAAATCCTGTACGCGTTCACGTCCGCGGCGAACAACAACGGCAGCGCGTTCGGCGGCCTGTCGGTGAACACGCCGTTCTACAACGTGTGGCTCGCGGTCGCGATGTGGCTCGGCCGCTTCGTGCCGATCGTCGCGCTGCTGGCCGTGGCCGGCTCGCTCGCGGCGAAGAAGCGGCTCGCCGTCACCGGCGGCACGCTGCCGACGCACGGCCCGCTGTTCGTCGTGCTGCTGCTCGGATCGGTGCTGCTGATCGGCGCGCTGACGTTCGTGCCGGCGCTCGCGCTCGGCCCGGTCGCGGAGCATCTGCAGATGATCGCCGGCCATTGAACCAGAGGAACGTATGACTCAATCCACTCCGACGCCTGCCCATCGTCCCGACAATCTCGGGCAGGCCCGTATCGCCGTGCGCTCGATGTTCGACCCGTCGCTCGTGAAACCCGCGATCGCCGATTCGTTCAGGAAGCTCGCGCCGCGCACCCAGTTGCGCAACCCGGTGATGTTCTGCGTGTACGTCGGCAGCATCCTGACCACGATCCTGTGGATCGCGGCGCTCGCCGGTCAGGCCGAGGCGCCGGCCGGCTTCATCCTCGCGGTCGCGCTGTGGCTGTGGTTCACGGTGCTGTTCGCGAACTTCGCGGAGGCGCTCGCCGAAGGCCGCTCGAAGGCCCAGGCCGCGTCGCTGCGCAGCGCGAAGCAGAACGTGATCGCGAAGAAGCTGAACCAGCCGCATCCGAAGTCGCCGATCCAGATCGCCACGTCCACCGATCTGCGAAAGGGCGACGTCGTGCTCGTCGAGGCCGGCGACACGATCCCCGCCGACGGCGAGGTGATCGACGGCGTCGCGTCCGTCGACGAGTCGGCGATCACCGGCGAATCCGCACCGGTGATCCGCGAGTCCGGCGGCGACTTCTCGTCCGTGACCGGCGGCACGCGCGTGCTGTCCGACTGGATCGTCGTGCGCGTCAGCGTGAACCCCGGCGAGGCGTTCCTCGACCGGATGATCGCGATGGTCGAAGGCGCGAAGCGGCAGAAGACGCCGAACGAGATCGCGCTGACCATCCTGCTCGTCGCGCTGTCGCTGGTGCTGCTGTTCGCGACCGCGACGCTGCTGCCGTTCTCGATCTTCTCGGTCGCGGCGGTGAAGGCGGGCCACGTCGTGACGATCACCGCGCTCGTCGCGCTGCTCGTGTGCCTGATCCCGACGACGATCGGCGGGCTGCTGTCCGCGATCGGCGTCGCGGGGATGAGCCGCATGATGCAGGCGAACGTGATCGCGACGTCGGGCCGCGCGGTCGAGGCGGCCGGCGACGTGGACGTGCTGCTGCTCGACAAGACCGGCACGATCACGCTCGGCAACCGCCAGGCGTCCGCGTTCTTCGCCGCGCCGGGCGTCACCGAGCACGACCTCGCGGACGCCGCGCAACTCGCGTCGCTCGCGGACGAAACGCCGGAAGGCCGCAGCATCGTCGTGCTGGCCAAGCAGCGGTTCAACATCCGCGAGCGCGACATGGCCTCGCTGCAGGCGACGTTCCTCGCGTTTACCGCGCAGACGCGGATGAGCGGGGTGGACTTGTCCCCGCAGGGGACTTCCGCCGGGGCGTCCGGCCGCGAGATCCGCAAGGGCGCGGCCGACGCTGTGCGCCGCTACGTCGAGGACAACCGCGGGCGCTTTCCGCAGGACGTGCAGACGGCGGTGGACGACGTCGCGCGGCGCGGCAGCACGCCGCTCGTCGTCGCCGAAAAGGCGCGCACCGAAGGCGGCGCGGCGCGCGTGCTCGGCGTGATCGAGCTGAAGGACATCGTGAAGGGCGGCATCAAGGAGCGCTTCGCGGAACTGCGCAAGATGGGCATCAAGACGGTGATGGTGACCGGCGACAACCGGCTGACCGCCGCCGCGATCGCGGCCGAGGCCGGCGTCGACGACTTCCTCGCGGAAGCGACGCCGGAAGCGAAGCTGGCCACGATCCGCGCGCACCAGGCCGAGGGCCGCCTCGTCGCGATGACCGGCGACGGCACGAACGACGCGCCGGCGCTCGCGCAGGCCGACGTCGCGGTCGCGATGAACACCGGCACGCAGGCCGCGAAGGAGGCCGGCAACATGGTCGATCTCGACTCGAACCCGACCAAGCTGATCGAGATCGTCGAGATCGGTAAGCAGATGCTGATGACGCGCGGTTCGCTGACGACGTTCTCGATCGCGAACGACATCGCGAAGTATTTCGCGATCATCCCGGCCGCGTTCGCGTCGACCTATCCGCAACTGCGGGTGCTCGACGTGATGCACCTGACGTCGCCGTCGTCCGCGATCCTGTCCGCGGTGATCTTCAACGCGCTGATCATCGTGTTCCTGATCCCGCTCGCGCTGAAGGGCGTCAGGTACCGCGCGCTCGGCGCGGCGTCGCTGCTGCGGCGCAACCTGCTGATCTACGGGCTCGGCGGCATCCTGCTGCCGTTCCCGTTCATCAAGCTGATCGACATGGGACTCGCGGCCTGCGGCTGGGCCTGAGCGCCGACCGGCGACCTTGCCGGGCGGGATCTTTTCCGGACTCTTCGCCCGCCCGGCCTTTTTTTCACCGAAGACCTCCACGTTATTCGAGCCTACGATCATGAAGTCCATCCTGCGTCCCTCGCTCGTCCTGCTCGCCGTGATGACGGTGGCGACGGGCATCGTTTATCCGGCCGTCGTCACTGCGGTCAGCCAGGCCGCGTTCCCGCATCAGGCGAACGGCAGCCTCGTCGAGCACGGCGGCAAGACGGTCGGCTCCGCGCTGCTCGGCCAGCAGTTCGACGCGCCGTATTACTTCTGGGGCCGGCTGTCCGCGACGTCGCCGAACCCGTACAACGCGCAGGCGTCGAGCGGCTCGAACCTCGGGCCGACGAACCCCGCGCTCGCCGACGAGGTGAACGGCCGCCTCGCCGCGCTTCATGCGGCCGACCCGTCGAACACGGCGCCGGTGCCGGTCGATCTCGTCACGTCGTCCGGCAGCGGCCTCGATCCGGACATCAGCCCGGCCGCCGCCGCGTGGCAGGCCGGGCGCGTCGCGAAGGCGCGCGGCCTCGCGCGCGAGCAGGTCGACAGCCTGATCGCGCAGAGCACCGCCGGCCGGCAATGGGGGATCTTCGGCGAGCCGCGCGTGAACGTGCTGAAGCTGAACCTCGCGCTCGACGACCTGAAGCCGCTGCATTGACTGGCGCATGGCACGGGGACTTTCGATGGACCGGCCCGATCCCGATGAACTGCTCGACAGGATCCAGCGCGACGAGGACCGGCAGCAGCGCGGCCGCCTGAAGATTTTCTTCGGCGCGTCGGCGGGCGTCGGCAAGACGTTCGCGATGCTGCAGGCCGCGCGCCGCCGGCGCGACGAGGGCATCGACGTCGTCGTCGGCGTCGTCGAGACGCACGGGCGCAAGGAAACGCTCGCGCTGCTCGACGGGCTGGAGACACTCGCACCCGCGCGGGTCGCGCATCGCGGCCGCACGCTCGCCGAATTCGACCTCGACGCGGCGCTCGCGCGCAAACCGCAACTGCTCCTCGTCGACGAACTCGCGCATTCGAACGTGCCGGGCTCGCGGCACCTGAAACGCTGGCAGGACGTGCACGAACTGCTCGACGCGGGCATCGACGTGTACACGACCGTCAACGTGCAGCACCTCGAAAGCCTGAACGACGTGGTCGGGCAGATCACCGGCATCCGCGTGTGGGAGACAGTGCCGGACCGCGTGTTCGATCGCGCGGACGAGGTGACGCTCGTCGACCTGCCGCCGGAGGAACTGCTCGACCGGATGCGCGACGGCAAGGTGTATCTGCCGCAGCAGGCCGAGCGCGCGGTGCGCAACTTCTTCCGCAAGGGCAACCTGATCGCGCTGCGCGAACTCGCGCTGCGGCGCACCGCCGACCGCGTCGACGCGCAGATGCGCGAGTACCGCGCGGACCAGTCGATCGAGCGCATCTGGCAGGCGCGCGAGCGGATCATCGTGTGCGTCGGGCCGGGACCGGAGAGCGCGACGCTCGTGCGCTCCGCCGCGCGGCTCGCGGCGAGCCTGAAGGCCGACTGGCTCGCGGTGTATGTCGAGACGCCGAAGCTGCAGCGGCTGCCCGACGCGCGGCGCGAACGCACGCTCGCCGCGCTGAAGCTCGCGGCCGAACTCGGCGCCGAAACCGTCACGCTGCCCGGCGACGACGTCGCCGCGACGCTCGTCGCGTATGCGCGGATGCGCAACGTGTCGAAGCTCGTCGTCGGCGCGGCGGCGTCCGCGTCGGTTGGCTGGCGCGGCGGGTTTGGTCACGCGGCGGCCGCGCGGATCGTGCGCGCGGCGACCGACATCGACGTCACGCTGATCAACTCGCCGGCGGTGCGCGACGCCGCCGGCCGCGAGGATCGCGGCGAACGCGCCGCGCGTTTCGCGGGCCTCGGTGACGACGCGCGCCGCTCGCCGACCACCGCGTATGCGTACGCGCTCGCGCTGTGCGCGGCGATCACCGCCGCGGGCGCGGGGCTGGCCGACAGCATCGCGCTCGCGAACCTCGTGATGCTGTACCTGCTCGGCGCGGTGTTCGCGGCCGCGCGGCTCGGGCGCGGGCCGGGCGTCGTCTATTCGTTTCTCGGCGTCGCCGCGTTCGATTTTTTCTTCGTGCCGCCGCGGATGTCGTTCACCGTGTCCGACACGCAATACCTGCTGACCTTCGCGGTAATGCTGCTGACGTCGCTGACGATCAGCCATCTCACGTCGAGCCTGCGCCGCCAGGCGCACGTCGCGACGCTGCGCGAGCGGCGCGCGGGCGCGATGTTCGCGATGACGCGCGAACTCGGCGCGGCGCTCGCCACCGCGCAGATCATCGAGACCGGCACGCGGCACGTCGCGGAAATTTTTCACGCGCGCGTCGCCATCCTGCTGCCCGACAGCGCCGAGAAGGTGAAGCAGAAGATCGAGAATCCGGACCCGGCCGTCACGCTCGACGACGCATCGCTCGACGCGGACATCGCGCAGTGGGTGTACGACCAGCAGAAGCCGGCCGGCCACGGCACCGATACGCTGCCGGCCGCCGTCGCGCTGTACCTGCCGCTGAAGGCGCCGATGCGCACGCGCGGCGTGCTCGCGCTCGTGTCCGCGCGGATGGACGAACTCGCGGTGCCCGAGCAGCGCCGGATGCTGGAGACGCTCGCCGCGCAGATCGCGCTCGCGGTCGAGCGCGTTCACTACGTGGAGATCGCGCAGGACGCGCTCGTCAGCATGGAGTCCGAGCGGCTGCGCAATTCGCTGTTGTCCGCGATCTCGCACGACCTGCGCACGCCGCTGACGTCGATCGTCGGGTTCGCGTCGCTGCTCGCGCAGCAGCCGCACGACGCGACCCCGGCGGGCCGTTCCGCGCACGAACTCGCCGACGCGATTCACGACGAGGCGCTCAGGATGACCGGCCTCGTGACGAACCTGCTCGACATGGCGCGGCTGCAGGACGGCAGCATGCGGCTCCACCGGCAGTGGTCGTCGATCGAGGAGGTGATCGGCGCGGCGCTCGGCGGCGCGCGGCGGATGCTCGCGGGACGCAGGGTGACGACGCACGTAAGCGCCGAGTTGCCGCTCGTGCAGCTCGACGCGGTGCTGGTCGAGCGGCTGCTCGCGAACCTGCTGGAGAACGCGGTGAAGTACACGCCGGACGGCACGCCGGTCACGCTCGATGCGCGCATCGTCGTCGATGGCGACGGGCGGCGGCGCGTGCGCGTCGACGTGCTCGACAACGGGCCGGGCTTGCCCGCCGGGATGGAGGCGCGCGTGTTCGACAAGTTCACGCGCGGCGAGAAGGAGTCCGCGAAACCGGGCATTGGGCTTGGCCTTGCGATCTGCCGCGCGATCGTCGATGCGCACGACGGACGGATCGGCGCGGCGAACCGCGTCGGCGCGGACGGCCGCGCGAGCGGCGCGTGCTTCTGGTTCGAACTGCCGGCCGACGACGCGCCGCCGCCCGCAGCGGGTCCGGCGGATGCCGATGCCGACAGCGATGCCGGAATCGATGCAAAAGAGGGGGATTGAGCGGATGGAAGCGGTCGTCAACGTGGTCGTGATCGAGGATGACCGGCATATCCGCCGGTTCGTGCGCACGTCGCTGGAGGGCGAGGCGATGCGCGTCGTCGAGGCCGAGACCGGACAGCGCGGGCTCGCGATGGCGGCCGGCACGCGGCCCGATCTCGTGATCGTCGATCTCGGGCTGCCGGACGTCGACGGGCTCGACGTGATCCGGCAACTGCGCGAGTGGTCGTCGATGCCGGTGATCGTGCTGTCCGCGCGCAGCCTCGAACAGCAGAAGGTCGCCGCGCTCGATGCCGGCGCCGACGATTATCTGACCAAACCGTTCGGCGTCGGCGAACTGGTCGCGCGGATTCGCGCCCAACTGCGGCGGCACAACCGGACCGAGGCCGAGTCGCCGCGCGTGAGCTTCGGCGACGTCACCATCGACATGAACCTGCGGCTCGTGCAGCGCGGCGGCGACACCGTGCATCTGACGCCGATCGAATACCGGCTGCTGGTCGCGCTCGCGCGCCACGCGGGGCGCGTGCTCACGCACCGGCAACTGCTTCAGGAGGTGTGGGGGCCGTCGCGCGTCGACAGCTCGCATTACCTGCGGATCTACATGGGGCATCTGCGGCAGAAGCTCGAACGCGACCCTACGCAGCCGGAGCACATCCTGACCGAGACGGCCGTCGGGTATCGGCTGGCCGGCGTGCGGTAGTGCATGCGGTAGTGCGTGCGTTGATGCGGTGTTTACGCTTCCGGGCCGATTCTTTGCGGCAATTTGCGGGCGGGTCCGGTAACGTTGATCGCAGACGAAGGGGCGGTTTTCGGCCGCCTGTTTCAACATCGGGCCGGGCGCGGCCCAGCGAGGTTCCACGTGCTCAAACTGCTGATACCGATACTCGACCGCGACGGCGCGCCCGAAGCGGCGCGTCATGGCGCATTCCTGTTTGCGGAGTACTGCGTGTCGGAAGTGGAGATCGTCGAGGTGCTCGACGACGTCGGCGACGACCGGACCGCCGCGTTCCGTTCGCTCGCGCAACTGCGGCTCGGCGAGAAGCACGCGATGCGCGACGCGCTGCTGCGCACGCGCGCGATTCTCGACGACGCGGGCGTGCCTTATACGTGGCAGCGCGTGTTCGGGCGGCCGGAGCGGGTTATCGCCGCGTGCGCGGAGCGCGGGCATGCGGACATTGTCGTGATCGACGCGAGCCGGCTCGGGTTCTTTCGCCGATGGAGCGTGATCGCGCGGCTGCGGCGGCTTACGCATACGCCGGTGACGTTGCTGCAATGAGGGGGCGGGTTGCCGGGGGAACAGATGGATGAGCGGGTGGCGCTGGATACGGCGGACAGGAATCGCGGCGCGGCGACGGTTGCGCGACGCGGGAAGGTGGGGCGGAAAAGGGCGCTGACGAAGATCGTCGCCATCGTCGTGCTCGCGAACCAGATACTGACGACCGCGTTTGCGTTCGTCGCGCAGCGGAATCATCCGGACGCCGCGCTCGGGTTGACGACGCTGTTCAGCTTCGCGCTTTGCACGGTGCTGAGCGTGTGGATACGGTCGGATGCGAAGTACGCGTATCGCGCGGCTTGCGATGCGGGGTATGTCGAGACGTTACGCTCGGGTGTGAGGGTGGCGCGGCGGTGTCCGCGCAGGTGGCTTGTGGTTTTGTATGTGGAGTTGCAGGGGGGAGCGGTGGTGGCTTCATGCGTCAGGCGCTGACCGGGCGGGTCGTCGAATCGGTCGCGGCTGTCGAGTCACTGAAGCCAGGATTGCTGTTCCGGCCAGCGAGAATCGGCGGTGCGATGAGACGGGCAGCCGTTGAGCGATGGCATCGGGGAAAAGGAAGCGACTCTGTCGCCGTTCACGCGGCGGAACCGGATCTAGCACGATGCCACGCGAGACCGCCACGTTTTCGACGTCGCAACGCTACGAAAAGCCAATCGAGCGTCTTTAACAATCGTTAACTTTCACGCCGGTTTTGGTCGCCTACTCTTGGCTCGTTCACTCATGGAGGCAGCCATGTCCGATCTTCAGATGGTCACCGTCTTCGCAATGACGCAGGCGTTGCTGCTCGCGGCAGCGTGGATTGCGCATTGCCATTCGTTGTCGAAGCTGGGCGAACTGGAAGTCGTCGCACGCGCGCACCGTCCGGGTGGCGGGCAACGCAGGCGTTAGCGGATTCGGTGAATGCCGGCGGAGTAAGTCCGGTCGAAGAACCGGCGACGGCTACTGCCGGCACTGACCGCTCTGGCTTTCAGTGATGTTGTCGCGAAGCAGTTCGCGATGATGGGTGCGCGCGTAAACTCTCGCGCTGACGACAGGAAAGAGGCGGATGGCCCCCCCGGCAGGAATCGAACCTGCATCTAGCGCTTAGGAGGCACTTGTTCTATCCATTGAACTACGGGGAGACATACCACAACGAGAACGCAGCCGCGCTCCGCGAAGCCGCCATGTTTCCCAAGTGACCCGTCATGGCGCGGAGCCGTCGCGGTTCGGCATCCGGGCCGGCGTCGCGCGGCGTTCGATGCGCCGCTTCGCCAGCGTGATCGGATCGAATCGCGCCGCAGGGCCAAGAGTATAGCAAACGCATGACACCGCCGCGAACCGCCGCCGGCGCCAGAAATCCAGAACCCGCCTAGAACTCGACCACCGCGAACTCCGCCTTGCCCACGTCGCACAGCGGGCAGCGCCAGTCGTCCGGAATGTCCGCGAAGCGCGTGCCCGGCGCGATCCCTTCATCCGGCAGCCCTTCTTCTTCGTTGTAGATCCACCCGCAGATCAGGCAGACCCAGCTCTTGTACTCGATCACTTCACTCACAGCTCACATCCTTCGTTTGTGCCGGCGCCCGTCGTGCTGATCGCACCAGGCGTCCCGAACCCTTCAGACCCGTCGTTGCGTCCCCGTTTGACGGTGCGACGCGACCCGCGATGTTACCGGAAATCCTCCGTGCCGCCTGGGCGGACGCCGGCGCGCGTTCGCGGCGCGCCGTCATACGGGCGGTGTATGCTTTTTTCGCGCGTCCGATGGACGACGTGTCGCGGCGGCGCGCGGCCGGGCGTGATCGACTGAGGCGCGCCCGGCCCAACCAGAACGACAACCAGGAGCACACGATGACCCCCAGCACTTCTCGCCGATGGCTCGCGGCGGCGGCATGCGTCGGACTTTTCGCGGCGGCGGGCGCCGCGCGCGCGGACGGCGTGTCGTTCGTCGAGCCGAAGGACGGCGCGACGGTCAGCAGCCCGGTTCACGTGAAGTTCGCCGTCGACGGGATGACGGTCGCGCCCGCCGGCACCACGACGCCCGGCACCGGCCATCATCATCTGCTGATCGACAGCGGCCCGCTGCCGAAGGGCGAAGTCGTACCCGCGAACGACAAGTCGCTGCACTACGGCAAGGGACAGACCGAGGCGGACGTGCCGCTGCCGCCCGGCGACCACACGCTGACCGCGCAGTTCGCGGACGGCGCGCATCGCTCGGACGGCCCGGACTGGGCGCAGACGGTCACGGTCCACGTGAAGTAACCCCGTGAAGTAACCATGTGATGTAACGCTCGCCGCCCGGCATCCGGCGTCGCCGCGGGCCGCCGGATGCCCGCCCGCGCGGACCGGTACAATGCGCGCTTCAGGTCCAACGCAGGCATCGCCTCTTTCATGTCGCTTTACTCCATCACCGGCGCGCAGCTCGCGTTCGGCCACGTCGCGCTGCTCGATCACGCGGATTTTTCGCTCGAAGCGGGCGAGCGCGTCGGGCTGATCGGCCGCAACGGCGCGGGCAAGTCGTCGCTGCTGACGATCGTTGCCGACCTCGCGAAGCCGGACGACGGCCTCGTTACGCGCCAGCAGAATCTCTCGACGGTCTACGTGCCGCAGGAGCCCGACTTCGATACGGACGCGTCGGTGTTCGACACGGTCGCGTCCGGCCTCGCCGGCGCGCGCGCGCTGCTCGACGAATACGACGCGGTCGCGCACCGTCTCGCGGACACGCCCGAGGGCGCGGACCACGACGCGCTGCTCGCGCGGATGAACGCGCTGCAATCGTCGCTCGACGCGGCCGACGCGTGGAACTGGCGCACCCGCGTCGCGACGACGCTCGCGCAGATCGGCCTCGACGGCGACGCGCGGGTCGGCGATCTGTCCGGCGGGATGAAGAAGCGCGTCGCGCTCGGGCGCGCGCTGGTCCTGCAGCCGGACGTGCTGCTGCTCGACGAGCCGACCAACCACCTCGACTTCGAAGGCATCCGCTGGCTCGAAGACCTGCTCGTGTCGCAGCGCGCGAGCGTGCTGTTCATCACGCACGACCGCGCGTTCCTCGACCGCGTCGCGACGCGCATCGTCGAACTTGATCGCGGCCGGCTGCTGTCGTATCCGGGCAATTTCTCGCAGTACCAGACACGCAAGGCGCAGCAGCTCGAAGTGGAGCGCATCGAGAACGAGAAGTTCGACAAGCTGCTCGCGCAGGAAGAAGTGTGGATCCGCAAGGGCGTCGAGGCGCGCCGCACGCGCAGCGTCGGCCGCATCGCGCGGCTCGAACAGATGCGCGGCGAACGCGCGGAACGCCGCAACGTGCAGGGCAACGTGAAGCTCGACGTCGCGCAGGGCGAGAAGTCCGGCAAGATCGTCGCGGAGCTGACCGACGTGACGAAGCGTTACGGCGGCCGCGCGGTCGTCGACCGTTTCTCTGCGACGCTGATGCGCGGCGACAAGATCGGCCTCGTCGGCCCGAACGGCGCGGGCAAGACGACGCTGCTGAAGCTGATCCTCGGCGAGCTGAAGCCGGACGAAGGCACGGTGCGGGTCGGCACGAACCTGCAGGTCGCGTACTTCGACCAGATGCGCGCGCAGCTCGACCTCGAAAAGAGTCTCGCGGACACGATCAGCCCCGGCAGCGACTGGGTGGAGATCAGCGGCGCGAAGAAGCACGTGATGAGTTACCTCGGCGACTTCCTGTTCGCGCCGGAGCGCGCGCGTTCGCCGGTGAAGTCGCTGTCCGGCGGCGAGCGCAACCGGCTGCTGCTCGCGCGCCTGTTCGCGCGGCCCGCGAACGTGCTGGTGCTCGACGAGCCGACCAACGACCTCGACATTCCGACGCTCGAACTGCTCGAAGAACTGCTCGCGGACTACGACGGCACGGTGCTGCTGGTGAGCCACGACCGCGCGTTCCTCGACAACGTGGTGACGTCGGTGATCGCGGCCGAAGGCGACGGCCAGTGGCGCGAGTACGTCGGCGGCTTCACCGACTGGCAGACGCAGAGCGCCCGCGCGCAGCAGATCGCGGACGCGCGCAGCACGCCGGCGCGCGAGAGCGCGGCCGCGAGCGCGCCGAAGGAGAGCGCGGCGGGCCGCAACGCGCAGCGCACGGCGAAGCTGTCGTTCAAGGAGCAGAAGGAACTGGACGCGTTGCCCGCGCAGATCGAGGCGCTCGAAGCGGAGCAGAAGACGATCGGCGCGCGGCTCGAAGACGGTTCGGTGTTCGCGAAGGATGCGCAGGAAGGGGCGCGGTTGTCCGAGCGTTATGCGCAGATCGAAGAGGAACTGCTCGTCGTGCTCGAACGTTGGGAAGAGCTTGAAAGCAAGCGCAAGTAAGGGCAAATAAGGGCAGCAAATAAGCGGCCGCGGAACGCTGGCGCTGCCGTGTGCGCGGCGTGCCGGCTGCTTTCGTTGCGGCCGTCGCGTCGTTGTGCCATTCGGCGAGTGCGGGCGGCGCGCGGCCGCGCGCCGCAGCGAGCCCGAGCCTCGTCGCCCGGCCGAAGCTCTTTTCCCCGCCTGCCTCGCGTGCCCGATCCATGAATGCGACCGCCGGCATGCCCACGCGCTGAAAACTCCAGAATCAGCGGTCGCCCATTCCGTACCGCCGGGCCTGTCTGCCAGCATCGAAATCCCGAACGAACAGACAGGGATTTTCGTATGGCGCAGGCGGATAAAGGCGGCGGTGCTGGCTCGCGAATCGATCAGCCGGACCGAAATGCTTTCGAACCAGCTATGGGGCGGGCTACAGGTCGTGGGCGGCGTGCTGGAAATGGTGGGGGCAGGCGTGCTGTGCGTGATGCCGGAACCGACGATGGCGAGCAAGATCGGCTGCGTCGCGTTCGGGGCGCACGGCTCGGATACGGTGGCCGCGGGCTTGCGGCAAATCTGGACCGGGCTGGACACGGCCACGCTGACCCGTCAGGGCACGACGAAGCTGGCCGAGGTGCTGAACGTCGATCCTGCGATGGCGGACAACATCGGCTTGTCGATCGATATCGCCGTACCGTTCGGCTTTGCGGGCTCGCTGAAGGCCGCACGCGCCGCACAGGTCACGATGGGCCGCATCCGCCTGGAGATGCATGAGGCGAGGGCGGGAAGTCGGGTCGGCGGGCATACCATTGCGAAGCATGTTGGGCGGACGGAGGCGCAGTTGCGGGAAAGATTGATGCACGAACCCGACATCCGCGCGGTGTCCTCGTTCGTCAATCTCGAACAGGCCGAATGGGCGATATCCAGGGTGCTTCAGATCCATGCCCAAGGCATTCAGGCGTGGGCGCATGGTCCTGGCCGGCGCGCGCCTCTTACGCTGATGCAACGGATTGCAGGCAATATCGGCTACGGAATCGTGCGAAAAGAAGGAAAGCTCAAGCGAATGAACAGGGTAAAAGTCGTACTGAAGTTCGAATCGCACAACGATATGCCGCACTATGTCGTGACGGCTTACCTCGAATGAGGGCGAACGATGTCATCGGATCATGACTGGGTGCTGGAAAATTTTCTGGAGGCGTATTGGGGCCGCGAATCTGGTCTGATCGAAAAATCGCTTCCGCAAATCGTTTCCTGCTACCGAAGAGAAAGCCGGCGCGACCAGCATCGGGAGATGGCTCGCGAAATCGACGCGTACATGGAGCAGCATCGCGCTGATCTGGAGCCTGCGTTCAAACGAGATTTTGGACCGGTTGTCGATCCGGCATCATGGGGCTGCACGGCGGTTGCGTTTCTCGCCGACATAAGGCGTCTGCTGATCGAGGACGGGGAAACGATGCCGGCGGAGCGTTACCCTCAGATGGGACTGATCTTCGGCGTGTATTTCGGGCAGGATTTCGATCTGTTCGGAAACACCGTGCAGGAAGTCGTCTCCAGCTATAGAAACGACTGCCCCGAATATCGGAATCTCCCGGTCGAACTGGATTCATTCACCGCGGAACATCCCCACGACCTCGATGCTGGGTTCGAGCGCGATTTCGGATCCGACTTCGACCCGGAACTGTGGGGCTACACAACCGCCTCCTTTTTCAACGAACTGAAGCGCCTGCTGCTAGACTAACCGGCCCATCCCCCTATCCGGTCAGCCACTCCCCCTCCTGCAAATTGCCGCGCGCGAGCAAATCAGTACAATACCTCGCGAATATGCGCGGCGCCTGCCCATGCGGCGGGCGGACCCGCGCACCCTGTTGTTTCGTTTCGCCCTTTTTGAAAACTCGACGCGTTTCCACGCGGCTGTCCACAGCGTCTGTGGAAAGCGCGTCGAAACCGACGGACCGGATCCGCCATGTCTACGAAGAAGTCCAACGCTGCGTATAGCGAAGCGTCGATCAAGGTGCTCAAGGGCCTTGAGCCCGTCCGGCAACGGCCGGGCATGTACACGCGCACCGAGAATCCGCTGCACATCATCCAGGAAGTCATCGACAACGCGTCCGACGAGGCGCTCGGCGGCTACGGCCGCCGCATCACGGTCACGCTGCACGCGGACCAGTCGGTGTCGGTCGAGGACGACGGTCGCGGCATTCCGTTCGGCCTGCATCCGGAAGAACGCGTGCCGGTCGTCGAGATCGTGTTCACGCGGCTGCACGCGGGCGGCAAGTTCGACAAGGCCGCCGGCGGCGCGTACACGTTCTCGGGCGGCCTGCACGGCGTCGGCGTGTCGGTGACGAACGCGCTGTCCACGCGGCTCGACGTCACGGTGTGGCGCGACGGCAAGGTCGCGGAGGTCGGCTTCGCGCACGGCGACGTCGCGAAGCAGCTGCAGACGCGCAACGCCGCGCGCGACGAGAAAAAAACCGGCACGCGCGTGACCGCGTGGCCCGATCCGAAGTATTTCGACTCGCCGAACCTGCCGCTCGGCGAACTCCAGCGTCTGCTGCGCTCGAAGGCGGTGCTGCTGCCGGGCGTCGAAGTCGAACTGATCAACGAAAAGACCGGCGAGCGCCAGAGCTGGAAGTACGAAGACGGCCTGCGCGGTTACCTGCTCGAAGGGATGGGCGGCAGCGATCTGCTGATTCCGCTGTTCGAAGGCGAGCGTTACGCGGACAACTCGCGCGCGGGCGACGACACGACGTTCGCGGAAGGCGAGGGCGCCGCCTGGGTCGTCGCGTGGAGCGAGGAAGGCTCGCTTACGCGCGAGTCGTACGTGAACCTGATTCCGACGCCCGCCGGCGGCACGCACGAGTCCGGCCTGCGCGACGGCCTCTTCCAGGCGGTGAAGAGTTTCGTCGAGTTGCACAACCTTCAGCCGAAGGGCGTGAAGCTGCTCGCGGAAGACGTGTTCGCGCGCGTGTCGTTCGTGCTGTCCGCGAAGGTGCTCGACCCGCAGTTCCAGGGGCAGATCAAGGAGCGGCTGAACAGCCGCGACGCGGTGAAGCTCGTCTCGTCGTTCGCGCGGCCCGCGCTCGAATTGTGGCTGAACCAGCACGTCGAGCACGGCAAGAAGCTCGCGGACCTCGTCATCAAGCAGGCGCAGGCGCGCACGCGCGCGGGCCAGAAGGTCGAGAAGCGCAAGAGTTCCGGCGTCGCGGTGCTGCCCGGCAAGCTGACCGACTGCGAATCGACGGAAATCGGGCGCAACGAACTGTTCCTCGTCGAAGGCGATTCGGCGGGCGGCTCCGCGAAGATGGGCCGCGACAAGGAATACCAGGCGATCCTGCCGCTGCGCGGCAAGGTGCTGAACACGTGGGAGACCGAGCGCGACCGCCTGTTCGCGAACAACGAGGTGCACGACATCTCGGTGGCGATCGGCGTCGATCCGCACGGCCCCGACGAAACGATCGACCTGACGAACCTGCGCTACGGCAAGATCTGCATCCTGTCCGATGCCGACGTGGACGGCTCGCACATCCAGGTGTTGCTGCTCACGCTGTTCTTCAAGCACTTCCCGCAACTGATCGAGCGCGGTCACGTGCACGTCGCGCGGCCGCCGCTCTTTCGCGTCGATGCGCCCGCGCGCGGCAAGAAGCCCGCGCAGAAGCTGTACGCGCTCGACGAGGGCGAACTCGACGCGATTCTCGACAAGCTGCGCAAGGACGGCGTGCGCGACACGCAATGGACGATCAGCCGCTTCAAGGGCCTCGGCGAAATGAGCGCCGAGCAGTTGTGGGACACGACGATGAACCCGGATACGCGGCGGCTGTCGCCGATCGCGCTGGGCGACCTCGACTTCGATGCGACCGTCGCGCGGATGACGATGCTGATGGGCAAGGGCGAGGCGGCGTCGCGCCGCAGCTGGCTCGAAGAGAAGGGCAACGAGGTCGAAGCGGACATCTGACGGCGCGGCGCACCCGCTCCCGCCACGCCATCTCATGCGCGAATCACACGGATTGACTGAATGAACCAAGACGATCTTTTCACCGAACCGGCCACCGCGCCCGACGGCGATTTCCTGACGCTCGGCCACTACGCGGAGCGCGCGTATCTCGACTACGCGGTGAGCGTGGTGAAGGGCCGCGCGCTGCCGGACGTCTGCGACGGCCAGAAGCCGGTGCAGCGCCGCATCCTGTTCGCGATGAACGAGATGGGCCTGTCCGACAACGCGAAGCCGGTGAAGTCCGCGCGCGTCGTCGGCGACGTGCTCGGCAAGTATCACCCGCACGGCGACCAGTCCGCGTACGACGCGCTGGTGCGGCTCGCGCAGGACTTCTCGATGCGTTATCCGCTGATCGACGGCCAGGGCAACTTCGGCTCGCGCGACGGCGACGGCGCGGCGGCGATGCGCTACACCGAAGCGCGCCTCACGCCGATCGCGAAGCTGCTGCTCGACGAAATCAACATGGGCACGGTTGATTTCATGCCGAACTACGACGGCTCGTTCGAGGAGCCGCGCACGCTGCCCGCGCGGCTGCCGATGCTGCTGCTGAACGGCGCATCGGGCATCGCGGTCGGCCTCGCGACCGAGATCCCGTCGCACAACCTGCGCGAAGTCGCGGCGGCGGCGGTCGCGCTGATCCGCAATCCGCGCATGTCGCACGCGGAACTGATGGAGAAGGTTCCCGGGCCGGACTTCCCGGGCGGCGGCCAGATCATTTCGAGCGAGGCGGAGATCGCCGCCGCGTACGAGACCGGGCGCGGCAGCCTGAAGGTGCGCGCGCGCTGGAAGATCGAGGAGATGGCGCGCGGCCAGTGGCAACTGGTGATCACCGAACTGCCGCCGAACACGTCGGGCCAGAAGGTGCTCGAGGAGATCGAGGAACTGACGAACCCGAAGATCAAGCTCGGCAAGAAGACGCTGACGCCGGAACAGCTGCAGACGAAGCAGTCGATGCTCGCGCTGCTCGACACGGTGCGCGACGAGTCCGGCAAGGACGCGCCGGTGCGCCTCGTGTTCGAGCCGAAGACGAGCCGCATCGACCAGACCGAGTTCGTCACGTCGCTGCTCGCGAACACGAGCCTCGAATCGAACGCGCCGCTGAACCTCGTGATGATCGGCGCGGACGGGCGTCCGCGCCAGAAGGGGATCGGCGAGATCCTGCAGGAGTGGGTCGGGTTCCGCTTCGCGACGCTCACGCGCCGCACGCAGCATCGGCTGACGAAGGTGGACGACCGCATCCACATCCTCGAAGGGCGGATGATCGTCTTCCTGAACATCGACGAGGTGATCCGCATCATTCGCGAGGCCGACGAGCCGAAGGCCGCGCTGATGTCCGCGTTTGGCCTCTCGGAGCGCCAGGCCGAGGACATTCTCGAAATCCGGCTGCGTCAGCTGGCGCGGCTCGAAAAGATCAAGATCGAGAAGGAACTCGAAGAACTGCGCGACGAGAAGGCGAAACTCGAAGAACTGCTCGCGAACGAGTCGTCGATGAAGCGGCTGATGATCCGTGAGATCGAGGCGGACGCGAAGCAGTACGGCGACGAGCGCCGCACGCTGATCCAGCAGGAGAAGCGCGCGACGTTCGAAGTGCGCGTCGTCGACGAGCCGGTGACGGTGGTCGTGTCGCAGAAGGGCTGGGTGCGCGCGCTGAAGGGCCACGGGCTCGATCCGGCCGGCTTCATGTTCAAGGCGGGCGACGGGCTCTATGGCGTGTTCCAGTGCCGCACGCCGGACACGCTGATCGCGTGGGGCAGCAACGGCCGCGTGTATTCGGTCGCGGTGGCGCTGCTGCCGGGCGGGCGCGGCGACGGCGTGCCGGTCACGTCGCTGATCGAACTCGAAGCGGGCTCGCATCTGTTGCACTACTTCGCCGCGCCGGCCGACCAGGCGCTGCTGCTTGCGTCGAGCAACGGTTTCGGTTTCGTCGCGAAGATCGGCGACATGGTGAGCCGCGTGAAGGCGGGCAAGTCGTTCATGACGATCGACGCGGGCGAGACGCCGCTCGCGCCGATGCCGATGCTGCCGGACGCAACGCAGGTCGCGTGCCTGTCCGGCGGCGGGCGGCTGCTGGTGTTCGGCCTCGACGAGATGAAGACGCTGGCGGGCGGCGGACGCGGCGTCACGCTGATGGCGCTCGACGACAACGAGAAGCTCGTGCAGGCGCTCGCGATCAACAAGGCGGGCGTCCTGCTGCTCGGTACCGGCCGCGGCGGCAAGGCCGGCGAGGAACGGCTCGCGGGCGGCGCGCTGGAGCCGCACGTCGGCAAGCGCGCGCGCAAGGGCCGCGCGCCGGACACGAAGCTGAAGGTGAGCGGCATGCGTCCCGTGCTCGCGGGCTGAGCGGGCCGGCTCGCATTGCGGGCGCGATGCGCGCATGCCAGGTGCCAGCGCATCGGCACTATGAGCGCGCGCGGCCGCGGCATGGAATAATGCCGCGCAGCCGCGTGCGCGCCGCACGGCGCACTGAAGCATGCGCTGAACCGAATGCGCGCTGGCCGGTCGAACGCAGTCCGTGCGCCGGCCGGCGTCGCGTTTCGCGCACGGCCCCGCAATGCCGTTCAATCCACGAAAACAAAGGAACCTGCCCCATGGGCCACGCGATCGTAGTCGCGCTTTTTCTGCATCTGCTGGCTGTCGCCGTCTGGGTCGGCGGCATGATCTTCGCGCATTTCTGCCTGCGCCCCGCGCTCGAAGACCTGTCGCCGCAACTGCGGCTGCCGCTGTGGGAGTCGGTGTTCGGCCGCTTCTTCAACTGGGTCGGCGGCGCGGTGATCGTGATCCTGCTGTCCGGCGGGTTCCTGCTGATGCAGTTCGGCGGCGGTCATGCGACGTGGCAACTGCATGCGATGGCCGGCCTCGGCGTGCTGATGATGCTGATCTTCGGCCACATCCGCTTCGCGCTGTTTCCGCGCGTGCGCCGCGCGGTGCAGGCGCAACGCTGGCCCGACGGCGCGCGCGCGGTCGGCACGGTGCGCCGGCTCGTCGTCGTGAACATCGTGCTCGGCGTCGTGACGATCGGCGTCGCGCTGCTCGCGCGCGGTTTCTGATTTCCGGGTCACGCGGGGCGCCACGCCGCCCCGCTGCCGTTTCCCTTCGCTCTCTTCGTAACGCGCCGACGCGCGCGTTCAGCGCGGCTGCGGCGCGTCGCTGACGCGCTCCGCCAGCCGTTCGCGCCGGCCCGCCGCCACGTCGACGCCGCAGACGCCGTAACGCTCGATCAGCGCCGGCACGTCGCTCGCCGGCACCGGCCGCGAGAACAGGAACCCCTGCGCCTCGATCGGCCCGAGCGCCGACAGCCACGCGACCTGCTCCTCGGTCTCGGTGCCTTCGACGACCACCGTGAGCCCGAGCGAGCGCGCGAGGTTCACGATCGCGGACACCATCACGCATACGCTGCGGTCGGCCGGAATCGCCTGCACGAACGAGCGGTCCACCTTCAGCGTGTCGACCTTGAAGCGGCTCAGGTACGACAGCGACGAATAACCGGTGCCGAAGTCGTCGAGCGCGATATGCACGCCGAGCCGCTTCAGCGCGAAGATCTTCTCGGACACGAGGTCCGGATACTCCATCATCGCGGTTTCGGTGATCTCCAGTTCGAGCCGGCGCGCATCGATGCCGGTCGATTCGATCGCATGCGCGACGGTCTCGTACAGGTCGCCGCGCCAGAACTGCACGGCCGAGATGTTGACCGCGAGCGTCAGCGTTTCGTGACCTTCGCGTTGCCATTGCGCAAGTTGCGCGCAGGCGGTGCGGATCACGAAATCGCCGATCGGCACGATCAGCCCGGTCGATTCGGCAACCGGAATGAATTCGCCCGCGGGGATCAGCCCGTACTGCGGATGGTTCCAGCGCGCCAGGGCCTCGAAGCCGGTGATGCAGCGCCGGCGCAGGTCGATCTTCGGCTGGTACGCGAGGAAGATCTGGCCGTCGTCGAGCGCGACGCGTAGCTGCTGCTCCCACTTCATCAGATGGTCGGCGCGATGCCCGAGCTGCGGCGAGTAGAACCGGAAGCAGTTGCGGCCCGCTTCCTTCGCCGCGTACATCGCGAGGTCCGCTTTCTTCAGCAGGTCGATCTCGCTTTCGTGCTCGACCGTGAAGAGCGCGATGCCGGTGCTCGCATGCAGCACGAAGGTGCTGCCGCGCACGTCGAACGGATGCATGAACGCCGCGCCGGTCGCTTCCGCGAGCGCGACCGCGCGTTCCTCGATGTCGTCGCCTTTCACGATCACGACGAACTCGTCGCCGCCGATCCGCGACAGCGTGCCGGCGCTGCCGACCGCGTCCGCGAGCCGCGCGGCGCTCATCTGCAGCACGATGTCGCCGGCGTTGTGGCCGAGCGTGTCGTTGACGGTCTTGAAGTTGTCCAGGTCGATGAACAGGATCGCGAGCCGGCCGAGGTTGCCCGGCTGCGTGACCTCGTGGCGCAGCCGCTGCAGCGTCGAATAGCGGTTCGGCAGGCCGGTCAGGATGTCGTACTGCACGAGCTGGGTCATCTCGCGCTCGCGGCCGAGCAGCTTGCCGATCAGCCCGGTCGCGACCGCGAAGAACGACAGGATCGCGAGCGACACGAACGTCGCCATCAGCAGATAGACGTCGCGCGTGTGGTGGTAGTCCGCGAACTCCTCGGCCTCGGACAGCCCGACCAGCACGCCGAGCGGATAACCGTCGATGTGCCGGTACGACACGAGCCGCGTGACCTGGTCGATCGGGTCCGCATAGATGCCCGATACATGTTCGGACAACGGATAGACGCCGCTCGCGGAGAACGTGCCGGCCGCGTGCTCGGCGCTGCCGGTGCGGCGCGCGAGCACCGCGCCGTCGTCGGACACCACCGCGATCACGCCGTCCCGGCCGATCGCCGCGTTGTTGTAGAAGTCGCTCGTGAAGTAGCTCGGGTCCTCGGACACCACGACGACGCCCGCGAACGAACCGTCCGGATGGTTGAGCCGCCGCGTGAACTGCAACGTCTGGTGGCCGGACAGGCGGCCGGTCAGCGGCCGGCTGATGAACAGCTGGTCGGTGTTCGCGCGTTGATGGACGCGGAAGTGCTCGCGGTCGGAGAGGTCGATCGGCTTCGGATTCGAATCCGACGTGTTCGCGACGAGGCGGCCCCGCGCGTCGAGCAGCGACACCTGCACGAGCGAGTCGCTTTGCACGACCGCGTTGTCGACGGTGGTCGCGAGGTCGAAATGGGCCGGCGCCTTTTCATATTCGTATTTGACGAAGCGGGTGATCTGGTCGACCTGATGGATCGCCTTCACCGTGTGCTGTTCGAGCGCGGCCGACAGGATCGCGGCCGACGCGCTCGCCTCGCGCAGCGTCGCTTCCTTTTCGACCGACAGCCGGGTGAAGATCACCGCCCACAGCACCATCAGCACCAGCACGCCGAGCACCGGGATCACGAGCAGCGCACGCGGATGCGTGAGCCGCGTGGCTGGCTCGTTGCGCAGGCCGGCGCCCGGCAGGTGGGGGCGCCCGGTCACGCGGCTCGTCCCCGCCGCGTGCGCGGCCTCTGTCGCCGCGGCTGCGGTGAGCGTGACGGCAATGAAACGGACGAATGCATCGGCGACATCGCAGCGAGGACAACGGATGGGAGGGTGCCGGAACGGCCGAACGGGCACCGGGCGCAGAACGCGCCCGGTGATTCGATATTAGCGGGAGAGAATTGATTAAGGAAGCGTTCCCAGTGCGGGTATACGCGCGTTGCATCGTTTCTTTCCCGCGCCGCGCAACCGTTGGGCATAGATGCGCGAACGCGCATCGCACGGGCGGCGCGAGACCGTTGCGTGCCGGATCGGGTGCGAAAGCGGATGCGAAACGTTTACAAGCCGGTTTGCAGCCCGCGGGATCACGGAAGCCGGCAGGTGCCGTCGAACACCGTCACCGATTCGCCGCCGATCCACGTCTTGCCCGCATCGTCGTCGTATTCGACGCGGATGCGGCCGTCGCGGCCGATCGCGGTGCCCTGGCGCGCGGTATAGCGCGGGCCGGGGCGGCGCTGCTGCTGCGTCAGCAGGCCGGCGATCGCGGCGTTCGCGCTGCCGGTCACCGGGTCTTCGCCGACGCCGAAGCTGTCGCCGACCATCAGGCAGCGGACCTCGAACGTCGCCGGGCCGCCGGCCGGATGCGGGCCATAGGCGGCGACGCCGTGCGCGCCGGCGGCATGCACGATCGACGCGAGCGCCTGGGTATCCGGCGCGAGCGCGAGGCACGCGGCGGCCGACTGCATCCGCACGACGAGCCACGGCGCGCCGTTGTTCACCGCGGTCGGCGCGGCGGAGAAGTCGATCGCGTCGGTGCGCAGCGCCGCGGCCAGCGCGTCGTATTGCGACGGCGGCAGCGGCGCGACGCGCGCGGGCGGCGCGCTGAACGCCCAGCCGCCGTCGCGCTGTTCGGCCAGTTCGACGAGACCGACGCCGCATTGCTGCACGAGCCGGCCCGGGGTTTTCGGCCGGTAGCCGCTGTCGAGCAGCGCGTGCGCGGTGCCGAGCGTCGGATGGCCGGCGAACGGCAGCTCGCCGCCGGTCGTGAAGATGCGCACGCGATAGTCGGCGGCCGGATCGGTCGGCGCGACGACGAAAGTGGTTTCGGACAGGTTGGTCCAGCGGGCGATCGACTGCATCTGCGCGTCGTCGAGCGCATCGGCGTCGAACACGACCGCGAGCGCGTTGCCCTTGAACGGAACCGGCGTGAACACGTCGACCTGCTTGAAGCGAACGGTGCGGGCGGTCATCGGGAGATTGGCGTGGAGGGGACGGGACGGGCTCGCGGCGGCGAGCCCGTCGAGGCGACGGCCGCGATCAGCGCGGCTCGCGTGATCGACGGGATCGACGCCGTTATGCGACTTCGGCGATCAGTTCGATCTCGACGCACGCGCCGAGCGGAATCTGCGCGACGCCGAACGCCGAGCGCGCGTGCTTGCCGCGCTCGCCGAACACGTCCGCGATCAGTTCGGACGCGCCGTTCGTCACGATGTGCTGCTCGGTGAACGTGAGCGTCGAGTTCACGAGGCTCATCAGCTTCACGATCCGCGTGACCTTGTTCAGGTCGCCGGTATGCGCGTGCAGCGTCGCGAGCAGGTCGATCGCGATCGCGCGCGCGGCGGCCTTGCCTTCGTCGGTGGTCAGCGTGTCGCCGAGCTTGCCGGCCCACACCTTGCCGTCCTTCTTCGCGATGTGTCCGGACAGGTACACGGTGTTGCCGCTCTGCGCGCTCATCACGTACGCGGCGGCCGGGGCGCCGGCCACCGGCAGTTCGATGCCGAGTTGTTCGAGCCGGTCGTAGACGTTGAGGTCAGCCATGATCAGGGGTCCTTTACGGAAAGGTGAACGGGAAAGGTGAACGGAAGAAAACCGGAGCAATGCGGACCGCCGTCGTTGTCGCCGCTGTCGTTGCCGCACGCGTGGCGCGGCGGACAGGCGGACAGACGGACAGACGGACAGACGGACAGACGGTCATCGGACGGCCGGCGGCCGGTGCTGCAATCAGGCCCGCGCGCGGATCAGCGCGGCGAGCGTCGCGATGCCTTCGTCGATCTTCGCGGGCGGCACCGTGACGAACGACAGCCGCAGCGTGTTGTGCTGCGCGTCGTTCGCATAAAACGGCGCGCCCGGCACGAACGCGACGTTCCGCGCGACCGCCTCTTCGAGCAGCTTCATCGTGTCGATGTGCGCGGGCAGGCTCGCCCAGATGAACATGCCGCCTTCGGGCCGGTTCCACGTGACGCCTTCCGGCATGTAGCGTTCGAGCGCCGCGATCATCGCGTCGCACTGGCTGCGGTACAGCGTGCGGATCTTCGGCACGTGGGTGTCGAGGAAACCGTCCTTCACGACCTCGTGCACGATGCGCTGCGTGAAGCTCGGCGTGTGCAGGTCGGTCGCCTGCTTCGCCTGCACGAGTTTGAAGTGCAGATCCTCGGGCGCGATGATGTAGCCGACCCGCAGCCCCGGCGCGAGCACCTTCGAGAACGAGCCGAGATGCACGATGTGCTCCGGCGCCATCGACAGGAGCGTCGGCAGCGGCTCGCCCGCGTAGTCGAGCGCGCCGTACGGATCGTCTTCGACGATCGGGAACGGCGCGCGTTTCGCGAATTCCGCGAGCGCGCGGCGGCGCTCCAGCGGCAGCCGGCGGCCGGTCGGGTTCTGGAAGTTCGGGATCGCGTACAGCACGCGCGCGTCGGCGGTCAGGTCCGGCGCCAGGGTTTCGGGAATCAGCCCGCGTTCGTCGGTGGGCAACTGCACGTAGCGCGGCTCGTACAGCGAGAACGACTGCAATGCGCCGAGGTAGGTCGGCGTCTCGACCAGCACCGGCTTGCCGGGCGACACCAGCACCTTGCCGAGCAGGTCGAGCGCCTGCTGGGAGCCGGTCGTGATCAGCACCTGCGACGCGCGGATCTGCACGCCGCCGGTCGAATGGCGCGCGGCGATCCACTCGCGCAGCGGCAGGTAACCTTCGGTCGCGCTGTACTGGAGCGCGGCGGCCGGCTCGTCGCGCAGGATGCGGTCGGCGGCGGCGCGCATTTCCTCGGCCGGGAACGTCGCCGGCGACGGCAGGCCGCCCGCGAACGAGATGACTTCAGGCCGTTCGGTGACCTTCAGGATCTCGCGGATCGCGGAACTGGTCAGCTTGAGCGCGCGTTCGGACAGTTGCCACGCGGGCGCGGCTTGAAGATCGCTATGGTCCATGAAGTCTCCTCGTGGGTCGGTGGTGAATGCGGGTGAATGCGGTCGTGGGTTCGTTGCGCGCCGCGCGGTGCAAAAAGCGGGATGGGGCAGGTCGAAACGTTCGATTATGACGCGATTCGTCAGGCGGCGCGAACCGGCAGCGGCGCGCTGCGGACCGTCGCGCGCCGGCCGAGCACGACGGTCGCGATCACGGCCGCCGCGTACAGCCACGCGGACGGCGCGACCGGCTCGCCGAACAGCAGCGCCGACAGCGCGATCGTGAAGAAAATCTGCAATAGCTGCACCTGGCCGACGCGCGCGGTGCCGCCCATCGCGAGCCCCGCGTACCACGCGAAGAAGCCGATGAACTGCGAGAACAGCGTCACGTAGCCGAACGCGAGCCATGTCCTCATCGCGACCGGCCCCGGATGATGCAGATGATGGTCCCACGCGAGCCAGCCGACCGGCAGCGCGAGGAACGGCGCGGACAGCACGAGCGCCCAGCAGATCACCTGCCAGCCGCCGAGCGTGCGCGCGAGCCGCGCGCCTTCCGCGTAACCGAGCGCGCCGATGCCGACCGCGACGAGCATCCAGAAGTCGCCCGCGTGCAGCGCGCCGCCGCCGGCCTGCAACGCGAACGCGACGACGAGCGCGCTGCCGGCGAGCGCGCTCGCCCAGAACGCCTTCGACGGCCGCTCGCGCGACAGCCATGCCGCGTAGATCGCGACCGCGAGCGGCTGCAGGCCGTTGACGATCGCGCCGTGCGACGCCGGCACCGTCTTCATCGCCCACGCGGAGAACACCGGGAACGCGACGATCACGCCGAGCGAGACGACCGCGAGGCTTTTCATCTGCGGCCACGTCGGCCATGACTCGCGACGCCACGCGAGCAGCGCGGCGGCCGGCACCGCGGCCACGAGCGCGCGGCCGAGGCCGTTCAGCAGCGGATGGAATTCGGCGACGACGATGCGCGTCATCGGCAGCGTGAGACTGAAGATCGTCACGCCGACGAGGCCGAGCAGCATGCCTTGGGTTTCGCGGGCTTTCATGGCTTCGTGGGTCCGGGCGGGTTCGTGTGGTTCGCTTGTTTTAGGATGCTTGCTTCGGGTGCTTTCGGACGTCACGCGCCGAGTCTGCGCAGGCCCGACGGGGTTTCGAATTCGGCGGCCAGCGCGGGCGCGTCGGCGGCCTGCACGTCGATCAGGTGCGCGGCGCCGAGCCATTCGAGTTGCTCGCGCACGACGTCGGCCCGCGGATGGAAGCCGTGCAGCGCCTTCAGCGCGAGGCCCGAGTCGGGCAGCGTTTGCGACGGGTGGCGCGGCGTGTCCCACTGGATCAGCGACGGCAGCACGCCGTCGCCCGCCTCCTGCCACGCGGGGAACGCGCCGTCGCCGGGGACCGTCAGCGACCACGCGAAGTCGCCGCGCGTCATCGGCACGACGTCCGCGATGCGCGCCGGATACTGCGCGCGCCAGCGTTCGAGGTTCCTCGGCGGCTCGACGCGCGCGACCCAGTGCGACAGGTACGGGCCGCTTGCGAGCCGCGTCTGCATGGCCGGGTCGTCGAATGCGAACAGGCGCGGGCGGGCAGCGGTGTCGGACGCAGCGGCCGGGTCGATCGCGATCACCTCCAGATACGCGCCGCCCCACAGGCCGAGCAGCCGGTTGTGCGTGCGCATCAGCGGATGCGCGCCGCCGCCGGCCGGCGCGACGCCGAGCGTGTCGGTCACGTACTGCACGCCCTCTGCGAGCGTGCGGGCGGAAACGACGAGATGATCGAGGCTCAGGCGAAGTGCGGTCATGACGGACGGCTCGGCGTAACGCGTAACGATGGGGCGGCGACACGGTGAAACGGGGCGGCGAAGCGGCCGGTCCGGCGCAGGCGCGGGCCGTCGGGCGCGGCAGCCTGGCAAGGTACGGAACCTGCGGACGCGGCGTGATCGCCGCCGCGCCGGAACCTTACCGGTACGCACGACAGCAAATGTACCGGCTCGCACCTGCACAGTAACGGTACAATCCGGCCGATAGTGTTCGGTACAGTTGGAGGAGACCATGTCGTCCGTCGCACTCGACCAGATACCCGCTCCGCATGACGCGGCCGCGCTGACGCTCGTCGACCAGCTCGTGCAGTGGGGCCGGCGCCGCATCGACGAACGCGTGTTCCGCCCCGGCATGCGGATGCCGTCGATCCGCAAGCTCGCGCTCGACAAGGGCGTGTCGCGCTTCACGGTCGTCGAGGCATACGAACGGCTCGTCGCGCAGGGTTACCTCGATTCGCGGCGCGGCTCCGGCTTCTACGTGCGCGAGCGGCCCGCGGGTTTCGCGCCCGCCGAGCGGCGCGGCGCGGACGCGGGCGCGCCGGCCGTAACCCTCGTCAGCCCGGACCCGGCGCCCGCGCCGTCGACGATCGACGTCGTCTGGCTGCTGCGGAACATGCTGCATACGTCGACGCGGCCGGAGAAAGGGCCGGGCCTCGGTTATCTGCCGGCGCGATGGCTCGACGGCGAGCTGATCAGCGGCGCACTGCGCTCGCTCGGCCGCCACAGCGGCGTGCAACTGCTCGGCTTCGGCTCGCCGCAGGGGTTCCTGCCGTTACGCCAGCAGTTGCAGACCCGCCTCGCGGAACTGGAGATCGGCGCGACGCCGGACCAGATCGTGATGGTGTCCGGCGTCACCCAGGCGATCGACCTGCTCGCGCGCCTCTACGTGCAGCCGGGCGACACGGTGATCGTCGGCGATCCCGCGTGGTTCCAGATGTTCGGGCGTTTCGCGTCGCAGGGCGCGCGGCTCGTCGGGATGCCGTACACGCCCGAAGGCCCGGACCTCGACGCGCTGGAAGCGCTGGTGGAAACCTGGCGGCCGAAGATGCTGGTCATCAACTCGGTGCTGCAGAACCCCACCGGCACGTCGCTGAGCGCCGCGCAGGCGTTCCGGATCCTGCGGCTCGCGGAGCAGTACGGCTTCATCGTCGTCGAGGACGACATCTACGGCGACCTGTGCCCGGCCGGTTATCCGGCGACGCGGCTCGCGAGCCTCGACCAGTTGCGCCGCGTGATCTACCTCGGCAGCTTTTCGAAGACGCTCGCGCCGAACCTGCGGGTCGGCTTCATCGCATCCGCGCTCGACGTCGCGCAGGCGGTCAGCGACCAGAAGATGCTGGTCGGCATGACGAGCCCCGAACTGAACGAGCGCGTGCTGTATCGTGTGCTGACCGAAGGGCACTACCGCCGCCATGTCGAACGCTTGCGCGCGCGGCTCGACGGCGTGCGCGACAAGGCCGCGCGGATGCTGGAGCGCGCGGGGCTGAGGCTCTTTCTCGCGCCGGGCGCCGGCATGTTCCTGTGGGCGGACGCCGGCGTCGACGCGGACGCGCTGACCGCCGCCGGACACGAGGCGGGTTTCCTGCTCGCGCCGGGCAGCCTGTTTTCGCCGCATCAGTCGCCGACCACGTGGCTGCGCTTCAACGTTGCGAACTGCGGGGATCCGGGGTTGGCCGCGTTCCTCGCGCGGTATCTCGACGGCGTCGCGCGGCGCGCGCCGACCGGCGGACCGGCGAACCCTTGAAACACGTGCGGCCGTCCCCATCTGCGCGGGCGGCGTGCCGCAGGGAGCCGCGCCGGCCACGCCGGCCGGTCCGCGCGACGGACGGCACCGGGGGCAGCGGGCCACGCGCCGCCGCCCGCGATTCACTCATCAGCTCAGCAACGAAACAGGGACTTCGACCATGGCACAAGAAACCATGAGCTTCCAGGCGGAAGTGAAACAGCTTCTGCACCTGATGATCCATTCGCTGTACAGCAACAAGGAAATCTTCCTGCGCGAGCTGGTCTCGAACGCATCGGACGCGGCCGACAAGCTGCGCTTCGAGGCGATCGCGAACAGCGCGCTGTACGAGAACGATCCGAACCTGCGCATCCGCGTCGCGTTCGACAAGGCCGCGCGCACCGTCACGATCGACGACAACGGCATCGGCATGAGCCGCGACGAGGCCGTGTCGCACCTCGGCACGATCGCGAAGTCGGGCACCAAGGAATTCTTCGGCAAGCTGTCCGGCGACCAGCAGAAGGACGCCGCGCTGATCGGCCAGTTCGGCGTCGGCTTCTATTCGGGCTTCATCGTCGCCGACCGCATCACCGTCGAGAGCCGCCGCGCGGGTCTGCCGGCATCCGAGGGCGTGCGCTGGGAAAGCGCCGGCGAAGGCGACTTCTCGGTCGAGACGATCGAGCGCGCGCAGCGCGGCACCACGATCACGCTGCATCTGCGCGAAGGCGAGGACGACCTGCTGTCCGCGTGGAAGCTCAAGACGATCATCCAGAAGTATTCGGACCACGTCGCGCTGCCGATCCTGATGCAAAAGGAAGAGTGGGATCAGGAAAAAGGCGAGATGGTCGCGAAGGACGAGGACGAGACCGTCAACCAGGCGAGCGCGCTGTGGACGCGCTCGAAGAACGAGATCACCGACGAGCAGTATCAGCAGTTCTACCAGCACCTCGCGCACGATTCCCAGGACCCGCTCGCGTGGACGCACAACCGTGTCGAAGGCCGCAGCGAATACACGCAACTGCTGTACGTGCCGGCGCATGCGCCGTTCGACCTGTGGAACCGCGATCATCGCGGCGGGCTGAAGCTGTACGTGAAGCGCGTGTTCATCATGGACGACGCCGAACAGTTGCTGCCGTCCTATCTGCGCTTCGTGAAGGGCGTCGTCGATTCGAGCGATCTGCCGCTCAACGTGTCGCGCGAAATCCTGCAGGAGAGCCGCGACGTGCGCGCGATCCGCGACGGCGTGACGAAGCGGGTGCTGTCGGTGCTCGAAGAACTCGCGAACGCGCAGGGCGATGCCGAGGCCACGGACGAAGCGAAGGCGAAGTACGCAACCTTCTGGACCGAGTTCGGCCAGGTGCTGAAGGAAGGCATCGGCGAGGACCATGCGAACCGCGACCGCATCGCGAAGCTGCTGCGCTTCGCGTCGACGCACAACGACAGCGGCGAGCAGAACGTGTCGCTTGCCGATTACGTCGCGCGGATGAAACCCGAGCAGACGAAGATCTACTACGTGACCGCCGATACGTGGCAGGCCGCGAAGAACAGCCCGCACCTCGAAGTGTTCCGCAAGAAGGGCGTCGAGGTGCTGCTGCTGACCGACCGCGTCGACGAGTGGATGCTGTCGTTCCTGACCGAGTTCGACGGCAAGCCGCTCGCGAGCGTCGCGCGCGGCGACCTCGACCTCGGCGCGCTGGACGACGCCGAGAAGGAGCAGCAGGAGAAGGTCAACGAGGAACTGAAGCCGCTCGTCGAGCGGATGAAGGGCGCGCTGAAGGACAAGGCGAAGGACGTGCGGCTGACGTTCCGTCTGACCGATTCGCCGTCGTGCCTCGTCGCGGACGACGGCGACATGAGCGGCTACCTGCAGCGGATGCTGAAGGCGGCCGGCCAGCAGGCGCCGACGTTCCAGCCGATTCTCGAAGTGAACCCCGAGCATCCGCTCGTGAAGGCGCTGAACACCGATAGCGCGGAGTTCAGCGATTGGTGCCACCTGCTGTTCGACCAGGCGCTGCTCGCCGAAGGCGGCTCGCTCGAAGACCCGGCGAGCTTCGTGAAGCGCACGAACGCGCTGCTGCTCGCGAAGGCCGGTTAACACGCGAGAAAGCGCGACCCGGGCGGTGTGTCCGCGATGCGGGCCGTCGCCGTCGGGTGGTTCGCCGGGCTATTCGTCGAGTGGTTCGACCGCACACCCCGCATGGCGCGATGCCTGCGGGGTGTCGCTTTTTCGGGATGCCGCCGGCGGCGCGGCGCGTGTGGGCGCCGGCCTATAATGCGCGCCATGCCTATCCGATTCGATGCCGCTGACGGGCGCTGGCGCGAGACGCCGCTGCCCGGCTTCACCGTTCACCAGAAAGACTGGCTCACGCGCGGCGGCTCGCTGACCGCGCATCTGCGCACGCTCGGCGCGGTCGACGTGCGCGTCACGCGCGAGGCGTTCGCTCGGCCATGGCCCGACGAATGCGCGGCGCTGCGGCTCGCGCCGCGCGAGCCCGCGTGGGTGCGCGAGGTCGTGCTGTCCGTCGACGGCGCGCCGTGCGTCGCCGCGCATAGCGTGACGCCGCTGCGCGCGAGCGTCGGCGTGTGGCAGGCGATGCGGCGGCTGCGCACGCGGCCGCTGGCGGAACTGCTGTATAGCGACAGCGAGGTCGGGCGCTCGGCGCTCGTGAGCCGGCGGGTGAATGCGCGGCATCCGCTGTATGCGCTGGCGGCGGTCGAGTTGTCCGGGGACGCGCTGCCCTATGCGTTCGTGGCGCGGCGGTCGGTGTTCGAGCGGCATCACGAGCCGCTGATGGTCACCGAATGCATGCTGCCGGCCTTGTGGGCGCGGCTGGCGGCGGGGGCGCGCGACGCGGACGCTGCGGCTTTAGCCTCGCGCGGCGTTCATCCGGCGCGCGAGCGCGGGCCGCTCGGGCATACCGCTTCGCACGCGCACGGCGCGGACGACAGGGCGGGGCGTTGATGCTGAAAGGGTTCCCGCCGGTTATCGCGGCCGACACGACGCATACGCTGGTGCTCGGGAGTTTTCCGGGGGAGGCATCGCTTGCCGCCGCGCAGTATTACGCGCATCCGCGGAATCAGTTCTGGCGGCTGTTGGGGGCCGTGATCGGCGAGCCTTCGCTGCACGAATTGCCCTATGACGACCGGCTGGTTCGCGTGCTCGCGCACGGCATCGGCATATGGGACGTGCTCGATGCGTGTCATCGCGAAGGGAGCCTCGATTCGGCCATCCGCCATGCGCAGCCCAATGACTTCGATTCGCTGCGCGAGCATGCGCCGTTGTTGAAGAAGGTCTGCTTCAACGGGAAGACGGCGGGGCGGTTTGCGCCGGTCATCGCTGCCGCGGGGTATGACACGCTCGTGTTGCCTTCTTCCAGTCCGGCTTATGCGATGCTTTCGTTCGAAGAGAAGCTGGTTGTTTGGCGGCAGATTCCTGTTTGATGTTCACCGCGCTCTCTCGGAGACGGGGGCTATGTCCGGATAGGGTTGGCACATTGCGGCCCGAACGGACGGACGCCATGCTGGGCCAATAACGGCTCTTTCCGGATGGGCGCAGACGTTCGTGCACAAGCTGTCATGGAAGGCAGGCGAACCTCGCATTAATGTCCGCCTTGCCGTGGTCATAGGCTGCGAAAACCAGCGGACAACCCTCCCAAGGGCCATGTTATTCAAATGACGACAGTGAAACTGTTCTATTACCCCAGCAACGCGAGCATAAGTCCGTCGAATACTTACGGCTCAATCCGACCGGATTGATCCCTGTGCTGGTTGATGGCGACCTGGTGTTGTACGAGACCGCCGCCATTTGTTTGCACCTGGCGGATACGAACCCGGCGAGCGGGCTTGCTCCCGAACTGGGGACGATGGAGCGTGCGCAGTTCTATAAATGGTTGATGTGGCTAACGAATACGCTGCAAACGGCACTGATCGTCTATTACTACCCTTAGCGATGGGTCGATCCGGAGAATTCAATCGGCGCGCAACAGATTCGGGCTCACGCCGAATCGAAGATTACGACTTTGCTCAACCAGCTGGAGGTTCAGCTTCATTCGAGCGGCGGCCCGTGGCTGCTGGGCCAGCACTACACGGTATTGGACCCCTATGCGCTTATGCTTGCAGATGGACGCGCGGATTCGCGAAGCCGGCGCGCGAGTGGTCGCTACTCGGCGCGTACCTGCAACGCGTGCTTGCACGTCCCGCGGTTCAGCGGGCGATCAAGACGGAACGGCTCGGTGAACCATTGGTGTAGTCGCTTTCGCCGGATAGAGGGCGTTGGGCGCCATCTTCAGGCGTTGCAGCAGCGTCCCAATCCCCTGATTTGTCGCTGGTCGCGCGTCGCCCGCGACCTTCTCGTCCGGGACCCAATGTGCAGCACGCCGCGCAGCAGTGGCGACGACCCTACAAGTCGAGCTTTTCCAGCTCCGCATAAGCGCGCTGCAGCCATATCTTGACGCGCTGCCGCTCCAGCAACCCGAGCCCGGTGGCGGCGCGGTCCGGATGGTTGACTGCCGCCCAGAAGCTGGCGCTTTGCCGATCGATTTTCTGCATCGTCGTGTCGGGCAGATGACGCAGCGTAACCACGCTGGCGCCGAGTGATTCGGCTCGCTCGCGCTCGCCGGATGCGTCCAGAATCTCGAAACGATCGCCGCGAACTTCGTTCAGCACGATGACCAGCTTGATGCGTCCGCCGAACTCGTCGAGCCATTGCCGCAGCAGTTCGACCGAATCGCGTCCGGTGTCCATGACATGCCACCACGTTAGCGCGAGCCCCTGTTCTTCGGCGAAACCGAGTACGTCCGAATCGTCGAGCCAGCTGACGAGCGATTGCTGCGTCTGGGCCGCGAGATCGACCAGGACGCGTCGCTGCGGATCCGCGAGGGCCGATTCCATGACGGGATCGAGACTGTCATGCTGATCGAGCACGGCAGGCTCGGCAAAATCGGCATAGAACCGCAGCAGCGCGCCGTGCGACCGGTCGGTATCGAAGCCGACGAAGGGCATGCTCCGGTCGATGAAATACTGGGCTAACACGCGGGCGACGAGCGATTTGCCGACGCCGCCTTTTTCCCCGCCGATGAAGTGGATCGTGCTCATGCTTGAGAACCCCGTGTTGTGTGGCAGGTATGGCCGGAAACGGACGCCGGCAGTTTTGGCGATGTTGCGGCGGAACGGATCGGGTCCGAAGAAAATGCGCGCGTGGCAGCAGCATGCTGTGCGAGCGGCAGAGGTGTCAAACTGGACAAAATATTCATGCGCTCTGACGGTTTCGGGGTTCGGTGATGGGCGACTTTTCGCTCCACGCGTTGCATGATGACCCGCGATGGGTTCGCATGCTCGCGCATGGCATCGGCAGATGGGAAGCGTTCAATGCCTGTCATCGCGAACGGGGTTTCGATTCGCTGCGCAAGCATGCGTCGCGACGCTCACCTCTCCGCTGCCCCTTCTCCAACCCGAACGACCTGTCCTTCCTCGGTCCCCCACGCGCCGACCCCCAGCTTCCACAACGGCGGAAACCGCGCGAACGGCAGCGCCGTATGAGCCAGCACGGCCGTGCCGACCCGGCTATCCGCGCCGAGCTTCCCGCTGATCGCCTTCGCATGCGCCTTCACGGTATCGATGCCGACTTCGAGGATCGCCGCGATCTCGTCGTTCGACTTGCCCCGCGCGATCCACGACGCGACGTCGAGCTGGCGCGGCGTCAGGTCCGGAAACGCATAACGCAGCCGCTCGACGGGCGTGAGCCGCGCAATCGTGCGTTCCTGCGCCTGCCGGTACACCCGCAGCAAATGCGAGCGAAACGCTTCCATGCGGTCGCGCTCCGCGTCGCTGAACGCGGGGCGTCCGATGATGCGCACCGCGGTGACGGTCAGCACGTAGTCGTTATGCGGAATCACGATCGTCATCAGGCGGCGCGCGCCCGATGGCAGAAACGCGTCCTGGGCCATCGGCAGCGCGGGAAATTCGGTGTCGCTGAAGAAATCGGATTCGCGCCAGGCATGCGCGCCGAAGAAGTCCGGCGTCCCCTGCCAGAACGGGTGCGTATGCATGTGACGCGCGAACGCCGCCATCGCGACGGCGCGCCGCTCGGGCGCGTCGTCGACGGAGACCAGCGAACGAAAGTCCTGGGTCGCCTGATGAAACTCGGCATAGGTCACGACGTCGGCGCCGGCCAGCCGGCTCACGGACGAGAAAATCAGCGGGGGCAATTCATGCAGATCGGGTTCGCCTGCATAGAGGCCGATGATCTCGGCCAGTAGCGCGGGGTCGTCCTCGCTACTCTTTCGGGTAATAGGAAGCGGCGAATTCTTCACTTATATTTTCCCCGTCGAACGATGGATCGTCTGAATACACAGAGAGTCCGTTATGAATCCCCATTTGCTGGAACGGGAAATCGAGCATCTGGAGACGGTGGTCCGCTATATCTCCGGTCACCGCCGCGGCATCCCGCTGCGCTACTGGCAGCAGCGCGTCGAGGTGCTGAGCGGGTTTGCCGATACCCATTCCCTGCGTTCGCGCGTGCAGACGCTTCGTCAGGCGCTTGCCGCGATGCAGTCGCGCGAGGCCGCGTAGGTCACGAACGGCCCGACCCGGGCAGTTTGAAGTCGATCGGAAGGCAGTCGAGTCCGCGTCTGCGACCGGTATGGTAGCAGGCATGGCATGGCGTCGCCGGCGGCCCCTGCCTGCCGCGGGGCAGCGCCGGTGCGCGTTTGCCGCCGCTTATGCGCAATGCAATTACAATCGACGGCTTCGAACCGACGATCGTAACCTGTGCATGAAACCCATCCTTGCATCGACCCTCGCGCTGGCCTCGGTCATCGCGCTCGCGGGCACGGCCGCGAAAGCCGACACGCCGGGCGGCGCGCCGTCCGATCCGCCGTGCTCGATCGGGTACGTCACCGGCGTCGGCGGAGCGGTGCAGAGCCTGCGCGAATATCTGGCGACGCCCGACCGGGACAGGTATCGCTACCTGGCGGACAACGAGTTCCAGTGCCGGATCTCGGACGAAGGCCGCGCGTCCGGCTGCACCGGGGTCACGAGTCTTCGCCGCGAGAAGGTCAGCGTGTACGACGAGATCGACAGCACGACGATGGCGGTGGTCGCGCGCATCGAACTGGAACGGGGCACCTATCCGGTGATCATCGCGGTGTCGAAGCAGGACCTGCGCTGCGACGACTGACGTGCAGGGCGCGCCGGCTGCGTCAGCCCGGCGGCCGGCTCAACCGGTCGTCGATCAGCCGCTGCCCGGCGCTATAGCCGCCCATCAGCGCATCGACTTCCGATGCGAACGGTTGTCCGCCGGCTTCGTCGAGCCGCATCGTCGGAAATTCCGCTGTCGCGTCGTGCGCCGCGACGAACCGCACCACGGCGATGTAGCGTCGGCGCGCGAGCATCGTGCGGCCCGCCTGGCCGAAGCACAGCGCCTCGACGCTGACGTCCAGCCGGTAGCCGCGATATTCGTATGTTCGATTCATGTGTTGCCCAACCGCATCCAGTGATACCCGCTTGCGCATCAGGGTCATGCACCGCCGTGGATCGAAGCGGTGCCGCCCGGTTGCAGCCTCGCCCGCGGTTCGCGACGAGGCGGGTCTCACGGTGGATTCTCGCCTGCTCCGTTGACGCCGGAGTTTCAGTTGCATGTCGGTTTTGCTGCCGCCGCCGGGTTCGGCGCGGTCCCGTGCGAAAGGGTTTGAGCCATTAACGGCGGCGTGCGCGATTACTTGAGGGCCGCGCCGGAGCCGACCCGGCGGCCGGCTCAGGACTGACTTCGCGGCTGATCGGCGGAACGGCGAATTCCCCATTTTGATGCCGATGCTTATTCGAGGTGCGGCAATGCACCGATTTAATTGCACGGGGGAAACCGCCTTCGTGCAAATTATTTCGGCTTTCTCACCAATTACGCCCACTTCGCAACATTCCCGTAATTTGTCTTTGCCACGATTTTATTTTCAGTCATGATCACCGGATACGGCTCCAGCTTTTCCATTTTCGGAGAGAGGCGGGTTCGTCGCTACGGCGAATCGTGGAGACTAAGGGGTACTTATGGGCGACGTCGTCGACATCGTCGAACTAACGAAACAGATCAATCGGGTAGCGCGCGGCAAGATTTCCGACATCGACAGCATCAATCGCGAAGCGACGTATCTCGCGATCAATGCGCTGATCGAGGCGGCGCGCGCGGGGGAGGCAGGGCGGGGTTTTGCGGTCGTCGCGAACCAGGTCAAGGTCGTCTCGAAGAAAATCGAACAGCTCACGCGCGAACTGCATAGCGAACTCGATTCGCTCGGCACGCGCATGGTCGGCCAGTTGCAGCACCAGGAGGCGCAGCGGCTCACGGATCTTGCGCTGAACATGATCGACATCATCGACCGCAACCTGTACGAGCGGTCGTGCGACGTGCGCTGGTGGGCGACCGATTCGGCCGTCGTGCAGGCGCTCGAAGACGCGTCGGGCGACGCGCGGGCGCACGCGAGCGAACGGCTCGGCGTGATTCTCGACAGCTACACCGTCTATCTCGACCTGTGGGTGATGGACCTCGACGGCAACGTCGTCGCGACCGGCCGGCCGGGCAAGTATCCGGTCGTCGGCCGCAACGTCGCGGACGAGTCGTGGTTCCGCCCGGCGGTCGCGACGCGCTCGGGCGCCGACTACGTGTCGTCGGAGCCGGAAGGCGTCGCGCTGCTCGGCGGCGCGCCGGCGGCGGTCTATGCGACCGCGGTGCGCGAAGGCTCGAACGAGAACGGCCGGCCCATCGGCGTGCTCGCGGTGTTCTTCGACTGGGCCCCGCAGGCGCACGCGGTCACGCGCGGCGTGCGGCTGTCCGGCGACGAATGGGAAACGACGCGCTGCCTGCTCGTCGATTCGAAGTTCCGCGTGCTCGCCAGCTCGGACAACGACGGCGTGTTCCGCCGCACCCTGCAACTGAAGACGACGGACGACCCTGAAACGAGCCGCTCCGGCTACTACTGGACCGACGACGCGCTCATCGCGTTCGCGCTGACGCAGGGTTACGAGACGTACAAGGGAATGGGCTGGTACGGCGTGATCGAGCGTAAGCGTTCGCGCTGACGAACCGGTCGCGCGGGCCGGATGAAACCGGGCCGGCGAGTTGCGTGGGGAGCATCCGCACGCGCTCGCCGGCCCGTCTCGTTTGCGGCTCGGTGTTGGCCGTCCCGGCGCTACGCGGGCAGCCTGAAGCTCGCGACCGCCTCGCGCAGCGAAGCCGCCTGATCCTTCAGCGAATGCGCGGCCGCCGCGGCCTCTTCGACGAGCGCCGCGTTCTGCTGCGTGACCTGGTCCATCTCGCCGACCGCGCGGTTCACCTGCTCGATGCCCGCGCTCTGCTCGCGCGACGTCTGGCTGATCTCTTCCAGAATCTCGTTCACGCGCCGCACCGACTCGACGATCTCCGTCATCGTCTCGCCGGCCTGCGCGACCTGGGTCGCGCCCTGTTCGACCGACAGCGTCGACGAGCCGATCAGCGTCTTGATCTCCTTCGCGGCGCTCGCGGACCGCTGCGCGAGGCTGCGCACTTCCTGCGCGACGACCGCGAAACCGCGCCCGTCCTCGCCCGCGCGCGCGGCCTCGACCGCGGCGTTCAACGCGAGGATGTTGGTCTGGAACGCGATGCTGTCGATCACGGCGGTGATGTCGCCGATCTTCTGCGAACTGGTCGAGATGTCGGACATCGTCGCGATCACCTGATCGACGACGCTGCTGCCGCGCGTCGCGACCTCGGCGGCCTGGCCCGCGAGCCGCGCCGCGTGCACCGCGCTGTCGGCGTTCTGCTTCACGTTGGTCGTCATCTGGTCCATCGTGGACGCGGTCTGCACGAGCGCCGCCGCCTGTTCCTCGGTGCGCTGCGACAGGTCGGTGTTGCCGGACGCGATCTCGTTCGCGCCGACGTTGATGTTCTCGGTGCCCGAATACACGCGCGACACGGTCTGCACGAGCCCCGCGCGCATCGCGTGCAGCGCGTGCATCAGGCTCGCGTCGTCGTCGCGGCGCACCGGCACCTCGACGGTCAGGTCGCCCCGCGCGATCCGGCGCGCGGTCTCGACCGCCTCTTCGAGTTCGCCGCCGAGATGGCGGCGCACGCTGCGCAGCACGACCAGCATCACCATGGTCGAGCCGCCCGCGAGCGCCGCCGTCATCGCGAGCCAGCGCAGCGCGCTGCGCAGGAACGCGTCCTGCACGTCGTCCATGTACATGCCGGTCACCACGTACCAGTCCCACGGCACGAAGCGCTTCACGAAGCCGGTCTTCTGCACTGGCTGGTCGTGGCCCGGCTTCGCCCACAGGTAGTCGTCGAAGCCGCTGCCGGTGCGGTCCGCGACGGCGTTCATGTCGGTGACCACGTGCTTGCCGGTCGGGTCCGTGAAGTCGGCCATGTTCTTGCCGATGATCGACCGGTTCGGGTGCGCGAGCATTACGGCATGCGAGTCGTTCACCGCGAGGTAGCCGGAATCGCCGTAGTGCACCGCGCCGATCGCTTCGAGCGCCCGTTTTTTCGCCTCGTCTTCCGGAAGCACGTGCTGCTGCGACAACTGGTAATAGTGGTTGGCGATCGCGACGCCGGAATCGACGAGCGCGGTCAGTTCCTCGCGGCGGCTGTCCAGCATCGAAGTCCGGTTCTGCCACAGGCCGAGCGCGCCGATCAGCAGCAGGCCAACCCATAACACGGCGATCATCGAGCCGAGCTTCTGGTTCAAGGTCATTTTTTGCATCTGTTTTTTCGTGGTGTTCGTTGCGTGCGAGAGGAGTTCGAGCACGGCAAAATGGTGTGCTCCCATGGCCTTACGGCGTCGCGCCGATGCGCGCGCATTAGGGAATACCCGGGGTTTTCGGCGCCAAAGGAAGAAAGTTGCCCTGGCGCTGGAGGTTGCACGTGCAACGGATCGGAAAGCGGCTTGCAGAACGGTTTTTGCCGGCTGTCGGGAAGCGTTGACGACCCGGATGATATTCTCTCGTTCGCTCGCAACCCTGCGCCGCTGGCGCGATACCTTTTACATGACGACTCTGATCAAACGCGCGTCCGCCGAGGCGCGCGCCTTCCGCATTTCCCGCAACAACGCCCGCCACGCGGCGGCCGCGTCGGACGACGCGATCGCGACGCGCAGCCGGAACACGAAACGCACGCGAGCGCAGAACGACGACCTCGACGCCGCGCCGAAGATCGACGCGCCGCGCAAGCCGCGTTATGCGCCGGTCACGTTCTCGGAAGAGGACGGCGTGCGGTATCTGCACTTCGGCACCGAATGGGTGCAGGGCGCGATGCGTCTGAAGAAGCCGCATCACATCGAACTCGAATACGCGCAGCAGATGATGGCGTGGCTGCTGTTCCTCGCGACGCCGGCGCGCATCGTGCAGCTCGGCCTCGGCGCGGCGGCGTTGACGAAGTTCGCGCATCGTTTCCTGCGGCCGGCGAAGGTCGAGGCTGTCGAACTGAATCCGGCCGTCGTCGTGGCGGCGCGAACGATGTTCGAGCTGCCGCCGGACGACGCGCGGCTGACCGTCCACGAGCGCGATGCGTGGGACTTCGTGAACGATCGCGAGAACCACGGCACGATCGGCGCGTTGCAGATCGACGTGTACGACGCGACGGCGCGCGGCCCGGTGCTCGACAGCGTCGCGTTCTACCGCGCGGTGCGCGCGTGCCTGACCGATGCCGGCATCGCGACGATCAACCTGTTCGGCGACCATCCGAGTTTCGTGCGCAACATGAAGCGGCTGAACGAGGCGTTCGAGGGCCGCGTGATCGCGCTGCCCGAGGTGCACGAAGGCAACCGCATCGCGCTCGCGTTCTCCGGCCCGGCGCTCGACGTGCCGTACGCGGCGCTCGAAAAACGCGCGCGGCTGATCGAGGCCAAGCTCGGCCTGCCGGCGCAGCAGTGGGTGAAGGGATTGCGCGAGTCGAGCGGGAAGGACGGCGAGTCGTTCTCGATCTGAGCGCCGATCGTCGATCGCCGGCGGGCGCGGGTTCGGCGAGCCGCGCGCACGAGGCCGCTTCTTGCGGTCAACCCGTTGCACCCGCCGCATAGCGACGCCGGCCTTCGCGCCGGCGTTTTCGTTGCCGCGGAACGACTTCGCCATCCGAAGCACTCCCCCAGGTCCCCCTGACGCACCCCACCGGCTTGACAGCCGCGCCACGATTGGGGTTGCCCCGGCTTGACCGGGTTCCGCCGCGTCCTATACTCTTTTCCCGCTTTCGGGGACCCTGCGGGTTATCCGCCCTCGGGGCCGTCGCCCGCCGACCGGCGGACGCCAATCACTATAAGGACAGAGGAGACGTCATGGCTCACGACGCCGACGCGGGCAAGGCCAGCAAACACTGGCTCTGGCTGTTGCTGCTGCCCTGGATCGCGATGGTCTGGGTGCCGTCTTATAACCGGATCGAGCCCACGCTGTGGGACTTCCCGTTCTTCTACTGGTATCAGCTGCTGTGGGTGCTGTTGAGCGCGCTCATCACCGCGCTCGTGTACCAGAAGACGAAGAACCGCAACAAGGCCGATGCGGGCGGTTCGCAGGGAGGCGCGCGATGAACGTCACCGCCACCTTCGTCTTTATCCTGTTCTTCGTCGGCGTGACGATCCTCGGTTTCGTCGCCGCGCACTGGCGTCGCGGCAACCTCGCGCATCTGGACGAGTGGGGCCTCGGCGGCCGCCGCTTCGGCACCTTCGTCACGTGGTTCCTGCTCGGCGGCGACCTGTACACCGCGTACACGTTCGTCGCGGTGCCGGCGCTGGTGTTCGGCGCGGGCGCGACCGGCTTCTTCGCGCTGCCGTACACGATCCTGATCTATCCGTTCGCGTTCGTCGTGTTCCCGAAGCTGTGGGCAATCGCGAAGCGCCACAACTACGTGACGTCCGCCGACTTCGTCAGCGCGCGCTACGGCAGCCGGATGCTCGCGCTCGCGATCGCCGTGACCGGCATCGTCGCGACGATGCCGTACATCGCGCTGCAACTGGTCGGCATCGAAGTGGTGATCGGCGCGCTCGGCTTCGACACGACCGGTTTCGTCGGCGACCTGCCGCTCATCATCGCGTTCGCGATTCTCGCCGCGTACACGTACACGTCGGGCCTGCGCGCGCCGGCGATGATCGCGGTCGTGAAGGACGTGCTGATCTACATCACGATCATCGCGGCGATCATCGTGATCCCGGCGAAGATGGGCGGCTTCGGCCACATTTTCGCGGCGGTGCCGCCCGAGAAGCTGCTGCTGAAGTCGCCCGACGCGTCGAGCCTGAACGGCTACAGCGCGTACGCGACGCTCGCGGTCGGCTCGGCGCTCGCGCTGTTCCTGTACCCGCACTCGATCACCGCGGTGCTGTCGTCGTCGTCGGGCAACACGATCCGCCGCAACATGGCGATGCTGCCCGCGTACTCGCTGGTGCTCGGCCTGCTCGCGCTGCTCGGCTTCATGGCGCTCGCGGCCGGCGTGAAGGACATGCCCGAGTTCGCGCCGTACTTCAAGGCGTTCGGCCCGAGCTTCGCGGTGCCCGCGCTGTTCCTGCACTTCTTCCCGTCGTGGTTCGTCGGCGTCGCGTTCGCGGCGATCGGCATCGGCGCGCTGGTGCCGGCGGCGATCATGTCGATCGCGGCCGCGAACCTGTACACGCGCAACATCCACAAGGAGTTCATCAACCGCCGGATGAGCCACGAGCAGGAGACCAACATCGCGAAGCTGGTGTCGCTGATCGTGAAGGTCGGCGCGGTGGCGTTCATTCTCGGGCTGCCGCTCACGTATGCGATCCAGCTGCAACTGCTCGGCGGCATCTGGATCATCCAGACGCTGCCCGCGATCGTGCTCGGCCTGTACACGCGGGTGCTCGACTATCGCGGCCTGCTGGTCGGCTGGGCGGCCGGCATCGCGACCGGCACGTACATGGCGGTGTCGCTGAAGCTCGCCGGCTCGATCTACGTGATCCACCTGTTCGGCCTCGCGGTGCCGGGGTACGCGGCGGTGTGGGCGCTGGTCGTGAACCTCGTCGTGTCGGTGGCCGTCAGCGCGCTGGTGCACGTGGCCGGCGCGAAGAAGGCCGAGGACCGCACGCGTCCGGAGGACTATCTGGACGTCGTCGAAGGCTGACCGGCGGCGGTCCGGCCCGTCCGTGCGCGCTGGACGCATGGCGGCGGGCGCGGACCGCGCGCGATGCAGCATCAGGGAAGGCCCGGGAGGGACTTCCCGGCGCAGGCCCGCAACGACCGGTTGCGGGCCTTTCTTCTTCTGGTGCAGGATGGATGGCGCGGCACCGTTGCGGTGGCGACCCTCCGACCCGTTCGTCCGAGCACCCATGGCCCGATCCAGCACCGACACTCCCGTTCGTCGTCCCGTGCGACGCCGCCGCTCGCGGCCCGAGCGGATGCTGCGCGCGATCACGTCGCCGTTCTACCGCTACCGCAACGCGAAGGTGATCCACAGCGTGCGGGTCGGGCTCGCGATGCTGACGTCGATCCTCGCGACGACCGGCATCGACATTCCGCACGGCATCTGGGCGTCGGTGACGCTGCTGGTCGTGATCGGCGGGCTTCAGCACCACGGCTTCATCCGCAAGAAGGCCACCGAGCGCGCGCTCGGCACGCTGCTCGGCGCATTGATCGGGCTCACGCTGATCGTCGTGCAGGCGGTCACCGGCTCGACGACGCTGACCTACGTGCTGATGTCGGCGGTGGCCGGCGTCTGCGGGTATTACGCGATCGGCAAGCCGGGTTACGTCGCGCTGCTGACCGCGATCACGATGTGCATCGTCGCGGGTCACGGCGACAACCTGATCGACACGGGCCTGTGGCGCACGCTGAACGTGATGATCGGCATCGTGATCGCGCTCGCGTTTTCGTTCGCGCTGCCGCTGCACGCGACGTACACGTGGCGCTACCGGCTCGCGGACAACCTGCGCGCCTGCGCGCGCATCTACGCGCGCGTGATGGGCGGCCAGCTGCTCGACGCGGACGCGCAGACCGACGCGTTCCGGCGGCTCGGCGAAGGGCTGGTGCAACTGCGCGCGCTGATGCCGTCGGTCGCGAAGGAGATCGACGTGCCGCAGGCGCGGCTCGAACAGGTGCAGCGGCTGCACCGGTCGATGCTGAGCGCGCTGGAGATGTTGTCGGACGGCGTCGGCCACGACGCGCGGCAGCCGGTGCGGCTCGCGTTCGCGGCGCGCGGCGCGGCGGTGCGGACGATGCTGCTCGCGACCGCGCGCGCGTTGCGCTTCGGCGGCGCGCATCGCGCGTGGGGCGCGGCGGATGCGCTGCGGGGGGAGAAGGGCGCGGATCGCGCGGCGGGTTCGGTGGCCGTTGGCGGCGGCGATGTTGCGTTGGGCGGGGTTTCTCGCGCGGGCGACGGCGGCGGCGTGCGGAGTGCGATGCCGGATGCCGTTACGGCGGACGCGCCGGGTCAGGCTGAGGCGGCGTCGCAACGGCAATCGCAGGCGCAGGCGCAGACACAAGCGGTACCACAACCGCAGGCACCGGCCTTGCCGCCGCCTCAACCCGAAGCCGAACCCCAACGCCCGCCCGAACCCGCCGCCGGTCCGCTCGCGCCCGAATTGCAGGGGCCTTACTGGCTCGCGCTGCGTTTCGAGGAGCAGGTCGCCGAACTGCGCGCGCTGCTGCTCGCGATCGAGCCGAACTGGAACATCGAGCGCGGCGCCGCGCCGAAATCCCCGTAATCGCCGCGTCCGCGTCAGCCGATCTTTTCGAGCGGCGGCGCGGTGACCATCCACGGCACGCCGAAACGATCGGTCACCATGCCGAATCCCGGCGACCAGAACGTCTTCTGGAACGGCATCTTCACGGTGCCGTCCTTCGCCAGCGCGTTGAAGTAGCGTTCCGCGGTCGCCGCGTCCTCGCCGGCCAGCGACAGGCTGAAGCCCGCGAACGCGCTGCTGTTCGTCATGCAGCCGCCGTCGGACATCATCAGGTCCGACTGGCCGATCCGCAGCGTCGCGTGCATCACCTTGTCGCCCATGTCGGGCGGCATCGGCGGCCGTTGCGGGTCGGGCGGCGCTTCGTCGAAACGCATCCGGAACAGTTCTTCGGCGCCGAGCACTTCGCGGTAATACGCGATCACGTCGCCGCAATTGCCGTTGAAAAACAGGTAGGACTGGATCTGCATCGCGATTCTCCAGCGGATCGAGGGGACGGCGCCATGTCGTGCATGGCGTGCATGCCGCGCCCGCCGCGAAAGCGACGGTTTGCGCGCCGCGGCGTCGCTGCCCTGATTCTAGGCGCGCCTTCGCGCGCCGGCGGCGCGATGTGGTCAGGGTTTATGCGGACGAAGGCGGGAACGCGGGTTGCCAGCGGCCTGCGCTAACGGCCGGACACCCACAACGACAAAACGGCCGCGCCGCGACGGCATTCACCGTCGCGGCGCGGCCGCTTGCGTTGCATCCGGAACCCGAAAAAACGGCGCGATCAGTGCTTGCGCAATTCGTCGATCAGCTTTTCGAGCTTCACTGCATCGGCGGCGAACGCGCGGATGCCTTCCGCGAGTTTCTCGGTCGCCATCGCGTCGTCGTTCACGAGGAAGCGGAACGTCGGCTCGTCGACCGGCACGCGGTCGATCTGCTCGCCGGCAAACGCTTCCGCCGACAGCTTGCGCTCCACCTTGTCGTTGCTGTCGTGCAGCTTCTGCAGCAGGTCGGGGCTGATCGTCAGCAGGTCGCAGCCGGCCAGTTCGACGATCTGGCCCGTCGTGCGGAAGCTCGCGCCCATCACCTCGGTGTGGTAGCCGAACTTCTTGTAGTACGCGTAGATGCGGCGCACCGACTGCACGCCGGGATCGTTCGCGCCGCCGTCCTTCGTTTCGTCCCATGCGCTGCCGGCCTGCTTCTTGTACCAGTCGTAGATGCGCCCGACGAACGGCGAGATCAGTTGCGCGCCTGCTTCCGCGCACGCGGCGGCCTGCGCGAGCGAGAACAGCAGCGTCATGTTGCAGCGGATGCCTTCCTTCTGCAGCACCTCGGCCGCGCGGATGCCTTCCCACGTCGACGCGAGCTTGATCAGCACGCGCTCGCGGTCGATGCCGGCGTGCTTGTAGAGGTCGATGATGTGACGCGCCTTGTCGATCGACTTCTGCGTGTCGAACGACAGCCGCGCGTCCACTTCGGTCGACACGCGGCCCGGGATGATCTTCAGGATCTCGGTGCCGAACGCGATCAGCAGATGGTCGATGATCGACTCCATCGGCTCCGCCGCGTGATCGCGGACGGTCTTTTCGAGCAGCGGCCGGTAGTCGTCCTTCTGCACGGCCTTCAGGATCAGCGACGGGTTCGTCGTCGCGTCCTGCGGCTTGTACTGCGCGAGTTGCTGGAAGTCGCCGGTGTCGGCGACGACGGTGGTGTACTGCTTCAACTGATCGAGTGCGGTAGTCATGTCAGGCCCTGGAGGCGCATGCGCGCCATGATCGGTGGGAGTTGAACGGCCGGGCGCCGCGGGGCGCGCCGGGCGGAATGCGGTGTCGCCGCGCCGTCCGCGCCGGACGGCTTGCCGCGCGGTCATGCACGGCTCATGCCCGTCATTCTATTGCGGATCGCGTGCCGCCGCGATGAAGCGGATGTGACCGCGCGGTGTTGCGCATGCGGCGCGCGTCTCTCTCAGGCGCGCCGCACGTTTAGCACGACCTGCGTGAGCACGCCGGCGACGAGCCCCCAGAACGCGGAGCCGATCGACAGCAGCGTGAGGCCCGACGCGGTGACCATGAACGTGACCAGCGCCGCCTCGCGCTGGCGCGCGTCCTGCATCGCGTTCGTGAGACCGCTCATGATCGAGCCGAACAGCGCGAGCGCCGCGATCGACACGACGAGCGCCTTCGGGAACGCGGCGAACAGCGCCGCGATCGTCGCGCCGAAGGTGCCGGCGATCAGGTAGAACACGCCGCACCAGACGGCCGCGGTATAACGCTTGCTGCGGTCCTCGTGGGCGTCCGCGCCGGTGCAGATCGCCGCGGTGATCGCCGCGAGGTTGATGCCGTGCGAGCCGAACGGCGCGAGCACGAGCGACGCGAGGCCGGTTGTCGCGATCAGCGGCGACGACGGCGTCGGATAACCGTCCGCGCGCAGCACCGCGACGCCCGGCACGTTCTGCGACGCCATCGCGACGACGAAGAGCGGAATCCCGATGCTGACGATCGCGGCGACGGAGAAGGCCGGCATCGTGAACACCGGCTTCGCGACCGCGACGTGGAAGCGGCTGAAGTCGAGCAGCCCGAGCAGCGCGGCCGCGACGATGCCGATCGCGAGCGTCGCGACGATCGCGTAGCGCGGCACGAGGCGCTTCACGATCAGATACGCGAAGAACATCGTCAGCACGAGCGCGGTGCGGTACTGCGCGGCGCGGAAGATCTCGATGCCGATCTCGAACAGGATGCCCGCGAGCAGCGCGGCCGCGATGCCGCCGGGGATGCGTTTCATCAGCGTGTCGAACCAGCCGGTCACGCCGACCGCGGTCAGCAGCAGCGCGCAGACGATGTACGCGCCGATCGCCTCCGCATACGGAACATGCGGCAGCGAACTGATGAGGAGCGCCGCGCCCGGCGTCGACCATGCGACCACCACCGGTGCGCGGAACCACAGTGACAGCCCGATCGTCGTTGCGCCCATGCCGATCGACAGCGCCCAGATCCACGACGAAATCTGCGCATCGGTCAGATGCGCGGCCTGGCCCGCCTGGAACATCAGCACGAGCGAACTCGTGTAGCCGGTCATCATCGCGACGAAGCCCGCGACGATCGCGGAAACCGACGTGTCGGCGAACGGCCGCAGCGGTCCTGGCCGGAAGGTCGCGGGCAGTTCGGGGGACGAGGGCGCGGTCATGCGAAAACTCTCCAGGCGGGGTGCGCGACGTTCGGAATGAAAGTCGGAATCAAAGGGATGGCGAAAGGGGCGGCGCGCGTCACTTGCTCAACGCCCGCATCGCGGTTTCGAGGCCGGCGATCGTCAGCGGATACATCCGGTGGCCGAGCACCTCGCGGATGATCGACACCGACTGCCGGTATTCCCACAGCCGCTCCGGCTCCGGATTGAGCCAGGCGAAACGCGGGAAGTGGTCCGCGAGACGGCGCAGCCACACCGCGCCGGCCTCCGCGTTGTTGTATTCGACCGAGCCGCCCGGCTGCACGACCTCGTACGGGCTCATCGTCGCGTCGCCGACGAAGATCAGCTTGTAGTCCGGCGTGAAGCGGTGCAGCACGTCCCACGTCGGCGTGCGCTCCGCGTGGCGGCGGCGGTTGTTCTTCCACAGGAAGTCGTACACGCAGTTGTGGAAGTAAAAGAATTCGAGGTGCTTGAACTCGGCCTTCGCGGCGGAGAACAGTTCCTCGGTGCGGCGGATGTGATCGTCCATCGATCCGCCGACGTCGAGCAGCATCAGCACCTTCACGTTGTTGTGCCGCTCCGGGACCATCTTCAGGTCGAGCCAGCCCGCGTTCGCGGCGGTGCTGCGGATCGTGTCCGGCAGGTCGAGTTCGTCGGCCGCGCCTTCGCGCGCGAAGCGGCGCAGCCGCCGCAGCGCGACCTTGATGTTGCGCGTGCCGATCTCGACCTGGTCGTCGTAGTCGCGGAACGCGCGCGCTTCCCACACCTTCGCCGCGCTGCGCTGGCCGCCTTCGCCGCCGATCCGGATGCCTTCCGGGTTGTAGCCGCCGTTGCCGAACGGCGACGTGCCGCCGGTGCCGATCCACTTGCTGCCGCCCTCGTGACGCTCCTTCTGTTCGTCGAACAGTTGCTTCAGCCGTTCCAGCAGCTTGTCGAGGCCGCCCATCGCCTCGATCTGCGCCTTCTGCTCCGGCGTGAAGTCGCGGTCGAGGCGTTTCTTCAGCCAGTCGTCGGGCACGTCGAACGCGAGCGCCGACTTCGCCTCGATGCCGCGGAAGTACGCGCCGAACGCCTGATCGTAGCGGTCGAAGTACTGCTCGTCCTTCACCAGGGTGATCCGCGCGAGGTAGTAGAACTCGTCGAGCGACGGCGCGATGACGCGTTCCTTCAGCGCCTCGACGAGCGTCAGGTACTCCTTCACCGAGACCGGCAGCTTCGCGTCGCGCAGCGTGTAGAAGAAGTCGATCAGCATGCCGGATCTCCGTGATGGGACGCTCGCGCGAGGTTCAGCGCGCGAGCTTGAGCTTCAGGTTCGCGCGCACTGCCGGCCATTCGGACGCGATGATCGAGAACACGACGGTGTCGCGCAGCACGCCGTCGCGGCCAATCTGATGGCTGCGCAGAATGCCGTCCTGCTTCGCGCCGAGCCGCGCGATCGCGGTGCGCGACTGATGGTTCATGAAATGCGTGCGGAACTCGACCGCGATCGCGTCGAGTTTCTCGAACGCATGCGTGAGCAGCAGCAGCTTCGCCTCGGTGTTCAGCGGCGTGCGCTGCACGTGCTTTGCATACCACGTGTGACCGATTTCGAGCCGGCGGTTCGCGCTGTCCACGTTGAAGTAGCGCGTCGAGCCGACGATCTCGCCGGATGCGTCGCGCACCGCGAACGGCAGCGCGCCGAGGTTCTCGCGCATCGCGAGCGCCGCGTCGACGTAGGCGCGCTCCTGGCCCGGCGCGGGCACGCTCGTGTACCACAGGTCCCACAGCTTGCCGTCGGCGGCCGCGGCGGCGAGCGCGGGCGTGTCGTCGGCCGAAAGCGGCGTGAGGCTCACGTGCGTGCCTTGCAGCGTGACGGGCTCGATCCAGCGGCTCATGGTGTTGGGGCTCCCCGGGCGTTCGGTTGGAAGGGTGGCGTTGCGAGGCGGCGCTGCGTGTTCTGGCGGCGAAGGCGCGGCGGCGCGATGGCCCGCCGCGCCCGCCGCATCCGGCGCGTCAGCGGTTGTTGCGGTTCATGTAGATCAGCCGTTCGAACAGGCCGACGTCCTGCTCGTTCTTCAGCAGCGCGCCCGCGAGCGGCGGCATCGTCTGCCGGCCGTCCGCGCCGCGCAGCGCGTCGGGCGGAATGTCCTCGGCGAGCAGCAGCTTCAGCCAGTCGAGCAGTTCGGACGTCGAAGGCTTCTTCTTCAGCCCGGCGACGCCGCGCAGTTCGAAGAAGCTCTCCATCGCCGCGCGCAGCAGGTCCTCGCGGATGCCCGGATAGTGGACCTCGACGATCCGCTGCATCGTCGCCGGGTCTGGGAAGCTGATGTAGTGGAAGAAGCAGCGGCGCAGGAACGCGTCGGGCAGTTCCTTCTCGTTGTTCGACGTGATGATGACGAGCGGCCGGTGTTTCGCGCGGACCAGTTCGCGCGTCTCGTACACGTAGAACTCCATCCGGTCCAGTTCGCGCAGCAGGTCGTTCGGGAACTCGATGTCGGCCTTGTCGATCTCGTCGATCAGCAGCACGGTCTGCTGGTCGGCGTCGAACGCCTGCCACAGCACACCCTTCACGATGTAGTTCGCGATGTCCTTCACGCGCTCGTCGCCGAGCTGCGAGTCGCGCAGCCGCGACACCGCATCGTATTCGTACAGCCCCTGCTGCGCCTTGGTCGTGGACTTGATGTGCCATTGCAGCAGCGGCATGCCGAGCGCGGCCGCGACCTCTTCCGCGAGCATGGTCTTGCCGGTGCCGGGCTCGCCCTTGATCAGCAGCGGGCGCGCAAGCAGGAACGCGGCGTTGACCGCGAGCTTGAGATCGTCGGTGGCGACGTACTGCGAAGAACCTTCGAAACGCATGGCGGACCGCTCGCTCGAAAAAAATCCCAGTATAAGTCAGATGGGATGCCGTGTCGGACGGGGTTCGCGTATCGTCGGTGCGCCGGGCAGCGGCATGCGCGGCGTTTCGTGCGGTGGCTGCACGGCGGCCGGCGGGGCGCGGATGCGGCAGGGTTTACGCGGGCTTCGACGGTCGCGAATGCGACGCGCATCGCTCGCGCCGAAGGCCGTCCCGCCACGGCTCGCGGGGCGCTCGCGCCTGCCCGCAAAGGCTTGCCGGGCCTGGGTCGGCCGGTGGACGCACGGCGCGGCAGCGCGGTACAATCGGGACGCTTTTTTTGTCCTGCAGGCATGGCAACCAGAAGTAGCTACCAGGTAACAACCAGGTAACAACCAGAAGCAAAACGGCGCAGGTCGTTGCCCGATCAGGGCGTTCGATTCCCCTCAAGCCAGGTTGGATGCTATGAAAAAAATTGTCGGCAAGCACGTCGTGATCGGAGCACTGACGGTGTTGGCAGGCTATGCAGCCGTCGCGCACGCGGACATCGTGGGCGATCCGAAGGCGGGTCAGGGCAAGGTGGCGATGTGCATCGGCTGCCATGGGATTCCGGACTACCGCACCGCGTATCCCGAGGTCTATCACGTGCCGATCCTCGGCGGCCAGAACATGCAGTACCTCATCAACGCGCTGAAGGCGTACCGCAAGGGCGACCGGCATTTCGAAACGATGCATGCGATCGCCGCGTCGCTGACCGACCAGGACATCGCGGACATCGCCGCCTACTATGCGGCGCAGACCGCCGGGTCGAAGAACAATCCCGAGAAATAACCCGCGCCCTGCATCGACGGGACAGCAATCATCTTGCACGGGATCGGGGTCAGTGCCGAAGCGCCAGCTCCGATCGACAGGAGAATTCATGAACAAGCCCCACAAGGCCCAGGCCGTCCGCGCATCCGGCACGCTGTTCAGGACTGTCGCCGCCGCCGGCATGCTCGCCGGCGCGCTTGCATTCGATCCGGCATTTGCCGCCGACGCGGCGAACGGCAAGGTGCTCGCGGAGAGCCACAACTGCGCGGCGTGCCACGGCCCGAACCTGAACCAGCCGGTGAGCCCCGAATATCCGAAGCTCGCGGGGCAGCACGCGGACTACATCTACTGGGCGCTGCGCCAGTACCAGATGGGCACCGGCAATCCGCACCTCGGCCGCAACAACCCGATCATGCAGGCGCAGGTGCAGAGCCTGTCGCAGTCCGACATGCGCGACCTCGCCGCGTACATCGAGTCGCTGCGCGGCGACCTGATCGACAAGAAATAAGCGGCTTCGCGGCGTCCGGTATCCGCTGATACGACACTGCCCCTGATGAGCCTCGCCGGCGCGAGGCCCATCAGGGGCAGTGTCGTTTCGGCAGTCCGCCTGGTGCTTCGCGCTTGATCCGTGCCTGCTGATCCGCGCTCAGTCGCGCGATGCGCGGCGCTCGATGCGCGCGAGATACGCGTCGGTGTCCGGCGACGTGTTGGTGCGCTGCGCTTCCCAGATCGTTTCGCCGAGGCATTCCATGATCGCGTGCTGTGCGTCGTGCGTCGAGCCGAGCCGCGCGGCGAGCCGCTCGTGCGCGGCGCGGATGCCGGGCGGCTGGTCGATCGACAGTTGCTCGCTGATCGCGAGATGCATCGACAGGTGCAGGAACGGATTGCTCTGCCCGCGCTCCGGCGAGTAGTCCTGCGCGGCGGCCGCGTCGGCGTCCGTGAGTTCCGCGTGATACTCCGGATGCTCGACGATCCAGTCGGCGGCGATCGCTTCGAGCGGCGTGAGGATTTCGCCCGCGCGCTGCTTGCGCCAGGTGTCGGTGAAAAAGCGGCGGACTTCGTCGCGGCTGGGATTGAACATCGTCGTCACCAATGCGGGGTGGGGCTGCTGCGTTTCATGATAACCATGCGGGCGCGTTGCGCGCCGCGCGCTCACAGGTCGGGCGGCGGCGTCTTCGGGCGGAACTCGCACAGCGGCTCGATCACACAGTGCCAGCATTCGGGCCGCCGCGCCTTGCACACGTAACGGCCGTGCAGGATCAGCCAGTGATGCGCGTCGTGCCGGAACTCGGGCGGCGTGAACTTTTCCAGCGCGGCCTCGACCGCGCGCACGTCCTTGCCGGGCGCGAGGCCGGTGCGGTTCGCGACCCGGAAGATGTGCGTGTCGACCGCGATCGTCGGCTGGCCGAACGCGGTGTTCAGCACGACGTTCGCGGTCTTGCGGCCGACGCCCGGCAACGCTTCCAGCGCCTCGCGCGTCTGCGGGACTTCGCCGCCGTACTGTTCGAGCAGGATGCGGCTCGTCGCGACGACGTTCCTGGCCTTGGTGCGATAGAGGCCGATCGTCTTGATGTAGTCCGCGACGCCTTCCTCGCCGAGTTCGATCAACTGCTGCGGCGTGTTCGCGACGGGAAACATCCTGCGCATCGCCTTGTTCACCGACACGTCGGTGGCCTGCGCGGACAGCATCACCGCGATCAGCAATTCGAACGGCGTCGAGTATTCGAGTTCGGTGGTCGGATGCGGATTGAGGCTCTGCAGCGTTTCGAAGATCGCGCGGCGCTTGGTGGCGTTCATACGGTGCGCTCAGGAGGACGGGTCGTTGTTGTTGTCGTCGTTGCGTGGCGGCGCATCGCTGGAGGGTTCGCCGCGCGCTTCATCGGGTTGTCCGTCGTCGATGCCGATGCGGCGGCGGCGCGCCTCGGCCGCGTCGATCTGCGCCTGCACGTCCGCGCTCACGTTCTCGGTGTTGCGCGGACCTTCGCCGCGCACCGCCAGTTCGGCTTTTTTCTGGCGCGCGCGTTCGAGCGCGGCCTGGATGATCGCGCGCTTCTTCGCTTCCGGATCGTCGGCTGCGGCCGTCGCGGGTGTCGCGGCGGACGTCGTCGCAGCCGCCGCGCTCGCCGTTTCATCCTTCGCCGCGGCCTGCGGCGGTGACGCCGCCGCGTGGCGGCGCGCGGCGGCGCGCGCCTCGGCCGCGTCGCGCTCGCGCGCGAGCCGCGCGGCGCGGCGGTCGTGACGCAGCCGCGCGGCGTCGGCCTGCTGCTGGGTCCATGCGTCCCAGCCGGTCGCGTCGCCGGTCACGGGGATCATCGCGATGCAGTCGACCGGACACGGCGCGACGCACAGGTCGCAGCCGGTGCACAGGTCCTTCACGATCGTGTGCATCTGCTTCGGCGCGCCGACGATCGCATCGACCGGACATGCCTGCATGCACAACGTACAGCCGATGCACAACTGTTCGTCGATGAACGCGACCGGACGCGCGCGTTCGACGCCGTTGACCGGATTGATCGGAATGACGGGTTTGCCGAGCACGCGCGCGAGCCGCGCGACGCCCTCGGCGCCGCCGGGCGGGCACTGGTTGTAGTTCGCGGCGCCGGCTGCGACCGCTTCGGCGTAAGGCCGGCAGCCGTCGTAGCCGCACTTCGTGCATTGGGTCTGGGGCAGCAGATCTTCGAGGCGATCTGCGAGAGTCTTGGAATCGGTCACGGTCACGACATCAGGGCGGGCCGGGGAGCCGGCTGGCCGGGACGGGCGCTGCCGCATCGGGGTGCGCGCGGCACTTGCGTCAAAGGTCGCATTATCGCCGATTTCCCGGATTGCCATCGGCATGTCATGTGCCATAATCAAAGCGCTTAATACGATAGACCGTAGGATTCTCGGGTGTTGTCCATGTCCATTAACCTGGCGCGCCCCGTGCAACGCCGTCGGAGCAGGGAGTGGAGGGACCCGTCGGCGCGATCCGGATAACGCGGCTCAACAAGCATGATTGCCAACATGAATCAGCCGAAAATCAAAAGAGATCCTGAGGGCACGCGTCGCCGCATTCTGCTTGCCGCGGCGGAAGAATTCGCGAATGGAGGGCTGTTCGGCGCGCGCGTCGATCAGATCGCGCGTCGCGCGGAAACCAACGAGCGGATGCTGTACTACTACTTCGGCAGCAAGGAGCAGTTGTTCACCGCGGTGCTGGAGCATGCGTTCGGCGCGCTGACCGAAGCGGAGCGCACGCTGGACCTGTCGGGCCTCGCGCCGGTCGAGGCGATCACACGGCTCGCGCACTTCGTATGGGACTACTACCGCGACCATCCCGAACTGCTGCGTCTCGTGAACAACGAGAACCTGCACGAAGCGCGCTACATGCAGAAGTCGTCGCGCATCCGCGAAATGATCTCGCCGATCGTTGCGACGCTCGGCTCGATCCTGTCGCGCGGCGAATCGGCGGGGCTGTTTCGCTCGAACGTCGATCCGCTGCGTCTTTACGTGACGCTGTCCGGCATGGGGTATTACATCGTGTCGAACCGCCACACGCTCGCGGCGACGCTCGGGCGCGACTTCAGCACGTCCACCGAGCGCGCGGAGATCGTTCAGTTGAATACGGAGATGCTGCTCGCGTTCCTGATGCGCAAGTAAGCGCGCGGCCGACGCGGGACGCCGCAGGTCGCGGCACAACGAAAAAGGGCGGCGCAGTGCGCCGCCCCTGTTTCCTGGTTCGTTGCGTTATCCGCTTATGCGACCACCGCGCGTTCGGCGGGGCTGCTCTTCACGTGATTGTGCTGCCGGATGAAGTCGCGCAACTGCGGGTAGATGATCGTGCGCCAGCGGCGTCCGGCGAAGATCCCGTAGTGGCCGCACTTCTCGGCCGTCAGATGGTGTTTGTTTTCGGCCGGAATGCCGGTGCACAGGTCCTGCGCGGCGCGCGTCTGGCCGCTGCCGGAGATGTCGTCCAGTTCGCCCTCGATCGTCAGCAGCGCGGTCTGCGTGATGTCCTGCGGACGCACGCGCTCGCCTGCGACATCCCATGTGCCTTCCGCGAGCCGGAACTCCTGGAACACGATCCGGATCGTCTCCAGGTAATACTCGGCGGCCATGTCGAGCACCGCGTTGTACTCGTCGTAGAACTGCCGGTGCGCTTCGGCATCCTCTTCGTCGCCGCGCAGCAGGCTCTTGTAGAAGTCCCAGTGCGACGCCGCATGCCGGTCCGGATTCATCGCGACGAAACCCGCGTGCTGCAGGAAACCCGGATACACGTGACGCCCTTCGCCCGGATAGTTCGCCGGCACCGGATGAATGACGTTGTTCGCAAACCATTCGAGCGAGTGCTGCGTCGCGAGCGAGTTCACCGCGGTCGGGCTGCGGCGCGCGTCGATCGGACCGCCCATCATCGTCATCGTGAGCGGCGTGTCCTCGCCGCGGCTCGCCATCAGCGCGATCGCCGCGAGCACCGGCACCGTCGGCTGGCAGACGGACACGATATGCAGGTTCTTCGCGCCGATGTGGCGGATGAATTCCTGGATGTACGCGATGTAGTCGTCGAGATGGAACGGGCCGGCTTCGAGCGGCACCATCCGCGCGTCGACCCAGTCGGTGATGTACACCTTGTGGTCCTGCAGCAGCGTGCGCACGGTGTCGCGCAGCAGCGTCGCATGGTGGCCGGACAGCGGCGCGCACACCAGCACGACCGGCTCGTCCTTCAGCGTCGAAACCGCGGTGCTGTCGTCCGCATAACGCTTGAAGCGCAGCAGGCGGCAGAACGGCTTCTCGATGATCGTCTGCTCGACGATCGGAATGTTGAAGCCGTCCTTCTGGATCTGGTGGAGATTGAACTCGGGTTTCTCGTAGTCTTTGCCGAGCCGGTACAGCAGTTCATAGCCGGCGGACAGCCGGCTGGCGCCGGGAACGAGGGAGAACGGGCTGGCCGGATTCGAAAACGACTTCGACGCGGCCTGGGCCCAGGCGGTCAGCGGGCTCAGCAGCGCGCGCTGGAATTCACGGAATTGGTAGAGCATGGGCGCTCCAGCATGGGGCGGTTCGCACCCGGTCGCACTGCAGTATGTCGTGCTGCGCGCGGCGCAGTAGCGGGCCTTCGTAAGGTTATAGACAGGTTTTTAGGCCATTGGCTTGGGTCCGATCATATCGGAGGCCGTCTGATTGTGCAACGCAACAACCGTTGCGCGCCGCACACGTCACGGGCCTGTCATGCGGGTGTCGAACCCATGATCTAGCGCGCTTTTACGGTCATGCAGGGAGGTCCGCGTCGCGTGCGATTTCCTCCTCAAGCCCGTCGCAAGCGGGATGCCCGGTTTCTTCCGCGATCTGCTGTTCGTGGCGCATCAGATTGAGCCCCGTGTGAACGAGCGCGACGTGTGAGAACGCCTGAGGGAAATTCCCTACGAGCCGGCGCGCGATCGGATCGTATTCCTCGGACAGCAGGCCGACGTCGTTCGCGAGCGACAGCAGGCGTTCGTACATGCGCCGCGCGTCGTCGACGCGCCCTTGCAGCGCGAGGTTGTCCACGAGCCAGAAGCTGCACGCGAGGAACGTGCCCTCGCCGGGCGGCAGCCCGTCGTTGAACTCGGTGGTGCGGTAGCGCATCACGAAACCTTCGCACAGCAGGTCGCGCTCGATCGCGGCGACCGTGCCCGCGATGCGCGGGTCCGCCGCCGGCAGGAAGCCGACGAGCGGGATCAGCAGCAGGCTCGCGTCGAGTTCGGTGCCGTCGTAGATCTGCGTGAACGTGTTCAGCTCCGTATTGAAGCTGCGCTCGCAGACGGTCGCGTGGATCAGGTCGCGCACCTCGCGCCAGTGCTCGACCGGGCCGGGCAGGTCGAACTTTTCGGCGGACGCGATCGCGCGGTCGAACGCGACCCACGCCATCACCTTCGAGAACGTGAAGTGCTGGCGGCCGCCGCGCGTTTCCCAGATGCCTTCGTCCGGCGCGTTCCAGATCTTCTCCAGGTGTTCGAGCATCGTGCACTGGATCGACCATGCGGTGTCGTCCGCCTGCAGCCCGCCGACGCGCGCCAGGTGCAGCGCGTTCATCACTTCGCCGTACACGTCGAGCTGCAACTGGCCGACCGCGTTGTTGCCGATCCGCACCGGGCTCGCGCCTTCGTAGCCCGGCAGCCAGTCCACCTCGGATTCGGGCAGGCGCCGCTCGCCGGCGATCCCGTACATGATCTGCAACTGCTCCGGCGAGCCGGCCATCACGCGGCCGAGCCACGCGCGCCACGCGCGCGCCTCGTCGTAGTGGCCGCCGCGCATCATCGCGAGCAGCGTGATCGTCGCATCGCGCAGCCAGCAGTAGCGGTAGTCCCAGTTGCGCGTGCCGCCGAGCTGCTCGGGCAGCGACGTGGTCGGCGCGGCGACGATGCCGCCGGTCGGCTCGTACGCGAGCGCCTTCAGCGTGATCAGCGAACGGCGGATCGGCGCGGCCCAGCGGCCGGTGACGGTGCTGCGCGACGACCAGTCGGACCAGAAATTCTCGGTGCGCGCGAGCGCGGTGAACGGGTCGCGCGGCGGCGGCACGCGCAGATGCGACGCCGCATACGACATCGAGAACGGCACGCGTTCGCCTTCCTTCACGTCGAACGTCGCGACCGTGTGCATGTTCTCGCCTTGCAGGTCGACCGGCGTGCGCAGCACGACAGTGTCCGGCCCGACGATCGCCTTGATGCCGCTTTCATAGGTGAGCTGGCTGACCCACGGCACCGAGAAGCCGTAATCGAAGCGCAGCACCAGCTGCATCTCCATGCGCACGGTGCCGCGCCGGCCGACGACGATCCGCACGAGTTCGGACCAGCCGTTGCCGGGCGGCATGAAGTCGATCAGCGTGACCGCGCCGTCCGGCGTCTCGAAGTCCGTTTCGAGGATCAGCGTCTCGCCGCGATAGCGGCGCGTGATCGTTACCTGCTGCGCGTCGTCGGGCGCGGGCGCGATCAGCCAGCGGCCGTTCTGCTCGGTGCCGAGCAGCGCGGCGAAACACGCGCCGGAGTCGAAACGCGGCCAGCAGAGCCAGTCGATCGAACCGGCGCGGGACACCAGCGCGGCCGTATGGCCGTCGCCGATCAGGGCATAGTCTTCGATGAGTGCGGGCATGGTAAGCGAGTTGACAGGCGGTTCACGGCCGCGGCACGCACAGCTTAGATGCAGCGGGGGCGCTCGCGCAACGCGCTTTGTTGCAACAATGTCCGCGGGCGCGCGTCACAGATGCGCCGAATTCATCCCGAAGATGCCGATCAGCCCGATGATGATCAGGTATAACGCGACGATGTAGTTCAGCAGTCGCGGCACGACGAGGATCAGAATGCCGGCGATCAGCGATGCGAGCGGGCCGAATCCGAGGGTGATGTTCATCATGGCTCCCGAGGTGACGGGGCGGCCGGCCCGCGCGCCGATGCGCGCGTTCCGGACGCAACCTTTTATACTGCGTGCCGTACCTTCACAACGACGAACCCAATCCGCCCGGCGGGCGTGGCGGGTGCGCGCGGCGTGCCGGCACGGGCGTTGCGGTGCCGGCCGTTCCCGTTTATCGCAAGGAGGTCGACATGTTCCGAAACTGCCGGTCTGCACGCGGCGTGCCTGACGGCGCGAATGACGCGAACGGCGTCGCGTCCACCGTCGCGCGTCAGCGTCATCCGTTCAACCTGCTCATCAAGGGTCTTGCCATCATGGCTTCGGTCGCCGCCGCGCACGCGTTCGCGCAGTCCCCGTCTCCGGCCATGCCCCGGGACGGCGTGTACGACATGATCGTCGGCACCTATACCGGCGGGAAAAGCGAAGGGCTGTACGTGTACCGCTTCGATACGAGGACCGGCGACGCGACGCCCGTTTCCGTCGCGAAGACCGTGAACCCGTCGTGGCTCGTCGTTAGCCGCGACAACCGCCATGTGTACGCGGTCAACGAACTGCCCGGCGACAACGGCCCGGCGACGCAGCGCGGCAACGTCAGCGCGTTCCGCTTTGATCCGCAGGCCGGGCAGCTGACGTTCGTGAACCAGGTGTCCGCGCAGGGCAACGACCCATGCTATCTGAGTCTGTCGCCGGACGGCCGTTATCTGTTCGTCGCGAACTATTCGGTCGCGGCCGATCCTGGCGGCAGCTTCGCCGCGCTGCCGATCCGGCAGGACGGCTCGCTCGGCGACGCGGCGCTGACCGCCCATCACGAAGGCAGCGGTCCGGTGAAGGGACGGCAGGACGGCGCGCACGTGCATTCGACGGTGTTCTCGCCGGACGGCCGGTATCTGTTCGCGCAGGACCTCGGCACCGACCGGCTGTATGCGTATCGCTACGCGCCGGATGGGGACAACGGGCCGGTGTCGCCGACCGATGCGGTCGAAACCGCGCTGAAGGCGGGCAGCGGGCCGCGGCATCTGCTGTTCAGCGGCGACGGACGGCATGCGTATCTGACGAGCGAACTGGCCGCGACCGTCACCGTGTTTCGTTATCGCGACGGCAAGCTGGCCGAAGAACAGGTCGAGCCGCTCGCGGAGCCGGGTTTCAAGGGGGCGGTCGGCGGGTCGGCGCTGCACCTGTCGCCGGACGGTCGCTTCCTGTACGTGTCGAACCGCGGCGATGCGAACGACATCTCGATCTTCGCGGTCGATGCGGATAGCGGGCGGTTGAAGCGCGTCGGACGGCAGTCGAGCCTCGGCAAGTCGCCGCGCGAGTTCGCGATCGATCCGACCGGCCGTTGGCTGATCGTCGGCAATCAGAACAGCGACACCGCGTATGTGTTCCGGCGCGATCCGCAGACCGGGCTGCTCGGCACGGACCCGAAGCGGATCGATATCGGGTCGCCGGTGGATTTCAAGTTCGTATCGCCTTCCTGAGCGCGACGGTTGAAGGCTGGGTGTTCCTGGCGAAGGCTGGGGCCGTGATGAACGGGCCCCGGCCTTTTCCGTTTCTGGCACGGCTGTTTCGGCATAACGCGGGCGGGGGAAACGCTCGATGGATCGGGAGAATCATCCATCGCCCGTATCGCGTTTGCGTGGTCGCAGTCAGCATTTCACGTGGCACGGGTTAGCGATCGGGATGGCGTGCGCGTCGCTCAATCCCGCTGAGAGGCTGTCGAACCGGCTCTGTCCGCGGTGGATTGCAGGGGGTGGGCGGCGTGCTGGAAATGCCCGGCGCGGGTGTATGGTGCGTCGTGCCCGAGCCGACGATGGCCAGCCCGGATCTCGCGAACCGCATCGGGCTATCGCTGGTATCGTCCGGGCGATGCATCGGCAGGTGTTGCGAGGCGCAGCGCGAGTGCTCGCCGATCGGCGGCGTCGACGCACCGACAGCCGCCACCCCCGCACCTACTCCGCCGCCCCCGGCGCCAGCACTTCGCGACTCCCGTTGATCCCCATCGGCGACACGAGTCCCGCCGCCTCCATCTGCTCGACGAGCCGCGCCGCGCGGTTATAGCCGATCCGCAACTGCCGCTGCACCGACGAAATCGACGCGCGCCGCGTGCGCACGACGAACGCAACCGCTTCGTCGTACAGCGGGTCGGCCTCGGCGTCCGGCGTCTCGCCGAACAGGTCCTGTTGCGCGCCTTCCGTCGCCGGGCCGTCGAGGATGCCTTCGATGTACTCCGGCTCGCCGAACTGCTTCAGATACTCGACGACGCTGTGCACTTCCTCGTCCGCGACGAACGCGCCGTGCACGCGCTGCGGATAACCGGTGCCGGGCGGCAGGAACAGCATGTCGCCCTGGCCGAGCAGCGATTCCGCGCCCATCTGGTCGAGGATCGTGCGCGAGTCGATCTTCGACGACACCTGGAACGCGACGCGCGTCGGAATGTTCGCCTTGATGAGCCCGGTGATCACGTCGACGGACGGCCGCTGCGTCGCGAGGATCAGATGGATGCCGGCCGCGCGCGCCTTCTGCGCGAGCCGAGCGATCAGTTCCTCGATCTTCTTGCCGGCGACCATCATCAGGTCGGCCAGCTCGTCGATCACGACGACGATCATCGGCAGCGTGGACAACGGTTCCGGGTCGTCCGGCGTCAGCGAGAACGGGTTGCCGATCTTCTTCTCGTGCGCCTGCGCGTCCCGGATCTTCTGGTTGAAGCCCGCGAGGTTGCGCACGCCGACCGCCGACATCAGCCGGTAGCGCTTCTCCATCTCGCCGACACACCAGTTGAGCGCGTTCGCGGCGAGCTTCATGTCGGTGACGACCGGCGCGAGCAGATGCGGAATGCCCTCGTACACGGACAGTTCGAGCATCTTCGGGTCGATCATGATGAGCCGCACTTCCGCGGGCGTCGCCTTGTACAGCAGCGACAGGATCATCGCGTTGATCGCGACCGACTTGCCGGAGCCGGTCGTGCCGGCGACCAGCATGTGCGGCGCCTTCGCGAGATCGGTGACGACCGGCAGGCCGACGATGTCCTTGCCCATCGCGATCGTCAGCTTCGACGGGGAGCGCTGGTACGGGCCGGATTCGAGGATCTCGGACAGGCGGATCATCTGGCGGCGCGCGTTCGGCAGTTCGAGGCCCATGCAGGTCTTTCCGGGGATCGTCTCGACGACGCGGATCGACGTGAGGCCGAGGCCGCGCGACAGGTCCTTCATCAACCCGACGATCTGGCTGCCGCGCACGCCGAGCGCGGGCTCGATCTCGAAGCGCGTGATCACCGGCCCGGCCGACGCGCCGACGACCGCGACCGGCACCTTGAATTCCTGCAGGCGCTGTTCGATCAGCTGGCCGGTCTGCGCGAGCTTTTCTTCGGAGATCGGCTCGATTTCGGACGAGGCGCGGTCCAGCAGGTCGAGGCCCGGCAGTTCGACCGCGGAGGCCGCGGGCGGGCGGAACTCGAAGGTCGTCGGCGCATGGCCGCGGACGACGGGGCGCGGGGCGGCTTCGGCGGGGGCTGGCGTTGGTTCGCCTGGTTCAGAGCCGGGTGTCGCGGTTGTGGGCGGTTGTTCTGCGATCACGTTCGCGACCGCGGAGGGTGATGCTGCCGACGGTTGTTGTGCGATCGGATCTGCTGCGGGCGCGGGCGTCGCGGTTGCGGACGGCTGCTGTGCTGCCGGGTTTGCCGCGAGCGTTGCCGTTGCCGATATGTTCGGCTGCTGAGCGACGGGGTCTGCTGCTGGCGTGGGCGTTGCGGCGACGAACGGCGGCTGTGTTGCTGTGTTCGCAGACGGCGTCGCCGGTACGTGCGGCTGTTGCGACGAGTTGGTGGACGCGGATGCCTCTTCGGACGCGGAAGGCGGTTGTGCCGCGTGCGTCGTCGCCGGCAAGGATGGGGGCAGGGCTGCGGCAGCGGTCGCAGGTTCCGGATGAGCCGGCAACGACGCGGCGACGGATGGCGGCGACACAGGCATTGACGCGAGCGTCAGCAGCGGCGTTGCCGAAGGTGCGGCCAGGATGGGTCGCTGCGATGCGCTTGCGGCAGGCGTCGTCGCTGCCGATCCAGGCGCTTCTGCTCGCGGCGTGGAAGGCGATGACGAATGCGCGAGCGATTCCGGCGACGGCGTCGGATCGGTCGCGTCCGGTTGTGCCGGCGACGTTGATGCTGCGACCGTCGGCGTGCCGGTTGCCGTGTCGTGCGGGGCGAGCGTTACCGGAGGCTCGGCTCGCGCGGCTTCCTGCGGTGCGGGCGGCGCAGGATCAAACGAATGCGCGTTGTCCGTAGGCGAGGCGGTTGTTTGCGCGGACGTTTCCTCAACGCGTGCGTCGGTGCTGATTCCTGAATCTGCGGTAGCGGATCGAAGCGTATCGATTGCCGCAGAGGGCGTTACGAGCGGTGTCGCTTCCCCTGGCAGCGGTGATGCCGCCATGGCTGCGACTGGAGCGGCCCCCGTCGCCGGGACAGCTGCGAGCACAGCGGCTGCCACAGACGGCAGCTCCGTATCTGTCGTCGTCGCGACTGCCGGTGCAGCGGCCCCCGCTGCCGCCGATGAATCCGCGTGAGGAACGGCGACTATTTCCGCTGTAGACAGATTCGCGGGCGTGTCCGGAAGATCTGCGGCCATCGCGGGCGAAACGATTGCGTCTGCGGCGAGAGCGGAAGCGGCAACTGACACGGCCGATGCCGAAGGCCGGTCGGCCGCATCGGATTCATCATGCGCAGGCGTGAGCGGCTCGTCCGATGCGAGATCGATCGGGTGTCGCGTGGTGTCGTCAGGCAACGACGACTCACCGGCTTGCGAAAGTTGCACGACGTCGGGCTGCCATGCCAAGGCCGCCGACGGCAACGCGTCCGTGAACGGCAACGCATCGTCAGGCGCGACCGCATCCAAAGGTTCGGCCGAACGTGTCGTTTCGACGGAAGCAACTGGTTCGACATCGAACGCAGCCGATGGCGTTCCGGCGGGCTCATTGTCATCGAGCAGGACCCACGGCGCGAGGCCGTTTTCGGCAGCGGGCCATCCATCGCTCGCACTGGCACGCCCGGTTGTACCGTCGTTGTCACGCACGGGCTGAATGGGGGCGGCCGGCTTCGGAGTGAGCGGCGCTTCCGGCAGGGCAGGGGGAGTTTCAGCCAAGGCGGCCGATCCATCGGAGGCCGCATCCGGCGCGACCGACGAAACCGCGCTCACAACATCGGGAGGACCGTCATTGACCGCGACGGAGTCCGCGCCGATCGCGTAGGAAGAAGAAGCCCCATCGACCGCGCCGTTCTCCAGCGGCGGCTCCGCATTGCCCATCCCGGCACGCCGCGCGGGATTTGCGCCGGCGAGTGCCGTCCACCGCGCGGCGTTCTCCTCGATCGCGCGCAGCGTCGCGGCGACGTTTTCCGACGTAGGCGTCCGTGGCGGCTCGTCGTTCGACGCCGCCGCCGGCCGGGAAAACGCCGGCGCGCTGCTGCTGCCCGCAGCCACTGGCGAGGCGCTCGACGATTGCGCATGCGCCGGCGCTTGCGGACTACGCGGCGTCCAGACATACGGCCGAGGCGGTTTGACCGTCCGCGCTGCCGGCGCGGCGGCGGCGGCGCGCGCCGCGGTGCTGCCGGCTACCGGCGGCGGACCGCCGCGACCGCGCGCCGTCGCGCCGAACGGCTGCGCGTGGCCGGCCGATCCGGAAGGCGTCGCAAAACCGTGCTGGGCGACGACGGCCGCCGCCGCGACCGCCGACGACGACGCATGCAGCGGCGGCCGCACGACGCCGGCGGCGGGGACGGGCGGCACGTTGCGAGCGGAGGTGGCCGTGCGCCATGACTCGGCGTTGTCGATGCCGGCCGGCATGCGCCGCGCGGCGGAAGTCGTGGAGCGCGCGCGCGCATCGGCTGCGGCGGCGCCGCTGCCTTGTGACGTCGCAGACGAACGCGATCCCGAAGGCGTATTGCGAAGCCACTCCGCCGGCGCAACGGGTTCGGTGCGTGTCCATTCGCCGGACGCGTCGGAGGGTGCAGGCGGCTTTGGCATTGCCGCCGGCGGTGACATAACGGGTTCGGACGCGCGCGCAGGCGCGGCCATCCCGGCGCCTGCCGGTTCAGCCATGCGAGACGAGCGTAGCGGCATCGCCCCGCCAGGCTCGGCCGTCCGCGACGGCATCGACAAAGCCGATTCACCCGCACGACCCGCCACCGACGAACCGCTGAACTTCGGTTCGGCCCGCGATACAGCGGGACCGGCGGCGAACCCGCCCGCAGGCGTCGCGCCTTGCGCCGTCCCTGCGGCGGCCATCGCGCCCGCCGCCGAACCGCCACCCGCCGCCGTCCCACGCTGCACCGTCGTCGTCGCCGGCGGCCGCCACACGGTCGGCCGCGTCCAGCGTTCGCCGCGGCGCGGCTGCGCGCCGTTCGTCGCGGATAGCGTCGTCTGCGGCAGCGGCGTCTCGGCCGCCTGCGCGCGCCGGCTGCGGCGCTCTTCGCGCGGCGTGTCGTCGTCGCCGCGTCCCGGGCCGATGCCGAGCCCCAGCCCGAGCGACAGGTCGGCCCAGGCCAGCACACCGCGCCAGCGGAAGTCGAGCAGCCACGGCAGCGCGGCGACGAACAGCACCGCCATCGCCACCGGCGCGGCGATGTGTCCCGCGAGCTTCGCCAGCCCGCCCGCGACGAGATGCCCGAACGCGTTGACGCCGGCGATGTCGATCAGCGCCGCCTCCAGCGCGCAGCTCGCGACGAGCACGCCGACGAAGCCGAGCCATAACCGGATCGTGCCCGGCCCGCGCAGCCCCGCGCCGCCGGGCAGCACGGACCTGACGAGTCGCCAGACGAGAGGGAGGAACCAGACGGCCGATGCGCCGAACCAGCCGAGAACTACCGTGTGCATGCCGGAAATCAAGGATCAAAAGGGTTTGCGACCCGCCGAGTGTAACCGGTGACGCGCGGCCTCCGAAGGTCGGCCCCGGGAGCCGGCCGCCGAAACCGGCGCGCCGCCGTCGCTGCGCGCCGACGCATCGCGCGCGGGCAACGACACAGGTAACAACGCGGTCAATCGCGTGGTCAACCACGCGGATAACAATGGGCGTAACAACGGGCGTAACAAAAAAGGCAGCCGCGCCGGGTCTCGACGCGGCTGCCCGACAGCAGGACACTCACGGCTTGCGCTGCGTGAACGTCAGGCGGTCGCCGTTTTCGAGCACCAGTTGCAGTTCGCGCGGCTCGCGCCACTGCACGCCGCTGCGTGCGATGTGCGCGAGCGCGTCGAGGAACGCGGGCTCGATGTCGCCGCCCGGCCCGACGCACGCCATCCGGGTGCCGGCGAGCATGCCGAACGACAGCAGGCCATCCTTCAGCGTATAGCTGCCCATGAACCGGTTGCAGCCGGAAAAGCCGCTCGCGTGACGCTGGCCGGTCGCGGTGGACAGGTCGAGCGTCAGCGGCTGCGCGCCGGCATCGCCGGACGGCACCGCGCGGGCCGTGCCGTCCGCGTGCTGCCAGCCGGTCAGCGTCCATTGCGTGTTGTCGAGCAGTTGCGTCGCGGCCGGGTTGAACGGATCGGCCGGCGCGGCGGACCCGTCCGTGTGGACCGGCAGCGCGCACGCGGCGAGCAGCGCGGTCAGCGTGACGAGCGCGGCCAGCGGCGCGAGGCGGGACGCGGCGCGCGACGCGATCGAACGCGCGGGGGTGAGCAAGCGGGTGCGAGCGGACATCGCATCGTTCCTCGTAAATCGGCGAAGGCGTAAGGGTAACGCAGTAGTGGGGCCGCGCGCGAGCCAAAACGTCGGCGCACCGGCCGCCGCACGCGCTCGCGCAATGCAGGCGTGCTGCGGCCCGCGCACACGTCGATGCGGCGCACCTGCGTGTTAACATCGGCGCTCTTTCGTTTCGTGCAGCTTTTTCATTCTGGAGACATCATGCAGACCGCCCCTCGCATCGGCACGCCGCTTTCCCCGTCGGCCACCCGGGTGATGCTGCTCGGCGCCGGCGAACTCGGCAAGGAAGTGATCATCGCGCTGCAGCGGCTCGGCGTCGAAGTGATCGCGGTCGACCGTTACGAGAACGCGCCTGGCCAGCAGGTCGCGCACCGCGCGCACGTGATCGACATGACCGACCCGCTCGCGCTGCGCGCGCTGATCGACGCCGAGCGTCCGCATCTCGTCGTGCCCGAGATCGAGGCGATCGCGACCGATGCGCTGGCCGCCGTCGAGAGCGAGGGCGTCGCGGAAGTGATCCCGACCGCGCGCGCCGCGCAGCTGACGATGAACCGCGAAGGCATCCGCCGTCTCGCGGCCGAGGAACTCGGCCTGCCGACGTCGCCGTACGCGTTCGCGGATTCGCTCGACGAACTGCGCGCGGGCATCGCGAAGGTCGGTTATCCGTGCGTCGTGAAGCCGGTGATGTCGTCGTCGGGCAAGGGGCAGTCGGTGCTGAAGAGCGAGACCGACGTCGAGGCCGCGTGGCAGTATGCGCTGGCGGGCGGGCGCGTGAATCGCGGCCGCGTGATCGTCGAGGGGTTCATCCACTTCGACTACGAGATCACGCAGCTGACCGTGCGCGCGATCGACCCGGCGACCGGCGAAGTCGCGACCTCGTTCTGCGACCCGATCGGCCATCGCCAGGTGGACGGCGACTACGTCGAATCGTGGCAGCCGCAGCCGATGAGCGCGCTCGCGCTGGAGCGCGCGCGCGACGTCGCGCACAAGGTGACGGCGGCGCTCGGCGGGCGCGGCCTGTTCGGCGTCGAGCTGTTCGTGCGCGGCGACGACGTGTGGTTCTCCGAAGTGAGCCCGCGTCCGCACGACACCGGGCTCGTCACGCTGTGCACGCAGCGTCTGTCCGAGTTCGAACTGCATGCGCGCGCGATCCTCGGCCTGCCGGTCGATACGGCGCTGCGCAAGCCGGGCGCGTCGGCGGTGATCTACGGCGGCGTCGACGCGCGCGGGATCGCGTTCGAGGGCGTCGCACAGGCGCTCGCGGTGCCGGAATCCGACCTGCGGCTGTTCGGCAAGCCGGAGAGCTTCGTGAAGCGGCGGATGGGCGTCGCGCTCGCGGCCGGCGCGAACGTGGACGAGGCGCGCGAGCGCGCGCGCCAGTCGGCGTCGGCGGTGCGTCCGGTGGCGGGCGATGCGGCGAAATGACGAGGGGCGGGCGGCCATGCAGCGGTTATGCGACGCAATGGCGGCGGCCGGGACCGGCGGATGCGGTTCCGGCGGCTTCCAATCCTTCGCCGGGGTGACACGATGACGAACTCGCCGAATGCCCGCTCGCGCGGCCGGTCGATCGCGCGGTGGCTCGTGGTCGCGCTGTGCGGCGCGGCGCTGTCCGGCTGCGGTCTCGCGGCCGCGCCGTGCCGGGTCGCGTCCGCGGGACTGAAGATCGTGCCGGTCGTCGGCCATGTCGCGGCCGCGCCGACCGACGCATGCGCGGACGTGATCGATCCGTGACGCACCCGCCGCGTCCGGCATGCGGCAACAGCGGGAGAACGCAATGAACGAAAGACGGTTCGCGGTGGCGCGCGCGGCGCTGAGCGCCGCGTTGATCTGTGCGCTGGCCGGCGTGGTTTCGCCCGCGCACGCGGCCGCGTCGGTGATGCGCGAAATCCAGTTGCAGTCGCGCCACACGTACCGCTACACGTGCGCGAACGGCAAGACGTTCCGCGTCACGTACCTGAACGCGACGAACGGGCAGAGTTTCGCGCTCGTGCCGGTGGGCGGTCGCAACCCGCTGCTCGTCGCGACGGTTTCCGGATCCGGCGTCCGCTATCAGGCGGACCGCTACACGTGGTGGACAAAAGGGCCGCGCGCGGACCTGTACGACGCGATGGCCGGCGAGAATGCGCAGCCGGTCGTCGCCGGCTGCGCGACGATCATGCGCTGAACGCGCGTCCACAACCGCTCCCTTTTGCTCCCAAGGCGCCGGCGCGCTGTCGCGCGCCGTTCATCGCATCGGCGTACGCTGTCGGCACCGGCCGGGAAGCGTCCGCCTCATCCTGCGTCGAAGCCGCGCATGGCTGGGCGGCACCGGTCCGCTTACGTTTCTCCGACAGCGCCGCCGCGACCCGCGCCGGGTTCGCGCGTTGCTACCCCGGACGGCATCCCGCGAGCGGCGACGCCACACCGCGCCGACGCCGCGCCGCGCTTCCAGGAGGATCTGCGATGCTGAAGCCGACGTATCCGTATTACCTCGCGAACGAGCCTGTCGCCGCGAACACCGATCTCGAAGTCACCGACAAATACACCGGCGAGGTCGCGACGCGCGTCGCGCTCGCGGACGCCCCGGCAATCGACCGCGCGATCGCCGCCGCCGACGCGGCACAGCCTGCGCTGCGCGCGTTCCCGCCGTTTCGCCGCCAGGCGGTGATCGAGCACTGCGTCGCGCGTTTTCGCGAGCGTTTCGACGAAATGGCGATGGCGCTGTGCATCGAGGCCGGCAAGCCGATCAACGATTCGCGCGGCGAGGTGTCGAGGCTGATCGACACGTTCAAGGTCGCCGCCGAGGAGGCGGTGCGCATCGACGGCGAGATCGTGAACCTCGAAATCTCCGCGCGCGCGAAGGGTTATCGCGGTTACGTGAAGCGCGTGCCGATCGGCCCGTGCTCGTTCATCTCGCCGTTCAACTTCCCGCTGAACCTCGCCGCGCACAAGGTCGCGCCCGCGCTCGCGGCCGGCGTGCCGTTCGTGCTGAAGCCGGCGAGCCGCACGCCGGTCGGCGCGCTCATCATCGCGGAAGTGCTCGCGGAAACCGATCTGCCGAAGGGCGCGTTCTCGGTGCTGCCCGCGCATCGCGACGGCGCGGACCTGTTCACGACCGACGAGCGGTTCCGGCTGCTGTCGTTCACCGGCTCGCCGGCGGTCGGCTGGGACCTGAAGAAGAAGGCCGGCAAGAAGAAGGTGATCCTCGAACTCGGCGGCAACGCGGCCGCGATCGTCGACGCGGACCAGCGCGACAGGCTCGACTACGTGGTGGACCGGCTCGCGTTCGGCGCGTTTTACCAGTCCGGGCAGAGCTGCATCGGCGTGCAGCGGGTGCTCGTGCACGCGTCGCTGTACGACGCGCTGCGCGAAAAGTTCGTCGCGAAAACGAAGTCGCTGAAGATGGGCGACCCGAAGGACGAAAAGACCTTCGTCGGCCCGATGATCTCCGAAGCGGAGGCGCGCCGGCTCGCCGGCTGGATGGACGCGGCGGTGAAGGCGGGCGCGAAGATCGTAGCGGGCGGCCACGTCGAGCGCGCGATGTTCGAGGCGACGCTGCTGGAGAACGTCGGCCGCGATACCGACCTGTATCGCCGCGAGGCGTTCGGGCCGGTCGCGATCCTCGAACGCTTCGACGACTTCGGCGCCGCGCTCGCGACCGTCAACGACAGCGACTTCGGCCTGCAGGCCGGCGTGTTCACCGATTCGCTCGCGCACGCGCATCGCGCGTGGGACGAACTGGTGGTCGGCGGCGTCGTGATCAACGACGTGCCGTCGTTCCGCGTGGACAACATGCCGTACGGCGGCGTGAAGGATTCGGGACTCGGGCGCGAGGGCGTGCGCTATGCGATCGAGGACATGACGGAGCCGCGCCTGATGGTCGTACGCGAGACGTGGTGACGGGGGTGGTGAGGGCAACCCCGGCGCGAATCGGGGCGAGACTCGTGGCGAGACCCGCGCCGATACCGCCGGGGCGGCCGCGCGGCGCGGAAGAGACAGGCCGGCGCGCTGTCCATGGGTATTTGTGCCAAGGTGCTACAATGCTGCGCTTTCGGCGGCTCGGCGCCGGCCTGCCTTTCCAGTGCGGCCGCGCGGCGCCGAATGCCCGGGGCGGCGCATCCGCGCGATCCTGCCGCCGATCGGCAATCCCGACGCCCCGTCCGTACGCCGGCGTCGTTCCTCCGGCGTTACTGCATCTGCGACCTGACGGGCAGTCCCCGATCGGGCCGCCATGCGGCGCGTCAGCGCCGCCGCGCAAGCGCGCCTTTATAGCGAAGCCACCATGTCCGACACAGCCGTCACGCCCAGCACTGCGACCTTCGATCAGTTTGGCCTTGCCCCCGACATCCTGAAGGCGATCCGGGAACAGGGCTACACGACGCCGACGCCGATTCAGGCGCAGGCGATTCCGGTCGTGCTCACCGGCCGCGACGTGATGGGCGCCGCGCAGACCGGCACCGGCAAGACCGCGAGCTTCTCGCTGCCGATCATCCAGCGGCTGCTGCCGTCCGCGAGCACGAGCGCGTCGCCGGCGCGCCATCCGGTGCGCGCGCTGATCCTCACGCCGACCCGCGAACTCGCCGACCAGGTCGCCGCGAACGTGCGCCTGTACGCGCAGCACACGCCGCTGCGCAGCACGGTGGTGTTCGGCGGCGTCGACATGAATCCGCAGTCGGCGGAACTGCGGCGCGGCGTCGAGATCCTGATCGCGACGCCGGGCCGCCTGCTCGACCACGTGCAGCAGAAGACCGCGAATCTCGGCCAGGTGCAGATGCTGGTGCTCGACGAGGCCGACCGGATGCTCGACATGGGCTTCCTGCCGGACCTGCAGCGGATCCTGAACCTGCTGCCGAAGGAGCGTCAGACGCTGCTGTTCTCCGCGACGTTCTCGCCGGAAATCAAGAAGCTCGCGTCGACCTACCTGCGCAATCCGCTGACGATCGAGGTCGCGCGCAGCAACTCGACCGCGACGAACGTCACCCAGGTCGTCTACGAAGTCGCGGAAGGCGACAAGACCGGCGCGGTCGTGCAACTGATCCGCGACCGCGGGCTCAAGCAGGTGATCGTGTTCTGCAACAGCAAGATCGGCGCGAGCCGGCTCGCGCGGCAACTGGAGAAGAGCGGCGTCGTCGCGACCGCGATCCACGGCGACCGCACCCAGGGCGAGCGGATGCAGGCGCTCGACGCGTTCAAGCGCGGCGAGATCGAGGCGCTCGTCGCGACCGACGTCGCCGCGCGCGGCCTCGACATCGTGGAACTGCCGGCTGTCATCAATTTCGATCTGCCGTTCAACGCCGAGGACTACGTGCACCGGATCGGCCGCACCGGCCGCGCGGGCGCGTCCGGCGACGCGCTGTCGCTGTGCAGCCCGAACGAGAAGAAGCAGCTCGCGGACATCGAAAAGCTGATCAAGCGGCCGCTCGACGTGCAGCGCCTGACCGTCGACGTGCCGGTCGCGCATCATCACGAAAGCCGCAGCACGAGCGGCGGCGGCCGTCGCGAGCGCGACAGCCACGAGGCGCGCGGCGAGCGCGGCCATCGGCGCTCGCCGTCGTTCGACCGGCCGCACCACCGGCAGACGCCGCCGGTCGACGACTTCTTCCTGAAGCCTTACGAGCCGTCGCCGGCCGCGAAAGAGGCGGACGAGAAACCGGCGTCCGCGCCGCAGAAGCCGCAGTCGAAGCAGCCGCTCGCCGCGCTGCTCGGCGGGTTCGGGATGCCGCGCAAGACGTCTTCGTCGTCCTGACCGGATTGCTTCGTCGCCGCGGGTCGCGCGGCTGACGGGGGCGATTCAACGGCGTGCGCGCTTCGGCGGCACGCCGTTTTGTTTTGATGCGCCGGTGTCGTTCGTTGTGGCGCGGTGGTTCCAGGCTCGACCGGTAATGGGCGGTAGCCGACGCGAGAGGGGCGCGTTTCATCGCCGTCGCAGCCGACCTGCGCGGGCGGCCGCGCACCGTCAGCGCCGGTCAGCCCGCCGACAACCGCGTGAGCCTGCGCGTCCACGCGTGCGTCGCATCCGCATAAAACGCATCCAGCGACGCGGGTCCGTCGTCGCGCAGTTCGAGCCCGAGATGCCGCGCGGCGGCGACCAGCGCGTCGAGCGGCCGCGACGCATCCAGCGGCTGCGCGCCGTTCTGCTTGCTGAGTTTTTCTCCGTGTGCGTTCGTGACGACCGGCACGTGCATCCACGCGGGCGTCGGCGCGCCGAGACAGCGTTGCAGCCAGATCTGCCGCGCGGTCGAGTCGAGCAGATCCGCGCCGCGCACCACGTGCGTGATGCCGGCCGCGGCGTCGTCGACGACGACCGCCAGCTGATACGCCCATTGCCCGTCCGCGCGCAGCAGCACGAAGTCGCCGACCTCGGTCGCGAGATCCTGCTGCTGCGGCCCCTGCCAGCGGTCGTCGAAGCGGATCAGCGCGGCGTCGCCATCCGGCACGCGCAGCCGCCACGCGCGCGGCGGCTTGCCGTGCAGCCCGTTGCGGCAGGTGCCCGGATAGATCAGCGTGGTATTGCGCTGGTGCGCGTGCAGTTGCGAATCCGCGATTTCCTTGCGCGTGCAGCCGCACGGATACACGTGGCCGTCCGCCGTCAACCGGTCCAGCGCCGCGCGATAGCGGTCGATGCGGCGGCTCTGCCATTCGGGCGGCTCGTCCGCGTGCATGCCGAAGCGCGCGAGCGTCGCGAGAATGTCGTCGGCCGCGCCGGGGACCGTGCGCGGTCCGTCGATGTCCTCGATCCGCACGAGCCATGCGCCTTCATGCGCGCGCGCATCGAGGTAACTCGCGAGCGCCGACACCAGCGAGCCGAAGTGCAGCGGCCCGGTCGGCGACGGCGCGAAGCGGCCGCGGTAAGGTGGACTCAAGCGCACGTTCAAGCTCACGTTCAAGCTCACGTTCGAGCTCACGTTCGAGCGCCCGCTCAGGCGCATGTTCACGCGGCGTGCGCGTCCGCCGCGTTGCCGGCTTCGGTCGCCGCGCGTTCCGCGCGCTGCGGATGGCACGCGGGGCAGCTCTGGCCCGCGACGTACAGCGGCGACTGCTGCTCGTGCGGCGTGACGACCGCGCGGCACGCGAAGCACTGCACGGTGGCGGTCGGTTCGAGTTGCGGATTCAGCGCGGTGCGCTGATCGAACACGAAGCAGTCGCCGTGATAGTGCGCGCCGCCGACTTCCTCGAAATACTTCAGGATGCCGCCTTCGAGCTGATACACGTGGTCGATGCCGACTTCCTTCATGTGGATCGCGGCCTTCTCGCAGCGGATGCCGCCGGTGCAGAACGACACGACCGTCTTGCCTTCGAGGTCCGCGCGGTGCGCCTCGATCACGGCCGGAAATTCGCTGAATTTATCGATGCGGTAGTCCAGCGTGCGGTCGAACGTGCCGACGTCCACTTCGAACGCGTTGCGCGTGTCGAGCATCACGACCGGGCGGCCTTCGTCGTCGTGGCCGCGGTCGAGCCATGCCTTCAGCGTGCGCGGCGCGACCGACGGCGCGCGGCCTTCCTCGGGGCGGATCGCGGGTTTCTTCATCGTGATGATCTCGCGCTTCAGGCGCACGAGCATCCGGTTGAACGGCCGGTTCTCCGACAGGCTTTCCTTGAACTGGAGGTCCGCGAACCGGCCTTCGAACAGCGGGTCGTGGCGCAGGTAGTCGATGAACGCGCGCACGGTTTCGATCGTGCCGGCGACGAACAGGTTGATGCCTTCCGGCGCGAGCAGGATCGTGCCGCGCAGGTCGAGCGCGCGGCAGCGTTCGAGCAGCAGCGGACGCCATTCGACGGTCTTGTCGAGCGTCACGAACCGGTAGGCGGAGAGATTCAGGATTTGCATGACTTCTTGAACGGAGTGGACGCGTTCGCGGGCCGGCTTCGCGGCGCGGGCGCAATCCCGCATTATCCCTCAACCCGGCTTTGCGCCACCCGCGCGGTCCGTTCGCGGCGTGCCACGGCGAGCATGATCGACGCATGGCCGCGGCCCCTGGCCGGATGGCCGACGTGCCGCATCCGCGCCGCGCGTTGCCGGAATTCGCGGATCGGTGGAGTTACAATGACGCCCATGTCAGATCCCCGCTTCGTCCATCTTCGCGTTCACTCCGAATTCTCGATTGCCGATGGCATCGTGCGCCTCGACGACGTCGTCAAGGCGGCGGCCAGCGACGGCCAGGGCGCGCTCGCGCTCACCGACCTCGGCAATGCGTTCGGCCTCGTCCGGTTCTACAAGGAAGCCCGCGGCAAAGGGGTCAAACCCATCGCCGGCTGCGACGTGTGGATCACGAACCACGACGATCGCGACAAGCCTGCGCGGCTGTTGCTGCTCGTGAAGGACCGGCGCGGGTATCTGAATCTGTGCGAACTGCTGACGAAGGCGTGGCTCACGAACCAGTATCGCGGCCGCGCGGAAGTCGATGCCGCGTGGCTCGAAGCGGGGCTTGCCGAAGGGCTGCTCGCGCTGTCCGGCGCGCAGCAGGGCGACATCGGGCTTGCGTTCGCCGCCGGCAACGACGAGGCGGCGAAGCGCCATGCCGGGCGTTGGGCGAAGGTGTTCCCGAACGGCTTCTACATCGAGCTGCAACGCTGCGGTCAGCCGGGCGGCGAGGCTTACGTGCAGCAGGCGGTCGCGCTGGCCGCGAAGCTGAAGCTGCCGGTCGTCGCGACGCACCCGATGCAGTTCATGACCGACGAAGAGTTCACCGCGCACGAGGCGCGCGTGTGCATCTCGGAAGGCGACATCCTCGCGAATCCGCGCCGGCAGAAACGCTTCACGACCGCGCAGCGGTTTCGCACCCAGGACGAGATGGTCGCGGCGTTCGCCGACATCCCGTCCGCGATCGCGAACACCGTCGAAATCGCGAAACGCTGCAACCTGACGCTCGAACTCGGCAAGCCGAAGCTGCCGCTCTTTCCGACGCCCGATGGCTTGTCGCTCGACGACTACCTGGTGCAACTGTCGAAGGAGGGCCTGGAAAAGCGCCTCGTGCAGTTGTACCCGGACGAAGCGGAGCGCGACCGCGAACGCGCGCGTTATTACGAGCGGCTCGAATTCGAGTGCGGCACGATCATCAAGATGGGCTTTCCGGGCTACTTCCTGATCGTCGCGGACTTCATCAACTGGGCCAAGAACAACGGCGTGCCGGTCGGTCCGGGCCGGGGCTCCGGCGCGGGTTCGCTCGTCGCTTACGCGCTCGGCATCACCGACCTCGATCCGCTGCGCTACAACCTGCTGTTCGAGCGGTTCCTGAATCCGGAACGCGTGTCGATGCCCGACTTCGACATCGACTTCTGCCAGCACGGCCGCGACCGCGTGATCCAGTACGTGAAGGACAAGTACGGCGCGGACGCGGTGTCGCAGATCGCGACGTTCGGCACGATGGCGGCGAAGGCGGCGGTGCGCGACATCGGCCGCGTGCTCGACCTCGGCTACAACTTCACCGACGGCGTCGCGAAGCTGATCCCGTTCAAGCCGGGCAAGCACGTGACGATCGCGGACGCGATGAAGGAAGAGCCGCTGCTGCAGGAGCGTTACGACAACGAGGACGAGGTGCATCAACTGCTCGACCTCGCGCAGCTCGTCGAAGGGCTCACGCGCAACGTCGGGATGCACGCGGGCGGCGTGCTGATCGCGCCCGGCAAGCTGACCGATTTCTGCCCGCTGTACACGCAGGGCGACGAAAGCGGCGTCGTCAGCCAGTACGACAAGGACGACGTCGAAGCTGTCGGCCTCGTGAAGTTCGACTTTCTGGGCCTCACCACGCTGACGATCCTCGACTGGGCCGAGCGCTACATCCGGATGCTCGATCCGTCGAAGCAGGACTGGTCGCTGATGCAGGTGCCGCTCGACGACCCCGCGTCGTTCTCGATCCTGAAGAAAGCGAACACCGTCGCCGTGTTCCAGCTGGAAAGCCGCGGCATGCAGGGTATGCTGAAGGACGCGCAGCCGGACCGCTTCGAGGACATCATCGCGCTCGTCGCGCTGTACCGCCCGGGTCCGATGGACCTGATTCCGAGCTTCTGCGCGCGCAAGCACGGGCGCGAAATCGTCGAGTATCCGGATCCGCGCGTCGAGCCGGTCCTGAAAGAGACCTACGGCATCATGGTCTATCAGGAGCAGGTGATGCAGATGGCGCAGATCATCGGCGGCTACTCGCTCGGCGGCGCCGATTTGCTGCGCCGTGCGATGGGCAAGAAGAAGCCCGAGGAAATGGCGCAGCACCGCGAGATCTTCGCGGAGGGCGCGGCGAAGAACGGTCTGTCACGCGAGAAGTCCGACGAGATTTTCGACCTGATGGAGAAGTTCGCGGGCTACGGCTTCAACAAGTCGCACGCGGCCGCGTACGCGCTGCTCGCGTACTACACCGCGTGGCTGAAGGCGCACCATCCGGCCGAATTCATGGCGGCCAACATGTCGCTCGCGATGGACGACACCGACAAGGTGAAGATCCTGTTCGAGGACTGCATCGCGAACGGCATGCAGGTGCTGCCGCCGGACATCAACCGGTCCGCGTACCGCTTCGAGCCGGTCGCGGAAGCCGGCGCGGGCGAGAAAAAACCCCGTTCGCGGACGATCCGCTACGGCCTCGGCGCGATCAAGGGCAGCGGCCAGAACGCGATCGAAGAGATCCTGCGCGCGCGCGAGGACGGCCCGTTCAAGGACCTGTTCGACTTCTGCGAGCGGATCGACCGGCGGATCGTGAACCGCCGCACCGTCGAGGCGATGATCCGCGCGGGCGCGTTCGATACGCTGCACGAGAACCGCGCGCAACTGCTCGCGTCGGTGCCGCTCGCGATGGAAGCCGCCGAGCAGGCGAGCGCGAACGCGATGCAGGCGGGCCTGTTCGACATGGGCGACGCGCCGCTCGCGGCGCACGAACTCGTGGGCGAGCCGGCGTGGCCGGAGAAGCGCAAGCTGCAGGAGGAGAAGGGCGCGCTCGGCTTCTATCTGTCGGGCCACCTGTTCGACGCGTACAAGGACGAAGTGCGCCGCTTCGTGCGGCAGAAGATCGGCGACCTGAAGGAAGGGCGCGACAAGCTGGTCGCCGGCGTGATCGCGTCGCTGCGCACGCAGATGACCCAGCGCGGCAAGATGCTGATCGCGCTGCTCGACGACGGCACCGGCCAGTGCGAAGTGACCGTGTTCAACGAGCAGTACGAGGCGCACCGGCAACTGTTCAAGGAAGACGAACTGCTGGTCGTGCAGGGGCAGGCGCGCAACGACGCGTTTACCGGCGGCATCCGCTTCACCGTCGATACCGTGATGGACCTCGAACGCGCGCGCAGCCGTTATGCGCAGGCGGTGAAGGTGCAGATGAACGGCAACGCGAATGCGCAGACGCTGCGCAGCGTGCTCGAAGCGTTTCGTGCGAAGCCGGACGACACGCTGCCGGCGCCGGTCGCGCAGACGCCGTCGCGCGGCGGGCGGGACGGCGGCGGCGGTTACGGCCGCGACCGCGAGCGTGCGCAGCCGGTGATCCCGAACGGGCTTGCGGTGCAGATCGTCTATCGCAACGACCGCGCGGAAGGCGAGGTGCGGCTCGGCGATGCGTGGCGGGTGAAGCCGACCGACGATCTGCTCGCCGCGCTGCGCGGCGAGTTCGCCGGCAGCTCGATCGAGATCGTGTACTGAGGACGCAGGCGCGGGCCGCGCCGGCGCTTCAGCGCGGGCCGCGCGCGTTGCCGTTGTGTTTGTTCAGCAACGCGAGCTTCAGGAACCGGTAGTAGACCGTCTCCGCGTTGAACACCGCGATCATGAAGCCCGCGCGGCCGTCGAGGAACCCGCCGCGCAGCCAGTACGTGCGCACGAACGCCCACGCGCCGCGCGCGATCGCCTTGCCGAAACTTCCCCGCTGACCGGCCGCCGCGCGCTGCTGCGCGCCGGCGGTCGAATACGCATCGAGCTTGCGCAGCACCGCGGCGTAGTCGTCGTACGAGTAGTGCAGCAGCTTGCCGGTCAGCCGCCGCGCCGCGCCCTCGAACACGAGCCGCTCGTGCACGAGGTCGTCCGAGAAGCGGGCCACGCCGCGCCTGAACAGGCGCGGAATCCAGTCAGGATGCCAGCCGCTGTGCCGGACCCACGCGCCGCAGAAGTTCGACAGCCGGTCCACCGCATAGACGTCGGCCTGCGGCGCGGCGATCGCCGCGCGGATCGCCGCCGCCAGTTCCGGCGACACCACTTCGTCCGCATCGATCGACAGCACCCAGTCCGTGCCGAGCGCGTCGAGCGCGCGGTTCTTCTGCGGGCCGAAGCCCGGCCAGTCGGTCTGCACGATCACGCGCGCGCCGTGCGCGCGGGCGATGTCGGCGGTGCCGTCGGTGCTGCCGCTGTCGATCACGACGACCTCGTCGGCGAACGACAGCGCGTCGAGGCAGTCGGCGAGCCGGGCGGCGGCGTTGCGGGTGATCAGGGCGACGCCGAGCGTGGTGTGGTTCATGCTGCGCTGGGGAAGTGGCGGGCTTCGGCCCGATGAAGTGTCGCGCAAGTATACACAGCCGCCTGTGCGGCGCCGGACGTTTGCGATGCGACGCGACGCCCGCATCGGGCCATCGGTCGCCGGCGCAGCGCGCGTGCCCGGCCGCGTCCCCGGTCCGTACCAGACGTGTATCGGACGTATCGGACCCGCCACGGCCGAACGTTTACAATGCGGTACCCTGTTTTTCCGTCCGGCCGCCGGACGGACGTCCGTCATCGCGTTTCCAGAGGATTCCTTGACCCAGAAGTCCACGTTAAGCAAGCCGGCCGGCTCCGGCACCGCGTCGTCCGCCGGCGTTATCGGACGCCGGTTGTGGCCGTATGTGAAGCCGCTCCTCGGTGCGTTGATCGGCGGCATCATCGCGATGGCGTTCGTCGCCGCGACCGAGGCCGGCATCCCGGCGCTGCTCAAGCCGCTGCTCGACCACGGTTTCGGCAGCGCCGGCAGCCCGCTCGCGAAATGGCTCGTGCCGCTCGCGATCATCGGCCTCGCGCTCGTGCGCGGCGTCGCGCAATACTCGTCCGGCTACCTGCTGCAGTACGTGTCGAACAAGATCCTGCTCGAACTGCGGCTCAAGATGTTCGACCGGATGATCCACGCGAGCGTCGGTTTTTTCCAGCGCGAGACCGCGAGCACCGTGATCAACGCGATCGTGTTCGAGGTGAACCAGATCCTGAACGTGCTGATGGGCGTGATGGTCACGCTCGTGCGCGATTCGCTGACGGTGCTGTTCCTGCTCGGTTATCTGTTCATCCTGAACTGGCGGCTCACGCTGATCGTCGCGGTGCTGCTGCCGGGCATCGGCTGGCTCGTCAGCAAGATCAACCGGCGGCTGCGGCGGCTGAACCGCGAGCACCAGATGCTGACGAACGAGCTGTCGTACGTGGTCGAGGAGACCGTCGGCGGCTACAAGGTCGTGAAGGTGCACAACGGCGAGCCGTACGAGATGGGCCGCTTCGCGGAGATGAGCCGCCGGCTGCGCGGCTACCAGATGCGGATGACGATCTCCGGCGGCCTCGCGCAGCCGCTCACGCAGTTCCTCGCGTCGATCGCGCTCGCGATCGTCGTGACGATCGCGGTCGTGCAGGCGTCGAACGACCAGACGACGGTCGGCGGCTTTGTCGCGTTCGTCACGTCGATGCTGCTCGTGATCTCGCCGCTGAAGCACCTGATCGACGTGAACCAGCCGCTGCAGCGCGGGATGACGGCCGCCGAACTGATTTTCGGGCTGATCGACGAGCCGGCCGAGCCTGCCGGCGGCGGCAAGCCGCTCGACCGCGCGCGCGGCGAGATCGAGTTCCGCGACGTGTCGTTCGAGTACGGCGCCGGCACGCGGTCGATCCTGGAGCGCGTGTCGTTCAAGGTCGCGCCGGGCGAGATGGTCGCGCTCGCGGGGCCGTCGGGCAGCGGCAAGACGACGCTTGTGAACCTGCTGCCGCGCTTTTTCGATCCGTCGGACGGCGAGATTCTCGTCGACGGCGTCGCGTTGCCGGAATACGACCTCCATGCGCTGCGCAGCCAGATCGCGATGGTGAGCCAGGACGTGACGCTGTTCAACGACACCGTCGCGAGCAACGTCGCGTACGGACAGCCGCCGGACCGCGCGCGCGTCGAGCACGCGCTGCGCGCGGCGAACCTGTGGGACACGATCGCGGCGCTGCCCGAAGGCATCGACACGCTGATCGGCGATAACGGGATGAAGCTGTCGGGCGGCCAGCGGCAGCGCCTCGCGATCGCGCGCGCGATCTACAAGGACGCGCCGATCCTGATCCTCGACGAGGCGACGTCGGCGCTCGACTCGGAGTCGGAGCGCCACGTGCAGGCCGCGCTGGAGACGCTGATGGCGGGGCGCACGACGCTCGTGATCGCGCACCGGCTGTCGACGATCGAGCGCGCGGACCGCATCCTGGTGATGGAGGCGGGGCGCATCGTCGAGCGCGGCAGCCACCGGCAACTGCTGGAGCAGGATGGGTTGTACGCGCATCTGCATCGGATCCAGTTTCAGCAGAGCGCGGCGTGAGCCGACCCGAACGACGGCGCGGACGGGCCGCGCCGGTCACTTCCTGAAGGTGCGTTTCGCCCAGAGCAGCGGCGCATAGAGGGCGGGGCAGGTCGTGTACAGGAACATCCGGACCTTGAGTCCCGCCGCGATGCCGCGGCTGCGCGTGACGAGCGCTGCGCGCGCGCCGAGGCCCGGCGCACTGAACATCGCATCGATGAACTGCTCGCGTGCGAGCTTCGAGGCCAGCGCCGCGCGCATTCTTTCGCCGAAGCCGGCGATGTCCGCGTCGTGCTGCAACTGCCGCGCTTCCGCCAGTGAGTAGCGGTTGCTTTGCCGCTGGCGTCCGATGAACTCCGCGACCGAGCGATAGCGGCGCTTGCGCGAGAGCCCGCCGCGGCGATAACGCACCAGCGGTTCGTGCAGGCTCGACGCGCCGCCCGACACGATCGCGCGGAACGTCATCACCTGGTCTTCGGCCGCCGCGCCGGGCAGCATCGGGCCGAAGCGTTCGAAGAGCCGCCGCGACCACGTGTGCGCGGCGCCCACCACATACGGCCGTTTCGCGGCCCAGTCGTCGAAGTTTCGATACGCGTCGAGGGTATCCGGCGCGATCCGCTCGTGCACGACGCCCGCGTCGTCCATATCCGCCAGATCGGTCGCGATCAGGTCGAAGCGGCGTCCATGAGCCAGCCAGTATTCGACGACCCGCGCGCAGCGTTCGGGCGCCGATACGTCGTCGCCCGCCGCGACGAACAGCAGTTCGCCTTGCGCGAGACCCGCGAGCCGCGACAGGTGCGCGCTGATGCCTTCGTTTCGCTCGTTGCGGCGTGTCACCACGCGATGCGGGCCGCGATAGTCCCGCACTGCCGCTTCGATTGCCGCATACGTGTCATCGGCCGAGCAGTCGTCGGACACGATGAGTTCGAACGGTTGCCACGACTGCGCAAGTGCGCCGCGCACCGCCTCCGCCACCGTTCGCTCCTGGTTGTACGCGATCAGCAGCATCGACACGAGCGGGCGGTCGCCGCTTGCCGCATCGGCGGTCCGGGGTTCGGGGAGCGAGGTCCTCGCGGGGGCGGCGTCGGAAGGGGAGCGGGTGTTCATCGCGGAGCGACCGGTTCGGGGAGCGCTGATTGTAATCGGTGTCGATGCCCATGCGGTTCCTTTACAATCCCGCGTTGTTCGCGGTCCAATCCGCATCAGGCGTCGGCGCTGGCCTGCCTGTGCGCCATGCGCCGACTCATACTTCCGATAGAGAGCCGCCCTTGTCCGATTCGATCATGCGCGAGCCGAACGCGGCGCTTCCGCTCACCGACCTGGCGCTCACCGCCCAGGCGCCGAAGAATAGCGGCGGCGCGGAGCGCTACACGCGCGACCTGATCGCCGGCTTCCATCGCATGGGTCTGCGGCCGACGCTGTTCGCCCGCGAGATCGACCGCTCGATGGAAGAAGCCGGCTGGATCGATGCGCAGCCGCTCGACGTGCGTTGGGCGCCGCGCAAGCTGCGCAACCTCGCGTTCAACTGGCGGCTTGCACGCAGGCTGAGGCGGCATCGTCCGCAGTGCGTGTTCGCGATCAATCATTCGCCGTATGCGGACGTCGCGCTGTGCGGCGGCACGCATCCCGGCTCGCTCGAAGCCGCGGGCAAGGCGATCCGTCGCAGCGATGCGTGGCAGATCGAACTCGAACGCAAGACCTACACGCAGGCGCGCCGGATCGTCGCGCACTCGCAGTTGATGAGCCGCGAACTGCAACGCTTCTATCGGATACCCGAGGATCGGATCGACGTGCTGTACCCGCCGGTCGACACCGGTCGCTTTCGGCCGCTCGACTCCGCCGCGCGTACGGACGCGCGGCGGCGCTTCGGTCTTCCGGACGACCGCGTGGTGTTCGTCTTCTCCTCGACGAGCCACGAGCGCAAGGGGTATGACCTGCTGGAGCGGTTCTTCCTGCACACCGATCTGCCGGTCTGCCTCGTGGTGGCCGGCCGGCCGGTGCCGAGGACCGGCGACACGATCCGGTATGCCGGTTATTGCCGGGACATCCAGAACCTGTTCGCTGCCGCGGATTTTACGGTCGTCGCGTCGGTGTACGAGCCGTTCGGGCTGGTCGGCGTCGAATCGGTGATGTGCGGCACGCCGCTCGTCATCGCGGATAACGTCGGGTCGGCCGAAGCCGTTGCCGATCCCGCGAAGATCGTCTTTTCACGGCAGATGGACGGCGATTTCGACCGCGCGGTGCATGAGGCGCTGGCGCGCGTGCGAGCCGGTTCGGCGAGGCTCGCGGACCCTTGCGGCAGCCTTGTCTACGATCCGGGCGTCGATGCGCACGTGCATGCGTTGTACCGGCTGATGGCGTCGTCGTAAGGGCGGGTCCGCAACGCGCGCGTTAGCGGGTCGCTACCGCGCGTCGACGCGCGGATTCGCCGCCGCGTCCAGTTCGCGCCGGCGCGCTTCGATCATCGCAAGAAACGCCGTGCTGAGCAGCGCGAGCAGCGCGGTCACCATGATCGGCACGAGCACGTCGATCGTCAGCCCGAACACGATCGTGCTCGACGACACCGCAAGACCGCTATATGCGGCCGTGCGCGTATCAGGATCCTTCGCGCGGCGGTGACGCCAGAAGTACACCGAGTTGCCGAAATAGAACAGCAGCAGGCATATCGTGCCGATCGTGCCGGTTTCGGCGATCGTCGAGAAAAAATCGCTGTGCGCGCGTTCGTTCACGATCTGCGGGTTCGCGACGCCATGCCGCGCGAGATCGCCGAGCGCGTCGACGAGCCGGCCTTTGCCGACGCCGTATACCGGATGCCCGCTGAAGAGCCGCAGCGATGCCTGCCACAGTTGCAGGCGCAAGCCGACCGACGTGTCCTCGTCGCCGCGCTGAAGCAGCGTGAGATCCGACGATGCCGCCGCGAGCCGGTGCTGCATGCGCTCGGTGGAGAGCAGCGCGGCGGCGCACGCGAGCAGGATGGCCGCGGTGACCGCGATGCGCTTCGGATGGGAAAACCAGCGGTACTGCGCGCCGAGCAGGATCACGAACACCGGGATCGCGAGCCAGCCGCCGCGTGTGCCCGACAGATAGGACACGAACCCGCCGGCCAGCAGCGCGAGCAGTTTGATCGCCAGGGCGATCCGGCTGCGACGCCGATCCCAGCCGAACGTGAAGACGGACAGGAACGCGAGCAGCAGCGCCGTGTCGCCGAACGGGATCGCGTTCGTGTAGTCGTTGTTCAGGCGCGTCGCGTCGGTCCAGCCGCCGGCCGGCCGGTCGATCACCGCCCAGACGCCGACCGCGAGCGCGCCGACCGCGCAGCCCCATCCGATCGAGCGCAATTGCCGCGACGGTATCCGGCACAGCATCACGAAGATCGGCAGGGCGAGCGTGAAGCGCGACAGCGCATCGAACTGGCGGGGTTTCCAGTAGCCGTCCACCAGTTGCTGTACGACGATCGCGGCGAGGAACGCGGTCATCCCGATCGCATACCAGCGATAGCTGCACAGCGGCTCGAACCAGGACTTGCCGCGCCCGTGAGTGAACGCGATGACGAGCGACATCAGGAGCAGCGCGAAGAAGCAGTAACCGGTTCCGCCGCGCCACATGAGATTGACCGCCGGGGCAAGAAACAGCAGGATGCCGACGGTCCAGGTCAGACGGGGCGAATGAATCATGGGCAAAGATACGTTGACTCGGCCTTGAGGCGGCACGACCCGCGGCAGGCGTGTTCTGTCACTTTTCGTGATATGGGAGGCGAGGGGCATTATAACCGGCCGCCGGGCGGCTTCTCCGAAACGCTCTGCATGAACCGTGCGCAGGGTTGACTGGCACGAATCGACCGCTGCCATGGGCGGCTTTTTCTTCGCGGGTTCGGACCAGGCAGCCGCTTCGGCGGCGATTCGCCGGCCATGGAACGGTACAATCTGACACCCTCGTCATTCGATTCCGCGATGTTCTCGATCATCATTCCGACCTGGAATAACCTGCCGTACCTGCAACTGGTGATCGCCAGCCTGCAGCGCCATTCGACGCAGCCGCATCAGATCATCGTCCACGTGAACGACGGCTCGGACGGCACGCTCGCATGGGTGCGCGAGCAGCGCATCGAGCACACCGCGTCGCCCGGCAACATCGGGATTTGTCATGCGGTCAATCTTGCCGCCGCGCGGGCCACGCGCGATTACGTCGTCTACATGAACGACGACATGTACTGCTGCCCGGGCTGGGACGATGCACTCGCGCGCCGCATGGCGCAGATGCCGTCGGACCTCTTCATGTTGTCGGGCACGATGATCGAGCCGGTCGATACGGGCAATCCATGCGTCGTCGTCGGAGACTTCGGTCGCGATGCCGCGCAGTTCCGTGCGGACGATCTCGTCGCCGCAGCGCCGTCCCTGGCGCGTTCGGATTGGCGGGGCGCGACGTGGCCGCCGACACTCGTGCATCGCGACTGGTGGATCAAGGTCGGCGGTTACAGCAGCGAACTGAGTCCGGGCATGAGCAGCGACAACGACTTCTCGATGAAGTTGTGGGACGCCGGCTGCCGGACCTTCGTTGGCGTCGGCGACAGCCTCGTTTATCACTTTCAGCAGAAGAGCACCGGCAAGATCGTGAAGAACGACGGGCGGCGCCAGTTCCTCAACAAGTGGGGCATCACGCAGGCGACGTTCGATCGTTTTTATCTGCGTCGCGGACAGAAGATCGAAGGTTCGGATGCCGTGGGCGAGCCGCAGACGGACTGGCGGCTCAAGCGCGCATTGCTGAAGTCCAGGCTGAAGCGTGCATTGGGTTGAGTTCCACAACATTCTTCCACCCCCAGGAACTGTCTTTTGAAATCGTAGGGGTTAACCCTGAACGCCGATCCTCCTAGACTGCGTACATCGGTCACGGGCCAACCGGTTCCGGACCGAATGCACAACCTGGAGGTAAGCCACCATGAAGTCCCTGATTCAAGCCGTTGTCGTCGCAGTCGCCATTTCCGCTCCGCTCGCTTCGTTCGCGCAGTCGAACGCGCCGGTTACCCGCGCACAGGTTCGCGCCGAACTCGCGCAACTCGAAAAGGCCGGCTACCGCGTCGGCGACGGCGACAACACGCACTATCCGGAAGGCATTCAGGCCGCCGAAGCGCGCGTGGCCGCGGCGAACGGCAACACGGCCTACGGCGGCGTCGCAACCGGCTCGTCGCAGGGCGGTTCGGCCGCGCCGCGCGTGTCGGCCTCGGACTGGAACGCGATGTACGGCCACTAAGCCGCGATGAACCGCGCCGCCGTCGCCGCCTGTCGCGAGCACGCGGCGCGGCTGGCCGGCGCGCCGGAACGCATGATCGTCATGGCAGCGGACCATCGTCGTCCCTCATCGAATGACGGCTGACGACACCGGCGCGTCGCCATGCAGTACCGATACCTCCGCCATCGGCGTGCCGATGGCTTCGCCCCGGGCCTCGGCCCCGGGCGCTTTTTGATCGAGGCCGGCTGCATCGGAGATCGCGAGGCGCCGCTTCCGCCCGCACCGATGCCTCAAAGAAAAAGCCGACCTTCGAAGGTCGGCTTTGGTCCGCATGCGGCGTCACGCGCTGACGCGCGCGATCACATCAGCACGATGTCGTACTGCTCCTGGCTCAGATTCGACTCGACCTGCAACGACACCGGCTTGCCGATGAAGTCGATCAGCATCGCGAGATGCTGCGACTCCTCTTCGAGAAACAGGTCGATCACGTGTTGCGAGGCGACCACGCGAAACTCGCGCGGATTGAACTGCCGCGACTCGCGCAGGATCTCGCGCAGCACGTCGTAACAGACGGTCCGCGCAGTCTTCACCTGCCCCTTGCCCTGGCATATCGGACACGGCTCGCACAGCACATGCGCGAGCGATTCGCGCGTGCGCTTGCGCGTCATCTCGACGAGGCCGAGCTGGGAGAAGCCGTTCACGGTCACGCGCGTGCGGTCGCGCGAGAGCGCCTTCTTCAGTTCGCCGAGCACCTGGTCGCGATGCTCGACGTTCTCCATGTCGATGAAGTCGATGATGATGACGCCGCCTAGATTGCGCAGCCGCAGTTGACGCGCGATCGTATGCGCGGCTTCGAGATTCGTCTTGAAGATCGTGTCGTCGAAGTTGCGCGCGCCGACATAACCGCCGGTGTTCACGTCGATCGTCGTCATCGCCTCGGTCTGGTCGATCACGAGGTAGCCGCCGGACTTCAGATCGACGCGCCGCGACAACGCGCGCTGGATCTCGGTCTCGATGCTGTACAGGTCGAACAGCGGCCGTTCGCCGGTGTAGTGATGCAGCAACGGCCGCACGGCCGGCGTGAACTCGGTCGCGAACTCGGACAGCTTCTGGAACGTTTCGCGCGAATCGACCTGGATGCGCGTCGTCTCGTCGTTCACGAAGTCGCGCAGCACGCGCTGCGCGAGGTTCAGGTCCTGGTACAGCAGGCTCGTCGCAGGCATACGCTGCGCCTGCGCGACGATCGTCGCCCACGTCTTGCGCAGATACGCGACGTCGGCCGCGAGTTCCTCGCTCGTCGCGTCTTCGGCGATCGTGCGCACGATGTAGCCGCCTTTCTCGTCGGCGGGCAGCACGGCGGTCAGCCGCGCGCGCACGGCCTCGCGCTCGGCTTCGCTCTCGATCTTCTGCGAGATGCCGATGTGCGGCTCCTGCGGCAGATAGACGAGCGTGCGCCCGGCGATGCTCGCCTGCGTCGACAGCCGCGCGCCCTTCGTGCCGATCGGGTCCTTGATGACCTGGACCATCAGCGTCTGGCCTTCGAACACGGTCTTTTCGATCGGCGCGTGCGCGACCGGCTGATGCGTTTCGCCCGGAATGCGCGGATGCCAGATGTCGGCGACGTGCAGGAACGCGGCGCGTTCGAGCCCGATGTCGATGAATGCGGACTGCATGCCCGGCAGCACGCGCACGACCTTGCCGAGATAGATGTTGCCGACGCGTCCGCGCGACAGCGTGCGCTCGACATGAAGCTCCTGCACTGCACCTTGCTGCACCAGCGCGACGCGCGTCTCCTGCGGCGTGACGTTGATCAGGATTTCTTCGTTCATGGTGTTGTTCTAGAAGTCGATGCCGGCCGCGCGCAGCAGGGCGGCGGATTCAAACAGAGGCAAACCCATGATACCCGAATAGGACCCGTCGATTCGTTCGACGAACTCTGCCGCTCGGCCCTGGATGCCGTATGCGCCGGCCTTGCCGAACGGCTCGCCGCTCGCGACGTAGCGCGCGAGCGCGGCGTCGCCCGCAGCGGCGAAGCGCACCCGCGAGCGTGACAGCGCGGCGGGCAGCAGCGCGCCGTCCGCGTCGACGACCGCGACGGCGGTCAGCACTTCGTGTTCGCGTCCGCGCAGGCTCGCGAGCATCGCGACCGCGTCGGCGGTATCGAGCGGCTTGCCGAGAATGCGGCCGTCGATCGTTACCGTCGTGTCGGCGGTCAGGATCGGCGCATTCGCGTGGCCGCCCGCTTCGAGGCGCCTGCGCGCGGCGACGGCTTTCGCGACGCTGACGCGCATCACGTAGTCGGCCGCCGCCTCGTCCGGCAGCACCGCTTCGAGCGCCTCGGCGTCCTCGTCCGGACGCGGCAGCAGCAGTTCGAAACGCACGCCGAGCTGTTGCAGCAGCTCCTGGCGGCGCGGGCTTTGCGAGGCGAGATAGACGAACGGGTAGGGCGACGGCATCGATGGGTCTCGGAGGGAAGCGGGAAAAAGCGGGAAAAACGGGAAAGAGAGAGGAATCCGTACGGGTTGACGGCATCGGGGCCGGCGGGCTTGATGGCCGGTCCCGCGCTGCGCGGCGCGGCCGCGCGCAACGAGCCGGACCCGGCGCCGGGCGCGGCGGCCATCGCCGCGCCGGATGCCGGTCCACGATCAGACGCGATGATACGGATGATTCTGCGTGATGGTCCACGCGCGATACAACTGCTCGGCGAGCAGCACGCGGACCATTGCGTGCGGCAGCGTGAGGCTCGACAGACGCAGCAGCAGGTCGGCGCGCGCCTTCAACTGCGGGTCGAGCCCGTCCGCGCCGCCGATCAGGAACGCGACGTCGCGGCTGTCCTGCTGCCAGTCGGGCAGCGCGTTCGCGAGCTGCATCGTGGTCCAGTCCTTGCCGCGTTCGTCGAGCGCGACGATGCGCGCCTGCTTCGGCAGCGCGGCCTCGATGCGCTGGCGCTCGGCTGCCATCACGCTTTCCGCGGAGCGGCCCGACGAACGTTGCTCGGGCTTGATCTCGCGAAGCTCGATCCGCAGTTCGGGCGGCATCCGCTTCGTGTATTCGTCGAAGCCGGCGGCGATCCAGTCGGGCATCCGGTGGCCGACGGCGACGATGTGGAGCTTCATCGCAGCGACGCGCGAACGGCGCGGCTCACTTGCTGGTGCTGCGGCGCGCGGCGGTTTTGCGCGCGGTTTTCGCGGCGGGCCTTGCGACCGGTCTTGCCGCCGACTTCGCGGCCGGCTTCACTGCCGACTTTGCAGCCGGCTTCACAGCCGATTTTGCGACCGGCTTCGCCACCGGCGCGTCGTCCTCGTCCTCTTCGTCGTCGAGCGGCTCGGACGGTTGTGCGCCGCCGAAGCGGCTGCCCGTCGCGAGCTTCACGCGCACCGGCTTGTCGCCCCAGATTTCTTCGAGGTTGTAGTACTGGCGCAGCGCGGGCTGAAGGATGTGGACGACCGCGTCGCCGCAATCGACCAGCACCCATTCGCCGATGTCCTCGCCTTCGGTGCTGATGATGTCGCCGCCGGCTTCCTTCACCTTCTCGCGCACGCTGGACGCGAGCGCCTTGGTTTGCCGGTTCGACGTGCCGCTCGCGACGATCACGCGATCGAACAGTTCGGTCAGGTGGCTCGTGTTGAACACCTTGATGTCCTGGGCCTTTACGTCTTCGAGAGCGTCGACGATGGTGCGTTGCAGTTTGCGGATATCCATGATTACCCGTGGTACAGATGATGTTGAAGAATATAGTCCCACACGGCCGCGGGAACGTGATCGGCGGCGTCGGTTCCGTGCGCGTCGCCTGAGCGATGCTGCGCGACGCACGCGCGGATCTGGCGCCGGATGTCGGTCGCGGAGACGTCGAGCGCGAGCGCGTCGTCGAGCAGCAGATGGCCGTGCGCGCTCGAACGCAGCGCGGCCGCGTCGGCGCGGCGCGGCGCGATTTCGGCGGCGACGTCGGCCGGCACCGACGCCAGGTCGAAGCCGGGCCGGCTCGCCGCGCCGATGTGCGCGTAGGTGAACAGCTCGCGCCATTCGTGCCACGTGTCGAGATGCACGAGCTGGTCCGCGCCCATCAGCAGCGTCAGCGATGCGTCGTGGCCGTTGCGCGCGCGCCAGCGGCGCAGCGTCTCGACGGTGTAGGTCGGGCCGTCGTGGTCGATCTCGTCGGTGTCGACGCTGACCGCGACGCCCGGCAGCGACAGCGATGCGGCCGCCGCGCGCGTCATCGCGAGCCGGTGCTCCGCCGCGGACACCTCCGGCTTCTGCCACGGCTGGCCGGCCGGCAGCAGCACGAGGTCGGTCAGGTCGAGCAGTTGCGCGAAGCGCCTCGCGAGCGCGAGATGGCCGTTGTGGATCGGGTCGAACGTGCCGCCGAGCAGGCCGACGCGGCGCGTGACGGGCGCGGGCGGCGCGTCCGGACGGGAAGGGGAAGAAGGGCGCGTCACGATGTCAGGCCCAGTCGCGCACGGGCAGGAAGTCGGTGTACAGGCGCGCTTCCGGCGTGCCGGGCTGCGGCTGCCAGTCGTAGCGCCAGCTCGCGCCGGGCGGCATCGACATCAGGATCGACTCGCTGCGCCCGCCGCTTTGCAGGCCGAACAGCGTGCCGCGGTCCCAGACCAGGTTGAACTCGACGTAACGGCCGCGCCGGTACGACTGGAACGCGCGCTCGGCGTCGCCGTACGGGGTGTCGCGGCGCTTCTCGACGATCGGCAGATACGCGTTCAGGAACGCGTCGCCGACGCTCTTCACCATCGCGAACGACTTCTCGAAACCGGGTTCGGAGAAGTCGTCGAAGAAGATGCCGCCGATCCCGCGCGCCTCGTTGCGATGCTTCAGGAAGAAGTAGTCGTCGCACCAGCGCTTGAAGCGCGGATACAGGTCGTCGCCGTATGGCGCGAGCGCGTCGCGGCACACGCGGTGAAAGTGGCGCGCGTCGTCCTCGAAGCCGTAATACGGCGTCAGGTCCATTCCGCCGCCGAACCAGAACACCGGCGGCTCGCCGGCCTTCGTCGCGACGAGCAGGCGCACGTTCATGTGCACGGTCGGGCAGTACGGGTTGCGCGGATGCAGCACGAGCGACACGCCCATCGCCTCGAAGCCGCGCCCCGCGAGCTGCGGGCGCACGGCGCTCGCGGACGGCGGCAGCGCGTCGCCGGCGACGTCGGAGAAGCCGATGCCCGCGCGTTCGAAGAAACCGCCGTTTTCGAGGATCCGCGTGCAGCCGCCGCCGCGCAGTTTTTCGCCGGGCGCGCGCTGCCACTCGTCGGTCGCGAGCGGCGTGCCGTCGAATGCGCCGAGCGCATCGGCGATCCGCGTTTGCAGCCCCTGAAGCCATGCGCGGACGGTCGCGCTGTCGTGAGTCGAATCGATCATCGGTGAGGTGGGCGCGTCGCCTGCGGCGGCGCGGGTGGGTTCTCTGCGGGTTCATCCGCGCGCGGCGGCCGCGCGGGACAAAAGCGTGACATAGCGGGAGTGTAGCGCCGATCCGCCGCCATACGACGGCGGGGCCGGAACGTGTCGCCCGAGCGGAACTACGCCACCGTGCTCCCGGTCCGGCTGCGGATTGCGCGGCGGCCGCCGGCTTCGGCGCGGGTCCGCTCCATGTCCGGCCGGACGCACGCCGGCGCGTCTGCACAAAAGCGGCGGCGGACCGTTGCCGGCCCGCCGCCGTCCGCCTGCGTCCCGCGCGTCAGTTCGGCTGCTTGCGGCTGACCGCGCGATAGCCGATGTCGTGGCGATACTGCATCCCGTCGAACGAGATCTGGTTCACCGTCTCGTAGGCGATCGACTGCGCGCTGCGCACCGAGTCCGCGAGGCCGACCACGCACAGCACGCGGCCGCCCGACGTCGTCAGCTTGCCGTCGACGAGCGTCGTGCCCGCGTGGAACGTGACGGCGTCCGCGGTCTCGGCCGGGATCTCGCTGATCCGGTCGCCCTTGCGCGGCGCGTCCGGATAGTTGTGCGCGGCCAGCACGACGCCGAGCGCGGTGCGGCGGTCCCATTCGAGTTCGACGGTGTTCAGCGTGCCGGCGATCGCGTGCTCGAAGACCTTCGAGAAGTCGCCCTTCAGCCGCGCCATGATCGGCTGCGTTTCCGGGTCGCCCATCCGGCAGTTGAATTCGAGCGTCTTCGGGTTGCCCTGCGCGTCGATCATCAGGCCCGCGTACAGGAAACCGGTGTAGCGGATGCCTTCCTTCTCCATCCCGCTGACGGTCGGCAGGACGATCTCGCGCATCACGCGCGCGTGCAGCTGCGGCGTGACGATCGGCGCGGGCGAGTACGCGCCCATGCCGCCGGTGTTCGGGCCGCGGTCGCCGTCGAGCAGCCGCTTGTGGTCCTGGCTCGACGCGAGCGCGAGCACGTGCTTGCCGTCGACCATCACGATGAAGCTCGCTTCCTCGCCGGCGAGGAACTCCTCGATCACGACGCGCGCGCCGGCGTCGCCGAGCTTGTTGTCCGCGAGCATCATGTCGACGGCCGCGTGCGCCTCTTCGAGCGTCGTCGCGACGACCACGCCCTTGCCGGCCGCGAGGCCGTCGGCCTTGATGACGATCGGCGCGCCTTGCGCGTCGATGTACGCGTGCGCGGCGGCTGCGTCGGAGAACGTCTCGTACGCGGCGGTCGGAATGCCGTGCCGCTTCATGAACGCCTTCGCGAAGTCTTTCGAGCTTTCGAGCTGCGCTGCTTCCTTCGTCGGGCCGAACACCTTCAGGCCGCGCGAGCGGAACAGGTTCACGATGCCGGCTGCGAGCGGCGCTTCCGGCCCGACCACGGTGAACGCGACCTGCTCGCGCTCGGCGAAGTCGGCGAGTTCGCCGATGTCCGTGATGTCGACGTTCGCGAGCCGTTCGTCCTGCGCGGTGCCGCCATTGCCCGGCGCGACATAGACGAGCTGTACGCGCGGCGCCTGCGCGAGCTTCCACGCGAGCGCATGTTCACGGCCGCCAGAACCGACGACGAGTAACTTCATGTAAATCCCCGAAAGACCAGAAAAACGGTAGCGGCCGATGCCCTCGCATCCGCCGCCGCATCGCGCGGCGCGCGGTCGCCGGCGGGCAGCTTCGCCCCGCCGGACCCGCGCGACCCGCCGCGCGAACCAGCAAGCAGCCAGTCAGCGCGCGGCGCGTACTCTGCGCCGCGCGCGAAAACGCGTCACTCGTCGGCGATCGACGCGTTCGTGTACACCTCCTGCACGTCATCGAGATTCTCCAGCGCGTCGAGCAGCTTCTGCATCTTCGCTGCATCGTCGCCGGTGAATTCGACTTCAGTCTGCGGCTTCATCGTGACTTCCGCGAGTTCCGCCTTGAAACCCGCGGCTTCGAGCGCGGCTTTCACCGTCGCGAAATCGTTTGGCGGGCAGACCACCTCGATGCTGCCGTCGTCGTTCGTGACGACGTCGTCCGCGCCCGCTTCGAGCGCGGCTTCCATCAGCTTGTCTTCCGGCGTGCCGGGCGCGAACAGGAACTGGCCGACGTGATCGAACATGAACGACACCGAGCCGTCGGTGCCCATGTTGCCGCCGAACTTCGAGAACGCATGGCGCACTTCCGCGACGGTGCGGGTGCGGTTGTCGGTCATCGTGTCGACGATGACCGCCGCGCCGCCGATGCCGTAGCCTTCGTAGCGGATTTCCTCGTAGTTCGCGCCGTCCACGCCGCCGACGCCGCGCTGGATCGCGCGGTTGATGTTGTCCTTCGGCATGTTGGCGTCGTAGGCCTTGTCGACGGCGAGCCGCAGGCGCGGGTTCGAGTCGATTTCGCCGCCGCCGAGGCGCGCGGCGACCTGGATTTCCTTGATGAGCCGCGTCCAGACCTTGCCGCGCTTCGCGTCGGCAGCCGCCTTCTTATGCTTGATGTTGGCCCATTTCGAATGACCCGCCATACCTTTTCTCCGTCGCGCGCGCCGGCGAGGGCGCACGCATAGTGCAATGTCGTTGCGATCGCGGACCCGGCGGCGCGTAGGTCGCCCGATGCGCCAGCCGTTGCGCCGCTGAATCCTGGAATGTCTTGTCCGCCTGCCTGCCGGGATGCCGGTTCGTCCGGCGCGTGTCCTGGGTTTCCCGCGCGTCCTGTGCGTCTGGTGCGTTCCGCGCGTCCCGTTCGCGCGGTTGCGTCGGGCGGCTGGCCGACACTGCGCGCGGCGCAGGCCCCGCAGCTTGCCGCAGGTCCGTAAGCCCGTATTGCCACGCGACGCGGGCCGGGGACGCCGTTTCGGCGCCCATTCAGGCGGACGTGAATTTTATCACGGCGGAACCGCGCGGCCTTGGGCTGCGGTGCGACGCGAGCTGCGCGGCGGGCCGCGCGTTACGGGCTGCGGTCCGGGCTGGCGGCGGCTTCGACGGGCGTTCGACGGGCGTTCGACGGGCGTGCGGCGGGGCGGGGCCTGGCCGGCCGCACGATGGTCCGATCGGCCAGGGGACGGACGGGGGCGGCGGGCGATCCGGTTGTCCGGCGCGTGCGACGAGCGCGGCTGTCCGGCCCACGTGGAAGGCGCGGGCGTTCGGCGCGGTCGGAAGGCACGAGCGAAAAGCGCGGGAGAAGCCACGCGAACCAGTCGCGCAGCCACGCATCGCAGCGACCCCTTCCGCCGGGCGAACCGGCCCAATCGAGCGAAGCAGCCGCCCGTCCGCCGAAGCGAAACGCTCAGTTTTTCGTGCCGAACAGCCGGTCGCCTGCGTCGCCGAGGCCCGGTTCGATGTACGCATGTTCGTTCAGCCGCGTGTCCAGCGACGCGACGAACAGCTTCACGTCCGGATGCGCGTTCTGGAACACCTCGACGCCCTCGGGGGCCGCGACGAGCGCGAGGAACATGATCCGGTCGCCGCCGACGCCGCGCCGCTTCAGCACGTCGATCGCGTGCACGGCCGAGTTGCCGGTCGCGACCATCGGATCGCACAGGATGAACGTGCGGTCCTCCAGGTCGGGCAGCCGCACCAGGTATTCGACCGGCCGGTGGTCGTCGTCGCGGTACACGCCGATGTGGCCGACCCGCGCCGACGGGATCAGTTCGAGCAGCCCGTCCGACATGCCGACGCCGGCGCGCAGCACCGGCACGATCGCGAGCTTCTTGCCGGCGATCACCGGCGCGTCGAACTCGACGAGCGGCGTCGTCACGCGGCGCGTCGTGACCGGCAGGTCGCGGGTGATCTCGTAGCCCATCAGCAGCGTGATCTCGCGCAGCAGCTCGCGGAACGTGCGCGTCGAGGTGTCCTTGTCGCGCATGTGGGTGAGCTTGTGCTGGATCAGCGGGTGATCGAGGATGAAGAGATTCGGAAAACGGCTGTCCTGTTTCATGACGGGGCGCACGACGGCGACAAGAGGGATCGGAGGGCGGCCCGGCCGGCGCGGCGGGGCGTTTGCCCGGCGCGGCCGGCGGCGGTGCGCGGCGCGGCCGTGCAACGAGGATCGGAAGTCCGACGGATCGCGCGGCTCGCGCAGCTCGGCGGGCCGCGTGACAGCCGAAAGTATACGGGAACTGCCGCGCGCGCTGGCCGCGAAACGCGGCCGCGTCACGTGGAGCGCGCCTCGTATCCGCAGGCCGCGTCCGGCGGCCGCCGCGCGATTCTTCTAGAATCGGGGAGCGGACGGCGCGGGCGTCGGAACGCGCCGCCGACACGACAAGGTTACGCAACGCAAAAGGACACCAAACGATGGACATGGGCATCGCAGGACGCAACGCGCTCGTCTGCGCGGCAAGCAAGGGACTCGGGCGCGGCTGCGCCGAGGCGCTCGCCGCGGAAGGCGTGAATCTGACGATCGTCGCGCGCACCGCGGACACGCTGGAGAAGACCGCCGACGAGATTCGCAGCAAAACCGGCGTCACCGTGAAGACGGTCGCGTGCGACATCACCACGCCCGAGGGCCGCGCGGCCGCGCTGGCCGCGTGCGGCGAGCCGGACATCCTCGTGAACAATGCAGGCGGGCCGCCGCCCGGCGACTTCCGCAGCTACACGCACGACGACTGGCTGCGCGCGGTCGAGGGCAACATGCTGACGCCGATCGAGCTGATCAAGGCGACTGTCGACGGGATGATCGCGCGCGGTTTCGGGCGCATCGTGAACATCACGAGTTCGTCGGTGAAGGCGCCGATCGACGTGCTCGGGCTGTCGAACGGCGCGCGCTCGGGGCTGACCGGCTTCGTCGCGGGCATCGCGCGGCAGCTCGCGCCGACCGGCGTCACGCTGAACAACCTGCTGCCGGGCTCGTTCGACACCGACCGGATCGCCGCGACGATCGTCGCGCAGGCGAAGGCGAACAACATTTCCGAGGACGAGGCGCGCGCGCGGCGGGTCAAGTCGATCCCGGCGGGCCGCTTCGGCACGCCCGACGAATTCGGCCGCGCGTGTGCGTTCCTGTGCAGCGTGCATGCGGGTTACATCACCGGCCAGAACTGGCTGATCGACGGCGGCGCCTATCCGGGCACCTACTGATGTCGTCTTTCCATCGAGCCAACGAACCACGGAGCACCGTTTCATGCCGACCCGCGTCGCGCTGATCGCGCACGACCACAAGAAGGACGACATCGTCACGCTGGCGGGCGAATACGCCGACACGCTGCGCCGCTGTGAACTGATCGCGACCGGCACGACCGGCGCGCGGATCGCCGCGGTGCACGGCCTGACGGTCGAGCGGATGCTGTCCGGCCCGCACGGCGGCGACCTGCAGATCGGCGCGCGGCTCGCCGAGGGCGAGGTCGACATGGTGATCTTCCTGCGCGACCCGATGACGCCGCAGCCGCACGAGCCGGACATCAACGCGCTCGTGCGCGCGTGCGACGTGCACAACGTGCCGTGCGCGACGAACATCTCGACCGCGCGGATGATTCTCGACGTACTGAAGCTGCGCCTCGACGCCACGATCTGAGCGTGCGGGCGCGGCGTTTTCAAGGAGACACGATGTGAGCAAGGCAATCCGTTACGACCGGACCGGCGGCCCGGAGGTCATGAGGTGGGTCGACGTCGACGTGGGCGATCCGGGCGAGGGCGAGATCCGCATCCGGCAGACCGCGGTCGGGCTCAACTACCTCGACGTGTATTTCCGCAACGGCCTGTACCCGCAGCCGCTGCCGGCCGGTCTCGGCTCGGAGGCCGCCGGCGAGGTGACGGCGGTCGGCGCGGGCGTCACCGCGCTGAAGGCCGGCGACCGCGTCGCGTACGTCGCGCGGCCGCCGGGCGCGTATGCGCAGGAGCGCGTGCTGAAGGCCGCGCAGGTGGTGAAGCTGCCGGACGCGATTTCGGACGAGGCGGCCGCGTCGGTGATGCTGCAGGGGCTCACCGCGCAATACCTGCTGCGCCGCACGTACCGCGTGAAGCCGGGCGACACGATCCTGATCCAGGCGGCGGCCGGCGGCGTCGGGCTGCTGGTGTGCCAGTGGGCGAAGGCGCTCGGCGCGACGGTGATCGGCACGGTCGGTTCGGACGACAAGGCGCAGATCGCGAAGGCGCACGGCTGCGATTACCCGATCGTCTACACGCGCGAGGACTTCACCGCGCGCGTGCGCGAGATCACGAACGGCGCGGGCGTGCCGGTCGTGTACGACTCGATCGGCAAGGACACGTATGTGAAGTCGCTCAACTGTCTCGCGCCGCTCGGGATGTTCGTGAGCTTCGGCAACGCGTCGGGGCCGCTGCCGCCGATCGACTCGTCGGAGTTCGCGGGACGCGGGTCGCTGTTTTTCACGCGGCCGACGCTGTTCACGTACATCGCGAAGCGCGACGACTATGAGGCGATGTCGGCGGAACTGTTCGACGTGATCGCGTCCGGCAAGGTGAAGACGTCGATCAATCAACGGTATCCGCTGGAGGACGTCGCGACCGCGCATGCGGATCTCGAAGGGCGGCGCACGACCGGCTCGACGATCCTGCTGCCGTAGTTCACCGGGAACGCGCGCGGCGAGGTTCGCGGCGCGCGTGGCTGGAGGCGCGGGCGGTCATGCCGTCCCGTTCGATCGACCCGCTTCGAGCGGATGGCAAACGGCAGCGCGCGTTTGCCATCCGCTCGCCACAATGCGACGATCGCGGGCAACGCGGCGCGGCATGCTCCGCGATTCCACGCACCGCATGAACGCCCCCGATCCCGACGATCTCCCTGATGCGCAGCCGCAACACGCCCACGCCGGCGCGCGCCGTCGCGGCCGGCTGACGATCTTCTTCGGCGCGGCGGCGGGCGTCGGCAAGACCTCCGCGATGCTGCGCGCCGCGCGGCGACGCGCGCAGGAGCGCGTGGACGTCGTCGTCGGCAGCGTCGAAACGCATCGGCGCGACGAAACCGCCGCGCTGCTCGACGGCCTCGACTTGCTGCCGCCCGCGCCGCTCGACCACCGCGGCGGCACGTTCACGGAATTCGATCTCGACGCGGCGCTCGCGCGCCGCCCGCAGTTGATCGTCGTCGACGAACTCGCGCATTCGAACCCACCCGGCTCGCGGCATCCCAAACGCTGGCACGACGTGCGCGCGCTGCTCGACGCGGGCATCGACGTGTACACGACGCTGAACGTGCAGCACCTCGAAAGCCTCGCGGACGGGGTCGGCCGGATCGCCGGGGTCCGCGTGAACGAGACCGTCCCCGACCGGCTGTTCGACGACGCCGACGAGGTGACGCTCGTCGAACTCGCGCCGGACGAACTGCTGGGCCGGCTGCGTGACCGGCAGCCGTCGTTGCCCCAGCCGTTCTTCAGCAAAGGCAACCTGATCGCGTTGCGCGAACTCGCATTGCGGCGGCTCGCGGACCGCAACGGTGCGGCGAAGGACGGGCATCGTTCCAGCCCGCCGTCGCAGGTTCGCGAGCGGTTGCTGGCCTGCATCGGACCGGGGCCGGACGCCGAAGCCGTGGTGCGCGAGGCCGCGCGGCTCGCGGCGAGTCTCGGCGCCCGCTGGTATGCGGTCCACGTCGAAACGCCGAAGCTGCAACGCCGGTCCGGCGCGCGGCGCGAGTCCGCGCTCGCCGCGCTGAAGCTCGCGGCCGGACTCGGTGCGGAAGCGACGAGACTCGCCGGCGACGACGCGGCTGCGACGCTCGGCGGTTATGCGCGGCTGCGCGGCGTGTCGAGGCTGGTCGTCGGCGGCGCGGCGCGCGCGGGCCTCGCGCGCTGGCGAAGACCGTTCGGCGAGCGCGTCGCGCAACACGCCGGCGACGTCGATCTGATCCGGGTGATGCGCGCGTCGGCGCACGGTTCGGCCGACGCTGGCCCCGCGAACGGCGGCGCAGGCGGCGGACGCGCGCCGGCCCCGCGCCGCTCGCCGCTGCGCGCCTACGCGTGGGCGCTCGCGATCTGCGCGGGTGTCACGCTGGTCGCAAGCCGGTTGAGCGGCCGCATCGACCTGACGAACCTCGTGATGCTGTACCTGCTCGGCGTGATCTTCGCGGCCGCGAAGCTCGGGCGCGGGCCGGGCGTGCTGCTGTCGTTCGCGAGCGTCGCCGCGTTCGATTTTTTCTTCGTGCCGCCGACGCTGTCGCTGACGGTGTCCGATACGCAGTACCTGCTGACGTTCGCCGGCATGCTGCTGACGTCGCTCGTGATCAGCCACCTGACGTCGAGCCTGCGCCGCGAGGCGAGCGTCGCGCAGCGGCGCGAGCAGCGCACCGGCGCGATGTACGCGATGGCGCGCGACCTCGCGGCCGTGCTGACGGTCGAGCAGATCGTCGCGACCGGCAGCCGTCACGTGAGCGACGTGTTCGGCGCGCGGGTCGCGATCCTGTTGCCGGATGCGGACGACCGCGTGCGGCCGGCGGCCGTCGAAGCCGATCCGCGGACCGCGCTCGACGCGCGGCAACTCGATCTCGACATCGGGCAGTGGGTGTACGACCGGCGGCTGCCGGCCGGCCCCGGCACCGATGTGCTGCCGGCCGCGGCCGCGCGCTACGTGCCGCTGAACGCGCCGGTGCGCGCGCGCGGCGTGCTCGCGGTGCTAGTGCGGGAAGGGCGCGACGGCCGCGAACGGCCGGAGCCCGGGCAGCAGCGGATGCTCGATGCGTTCGCCGCGCAGATCGCGCTCGCGCTGGAGCGCGTGCATTACGTGGACGTCGCGCGCGACGCGCTCGTCGGCATCGAGTCCGAGCGGCTGCGCAACTCGCTGCTGTCCGCGATCTCGCACGACCTGCGCACGCCGCTGACGACGATCGTCGGTTTCGCGTCGATGCTCGCGCGCACGCGCGACGCCGCGAAGGCGGGAGCGAACCCGGCCGCGGGCGCCGATGCGGATGCCGACGCCGACGAGCAGACCGGCGAACTCGTGGACGCGATCCACGAAGAGGCGCTGAGGATGACCGGCATCGTCACGAACCTGCTCGACATGGCGCGGCTGCAGTCGGGCAGCGTGAAGCTGAACCGGCAGTGGACGCCGCTCGAAGAGACGGTCGGCGCGGCGCTCGCCGCGTGCCGGCGCGTGCTCGCGGCGCATCCGGTGCGCGTCGCGCTCGAACCGGGGTTGCCGCTGCTGAACGTCGACGCGGTGCTGATGGAGCGGCTGTTCGCGAACCTGCTGGAGAACGCGGCGAAGTACACGCCGCCCGGCACGCCGGTCGAGATCGGCGCGCGGCGCGTCGTGGACGACGACGGCCGCGCGTTCGTGCGGGTCGCGATCGACGATCGCGGGCCGGGGCTGCCGCCCGGCATGGAGGCGCGGGTGTTCGACAAGTTCACGCGCGGCGACGCGGAGTCGGCGCAGCCCGGCATCGGGCTCGGGCTCGCGATCTGCCGCGCGATCGTCGACGCGCACGGCGGTACAATCGGCGCGGCCGGCGTCGGCGCGGCCAGCATTGGCGCGGCCGACGGGCGTGCCGAAGGCGCGTCGTTCTGGTTCACGCTGCCGGTCGGCACGCCGCCGCCATTGCCGCTCGATGTCGCGGACGATCCAGTCGACCCCGCCAACGCTCCCGACGTCCCCGCACCGAAACCCGCCCATGAGTGATCCCAGCGTCGCGGTAGTCCTGATCGAAGACGAGAAGCAGATTCGCCGTTTCGTGCGCGTGTCGCTCGAAGGGGAGGGGATGAGCGTGTTCGAGGCGGCGACCGGCAAGCAGGGGCTCGTCGAGGCGGCGACGCGCAAGCCGGACCTCGTGATCGTCGATCTCGGGCTGCCGGACACCGACGGCCTCGACGTGATCCGCGAACTGCGCGGCTGGAGCGACCTGCCGGTAATCGTGCTGTCCGCGCGCACCCAGGAAAGCGAGAAGGTCGCCGCGCTCGACGCGGGCGCCGACGATTACCTGACGAAGCCGTTCGGCGTGTCGGAACTGCTCGCGCGGATTCGTGCGCATCTGCGGCGGCGCAATCGCGGCGGAGCGGGCGACGCGCCGCAGGTCGGTTTCGGCGGCGTGATGGTCGATCTCGCGCTGCGGCGCGTGACGCGCGACGGCGAACCGGTGCATCTGACGCCGATCGAATACCGGCTGCTCGCGGCGCTGGTGCGCGACGCGGGCCGCGTGCTCACGCACCGGCAACTGCTGCGCGAGGTGTGGGGGCCGTCGCACGTCGAAAGCAGCCACTATCTGCGGATCTACATGGCGCATCTGCGGCAGAAGCTGGAGCGCGATGCGGCGCAGCCCGAGTTCATCGTGACCGAGACGGGCGTCGGCTACCGGCTCGTCGGCGCGCAGTAGCCGCGCGCGGCCACGCGCATTACGGATCGTAAGGACTACGGCGCGGGCTCGGCGGCGCGAGAAATCGCGCGCCGCGCGAGGCGGCCGCGAATCTCCTGCGCCACACGCCGATCCGCCGCCCACTGCCGCTCAATGCAATGCGACACCTTGCTGCGGCGGTGCAGCGGCCGTGGCTATAATGGAACCGTCATCACCCCAACTACTCCGCGCCGCGAACGCGACGCGGGCCGACGCACCCGGAGCGCGGCCTGCACGGGCCGCGGCAGGACGCCCGCCTTGGGCGGCGCCCCGCGCGAGGAGGCAGCCATGGAACCACTTTCGCTAGCAGCGGGCCTGTCGTGGGGCAGCGGTCTGCGTCTTTACCTGACCGTGCTGATCGTCGGCGTGCTGCAACGCGTCGGCGCGATCCATCTGCCGGATACGCTGTCGTTCCTCGCGTCGCCATGGGTGATCGGCGTCGCCGCCGCGCTGACGATCCTCGAATTCCTCGCCGACAAGATCCCCGCGTTCGACTCGCTGTGGGACGCGCTGCACACGTTCATCCGCATCCCGGCCGGCGCGCTGCTCGCGGCCGGTTCGCTCGGCCACGCCGATCCGGCGCTGCTGACCGTCGCCGCGCTCGCGGGCGGCACGCTCGCCGGCACCGCGCATCTCGCGAAGGCCGGCACGCGCGCGCTGATCAACCTGTCGCCGGAGCCGGTATCGAACGTCGTCACGTCGGGCGCGGAGGACGGCATCACGTTCGTCGGCGTGCTGCTCGCGCTGTTCGTGCCGTTCCTGTTCCTGATCCTGCTCGCGTGTTTCCTGCTGGTCGCCGCGTGGGCGCTGCCGCGCCTGTGGCGCGGCGTGCAGGGCGGCTTCCGCGGAATGGCGACGCACATGGTGTCGCGCTTCGGCTCGCTGCGGAGCCGTCACGATTGAGCCGCGCCACCCCCAACCGCCCGTTCATCGCGCCGAAGCCGGCGCGCACCGACTGGCCGCACCTCGTGCGGCTCTCCCTGCGGATGACCGCGCGCGACTGGCGCGCGGGCGAACTCACGATGCTGCTGCTCGCGCTGGTGCTCGCGGTCGCGGCGCTCGCGAGCGTCGGTTTCCTCGCTGACCGGCTGCAACGCGGACTGGAGCGCGATGCGCGGCGGATGATCGCCGCCGACTTCATCGTCCGCGCCGATCATCCGGTCGATCCGCTGTTCGCGAACGAAGCACGCGCGCAAGGGCTGCGCACCGCGACGACCGCGATTTTCCCGAGCATGGTGAGCGCGGGGACGCCGGCTTCGCCGCCGCAAACCGCGCAGACGCAGCCCGGCGACCCGCAAACGCCCACCCGCCTCGCCGCGATCAAGGCGGTCTCGGACGGTTATCCGCTGCGCGGCGAACTGCGGATCGCGGCGTCGCCCGGTGCGCCGGATCGCGTCGCGCAAGGCATTCCGCCGCCCGGCACCGCGTGGGTCGACGACGAACTGCTCGGCGCGTTGAAGCTGCGCGTCGGCGACACCGTGAAGGTCGGCACGCGCACGCTGACGATCGGCGCGGTCATCACGCGCGAACTCGATCGCGGTTTCTCGTTCGTGAACTTCTCGCCGCGGCTGATGATGCGCGCGGACGAACTCCCGTCCACCGGCCTCATCGCTTACGGCAGCCGCGTCACGTACCGGCTGCTGGTCGCGGGCGCCGATCCGGCCGTCGCGAACTTCGCGGCGTTCGCGCACACGCAGGTCGATGGCGGCAAGATGCGCGGCGTCGCGTTCGAATCGCTGCAGGACGGCCAGCCGCAGGTGCGCCAGACGATCGACCGCGCGCGTCACTTCCTGACGCTCGTGTCGCTGTTGACCGCACTGCTCGCGGCCGTCGCGATCGCGATGGCCGCGCATCGCTACACGCGCCGGCATCTCGACGGCTGCGCGTCGCTGCGCTGCCTCGGCGCGAGCCAGCGCACGCTGCGCGCGCTGTTCGTGCTGGAGTTCGCGGGGCTCGGGATCGCCGGCGGCGCGGTCGGCGTCGCGCTCGGGTATGCGGGGCATCTGGCGCTGCTCGCGCTGCTCGGCAGCCTGATCGACGTCGCGCTGCCGTATCCGGGGCCGCTGCCGGCCGTCGAAGGGATCGCCGCCGGCCTCGTGCTGCTGCTCGGTTTCGCGCTGCCGCCGCTGCTGCCGCTGACGCACGTGCCGCCGGTGCGCGTGCTGCGCCGCGAGTGGGGCGACGAAGGCCGCACCGCGTGGGCCGCGTATGGCGTCGGCATCGTGCTGTTCGCCGCGCTGCTGGTGCTCGCGGCGGGCGAACTGAAGCTCGGCGGCATCGTCGCGGGTGGTTTCGCGGCCGGGCTGCTGGTGTTCGCCGGCCTCGCGCGGCTCGCGTTGTGGGGCGCGGCGCGGATCGCGCGCAGCGAGCGCTTCGGCGGACAGGTCCGCGCGGGCATCGGCTGGCGTTATGCGTTCGCGTCGCTGGAGCGGCGGCCGGGCGCGAGCGCGTTGCAGATCACCGCGCTCGGCATCGGGCTGATGTGCCTGCTGCTGATCGCGATGACGCGCAACGACCTGGTCGACGGCTGGCGCAAGTCGACGCCGCCCGACGCGCCGAACGAATTCCTGATCGACATCCAGCCGGAGCAGCGCGGCGCGGTCGGCGCGTATCTGCGCGCGCACGGGATCGCGGACGCCGACCTCGCGCCGATGGTGCGCGGCCGGCTCGTGTCGATCAACGGCAAGCCGGTGAACCCGGACAACTACAAGACCGAGGACGCGCGGCGGCTCGTCGATCGCGAATTCAACCTGTCGTACACGACCGACCTGCCGGCGGACAACCTGATCGCCGCGGGCCGCTGGTACGGCGATTCGGCCGAGCCGCAACTGTCGATCGAGCAGGGGCTCGCGAAGATCATCGGCGTGCAGCCGGGCGACGTGCTGCGCTTCGACGTGGCAGGGCTCGAAGTGGAGGCGCCGGTGACGAGCGTGCGCAAGCTCGACTGGGGGTCGTTCAAGGTGAACTTCTTCGTGCTGATGCCGCCCCCGCTGCTGCGCGACTTCCCGGCGACGTTCATCACGAGCTTCCATCTGCCGGGCGCGCAGCGCGACACGGTTGACGGCCTCGTCGCGAAGTATCCGAACGTGACCGCGATCGACATTGCGCCGATCCTCGCGCAGATCCAGCGCGTGCTGGAGCAGGTGATCGGCGCGGTGCAGTTCCTGTTCCTGTTCACGCTCGCGGCCGGCGTGCTGGTGCTGTACGCGGCGCTCGCCGGCACCCGCGACGAGCGGATGCGCGAATCCGCGCTGCTGCGCGCGCTCGGCGCGTCGCACCGGCAGGTGCGCGCGGTGCAGGTCGCGGAGTTCGTCGCGGTCGGCGCGCTCGCGGGGCTGATGGCGGCGATCGGCGCGCAGCTGATCGGCTGGGTGCTCGCGACGCGCGTGTTCGACTTCCACCTCGCGTTCAATCCGTGGCTGCTGCCGGCCGGGATCGCGGGCGGCATCGTGTGTGCGGGTGTCGGCGGGTGGATCAGCCTGCGGCACGTGCTGATGCGGCCGGCGTTGCAGTCGTTGCGGGACGCGTAGCGTAGCTCGGCGAACGGCGGCGGCCGGACCGCGAAGCATGCAGGTGCGCGGCGGCACCTGCATGCGCCGGCCGTCGCGACGATCCCGTTTCGCGCCCGCGCCCCAACGCCCGCTTCTTTCGCGCGCCGCATCCGCGTTTGATCCATCCCCTGAATGCCGCCTCGGCACCTGTGCGAAAATCGGCGATCCGGCGGCCGGCGCGTCGTTGCGTATGCCGGCCGCCTTCCGTTTCCCGCATTCACCGACTTTATGACCGATCCAGCCGACGAAGCGCCGCAACAGCCGACGGCCTTCGAACTTGTCGGCGGCGAGGCGCGCGTACGCGAACTCGTTGACCGCTTCTACGACCTGATGGACCTCGAAGCCGAATTCACGGGCCTTCGCGCGCTGCATCCGCCGACGCTCGACGGCTCGCGCGACAAGCTGTTCTGGTTCCTGTGCGGCTGGCTCGGCGGCCCCGACCACTACATCAGCCGCTTCGGCCATCCGCGGCTGCGCGCGCGGCACCTGCCGTATGCGATCGCGTCGTCGGAGCGCGACCAGTGGCTGCGCTGCATGGCGTGGGCGATGGAGGACGTCGGCCTGCCCGAGCCGCTGCGCGAACGGCTGCTGCATTCGTTCTTCGAGACCGCCGACTGGATGCGCAACCGCAACGGTTGACCGCGATTCGGCGCGCCGCCGCTTCGCCGTTCACGGCGGGCGGCATCACGCAGCAGGGGGAGGCTTCCGTTGACAACGACCCGCGCCACGCCAGGCGACAGCCCGTACCCGCTCGACCGCGACGCAGTCGATCCGCGTGCGCGGGACGTGCTCGACTTCTGGTTCGGCGAACCCGGCTCGGCCGACTACGGCCGCAAGCGCAAGATGTGGTTCAAGAAGGACGAAGCGTTCGACACGAACCTGCGCGACCGTTTCGGCGCGCTGCTCGAAGCGGCGCGGGCCGGCGCGCTGCTCGAAGCGGCGCGGGCCGGCGCGCTCGACGGCTGGACCGCGACGCCGGCCGGTACGCTCGCGCTGGTGATCGTGCTCGACCAGTTCTCGCGCAACTGTCATCGCGGCACCGCGCTCGCGTTCGCCGGCGACGCGAAGGCGCTCGGCCTTGCGCAGCAGCTTGTCGGGAGCGGCGCGGACCGGCAGTTGCCGACGCTTTTCCATCGGGTGTTTGCGTACCTGCCGTTCGAGCACGCGGAATCGGCGGACGCGCAGCGCGAATCGCTGCGGCTCTTCGGCGAACTCGCGCGCGAGCCGGGTAGCGGGGACGTCGGGGGTTTCCACGATTACGCGCTGCGGCACGCGAAGGTGATCGGGCGCTTCGGCCGTTATCCGCATCGGAACGCGGTGCTGGGCCGCGTATCGACGGACGCCGAACTCGCGTTCCTGCGCGAGCCCGGGTCGTCGTTCTGAACGTCGTTCGGAAACGTGCCGCGCGACGCGGCGGGCGTGCCTAGCGGCCGCCGCTCACGTCGATGAGCGCGCCGGCCACGTACGACGCCGCGTCGCTCAACAGCCAGACGATCGCTTCCGCGACTTCGTCGGCCGCGCCGGGCCGGCCGAGCGGCGTCTGCGCGCCGAGCACCGCCGCGCGTTCGGGCCGGCCGCCGCTCGCATGGATCTCGGTGTCGATGAGGCCGGGCCGCACCGCGTTCACGCGGATGCCCTGCGGGCCGAGTTCCTTCGCGAGCCCGATCGTCATCGTGTCGATCGCGCCTTTCGAACTCGCGTAATCGACGTATTCGTTCGGCGAGCCGAGCCGCGCGGCCGCCGACGACACGTTGACGATCGAGCCGCCGTCGCCGCCGCGGTCCTTCGACATCCGCCGCGCCGCCTCGCGCGCGCACAGGAACGCGCCGTACACGTTCACGTCGAACATCCGCTTCAGCCGTTCCGCGCTCATGTCGGCGATCGCCATCGACGGCGCGACGATCCCCGCGTTGTTGACGAGCGCGTCGATGCGCCCGTACGCGCTTTCGAGCGCATCGAACATCGCGATCACGTCAGCCTCGTTCGCGACGTCGCCGCGCAGCACGCGCGCGCGGCCGCCGGCGCGGCCCACTTCGGCGGCGGTCTCGTCGGCGGCCGGCTCGTTGTGCTGGTAATTGACGCCGACGGTCCAGCCGCGCGCGCCGAGCAGCCGCGCGGTCGCGCGGCCGATGCCGCGGCTCGCGCCGGTGATCAGGACAACCTTGCTCATCGGAATTCCCTTCAGGAGAACGTGGAACGGACGAATGGAAGACGCGCCCCGCGCGCCGGACGATTCGATGCGGACCGCCTCAGACCGGGTCGCTCAGACCGAGTCGCGCATTTCCGACCACTTGTCCTTCGCGGGCGGCCGGTAGCTTTGCAGCTTGCCGATCAGCTTCGCCGGGTCGGTGTCGATCTGCAGCAGGTCGAAGTAGGTCTGACGCATGAAACCCTCGCTGACCGTGTGCGTGAGCAGCGAAATCAGCGGATCGTAGAAGCCGTCGATGTTCAGCACCGCGACCGGCTTGTGGTGATAGCCAAGCTGCGCCCACGTGTACACCTCGAACAGCTCTTCGAGGGTGCCCGCGCCGCCGGGCAGCGCGACGAACGCGTCGGACAGGTCGGCCATCATCTTCTTGCGGTGGTGCATGTCGGGCACGACGTGCAGCTCCGACAGCCCGTTGTGGCCGACTTCCTTGTCGACCAGCAGCTCGGGGATCACGCCGATCGCGCGGCCGCCGGCGGCCATTACTTCGTCGGCGATCACGCCCATCAGGCCGACCTTGCCGCCGCCGTACACGAGCCCGAGGTTCGCGGCGACGAGCGCGCGGCCGAACGCCTTCGCGGCTTCCGCATAAACGGGACTCGCGCCCATCGACGAGCCGCAGTACACACAGACAGCTTTCATTCGCGAATATCCTTCGTGGCGGCGCCGCGCGCGGGCGCGTCGCCGGTTGGGTTGGTCGCGCCGCCGGCGCCGTCGCGCGGCGGCAGGTAATCGTAGAACTCCCGCAACGGCCGCTTGCCCGACACGAGGTCGTCGAACAGCTCGCGCGAGCGGTCGCGCAGGAACGGCGCCATCACCGACACGATCTGCACGCTCACCTGATGCAGTTCCGTGCGGATTGCTTCCTGCTCGTTGTACTTGCGCGGGTTCATCACGAACTGGTACGACAGCCAGTAGGTGGCGATCACGCCGATGTTCGTCGCGATCACGCGGATCTCGTCGGGCGTCGCGACCATCTGGCCGTCCTCGACCAGTTGCTCGCAGAACTGCTGCGCGAAATGCACCTTGTGGCTGATGATCTGCTTGAAGTGCATCTCCAGCGTGCGGTTGCGCGCGAGCAGGTCGTTCAGGTCGCGATACAGGAAGCGGTAGCGCCACGTGAAGTCGATCATGTATTGCAGATACGACCACATCTCGTCGATCGTCGCGCGATGGTCGTCCGGAAAGCGCAGCCGCTTGCTGATCTCCTGCTCGAACTGGCTGAAGATGCTGTTGATAATGTCGTCTTTGTTGCGGAAGTGGTAGTACAGGTTGCCTGGACTGATTTCCATTTCCTCGGCGATCGTCGTGGTCGTGACGTTGGGCTCGCCGATCTCGTTGAACAGCTTCAACGACAGTTCGAGGATCCGTTCGCGTGTGCGGCGGGGAGGTTTGGCTTCCATGTCGTCCGGCCCTGAAAGTGCCGGGCCGCGCGCGAGAGCGGCAGCGTGCTGCTTCGCGTTGACTGCCCGGACGCGGTTGGTCTTTTTTGACTGTCGTTCGATTATAAACCGCGCGTTCGCGTGGAACGCTGCCGCTGCGGGCCGCGCGCCCGCCTGTTTCGGGACTTCGGCGGCGCTTACCGCTACTGCGAGCGCAGCCAGTGCAGCAGCGGCGGCCCGAACGCCGGCACGAGGATCAGCAGCCACGTCATCACGCAGACGAGCAGCGCGATCATCACCGCCGCGCTGCCGAAGTCCTTCGCGCGTCGCGACAGCTCGTGGCGTTCGAGCGAGATGCGGTCGATCGCGGCCTCGACGCTCGAATTGAGCAGCTCGACGATCAGCACGAGCAGCACCGAGCCGAGCAGCAGCACGCGCGCGACCGGCTCGACCGGCACGAGGATGCCGATGGGCAGCAGGATCGCCGCGAGCGTCAGCTCCTGGCGAAACGCGCTTTCCTCGCGGATCGCGGTGCGAAAACCCGCGAGCGAATTCTTCAGCGCGTGCCATGCGCGCGTGAGCCCGCGATTGCCCTTGTACGGGTTGAACGGCAGCGGCGCGAGCGGATCGTCGGGGCCGAGCGGCTCGTGCGCGTGGGCCGGCTCGGCGTGTTCGTCGTACTCGGCGTGCTCGTCCGGATCGGCGTGCGCCACGCGTGGCGCGGACGGATGCGCGATGGATGGCTTCGGCACGGCGGCGGAGCGGGCGGCCTGGGACGGGGAAGGTGAACGATGCGGCATGGCTGTACGCGGTAGCCGTTCAGTATCGCACGCCGGCACGGCGTCCGGTTTCGAGGCGCCGACCGGCGGGGCGGCGCGGTCGGCGGGGCGGATCGGCGAGGGCCGGTGCATTGCGGGCGTCCGTCGGGCCTGACGGGGTCACGCGGCCGCGCTGGATTCCTGCAGCGGATGATGCGCGCGCGGCTTCAGATGCGACGCGAACTGCTCGGACGCCGCGCGCCACGAGTAGCGCTCGGCCCAGGCGCGCGCGGTCGCGCGGTCGATCTTCAGCGCCTCCAGACACGCTTCGCGCAGGTCCTCGTTCATCGCGCCCGCGCCGCCGTCGGCGAGCACGTCGACCGGGCCGGTGACCGGGTACGCGGCGACCGGCGTGCCGCACGCGAGGGCTTCGAGCAGCACGAGGCCGAAGGTGTCGGTGCGGCTCGGGAACACGAACACGTCGGCGGCCGCATAGACCTTCGCGAGTTCGGGCTGGCTCAGCACGCCGAGATAGTTGACCTGCGGATAACGCGACTTCAGTTCGGCGAGCGCCGGGCCTTCGCCGGCGACCCACTTGGAGCCCGGCAGGTCGAGTTTGAGGAACGCCTCGACGTTCTTCTCGACCGCGACGCGGCCGACGTACAGGAAGATCGGCCGGGCGGTGTTCAGCACCTTCGAGTCCATCGGCTCGAAGATGTCGAGATCGACGCCGCGGGTCCACAGCACGACGTTCGTGAAGCCGAATTTTTCGAGGTCGGTCTTTACGACCGGCGTCGGCGCCATCACCGCGAGCGAGCGCTTGTGGAACCAGTGCAGGAACCGGTAGGTCGCCGCGAGCGGGATGCCGAAACGCGCCTCGACGTACTCCGGAAAACGCGTGTGATACGCGGTCGTGAACGGCAGCCCGTGCTGCAGCGCATAGGCGCGCGCGGCGAGCCCGAGCGGGCCTTCGGTCGCGATGTGCAGCGCGTCGGGCGCGAATTCGTCGATGCGCCGGCGCAGATGACGCTTCGGAAACAGCGACAGCCGGATCTCCGGATACGTCGGGCACGGCATCGTGCGGAATTCGAGCGGCGTCAGCAGATCGACCTGATGGCCGAGCGCGGTCAGCTCGCGCGTCGTGTTCTTGAGCGTGCGCACTACGCCGTTGACCTGCGGCTCCCATGCATCGGTCACGATCATTACTTTCATCGGTGCTCGGCCCTCTGGTCGGTCGGTACGGTCGTCCCGACCGCGTTGCAGCCGCGTTGCCGCGGCTCGTGGAGGCGGCGGCGCGGGCCGCCGTCGCTCATGCGCTGACGCGCGCCTTGCGCGTCGCGCCCTGGACCTGCGGCGACTGCATGACCGTCCAGTACACGACGCGCAGTTCGCCTTCGAAAGTCTCGACGAGCGCGGACAGGCTTTCGACCCAGTCGCCGTCGTTGCAGTACATGAGGCCGTCGATGTCGCGGATCTCGGCCTTGTGGATATGCCCGCAGACGACGCCGTCGCAGCCGCGGCGGCGCGCTTCGTCGGTCATCACGCGCTCGAACGACGAGATGAAGTTCACGGCGTTCTTCACCTGATGCTTCAGGTACTGCGACAGCGACCAGTACTGGAAGCCGAGCCGGCTGCGGATGCGGTTGAACCAGCGGTTCAGCACGAGGATCAGCGTGTACGCGGAGTCGCCGAGGTACGCGAGCCACTTCGCGTGCTGGATCACGCCGTCGAACAGGTCGCCGTGCACGACCCACAGGCGCTTGCCGGCGAGCGTCGTGTGGAACGCTTCCTCGCGCACGTGGATGTCGCCGAACGCGAGATTGCAGAACTGCCGCGCGGCCTCGTCGTGATTGCCCGGGATGTACACCACCTGGGTGCCCTTGCGCGCCTTGCGCAGGATCTTCTGCACGACGTCGTTGTGCGCCTGCGGCCAGTACCAGCCTTTCTTCAACTGCCAGCCGTCGATGATGTCGCCGACGAGGTACAGGTACTCGGATTCGTTGTGGCGCAGGAAGTCGAGCAGGTAGTTCGCCTGGCAGCCGCTGGAGCCGAGATGGATGTCGGACAGCCAGATCGTGCGGTAGCGGTGCGGGGCGGGGTGGTCGTCGTCCTGGGGGGCGGGGGAAGGCGAATCGGTGTCGAGCGGCGGCGTCAGCGAAGAGAGGTTCGGACCGGGATGAAACCCGACGGGATCGGTGCCCGGGCCGGTCGTTTGCCGGAAGAGGGAGGTCGCGGACGTCTTCGAGGCCATGTGGCTCACGCGGCGGGTTGCAATACGCGCATTCCGCCATGGGGGCGTGACGACGCCGTGACAGTCACGAGAAAGTCTTGTTACTGCGCCGCGGGTTCGCGTGCGCGGCCGCGTCGGCGCTGTGCGCGAGGCGGCCGGATGCGGATGGCCGCGCGTGCGGCGCGGGCCGCGCGGCGTGCGGTTTGTCGCCGCGACGCCGGGTGACGCGTTGATGTCAGCGCGGCACGACGACCACGCGGGTGCCGGCGATCCGGTCGTGCGGGAACTGCCGCTCGCGGCCGAGCGACGCGCTCGCGGCCCATAGCGCGAACCAGACGGCCGTTGCCGCGAGCGTCTGCGGCAGCGGCAGGTTCAGCAGCGGATGCAGCGCGAGCGGCGGCAGGAACCACAGCCACGCGGCGACGTAGCGGAGCGTCGCGCGGCCGATCGACGGCGGACTGCCGCGCGGTCCGACGACGCGCAGCCGCCAGGTTTTCATCGGCAGCGTCTGGCCGCCGCGATGCCACAGGCCGACGAAATACACGCCGACGACGACGGCGATCCACGCGGTCATCAGGTTGTGATGCGCGAGGCCGTTGCGCTGCTGCATCGCGATGCTGAACACGAGACCGGCGACGAACACGACGCCGAACAGCAGCACGCTTTCGTAGACGAACGCCGCGAGCCGGCGGCGGATCGTGGCGGGCTGCGGCGCGGCGGGTTCGGCGGGAGGGACGGGTTCGGATTCGGTCACGGGCCGGGCGGTGGACGAAGGACGGACACGTCCGCAAGGATACCTGCTAACGCGTCCGCGGAAGCCGGCCTGACGAGCGCTGTTTTACGAACCCTGCTTCACGAACCCTTGTAGGTCGGCGAGTCGGGCAGCAGGATCGGCGTGACGGGCGCGGGCGTCGCAGGGGCGACGCTGCCGGTCGCCGGCGTGCTGGCGGCCGCGTTCGGCGTCGATGCGCCGCCCGGCGCATGCTGCGCGGCCGCGCGTTCGCGTTCGTTGACGAGGCGGTCGATGTCGCGCATCTCGCTCTTGCCGGTCGGCGGCACGCTGACGACGGTGGGCCGCCGACGGCGCTCGCTCGCGGCGAGCCGCGCCTTCTGTTCGTCGGACAGCTGCTGGTACGCGGTCCACGCCTTCTTGCGCGCCTGCGCGGGCAGGTCCTTCGACACCTGATAGTTCTCGCGCGCGACGCGCCGCTGCTCGGGCGTCATCAGCACCCATTCCGTCATCCGCTCGTGCAGGCGCTTCTGCGCGTCGGCCGACATCTTCGGATAGCGCGACGCGATCCGCAGCCATTTGCGCCGGCGCTGGTCGCTGAACTGGTCCCACTCGGTCGCGAACGGCGCGAGCGCCGCGCGCTGCGAATCGGTCAGGCGCGCCCACGACAGCGGATTGTCGCGGTTCGGCAGCGGGCCGAAGTCGGCAACGATGGAGGGGCCGGGCGGCGCTTTTGCGGGAATGCCGGCGCTGACGATCGCGCCGGCCGGAGCGGCGGGATGAAAGCGCGGCCACGTGGCCGCGAGCGACACCGCCGCCGCGACCACACATCCGATGACGACGGCGAGGCCGCGCTTGTAACTCACCCCACAGGCCTCCGGTCAGTGCGCGCGCGAAAGATAGGCGTTGAAACCGTGATCGAGGTACGCGGTGAGCGGGAGGTCGTCGCTCAGCATCGCTGCGTCGATGTCGGCCAGTTCGGCGGTGCGCTGCTGGTCTTCGACGTACGCGATCGCGAAAAGGCCTGCGACCAGCGCGGCGAGCGGCCATGCCAGCGCGAACCGCGCAAGCCGCGCGCGGCGGCGGCGCGGCAGGTCGGGCGCCATGCCGATGCCGCCCGGCATGCCCGCGGCGGCGAACGACGGCGCGGCGACGCGCACGAACTGCGGCTCGGCCTTTTTACGGGCGAGCGCGGCGTGGCGTGCGGCGGCGAGGCGATCCCTGGCGGGAGCGGGGAGGCTGGCGGCGCTCTCGTCGAGCGCGCGTCGCAGTTCCCGCACGAACTCTTTTTCGTTGGTTTCGAGAGCGGTGCTCATAGCGTGATTCCTTTAGCCTTGAGCGCCTGGGCAAGCGTGTGAGTGGCCCGGGAGCAGTGCGTTTTCACGCTGCCTTCGGAGCAGCCCATCGCGGCGGCAGTCTCGGCGACATCCATATCTTCCCAGTAACGCATCAGAAACGCCTCCCGTTGACGTGCCGGTAATTTCTGGATTTCCGCGTCGATCAGATTCAGCACCTGCTCGCGTTCGAGCTGCTGCTCGCTGCTCTCCGAGCCGGCCGTGCCCTGTTCGGCCTCGAACGTTTCGAGCGGGTCGAATTCGTCGTCGTCGGCGCCGCCGAGCGACGAGAACAGGCTGACCCACGTGTTGCGCACCTTCTGCCTGCGGAAGAAGTCGTGCATCGTATTCTGGAGAATACGCTGAAACAAAAGCGGCAACTCGGCGGCGGGGCGGTCTCCGTATTTTTCGGCGAGCTTGATCATCGCGTCCTGCACGATGTCGAGCGAGGCGTCGTCGTCCCTCACGGCGTAGACCGTCTGCTTGAACGCGCGTCTCTCGACGCCCGCGAGGAAGTCGGAGAGTTCCTTGTCTGATGCCATCCGGTGCAGGGCGCCGCAGCCAGCGTACGCGTAATCGTTCGAAAAATGTCGTAAAACTCGCGGATGCTAGCAAATTTTTGCGCAACCAGGGTAGCGGGCGACGGCCGCGCGCCGTTCCGGTCATGGCGCACCCGGCGTTTCGGCCTGCCCGGCACCCGTTTGTCGGACACGTCCGACTTGACCGTTTGGCCCGGAACCGCTATTGTCGGCGGTTCGCAACATAAAGTGACTGTCTCAATTGAGGCGCGGCCCAAGAAGCCCGCCTGTCAACTGGACGCGCCGCTTGAACCCGAGCCACAAGCCCGGCAGAGAGCACCCGATCAATTTTTTGCCGAAAATTCGAAAGGTGAATGATGAACATGCCCAGCGCGGAATTCTCCACGTCGGTTCCCCCCGCTTCCAGCGATTCCGATACTGATACCGGCTCTGCCAACCGCTCCATCGGCGCCACGGTGCTGATGAAGGCGCTTGCCGACGAACAGGTCGAATTCATCTGGGGTTATCCCGGCGGCTCGGTACTCTACATTTACGACGAGCTTTACAAGCAGGACAAGATCCAGCACGTGCTGGTGCGTCACGAGCAGGCCGCGGTCCACGCGGCGGACGCGTATGCGCGCTCGACCGGCAACGTCGGCGTGTGCCTCGTGACCTCCGGCCCTGGCGTCACCAACGCGGTGACCGGCATCGCGACCGCATACATGGACTCGATCCCGATGGTCGTGATCAGCGGCCAGGTGCCTACCGCCGCGATCGGCCAGGATGCGTTCCAGGAGTGCGACACGGTCGGCATCACGCGTCCGTGCGTGAAGCACAACTTCCTCGTGAAGGACGTGCGCGACCTCGCGGCCACCGTCAAGAAGGCGTTCTACATCGCGCGCACCGGCCGTCCCGGCCCGGTGCTGATCGACATTCCGAAGGACGTGTCGAAGACGCCGTGCGCGTACGAGCCGATCAAGCACGTTTCGCTGCGTTCGTACAACCCGGTCACGAAGGGCCACTCCGGCCAGATCCGCAAGGCGGTGTCGCTGCTGCTGTCGGCGAAGCGCCCGTACATCTACACCGGCGGCGGCATCATCCTCGCCGACGCGGCGCGCGAGCTGAACCAGTTCGCGGACCTGCTCGGTTATCCGGTGACGAACACGCTGATGGGCCTCGGCGGTTATCGCGCGAGCGACCGCAAGTTCCTCGGCATGCTCGGCATGCACGGCACCTACGAAGCGAACATGGCGATGCAGCACTGCGACGTGCTGATCGCGATCGGCGCGCGCTTCGACGACCGCGTGATCGGCGACCCCGAGCACTTCGCATCGCGTCCGCGCAAGATCATCCACATCGACATCGATCCGTCTTCGATTTCCAAGCGAGTGAAGGTCGACATTCCGATCGTCGGCGACGTGAAGGAAGTGCTGAAGGAACTGATCGAGCAGTTGCAGCACGCGGAGCATGGCCCGGACACCGACGCGCTCGCCGCATGGTGGAACGACATCGAAGGCTGGCGCGAGAAGAACTGCCTGAAGTTCGACCGCGGCTCCGAGATCATCAAGCCGCAATACGTGGTCGAGAAGCTGTGGGAGCTGACGGGCGGCAACGCTTACGTGTGCTCGGACGTCGGCCAGCATCAGATGTGGGCCGCGCAGTTCTACCGCTTCAACCAGCCGCGCCGCTGGATCAATTCCGGCGGCCTCGGCACGATGGGCTTCGGCCTGCCGGCGGCGATGGGCGTGAAGATGGCGCACCCGGACGACGACGTCGTCTGCATCACCGGCGAAGGCTCGATCCAGATGTGCATTCAGGAGCTGTCGACCTGCAAGCAGTACGACACGCCGGTCAAGATCATCTCGCTGAACAACCGCTATCTCGGCATGGTCCGCCAGTGGCAGCAGATCGAATACAGCAAGCGTTATTCGCATTCGTACATGGACGCGCTGCCCGACTTCGTGAAGCTCGCGGAGGCGTACGGCCACGTCGGCATGCGCATCGAAAAGACCGCTGACGTCGAACCCGCGCTGAAGGAAGCGCTGCGACTGAAGGACCGCACGGTGTTCCTCGATTTCCAGACCGACCCGACCGAAAACGTCTGGCCGATGGTTCAGGCCGGCAAGGGCATCACCGAGATGCTGCTCGGCTCGGAAGACCTGTAACGGCGCCGCGACGCGCTTCGCGCGACGTGCGCCTTCACGAAGGGCGCGCGGGTTCGCGAGGCGGCGCGGTCGCCATGCTCACTCTGGATAAATCGCGGGAAACATCATGAAGCACATCATTTCCGTTCTGCTGGAAAACGAGCCGGGCGCGCTGTCGCGCGTGGTCGGGCTCTTTTCCGCACGCGGCTACAACATCGAAACCTTGACGGTGGCGCCGACCGAAGACCGTTCGCTGTCGCGCATGACCATCGTTACCATCGGCTCCGACGACGTGATCGAACAGATCACGAAGCATCTGAACCGCCTGATCGAGGTGGTGAAAGTGGTGGACCTGACCGAGGGCGCCCACACCGAGCGCGAGCTGATGCTGATCAAGGTAAGGGCGGTCGGCAAGGAAAGGGAGGAGATGAAGCGGATGGCGGACATCTTCCGCGGCCACATCATCGACGTCACCGAAAAAACCTACACGATCGAACTGACGGGTGCGAGCGACAAGCTCGACGCGTTCATCGAGGCGCTCGACGCCACCGCGATTCTCGAAACCGTCCGCACGGGCAGTTCGGGGATCGGGCGCGGCGAGCGCATCCTGAAGGTGTAACGCCCGGCGTCGATCGCCGGCAAATCACCGGACTTTCTCCCGACGCGGCGCGACGCGCCCGCGTCGGGCGCAGCAAACGGACAAGCAGTACCGAATCTTTGAATACACGCGAAGGAATAGACATGAAAGTTTTCTACGACAAGGACGCCGACCTCTCCCTCATCAAAGGCAAGCAGGTCACGATCATCGGCTACGGCTCGCAGGGCCACGCGCACGCGCTGAACCTGAAGGACAGCGGCGTCAACGTGACGGTCGGCCTGCGTAAGGGCGGCGCATCGTGGAGCAAGGCCGAGAACGCCGGCCTGCCGGTCAAGGAAGTCGCCGAAGCGGTGAAGAACGCCGACGTCGTGATGATGCTGCTGCCGGACGAGCAGATCGCCGACGTGTACGCGAAGGAAGTGCACGCGAACATCAAGAACGGCGCGGCGCTCGCGTTCGCGCACGGCTTCAACGTGCACTATGGCCAGGTGATCCCGCGCGCGGACCTCGACGTCATCATGATCGCGCCGAAGGCGCCGGGCCACACGGTGCGCGGCACGTACTCGCAGGGCGGCGGCGTGCCGCACCTGATCGCGGTTGCGCAGGACAAGTCGGGCGCGGCGCGCGACATCGCGCTGTCGTACGCGGCGGCGAACGGCGGCGGCCGTGCGGGCATCATCGAAACGAACTTCCGTGAAGAAACCGAAACCGACCTGTTCGGAGAGCAGGCCGTGCTGTGCGGCGGCACCGTCGACCTGATCAAGGCCGGTTTCGAAACGCTGGTCGAAGCGGGTTACGCGCCGGAAATGGCGTACTTCGAGTGCCTGCACGAACTGAAGCTGATCGTCGACCTGATCTACGAAGGCGGCATCGCGAACATGAACTACTCGATCTCGAACAACGCCGAGTACGGCGAGTACGTGACGGGTCCGCGCATCATCACCGACGAAACGAAGAAGGTGATGAAGGACGTGCTGAAGGACATCCAGACCGGCGAATACGCGAAGAGCTTCATTCTGGAGAACAAGGCCGGCGCGCCGACGCTGCAGTCGCGCCGCCGCCTGACGGCCGAGCACCAGATCGAGACGGTCGGTGCGAAGCTGCGCGCGATGATGCCGTGGATCGCGAAGAACAAGCTCGTCGACCAGTCGAAGAACTAAGCCGACGCACCCGTCGCGGTCCGCGCGCGGCTTCGTGCCGCCGCGCGGCGCCGCAGGGGCTTGTCGATACATCGGACAAAGGCCGCCCAGGCGTGATGAACCCTGGGCGGCTTTTGCTATCCTACGGTTTTACAAGAATAGCGAAGCCACCATGAATTATCCTCATCCGATCATCGCGCGCGAAGGCTGGCCGTTCATCGCGATCGCGGCCGTCGTGGCCTTGCTGATTCACGCCGTCGCGGGATTCGGGCTTGCGTGGCCGTTCTGGCTCATCCTGATCTTCGTCGTGCAGTTCTTCCGCGACCCGCCGCGGCCGATCCCGACCCAGGCGAACGCGGTGCTGTGCCCGGCCGACGGGCGCATCGTCGCGGTCGAGACCGCGCACGATCCGTATGCGAACCGCGAGGCGCTGAAGATCAGCGTGTTCATGAACGTGTTCAACGTGCATTCGCAACGCTCGCCGGTCGACGGCGCGGTGTCGAAGGTCGAGTATTTCCCGGGCGCGTACCTGAACGCGGCGGTCGACAAGGCGTCGACCGAGAACGAGCGCAACGCGGTCGTCATCACGCTGGCGGACGGCACCGTCGTCACGTCGGTGCAGATCGCCGGCCTCATCGCGCGCCGCATCCTGTGTTACGTGCGCGCCGGCGAGCCGGTGTCGCGCGGCCAGCGTTACGGCTTCATCCGCTTCGGCTCGCGCGTTGACGTGTATCTGCCGGTCGGCAGCCGGCCGCGCGTGTCGATCGGCGAGAAGGTGTCCGCTTCCTCGACGATCCTCGCTGAACTGCAAACGCAAACGGCATAAGGAGCGTGTCCCGATGGCCGGATTCAAATCGCGTCGTCCCCGCAACCCCGCCGGCGCACCGTTGCCGCGGCCGTTCCGTCGCAACAAGTCCGTGCAGGACGCGCCGGTCGCGGTGGACGCCGGCCGCCGCGCGGCGCGTCAGCAGTTCCTTAAGAAACGCGGCATCTACCTGCTGCCGAACGCGTTCACGACCGCCGCGCTGTTCTGCGGCTTCTTCGCGGTCGTGCAGGCGATGAACGTGCGCTTCGAGATCGCGGCAATTGCGATCTTCGTCGCGATGGTGCTCGACGGAATGGACGGCCGCGTCGCGCGGATGACCCATACGCAAAGCGCGTTCGGCGAGCAGTTCGACAGCCTGTCGGACATGGTGTCGTTCGGCGTTGCGCCGGCGCTCGTGATCTACGAGTGGGTGCTGAAGGATCTCGGCCGCTGGGGCTGGCTCGCGGCGTTCGTCTACTGCTCGGGCGCGGCGCTGCGGCTCGCGCGCTTCAACACGAACATCGGCGTCGTCGACAAGCGGTTTTTCCAGGGGATGCCGAGCCCGGCCGCGGCCGCGCTGATCGCCGGTTTCGTCTGGCTCGCGACCGACAACCGCGTGCCGGTGAAGCTCGTGTGGCTGCCGTGGGTCGCGTTCGTGCTGACGATCTACGCGGGCGTCACGATGGTGTCGAACGCGCCGTTCTATAGCGGCAAGGCGCTCGACGTGCGCCATCGGGTGCCGTTCGCGGCGACGCTGCTGGTGGTCGTCGCGTTCGTGCTGGTGTCGTCCGATCCGCCGCTGATGCTGTTCGGGCTGTTCGTGCTGTACGGGCTGTCCGGCTACGTGTTCTGGGCGTACCAGGCGATGCGCGGGCGCGGGAATCCGGCGCGTTCGTTGCCGCGCGAAAGGTAATTCGCGGCGGGGCGGTGCGTGGATCGGTTGTCCCGCCGCGCGGGCGCCGATGCCGCGGCCGTCTTGCCGTTTTTTCTGCTTGCCTGTCCCGTTTCACCGCCGTCATCGGGCTGTCGCGCCACCGAATGCATCACGTCGCGCCGGCCCGCCGCCCCGGGCCGCCTCCGATTGCACTATCGGCGGAATCCGGCTATAGTCGCCGGCATGGCAACTTTCACGTTCCCCCTCCTTTCCCTGCAAGCCGGCGCGCCGCTACGCGTGCTAGCGCTAGCGCGCCTGCCGCGCTGACCCGTCTCGCCCTCCGTCTGCCTCGTTCGTTGTTCCAGCGTCGCCAACGGTGGCGCGAACACCCGAATTCCGTATCTACAATCTGAACGAGTCCCCCTGGAGATCCGACATGGCAGACAAGCTGATCATTTTCGACACGACGTTGCGTGACGGCGAGCAGTCGCCCGGCGCGTCGATGACGAAGGAAGAAAAAATCCGCATCGCAAAACAACTGGAGCGGATGAAGGTCGACGTGATCGAGGCCGGCTTCGCGGCCAGCTCGAACGGCGACTTCGACGCGATCAACACGATCGCTTCGATCATCAAGGACAGCACGGTTTGCTCGCTTGCGCGCGCGAACGACAAGGACATCCAGCGCGCGGCCGACGCGCTGAAGCCGGCGGACCACTTCCGCATCCACACGTTCATCGCGACGTCGCCGCTGCACATGGAAAAGAAGCTGCGGATGACGCCGGACCAGGTGTTCGAGCAGGCGAAGCTCGCGGTGCGCTTCGCGCGCAAGTTCACGAACGACGTCGAGTTTTCGCCGGAAGACGGCAGCCGCTCGGACATGGACTTCCTGTGCCGCGTGCTCGAAGCGGTGATCGCCGAAGGCGCGACGACGATCAACATCGCGGACACGGTCGGCTACGGCGTGCCGGAACTGTACGGCAACCTCGTGAAGACGCTGCGCGAGCGCATCCCGAACTCGGACAAGGCGGTGTTCTCCGTGCACTGCCATAACGACCTCGGGATGGCGGTCGCGAACTCGCTCGCCGGCGTGCAGATCGGCGGCGCGCGCCAGGTCGAATGTACGATCAACGGTCTCGGCGAGCGTGCGGGCAACACGTCGCTCGAAGAAATCGTGATGGCGGTGCGCACGCGCAAGGACTATTTCGGCCTCGACCTCGGCATCGACACGACGCAGATCGTGCCGGCGTCGAAGCTCGTGTCGCAGATCACCGGCTTCGTCGTGCAGCCGAACAAGGCGGTGGTCGGCGCGAATGCGTTCGCGCATGCGTCCGGCATCCACCAGGACGGCGTGCTGAAGGCGCGCGACACCTACGAGATCATGCGCGCGGAAGACGTGGGCTGGTCCGCGAACAAGATCGTGCTCGGCAAGCTGTCGGGCCGCAACGCGTTCAAGCAGCGTCTGCAGGAACTCGGCATCTCGCTCGACAGCGAGACCGAACTGAACAACGCGTTCGCGCGCTTCAAGGAACTGGCCGACCGCAAGGCGGAAATCTTCGACGAGGACATCATCGCGATCGTCACCGAGGAGTCGGCGGAAGCGCAGGAGAAGGAGCACTACAAGTTCGTGTCGCTGTCGCAGCACTCGGAGACCGGCGAGCGTCCGCACGCGCGCATCGTGTTCTCGGTGGACGGCGGCGAAGTGACCGGCGAGGCGGCGGGCAACGGCCCGGTCGACGCGACGCTGAACGCGATCGAAACCGAGGTCGGCAGCGGCTCCGAACTGCTGCTGTACTCGGTGAACGCGATCACGACCGGCACGCAGGCGCAGGGCGAGGTGACGGTGCGGCTGTCGAAGGCCGGCCGCATCGTGAACGGCGTCGGCACCGATCCGGACATCGTCGCGGCATCGGCGAAGGCTTACATCTCGGCGCTGAACAAGCTGTATTCGGGCACGGACAAGCTGAACCCGCAGCGTTCGTAACGTCGGCGGCGGCCATGGGTCGTGCCGACGCTTCGTCGGGCGACGCGGCCGTAGCCGTAGCTGCAATGAAAAACCCCCATGCTCGCGAGAGCACGGGGGTTTTGTTTGAGCGCCGCCGCGCGTCGGATCAGAACAGCGAGCGGCGATCCGGATCGTGCAGCGGATCGGGCGTCTTCTGCGTCATCCGCAGGATGCCGTCGTTGTCGAAGTAGAAGCTGTACAGCATGTACCAGACGCCGTCCTCCTGATAGCGATAGGTCCACACCTGTTTTTTCATCAGCGGGAAATACGACGTTTCGACCGGGCGGCCGAAGTTCACCAGCACGTCGGTTTGCGTCCACTTGCCGATCTCCGCACGATAGAACTCCAGCGGCTGCAGCACCTGGCGCACGTTGACGACCTTGCCGGACGCGTCGATGTCGGCGGCGACGGTCGTCTCGCCGAGCGGCTGCGTCGGCCACATCAGCCGCTTGCCGCCGTCCGGCAGGTTGTACACCTCGCGCGGCGGCCCGAAGCGAGCGATCACCGACGACGCGTCGTCGCCGGCCTGGAACTGCTGCCACGGCTGCACGCAGCCGGCGAGCGCGAGCGCGCCGGCGCAGGCGACGAGTGCGCCGCGCGCGGTGCGGCGCGCGATCGACAGGCGTGCAGAGAAAGCGGCTGTGAGTCGGTTCAGCATGAAGTCTCCCGATGGCGCGGAGGCGGGGCGCGCCGTTTTCGTCGAGCCGCCATTTTGACACGCAAGCCCGTAAAACACTCGTGCGGCGCTTGCCCGCGCGCCGCGTCGCGGCCTATGATCCGCGCTTCGAACGAATTGCGGAGGACGCGGACGGTGTACGCGCGATGGAAGAGGGGAGCGGCGGCGCTGCTGGCGGCCGTGGCGATGGCCGCCGCGCCGGGCGGTGCGGCGCGGGCCGCGGCCGGTGCGGCGCAGGCAACGGGCGCGCCGATCCGGCTCGCGCTGATCGAAGGGATGTCCGGGCCGTTCGCGGACGCCGGCGCGGCGGTCGAGCGGAACCTGCGCTTCGGCGTCGAGCGGGTCAACGCGCGCGGCGGCGTCGCGCTGCCGGACGGCCGTCATCCGCTGGAACTGGTCGTGCTCGACAGCAAGGGCAGCACCGAGGCGGCGCTCGTGCAACTGCGCGCGGCCGCCGATCGCCGGATCGGCTTCGTGCTGCAAGGCAACAGTTCGGCGGTCGCGGCGGCGCTCGTCACCGCGATCGACCGGCAGAACGCGCGCGAGCCGGACAACCGCGAACTGTTCCTGAACTATTCGGCCGACGATCCGGCGCTGACCAACGCGGGCTGCAGCTTCTGGCACTTCCGCTTCGACGCGCACGCCGGGATGCGGATGGACGCGCTCGCGGACGTGATCGCCGCCGATCCGTCGGTGAAGAAGGTCTATCTGCTGAACCAGGATTACAGCTTCGGCCACGACGTCAGCGCGCTCGCGCGCGGGGCGCTCGCGGCGAAACGGCCTGACATCGCGGTGGTCGGCGACGAATTCCACCCGATCGGCCGCGTGAAGGATTTCGCGCCGTACCTCGCGAAGATCCGCGCGGCGGGCGCCGACGCGGTGATCACCGGCAACTGGGGCAGCGACCTGACGCTGCTCGTGAAGGCCGCGCGCGAGCAGGGGCTCGACACGAAGTTCTACACGTTCTACGGCAACAGCCTCGGCGCGCCGGCCGCGCTCGGCGAGGCGGGCGTGAAGCGCGTGTACGCGGTTGCCGACTGGCACCCGAACGCGGGCGGCGCGGCGTCGGACGCATGGTACGCGGCGTATCGCGCGCGCTTTCCCGAAGCGCGCGACGACTATCCGGTGCTGCGGATGGAAATGCTCGTCGAGATGCTCGCGCAGGCGATCGCGAAGGCGGGCAGCGCGCAGCCGGACGCCGTTGCGCGGGCGCTGGAGGGGATGCGCTTCGACAACGGCTTCCATCCGATGCAGATGCGCGCGGACGATCATCAGGTGATCCAGCCGCTGTACGTGATGCAGATGGACAAGGCGGGTACGCCTCGCGTGCGGTTCGACAACGAGGGTTCCGGCTACGGATTCCGCACGGTGCTAGCGCTGCCGGCGGAACGCACCGCGCCGGCGACGGTGTGCCGGATGAAGCGGCCGTAACTGGGGCTGTCGAACCGTCGTGCCGCGAGGTACGGGCGTTGCCGAAAGGAGTCTGACCGGCCCCTGCGACGCGCCCATCCCACCCGGTTCGCGGCCCCAATCGACTGTGCTACAATACGCGACTCGTTGTAACCCCACGGCACGGCCTTTCTTCCGTGACCGCCCGTTTGTTTTAAAGGAAACTCAAATGTCCGTAGCAGATATCAAGAAGTCCGACGTCGTCGCGCAATTCGCGCGTGGCACCAATGACACGGGTTCCCCCGAAGTCCAGGTGGCGCTGCTCACGTCCCGCATCAACGAACTGACCGTTCACTTCAAGGCCCACGGGAAGGACCACCACAGCCGCCGCGGCCTGCTGCGCATGGTGAGCCGTCGTCGCAAGCTGCTCGACTACCTGAAGGGCAAGGACGCTGACCGTTATCGCGCACTGATCGAAAAGCTGGGTCTGCGCAAGTAACCGGCAGGTCTTTCAGAAAGATGCCTGTGTCAGTTCCGCTGATACAGGCATTTTGTTTTTGAACGGCGCGCTTCGTGCGACGCGCGCCGCCCGGCAAGCAGCACGCAGTACAAGCACGGTCGGGGCTTCGAGGGCAGAGCTTTGTGTCATTCCAGCGGATCGCACGGACGCGCCGCAGCGTTCGCCGCGCGTCCGTGCGATCCGCTGGAATGGCATAACACTCCTCTATCCGCGCGGCCCCGGTCCGGGACTTGCCGCGTCGTCCGGGGCGCTTCGCAGCGCAACCGGACGCGCGACATAACAATGCAATGAGTAAGGTAAGGAGTGACCATGACCATGTTCAATAAAGTGGTGAAGGAATTCAAGTGGGGCCAGCACAACGTGCGCCTCGAAACCGGTGAGATCGCCCGTCAGGCGGGCGGCGCCGTGCTGGTCGACGTCGAGGACACCGTCGTGCTCGCGACCGTCGTCGGCGCGAAAACGGCGAAGCCGGGCCAGGACTTCTTTCCGCTGACCGTCGACTACATCGAAAAGACCTATTCGGCCGGCAAGATCCCCGGTGGCTTCTTCCGTCGCGAAGGCCGTCCGTCCGAAGGCGAGACGCTGATCTCGCGCCTCATCGACCGTCCGCTGCGTCCGCTGTTCCCGGAAGGCTTCTACAACGAAGTGCAGGTCGTCGTGCACGTGCTGTCGATCAACCCGGAAATCCCGGCCGACATCCCCGCGCTGATCGGCGCGTCGGCGGCGCTGGCCATCTCGGGTCTGCCGTTCAACGGCCCGGTCGGCGCGGCTCGCGTGGCCTACATCAACAGCGAGTACGTGCTGAACCCGACCCGCTCGCAGATCAAGGCTTCGCGCCTCGACCTCGTCGTCGCGGGCACGGAGCGCGCGGTGCTGATGGTCGAGTCGGAAGCCGACCAGCTGCCGGAAGACGTGATGCTCGGCGCGGTCGTGTTCGGCCACGAGCAGATGCAGGTCGCGATCGACGCGATCCATGAACTGGTGCGCGAAGGCGGCAAGCCGGAGTGGGACTGGCAGCCGGCGCCGAAGAACGAGGCGCTGATCGCGCGCGTGACCGACATCGCGCAGAACGAACTGCTCGCCGCGTATCAACTGCGCGACAAGCAGCAGCGTTCGACGAAGCTGAAGGAAGTGTACGCGGCGACGTCCGCGAAGCTCGAAGCCGAAGCGGCGGCAACGGGCAGCGCGGCGGCCGACAAGGCGACCGTCGGCAACATCCTGTTCGACCTCGAAGCGAAGATCGTCCGTTCGCAGATCCTGAACGGCGAGCCGCGCATCGACGGCCGCGACACGCGCACGGTGCGCCCGATCGAGATCCGCACCGGCGTGCTGCCGCGCACGCACGGCTCGGCGCTCTTCACGCGCGGCGAGACGCAGGCGCTGGTCGTCGCGACGCTCGGCACGAAGGGCGACGAGCAGATCATCGACGCGCTCGAAGGCGAGTACCGCGACCGCTTCATGCTCCACTACAACATGCCCCCGTTCGCGACCGGCGAAACGGGCCGCGTCGGCTCGCCGAAGCGTCGTGAAATCGGCCACGGCCGTCTCGCGAAGCGCGCGCTGGTCGCGTGCCTGCCGAGCGCCGACGAATTCGGCTACTCGATCCGCGTCGTGTCGGAAATCACCGAGTCGAACGGTTCGTCGTCGATGGCGTCGGTGTGCGGCGGCTGCCTCGCGCTGATGGACGCCGGCGTGCCGATGAAGGCGCACGTCGCGGGCATCGCGATGGGCCTGATCCTCGAAGGCAACAAGTTCGCGGTGTTGACCGACATCCTCGGCGACGAGGACCACCTCGGCGACATGGACTTCAAGGTCGCGGGCACGGCCGACGGCGTCACGGCGCTGCAGATGGACATCAAGATCCAGGGCATCACGAAGGAAATCATGCAGGTCGCGCTCGCGCAGGCGAAGGAAGGCCGCATGCACATCCTCGGCAAGATGACGAGCGCGGTGCCGGGCACGAACACGGAACTGTCGGAGTTCGCGCCGCGCATGATCACCGTCAAGATCAATCCGGAGAAGATCCGCGACGTGATCGGCAAGGGTGGTTCGGTGATCCGCGCGCTGACCGAAGAGACCGGCACGACGATCGACATTTCGGACGACGGCGTCGTGACGATCGCGAGCACGTCGAGCGAAGGGATGGCCGAGGCGAAGAAGCGTATCGAGAACATCACCGCCGAAGTCGAAGTGGGTCAGGTGTACGAAGGCACGATTCTCAAGCTGCTGGATTTCGGCGCGATCGTGAACCTGCTGCCGGGCAAGGATGGTCTGCTGCACATCTCCGAGATCGCGAACGAGCGCATCAAGGACATCAACGACTATCTGAAGGAAGGCCAGCAGGTGAAGGTCAAGGTGATCCAGACGGACGAAAAGGGCCGCGTGCGCCTGTCCGCGAAGGCGCTGCTGAACGAGGCGACCTCGAACGGCGAGCCGCAGCAGTAATGCGGTAAGCAGCAACGGCCGGCAGCGCCGCAGGCGCGCCGGCCGTTTTTCATACAGGATGGATCGCACCGGGTTTGCGGCGTGCCGCGAGTCCGATGCCATCCAGACCTGGGAGACGCAGATGAAGGCAATCGAGATTACCGAATTCGGTGCGCCGGACGTGCTGAAGCTGGCCGAACGGCCGACGCCCGAACCGAAGGCCGGCGAGGTGCTGATCAAGGTGGCGGCATCGGGCGTGAACCGTCCGGACGTGTTCCAGCGCAAGGGCTCGTATGCGCCGCCGCCGGGTGCGTCGGATCTGCCGGGGCTGGAAGTCGCGGGCGAGATCGTCGGCGGCGCGATCGATCCGAAGCAGAACCCGTTCGGGCTGAAGATCGGCGACCGCGTGTGTGCGCTGATCGCGGGCGGCGGTTACGCGGAGTACGCGGCCGCGCCGCTCGCGCAGTGCCTGCCGGTGCCGGCGGGGCTGTCCGATATCGAGGCGGCGTCGCTCCCCGAGACGTTCTTCACGGTCTGGAGCAACGTGTTCCAGCGCGCCGCGCTCGGCGCGGGCGAAGGCGGCCCGAACGAGACGCTGCTGGTGCAGGGCGGATCGAGCGGGATCGGCGTGACCGCGATCCAGATCGCGCATGCGCTCGGTTTTCGCGTGTTCGCGACGGCCGGCACCGACGACAAGTGCCGCGCGTGCGAAGAGCTGGGCGCGGACCGCGCGATCAATTATCGCAGCGAGGACTTCGTCGAGGTCGTGAAGGCGCTGACGAACGACCGCGGCGTCGACGTGATTCTCGACATGGTCGGCGGCGGTTATCTGCCGCGCGAATTGTCGGCGCTCGCGGACGGCGGGCGCATCGTGATGATCGCGACGCTCGGCGGCTCGAAGGCCGAGGTGAATCTCGGCGAGATCATGCGGCGGCGGCTGACCGTCACCGGTTCGACGCTGCGCGCGCGCCCGGTCGAGTTCAAGGCGCGGATCGCGGCCGAACTGAAGGCGCGCGTATGGCCGCTGATCGAGGACGGGCGCGTGAAGCCGGTCCTGTACCGCGTGTTCCCGGCCGCGCAAGCGGCCGACGCGCACGCGCTGATGGAAAGCAGCGAACACATCGGCAAGATCGTGCTCGACTGGACCGCGGCGGCTTGACGGCGTCCCTGTGTGCGAAGCGGGCCGGTTTGACCCGCTTCGCTTTCGCGAAGTAAAATTGCGCGTTTTGCGTCCGCTTTAAACGGCACCTGGAGCACATGTCGAATCAACGCCCCGCGCTGGTAGTCGGTAACTGGAAAATGCATGGCCGCCTTGCCGGCAACGCCGTGCTGCTGCAACACGTCGCGCAGGGTGCGCGGGCGTTGCCGCAGGACGTGCGCGTCGGCGTCTGCGTGCCGTTCCCTTATCTGCCGCAGGCGCAGGCGCTGCTCGACGGCAGCCCGGTCGCGTGGGGCGCGCAGGACGTGTCCGCGCACGAACAGGGCGCATACACCGGGGAAGTCGCGGCCGAAATGGTCGCCGAATTCGGCGCGGCGTATGCGATCGTCGGTCACTCCGAGCGGCGGGCTTACCACGGTGAAAGCCCGGAACTCGTCGCGACGAAGACGCAGCGCGCGCTTGCCGCGGGGCTGACGCCGATCGTGTGCGTCGGCGAGACGCTGGAGCAGCGCGAAGCGGATGCGACGCGCGACGTCGTCGGCGCGCAGCTCGACGCGGTGCTCGCGGTGCTGTCGGCGGACGACGCTGCGCGCATCGTCGTCGCGTACGAGCCGGTGTGGGCGATCGGCACCGGCAAGAGTGCGACGTCGGAGCAGGCGCAGGAGGTGCATGCGTTCCTGCGCGAGCGTCTCGCGGCAAAGGGTGCGCAGGTGGCGGACGTGCCGCTGCTGTATGGCGGCAGCGTGAAGCCTGACAATGCGGTCGAACTGTTCCGTCAGCCCGACATCGATGGCGGGCTGATCGGCGGTGCGTCGCTGAAGGATGCGGATTTTCTCGCGATCTGCGCGGCCGCTGCGGCGGTCGCGGATTCCGCGAGCTAAAGCCTCTCGCGATCCGGCGCGAGGCTTCGTGCGCGCGATATGCCCGCTTCGGGGTCGCGTGCTTAACAAGGACTCAGGTGAGTGTGATGCTGTATTTGAAAACGTTGATTATCGTGGTCCAGTTGCTGTCGGCGCTCGGGGTGATCGGCCTCGTGCTGCTTCAGCACGGCAAGGGCGCGGACATGGGCGCGGCGTTCGGCAGCGGCGCGTCGGGCAGCCTCTTCGGCGCGACCGGTTCCGCGAACTTCCTGTCGCGCACCACGGCGGTCCTTGCAACGGTCTTTTTCGTATCGACGCTTGCGCTGACCTACCTCGGTTCGTATCATGCGAAGCCTTCGGCTGGCGTGCTCGGTGCAGCAACGCCAGCACCCGTTGCGGCTCCGGCTGCAGCGGCGGTGCCTGCGGCGGCATCGCCTGCTGTGGCGGCTTCGCCGGCTGCGGCCGCAAGCGGTCCGGGCCAGGATGTGCCGAAATAAAATTTTCAAACAAAACGCTTTTTGTGCGTTGAACAAACCGCGTGGCCGGGTTAGAATTCAAGTCTTGAAGCGATTCGCGGGTTTCAATAAATTGTTTTCCCGGATTGCAGACAGTGCCGACGTGGTGAAATTGGTAGACACGCTATCTTGAGGGGGTAGTGGCGAAAGCTGTGCGAGTTCGAGTCTCGCCGTCGGCACCAATGTTATCTTAATGCCAGCCGCTTGCTTCAGCTTCGGCTGGCATTTTTTGCTTCTGACGTCGTGTTTGTTTATTGTTCGCAGCGCGAAGTGTGAAGTAACTGCCGCGGAGCGTAACAAGTTCCTGCGGAACCCAGAACCAACCGATTGAGGATAGTCTTGAACCTCGCAGCCTATTTCCCCGTCTTGTTGTTCCTCCTCGTGGGCACCGGTTTGGGCATAGCGCTGGTCAGCATCGGCAAGATCCTCGGTCCGAACCGGCCGAACAGCGAAAAGAATTCGCCGTACGAGTGCGGCTTCGAAGCGTTCGAAGACGCGCGCATGAAGTTCGACGTGCGCTACTACCTCGTGGCCATCCTCTTCATCATCTTCGACCTTGAGACGGCTTTTCTGTTCCCGTGGGGCGTCGCCCTGCGCGATATCGGATGGAGCGGCTTTCTCGCGATGATGATCTTTCTGCTCGAATTCCTGCTGGGCTTTGCCTACATCTGGAAGAAAGGTGGTCTCGACTGGGAATGACGGGTTAATCGCCGGTTAGCATGGGCGACACGGCTGGTCGCCCGTCTGGAGTAGAAAACACATGAGTATCGAAGGGGTCTTGAAGGAAGGCTTTGTCACCACCACGGCTGACAAGCTGATCAACTGGACGCGCACCGGCTCGCTGTGGCCGATGACGTTCGGTCTGGCGTGTTGCGCGGTCGAGATGATGCACGCGGGCGCGGCCCGCTACGACCTCGACCGCTTCGGCGTGGTGTTCCGTCCCAGTCCGCGCCAGTCGGACGTGATGATCGTCGCCGGCACGCTGTGCAACAAGATGGCGCCCGCGCTGCGCAAGGTCTACGACCAGATGGCCGAACCGCGCTGGGTGATCTCGATGGGTTCGTGCGCGAACGGCGGCGGTTATTACCACTACTCGTACTCGGTCGTGCGCGGCTGCGATCGCATCGTGCCGGTCGACGTCTACGTGCCGGGCTGTCCGCCGACCGCGGAGGCCCTGGTCTACGGGGTCATCCAGCTGCAGGCGAAAATCCGCCGCACCAGCACCATCGCCCGTCAATAAAGGCCACGCGCCTTCCCCCACAATATGGCAAGCAAACTCGAGACCCTGAAAGCGAACCTCGAAACGGCCCTCGGTGCGCGCATCGTGAGCCTGACCGAGGCGCTCGGCGAATTGACGCTGGTCGTGAAAGCGGGCGATCTCCTCGGCGTCGCAAAAGACCTGCGCGATAATCCCGCGCTGCGCTTCGAGCAGTTGATCGACCTGTGCGGCGTCGATTACCAGACGTACGGCGACGGTGCGTGGGAAGGTCCGCGCTTCGCCGCGGTGTCGCAGCTGCTGTCGCTGGCGAACAACTGGCGCGTGCGTCTGCGCGTGTTCGCGCCGGACGACGGCGTGCCGATCGTGCCGTCGCTCGTCGACATCTGGAACTCGGCGAACTGGTACGAGCGCGAAGCGTTCGACCTCTTCGGCATCGTGTTCGAAGGCCACCCGGACCTGCGCCGCATCCTGACCGACTACGGCTTCATCGGCCACCCGTTCCGCAAGGACTTCCCGGTGTCGGGTTACGTCGAAATGCGCTACGACCCGGAGCAGAAGCGCGTCGTCTATCAGCCGGTCACGATCGAGCCGCGTGAAATCACGCCTCGCGTGATTCGCGAGGACCGCTACGGCGGTCTGAGGAAACACTGAGAGGGTCGCATGTCAGAGATCAAAAACTACACGCTCAATTTCGGCCCGCAGCACCCGGCAGCGCACGGCGTGCTGCGCCTCGTGCTCGAACTCGACGGGGAAGTGATCCAGCGCGCGGACCCGCACATCGGTCTGCTGCATCGGGCGACCGAGAAGCTCGCCGAGAGCAAGACCTTCATCCAGTCGGTGCCGTACATGGACCGTCTCGACTACGTGTCGATGATGGTCAACGAGCACGGTTACGTGCTCGCGATCGAGAAGCTGCTCGGCATCGAGCCGCCGGTTCGCGCGAAGTACATCCGCGTGCTGTTCGACGAGATCACGCGCGTGCTGAACCACCTGATGTGGATCGGCTCGCACGCGCTCGACGTCGGCGCGATGGCGGTGTTCCTGTACGCGTTCCGCGAGCGCGAAGACCTGATGGACATCTACGAGGCGGTGTCGGGCGCGCGGATGCACGCCGCGTACTACCGTCCGGGCGGCGTCTATCGCGATCTGCCTGACGCAATGCCGCAATACAAGGCGTCGAAGATCCACAACGAGAAGGCGATCGCGAGGATGAACGACGCGCGCCAGGGCTCGGTGCTGGATTTCATCGACGACTTCTTCACGCGTTTCCCGAACTGCGTCGACGAGTACGAAACGCTGCTCACCGACAACCGGATCTGGAAGCAGCGCCTCGTCGGGATCGGCGTCGTGAGCCCCGAACGCGCGCTGCAACTCGGCCTGACCGGCGCAATGCTGCGCGGCTCGGGCATCGAGTGGGACCTGCGCAAGAAGCAGCCGTACGAAGTCTATGACCAGATGGACTTCGACATTCCGGTCGGCGTGAACGGCGACTGCTACGACCGTTATCTGGTGCGCGTCGAAGAAATGCGCCAGTCGACGCGGATCGCGAAACAGTGCATTGAGTGGCTGAGGAAGAATCCCGGCCCGGTGATGATCGACAATCACAAGATCGCGCCGCCGTCGCGGGTGAACATGAAGTCGAACATGGAAGAGCTGATTCACCATTTCAAGCTCTTTACGGAAGGCTTCCATGTACCCGAGGGCGAAGCGTATGCAGCCGTCGAGCATCCGAAGGGCGAGTTCGGTATCTACCTGGTGTCGGATGGCGCGAACAAGCCGTATCGTCTGAAGATCAGGGCGCCGGGCTACGCACACCTGTCCGCGCTCGACGAAATGGCGCGCGGCCACATGATTGCCGACGCGGTGACGATCATCGGCACGCAGGACATCGTGTTCGGCGAAATCGACCGCTAGCGGCGCCGGCGCAACGGCGCGCGGTGCTCAAGTGCACGCGCGCCGCACCGCATGCCGGGAACGCCACGTCTGTCGCAACAAGCAGCACAAGCAGCAACGCTCGATGCGCGACAGGTTTTCGTTCGGTAGGAATTGAAAGAGTCGTGTCTGAAAATGATCTCAGCTGAAGGCCTGAAAGAAATCGATCGTGCGATCGCGAAGTACCCCGCCGATCAGAAGCAGTCCGCCGTGATGGCGGCATTGGCCGTCGCCCAGGAAGAGCATCGCTGGCTGTCGCCCGAACTGATGCAGTTCGTCGCCGACTATCTCGGCATGCCGCCTGTCGCCGTGCAGGAGGTCGCGACCTTCTACACGATGTTCGAGACGAGCCCCGTCGGCCAGTACAAGATCACGCTCTGCACGAATCTGCCGTGCCAGCTTGGCCCGGACGGCGGCGCGGAAAGCGCCGCCGAATACCTGAAGCAGAAACTCGGCATCGACTTCGGCGAGACCACGCCTGACGGCCGCTTCACCCTGAAAGAGGGCGAATGCATGGGGTCGTGCGGCGACGCGCCGGTGCTGCTCGTGAACAATCACCGCATGTGCAGCTTCATGAGCCGCGAGAAGATCGACCAGCTGCTGGAGGAGCTTTCGAAATGACTTCCCTGCACGACCGTCACATCAAACCGCTGATTCTCGCCGGCCTGAACGGCGACAACTGGCATCTGGAAGACTACGTTGCGCGCGGCGGCTACAAGCAGCTGCGCCGCATTCTCGAAGAGAAGATTCCGCCCGAGCAGGTGATCGCCGACATCAAGGCGTCGGGTTTGCGCGGCCGCGGCGGCGCGGGTTTTCCGACCGGCCTGAAGTGGAGCTTCATGCCGCGTCAGTTTCCGGGCCAGAAGTACCTCGTCTGCAATTCGGATGAAGGCGAGCCGGGCACGTTCAAGGATCGCGACATCCTGCGCTGGAACCCGCACGCGGTGATCGAGGGCATGACGATCGGCGCGTACGCGATGGGCATCACCGCCGGCTACAACTACATCCACGGCGAGATCTGGGAAGTGTTCCGCCGCTTCGAAGCGGCGCTCGATGAAGCGCGCGCGGCGGGCTACATGGGCCAGAACATCCTCGGCACGGACTTCAGCTTCGAGCTGAACGCGCACCACGGTTATGGCGCGTACATCTGCGGCGAGGAAACCGCGCTGCTCGAATCGCTCGAAGGCAAGAAGGGCCAGCCGCGCTTCAAGCCGCCGTTCCCGGCGAGCTTCGGCGTGTACGGCAAGCCGACCACGATCAACAACACCGAGACGTTCGCCGCGGTGCCGTTCATCCTGACGGTCGGTCCGCAGACCTACCTCGAACTCGGCAAGCCGAACAACGGCGGCACGAAGATCTTCTCGGTGTCGGGCGACGTCGAGCGTCCGGGCAATTACGAAGTGCCGCTCGGCACGCCGTTCGCGACGCTGCTCGAACTCGCGGGCGGCATGCGCGGCGGCAGGAAGCTGAAGGCGGTGATTCCGGGCGGCTCGTCGGCGCCGGTGATTCCGGGCGACCTGATGATGCAGACCGACATGGACTACGACTCGATCGCGAAGCAGGGGTCGATGCTCGGCTCCGGCGCGGTGATCGTGATGAACGACACGCGCTGCATGGTCCGCTCGCTGCTGCGTCTGTCGTACTTCTACTACGAGGAGTCGTGCGGCCAGTGCACGCCGTGCCGCGAAGGCACCGGCTGGCTGTACCGCGTCGTCCATCGCATCGAACACGGCCTCGGCCGCAAGGAAGACCTGGACCTGCTGAACTCGGTCGCGGAGAACATCATGGGCCGCACGATCTGCGCGCTCGGCGACGCGGCCGCGATGCCGGTGCGCGGGATGCTCAAGCACTACTGGGACGAATTCGAATATCACGTCGCCAACAAGCGTTGCCTCACCGGCGATCATGCCGGCTCGCACGCGGCGTCGGAAACGGTTGCCGCGTGAGACGTGCCGCGCGCGCATGGGTCTGCATGGCGGCGCGGCAGGTGAACCGGCGAACCACTGAGCGGTAACAGGTTAGGGACGATTAACCATCATGGTTGAACTTGAAATAGACGGCAAGAAGGTCGAGGTGCCCGAAGGCAGCATGGTGATCCAGGCTGCGACGAAGGTCGACACGTACATTCCTCACTTCTGCTATCACAAGAAGCTGTCGATCGCGGCCAACTGCCGGATGTGTCTCGTCGATGTCGAGAAGATGCCGAAGGCCGTGCCCGCGTGCGCGACGCCGGTGTCGGCCGGCATGGTCGTGCGCACGATGTCCGACAAGGCGGTGAAGGGACAGCAAGCCGTGATGGAGTTCCTGCTGATCAATCACCCGCTCGACTGTCCGATTTGCGACCAGGGCGGCGAGTGTCAGCTGCAGGATCTCGCGGTCGGCTACGGCAAGTCGGCGTCGCGCTACAGCGAAGAGAAGCGCGTCGTGTTCCACAAGAACGTCGGCCCGCTGATCTCGATGGAAGAGATGTCGCGCTGCATCCACTGCACGCGCTGCGTGCGCTTCGGCGACGAGATCGCCGGTGTGATGGAGCTGGGCATGCTCGGCCGCGGCGAGCATTCGGAGATCACGTCGTTCGTCGGCAAGACCGTCGATTCGGAACTCTCCGGCAACATGATCGACCTGTGCCCGGTCGGCGCGCTGACGAGCAAGCCGTTCCGCTTTTCCGCGCGGACGTGGGAGCTGTCGCGCCGCAAGTCGGTGAGCCCGCACGATTCGACCGGCGCGAACCTCGTCGTGCAGGTGAAGAACAACCGCGTGATGCGCGTGTTGCCGTTCGAGAACGAAGCGATCAACGAATGCTGGATCTCGGACAAGGACCGCTTCTCGTATGAAGGGCTGAACGCCGAAGACCGTCTCACGCAGCCGATGATCAAGCAGGGCGGCGAGTGGATCGAGACGGACTGGCAGACGGCGCTCGACTACGTGGTGAAGGGCATCAAGGGCATCAGCGACCAGCACGGCGAAAGCGCGATCGCCGCGCTCGCGAGCCCGCACGCGACCGTCGAGGAACTGTTCCTGCTCAAGCAGCTCGCGAACGCGATCGGCACGCCGAACGTCGATTTCCGCCTGCGCCAGAGCGACTTTTCCGCGCCGGTGACCGGCGCGCCGTGGCTCGGCACGAAGATCGCCGACCTGTCGTACGCGGACGCCGCGTTCGTGATCGGCTCGTTCCTGCGCCGCGACCATCCGCTGTTCGCCGCGCGTCTGCGCCAGGCCGCGAAGGGCGGCGCGCAGATCACGATGCTGCAGGCCACGGCCGACAACTCGCTGATCCCGAATTCGCAGCGCATCGTCGCCGCGCCGTCCGCGTGGCTCGACGAACTCGCCGGCATCGCGGCCGCGGTCGCGCAGGCGCGCGGCGTCGCGCTGCCGGACGCGTTCGCAGGCGCGCAGGCGTCGGACGCCGCGAAGCAGGTCGCCGCGTCGCTCGCGAGCGGCGAGCGCCGCTACGTGCTGCTCGGCAACTCGGCGGTCCAGCATCCGGACTTCTCGCGCGTGCATGCGGCGGCTGAATGGATCGCCGAAACCACCGGCGCGACGCTCGGGTTCCTGACCGAAGCGGGCAACACGGTCGGCGGTTATCTGGCCGACACGCTGCCGGGCCGCGACGGCCTGAACGCGCGCGAGGCGTTCGAGCAGCCGCGCAAGGGTTATCTGCTGCTGAACGTCGAACCGGAATTCGATACCGCGAACCCGGCCGCCGCGCGCGCCGCGCTCGGCCACGCCGAAATGGTCGCGGTGCTGTCGCCGTTCAAGACCGGCCTCGACTACGCGGACGTGCTGCTGCCGGTCGCGCCGTTCACCGAGACGTCCGGCACGCTCGTGAACGCGGAAGGCACCGTGCAGACGTTCAACGGCGTCGTGCGCCCGCTCGGCGAGACGCGCCCTGCGTGGAAGGTGCTGCGCGTGCTCGGCACGCTGCTGAACGCGCCGGGCTTCGACTACGACACCGCCGACGAAGTGCGCCGCAAGGCGCTCGGCGACGGCAGCCTCGACGCGCGCCTGTCGAACAAGGCCGGTGCGCCGCTCACGCGCGGCACGCTCGCGAAGGCGGCGGAAGGCCGCTTCGAGCGCGTCGCCGACGTGCCGATCTACCACGCCGACCCGGTCGTGCGCCGCGCGGAATCGCTGCAGCTGACGATGGCGGCCCGCGCCGCGAACACGATCGGCCTGCCGGCCGCGCTGTTCGACCAGCTGGGTTTGAAGAACGGCGACGCGGTGCGCGTGCGCCAGGGCGACCTGTCGGCGACCGCGCCGGCCGTGCGCGATGCGAATCTTGCGCCGACGGCGGTGCGCGTGTCGGCGGCGACGCCGGTCGGCGCGGCGCTCGGCAGCCTGTTCGGTGAACTGCTGGTGGAGAAGGCGTAAATGAGCTTGTTCGATACGATCAATGCAGGCGGCAGCCAGCTACTCGGCGTGGCATGGCCCACGGTCTGGGCGCTGGTGCGCATTCTCGTCGTCGCGGTGGTGATCCTGCTGTGCGTCGCGTACCTGATCCTGTGGGAGCGCAAGCTGATCGGCTGGATGCACGTGCGGCTCGGCCCGAACCGCGTCGGTCCGGCCGGCCTGCTGCAGCCGATCGCCGACGTGCTGAAGCTGCTGCTGAAGGAAGTGATCCAGCCCGCGCAGGCGAGCCGCTGGATCTACATGATCGCGCCGATCATGGTGGTCGTGCCGGCGTTCGCCGTGTGGGCGGTGATCCCGTTCCAGGCGGGCGCGGTGCTCGGCGACATCAACGCGGGGCTGCTGTACGTGATGGCGATCTCGTCGATCGGCGTGTACGGCGTGATTCTCGCGGGCTGGGCGTCGAACTCGAAATACGCGTTCCTCGGCGCGATGCGCGCCGCCGCGCAGATGGTGTCGTACGAAATCGCGATGGGCTTCGCGCTCGTCGTCGTGCTGATGGTGTCCGGCACGCTGAACCTGTCGGGCATCGTCGAATCGCAGGAGCGCGGCATCTTCGCGGGCTGGGGCCTCAACTTCCTGTCGTGGAACTGGCTGCCGCTGCTGCCGATGTTCGTCGTGTACTTCATCTCGGGCATCGCCGAAACGAACCGCCACCCGTTCGACGTGGTGGAAGGGGAGTCGGAAATCGTCGCCGGTCACATGATCGACTACTCGGGGATGGGCTTCGCGCTGTTCTTCCTCGCCGAGTACATCAACATGATCGTGATCTCGGCGCTCGCCTCGGTGCTGTTCCTCGGCGGCTGGAGCGCGCCGTTCGGCTTCCTGTCGTTCATCCCGGGCGTGTTCTGGCTCGTGCTGAAGGTGTTCTTCCTGCTGTCGGTGTTCATCTGGGCGCGCGCGACGTTCCCGCGCTACCGCTATGACCAGATCATGCGTCTCGGCTGGAAGGTGTTCATTCCGGTGTGCGTCGTGTGGCTGGTGGTCATCGGCTTCTGGTACATGTCGCCGCTGAGTATCTGGAAATAAGGAAGGGCGAGAGACCATGAACGCTATCCAGAATTTCTTCAAGACGTTCTTCCTGACGGAACTGCTGAAGGGACTCGCGCTGACCGGACGCTATGCGTTCAAGCGCAAGGTCACCGTGCAGTTCCCGGAGGAAAAGACGCCGATGTCGCCGCGCTTTCGCGGCCTGCACGCGCTGCGTCGTTACGAAAACGGCGAAGAGCGCTGCATCGCGTGCAAGTTGTGCGAGGCCGTGTGTCCGGCGCTCGCGATCACGATCGAGTCGGACGTGCGCGCGGACAACACGCGCCGCACGACGCGTTACGACATCGACCTGACCAAGTGCATCTTCTGCGGTTTCTGCGAGGAAAGCTGCCCGGTCGATTCGATCGTCGAGACGCACATCCTCGAATATCACGGTGAAAAGCGGGGCGACCTGTATTTCACGAAAGACATGCTGCTGGCCGTCGGCGACCGCTACGAAGCGCAGATCGCGGCGAACAAGGCAGCGGATGCACCGTACCGTTGAGTTTCAGTTTGACGCTGCATCGGCCCGCGGTCCGGGCCGGCCGCGGCGCGGCGAGGGCTGGTCTGGCCGCCAGTCAACGTTGCGCGACCCGCTTCACGATGGCCTAACGACGAACCGGTAATCATGGAATTCACGACCGTACTGTTCTACATCTTCGCGCTGCTGCTGGTGCTGTCAGGGCTGAAGGTGATCACCTCGCGGAACCCCGTCGCGTCCGCGCTGTTCCTCGTGCTCGCGTTCTTCAATGCGGCCGCGATCTGGATGCTGCTGGAAGCGGAATTTCTCGCGATCCTGCTGGTGCTCGTCTACGTCGGCGCGGTGATGGTGCTGTTCCTGTTCGTCGTGATGATGCTGGACATCAACGTCGACGTGCTGAGCCGCGACTTCAAACGCTTCGTGCCGATGGCGACGGTGGTCGGCGCGATCATCGTGGTCGAGACCGCGCTGATCCTGTGGCACGGCTTCGGCGGCACCACGACGCCGGTGCACGACACGTCGGCCGCCGCCGCGAACGCGATGTCGAACACGCACCTGATCGGCAAGATCATCTACACCGACTACATCTTCGCGTTCGAGGTCGCCGGCCTGATCCTGCTGGTCGCGATCATCGCGGCGATCGCGCTGACCGTGCGCGAGCCGAAGGACAGCAAGAAGCAGAACGTGTCGAAGCAGGTCCACGTCCGCCGCGAGGACCGCGTGCGCATCGTGAAGATGCAGGCCGTGAAGGAAGAACCGGAAGCGCCCGCGGAGCCGGCCACGAACGAAACCGCCCCCGGCGCGAACCGCTGAACCGGGGAGGAGAAGAATCCATGTTGACCCTTGCCCATTACCTCGTGCTCGGCGCGATCCTGTTTGCGATCTCGATCGTCGGCATTTTTCTGAACCGCCGCAACGTCATCATCATCCTGATGGCGATCGAACTGATGCTGCTTGCGGTGAACACCAACTTTGTCGCGTTCTCCCATTACCTGGGCGACGCACATGGCCAGATATTCGTTTTCTTCGTGCTGACCGTTGCGGCAGCCGAAGCGGCGATCGGTCTGGCAATTCTGGTAACCCTGTTCCGCAGCCTCGACACGATCAATGTCGAGGATCTGGATCAGCTCAAAGGTTAACCTGAGGGTAGGCTGTTATGGCAACGACATTGAACGAAAACCTGTTGCTGGCGATCCCGCTCGCGCCGCTCGCCGGTTCCCTTATTGCCGGGCTGTTCGGCAAGACGATCGGGCGCAAAGGCGCGCACTCGGTCACGATACTCGGCGTCGCCGTCGCGCTGGTGCTGTCCGTGATCACGTTCTTCAACGTGCTCGGCGGCGCGAGTTTCAACGCGACCGTGTACGAGTGGATGTCCGTCGGCGGACTGAAATTCGAGGTCGGTTTCCTCGTCGACTCGCTGACCGCGCTGATGATGTGCGTCGTGACCTTCGTGTCGCTGATGGTGCACATCTACACGATCGGCTACATGGCGGACGACGACGGCTACGAGCGTTTCTTCTCGTACATCGCCCTCTTCACGTTCTCGATGCTGATGCTCGTGATGAGCAACAACTTCCTGCAGCTGTTCTTCGGCTGGGAAGCGGTGGGCCTCGTGTCGTACCTGCTGATCGGCTTCTACTTCCAGCGTGAGAGCGCGATCTACGCGAACATGAAGGCGTTCCTCGTGAACCGCGTCGGCGACTTCGGCTTCCTGCTCGGGATCGGTCTGCTGCTCGCGTACGGCGGCTCGCTGAACTACAACGACGTGTTCGCGAAGGGCCACGAACTCGCGTCGCTGACGTTCCCCGGCACGCAGTGGAACCTGCTGACGGTCGCGTGCATCTGCCTCTTCATCGGCGCGATGGGCAAGTCCGCGCAGTTCCCGCTGCACGTGTGGCTGCCCGACTCGATGGAAGGCCCGACGCCGATCTCCGCGCTGATCCACGCGGCGACGATGGTGACGGCCGGCATCTTCATGGTCGCGCGGATGTCGCCGCTCTTCGAACTGTCCGAAGCGGCGCTGTCGTTCATCGTCGTGATCGGCGCGATCACCGCGCTGTTCATGGGTTTCCTCGGCATCGTGCAGAACGACATCAAGCGCGTGGTCGCGTACTCGACGCTGTCGCAGCTCGGCTACATGACCGTCGCGCTCGGCGTGTCCGCCTACCCGGTCGCGATCTTCCACCTGATGACGCACGCGTTCTTCAAGGCGCTGCTGTTCCTCGGCGCGGGTTCGGTCATCATCGGCATGCATCACGACCAGGACATGCGCAACATGGGCGGCCTGCGTAAATACATGCCGATCACCTGGATCACGTCGCTGATCGGCTCGCTCGCGCTGATCGGCACGCCGTTCTTCTCCGGCTTCTACTCGAAAGACTCGATCATTGACGCGGTGAAGCTGTCGCATCTGCCGGGCTCGGGTTTCGCGTACTTCGCGGTCGTCGCGAGCGTGTTCGTCACGGCGCTGTACTCGTTCCGCATGTACTTCCTCGTGTTCCACGGCGAAGAGCGCTTCCGCAAGCCGAAGCATCCGGAGTCGCCGATGGGCGCCGAAGCGGCGGCCCATCACGGCGGTCACGACGACCATCATCACGTACACGTGCCGCACGAATCGCCGTGGGTGATCTGGGTGCCGCTCGTGCTGCTCGCGATTCCCTCGGTGATCGCCGGCGCGATCGCGGTCGGGCCGCTGCTGTACGGTAGCTTCTTCCAGAACGGCGTCGCGTCCGACAAGGTGATCTTCATCGGCGCGAACCACCCGGCGCTCGGCGAAATGGCCGAGGAGTTCTCCGGCTGGGCCGCGATGGGCGTCCACTCGGTCGCGGGCCTGCCGGTGTGGCTCGCGCTCGCTGGCGTCGTCGTCGCGTGGTTCTTCTACATGTTGCGTCCCGATCTGCCGGCTACCGTGCAGCGCACGTTCGCGCCGGTCCACAAGCTGCTGTCGAACGCCTATTACATCGACAAGATCAACGAAATCGTCTTCGCGCGGGGCGCGCTTGCGATCGGCCGTGGTCTGTGGAAAGAGGGCGACGTCGTGGTCATCGACGGCGTGGTCAACGGCAGCGCGAAGTTCATCGGCTGGTTTGCGGGCGTGATCCGCTTCCTGCAATCCGGCTACATCTATCACTACGCGTTCGCGATGATCATCGGGATGCTGGGGCTCCTGACCCTGTTTGTAACGCTCGGCGGCAAATAAGGCGAGGGAAACGCATGCACACAACTCCGATTCTCAGTATTGCAATCTGGTTGCCGATCGTATTCGGCGCTCTTGTTCTTGCAGTGGGTTCCGACAGGAACCCGGCGACGGCCCGGTGGCTGTCGTTAGTCGGTTCGGTGCTTGGTTTTCTCGTGACGCTACCGCTGGTGTCGGGTTTCGACGCCAGCACCGCCGATCTCCAGTTTGTCGAGAAGTCGGTCTGGATCGAGCGTTTCAACATTACGTACCACCTCGGCGTCGACGGCCTGTCGATGTGGCTCGTCGTGCTCACCGCGCTGATCACGGTGATCGTCGTGATCGCCGGCTGGGAGGTGATCACGAAGAACGTCGCGCAGTACATGGCGGCCTTCCTGATCCTGTCCGGGTTGATGATCGGCGTGTTCTGCGCGGCCGACGGCCTGCTGTTCTACGTGTTCTTCGAGGCCACGCTGATCCCGATGTACATCATCATCGGGGTGTGGGGCGGCCCGAACCGCGTGTACGCGGCGTTCAAGTTCTTCCTTTACACGCTGGCCGGCTCGCTGCTGATGCTGGTCGCGCTGCTGTACCTGTACACGGACACGCATACGTTCGACCTCGCGACGTGGCAGGCCGCGAAGATCCCGATGACGCCGCAGATCCTGCTGTTCATCGCGTTTTTCCTCGCGTTCGCGGTGAAGGTGCCGATGTGGCCGGTGCACACGTGGCTGCCGGACGCGCACGTCGAGGCGCCGACCGGCGGCTCGGTCGTGCTGGCGGCGATCATGCTGAAGCTCGGCGCATACGGCTTCCTGCGCTTCTCGCTGCCGATCGCGCCGGACGCAAGCCACTTCCTCGCGCCGGTCATCATCACGCTGTCGCTGATCGCGGTGATCTACATCGGCCTCGTCGCGATGGTGCAGTCGGACATGAAGAAGCTGGTCGCGTATTCGTCGATCGCGCACATGGGCTTCGTCACGCTCGGTTTCTTCATGTTCGGCCAGCTCGGCATGGAAGGCGCGATCATCCAGATGATCTCGCACGGCTTCGTGTCGGGCGCGATGTTCCTGTGCATCGGCGTGCTGTACGACCGGATGCACTCGCGCCAGATCTCGGACTACGGCGGCGTCGTGAACACGATGCCGAAGTTCGCGGCGCTCGCGATGCTGTTCTCGATGGCGAACTGCGGGCTGCCGGGCACGTCCGGTTTCGTCGGCGAATTCATGGTGATCCTCGCGGCGGTGCAGTTCAACTTCTGGATCGCATTCGGCGCGGCGTTCACGCTGATTCTCGGCGCGGCGTACACGCTGTGGATGTACAAGCGCGTGTACTTCGGCGCGATCGCCAACGACCATGTGCGCGAACTGAAGGACATCAACTGCCGCGAGTACCTGATGCTGGCGGTGCTTGCGCTGCTGACGCTCTTCATGGGCATCTATCCGAAGCCCTTTACCGACGTGATGCACGTTTCCGTGGATAACCTCCTCACCCACGTCGCGCAGTCGAAGCTGCCGGTGTCCCCGTAACACCGGCTGGAGTACCAGGAAACCATGACCTACACCACTATGAACTCCCTGCTGCCCGACGCGCTGGTGATGGCCGCCGTCGTCGTCGCGTGGCTCAACGACACGTTCGCCGGACCGGCCGGCCGGCGCACGACCTATTTCATCGCGTTGCTTTCCACAGTGGTGGCCGGCATCTGGTTTGCGGTTCAGGCGTTCGATCCGCACGTGTACTACTACTTCTCGCGGATGTACGTCGTCGATCCGTTCGCGAGCGCGATGAAGGCGGTGGTGTCGCTCGGGTATGCGGTGTCGATCGTGTACTCGCGCAAGTATCTGGAGGACCGCGACCTGTTCCGCGGCGAGTTCTTCCTGCTCGGGATGTTCTCGCTGCTCGGCCAGATCGTGATGATCTCCGGCAACAACTTCCTCACGCTGTACCTCGGCCTCGAACTGATGTCGCTGTCGCTGTACGCCGTGATCGCGCTGCGCCGCGATGCGACGCAGTCGAACGAGGCGGCGATGAAGTACTACGTGCTCGGCGCGCTCGCGTCCGGTTTCCTGCTGTACGGCATCTCGATGCTGTACGGCGCGACCGGCGCGCTCGAACTGGACGAAGTGCTGAAGGCGATCGCATCCGGCCACATCAACGACGTGGTGCTGCTGTTCGGCGTGGTGTTCGTCGTCGCCGGCGTCGCGTTCAAGATGGGCGCGGTGCCGTTCCACATGTGGGTGCCCGACGTCTATCAGGGCGCGCCGACCGCGATGACGCTGCTGACCGGCGGCGGACCGAAGGTCGCCGCGTTCGCGTGGGCGGTGCGGTTCCTCGTGATGGGCCTCTTGCCGCTCGCGGTGGACTGGCAGCAGATGCTGATCATTCTCGCGGCGCTGTCGCTGATCGTCGGCAACATCACCGGTATCGTCCAGCGCAACGTGAAGCGGATGCTCGCGTACTCGGCGATCTCGAACATGGGTTTCGTGCTGCTCGGCCTCGTCGCCGGCATCGTGGACGGCAAGGCGGCGTCGGCCGCGAGCGCGTACAGCTCGGCGATGTTCTACAGCATCGTGTACCTGATCACGACGCTCGGCGCCTTCGGCGTCGTGATGCTGCTCGCGCGGCGCGACTTCGAGGCGGAGACGCTCGACGACCTCAAGGGGCTGAACCAGCGCAGCCCGGTGTTCGCGTTCGTGATGATGATCATCATGTTCTCGCTCGCCGGCATCCCGCCGACGGTCGGCTTCTACGCGAAGCTCGCGGTGCTCGAAGCGACGATGAACGCGGGCCTCACGTGGCTCGCGGTGCTCGCGGTGATCACGTCGCTGTTCGGCGCGTTCTACTACCTGCGCATCGTGAAGCTGATGTACTTCGATGCGCCGCTGGACACCGCGCCGATCGAAGGCCATGCGTGCAACCGCGCGCTGCTTACGCTGAACGGCGTCGCGGTGCTGGTGCTCGGCATCGTGCCGGGTCCGCTGATGACGCTGTGCCTGCAGGCCGTCACCCATACGCTGCCGCTGTAAGCATGTCGGCGGCGGGCTGGTTCATCGTGCTGCTGGCGCTCGTGGGCGCGAACCTGCCGTTCGCGAACCAGCGGCTGTTCGGCGTCGTGCCGCTGCGCGCGCAGAAGAAAAGCGCGTGGTGGCGCATCGCCGAACTGATCGTGCTGTATTTCGTCGTCGGCGCGTTCGGCTTCCTGCTCGAAGCGCAAGCCGGCAACCGTTTCGAGCAGGGCTGGCAGTTCTACGCGATCACGTTCAGCCTGTTCGTCGTGTTCGCGTTTCCGGGCTTCGCCTGGCAATATCTGGTCAAGCGCCGCGTCGCGTGACACGCGGCCGGCACCTTTGGTCATCACCGCTTCGGTGACACCCACCGCAGTTCCTCAGAGGCGAACATGGCTGCTGAAATTCCGGATCACGACGCCGCGCTCACCGAGAAGTGCATCGAGACCTCGACGCCATACCGCGGCAATTTCCTGACCTTGAAGCGCGACGTGATCGAACTGCCGGACGGCAAGCACGCAACGCGCGAGTACGTGCAGCATCCGGGCGCGGTGATGGTGATCCCGCTGTTCGACGACGGCCGCGTGCTGATGGAAAGCCAGTTCCGTTATCCGCTCGGCCGCGTGATGACCGAGTTTCCCGCCGGCAAGCTCGATCCGGCCGAAGGCACGCTCGCGTGCGCGAAACGCGAGCTGCGCGAGGAAACCGGCTACACCGCGCGCGAATATTTCTTCCTGACGCGCATCCATCCGGTGATCTCGTATTCGACCGAGTTCATCGACATCTATCTCGCGCGCGGGCTGACCGCTGGCGACGCGAAGCTCGACGAAGGCGAGTTCCTCGAAGTGTTCACTGCGACGCCGTCGGACCTGATCGAATGGGTGCGCACCGGCAGGATCAGCGACGTGAAGACGGTGATCGGCACGTTCTGGCTGGAGAAGGTGTTGTCCGGCGCGTGGCCGCTCGGCGAACCGGCGCAGGCATAGGCGTAACGACGCGCGGCGGGTAAAGGACGGCGGCTCGTTGAGCCGCCGTCGTCGCATCTGGACACCTCTTTTGACGCGTCAGCGGCGCTTCGCGCACGGCGCTACAATCGCGGTCGCGCCGCATAAAGTCGGCACGCGCAAATTTTTCGAACGATCGTTCACAAATTCGCAGATTGCGCTAAACTCACACGCAAGCCCCGATTCCACATGAAGGTCCTCGATTTACAGTGCCCGGACGGTCACCGGTTTGAAGGCTGGTTCGCTTCGGCCGAAGAATTCGAATCGCAGTTGTCGCGCAAGCTGGTCGAATGCCCGGTTTGCGGTGCGACCGAAGTGAACCGTCTGCCTTCCGCGCCTCGGCTCAACCTGTCCGGCGCGGGCGACAAGCCCGCACCGCAGGACGCCGCGTTGTGGCAGGCGCACGCGATGCGCGTGATACGCGAGGTACTGGAAAAGACCGAGAACGTGGGCGACCGTTTCGTCGAGGAAGCCCGGCGCATTCACTACAACGAAGCGCCGGCGCGCAACATCCGCGGAGTGGCTTCGGCGGACGATGCGCGAGCCCTCGTCGAAGAAGGCATCGACGTGATGCCGCTGCCCGTTCCCGCCGCGCTGAAGGGTCCGCTGCAATAAGCGGTCCGTCTGTCGCGGCGGCTGCTGGCCGCGGCGAGGAGACAACCGCGCATGGATCTGGATTATTCCGCCGCTGACGACGCATTTCGCGCCGACATCCGCGCCTGGCTCGCGGCCAACGTGCCCGCCGAGCTGAGCGACAAGGTTCTCAACCACAAACGACTGACCCGCGACGATCTCGCGCGCTGGCACAAGCTGCTCGGCGCGCGCGGCTGGTCCGCGCCCGCGTGGCCCGTCGAGTACGGCGGCCCCGGCTGGGACGCGACGCAGCGCCATATCTGGGACGAGGAGTGCGCGCGGATCGGCGCGCCGCCGGTGCTGCCGTTCGGCGTGTCGATGGTCGCGCCGGTGCTGATGAAGTACGGCAACGACGCGCAGAAACGCTACTACCTGCCGCGCATTCTGGCCGGCGACGACTGGTGGTGCCAGGGCTACTCGGAACCGGGTTCGGGTTCCGATCTCGCGTCGCTGCGCGCGCGCGCGGAGCGCCACGGCGACCACTACGTCGTGAACGGCCAGAAGACGTGGACCACGCTCGGCCAGCACGCGGACATGATGTTCTGCCTCGTGCGCACCGATCCCGCCGCGAAGAAGCAGGAGGGCATCTCGTTCCTGCTGATCGACATGAAGACGCCCGGCATCACCGTGCGTCCGATCATCACCCTCGACGAGGACCACGAGGTCAACGAAGTATTCTTCGAGGACGTGAAGGTGCCGGTCGAAAACCTCGTCGGCGACGAGAACCGCGGCTGGACCTACGCGAAATATCTGCTCGGTCACGAGCGCACCGGTATCGCGCGGGTCGGCCAGTCGAAGCGCGAACTCGCGTTCCTGAAGCAGATCGCGTTGCGGGAAAAGAAGAACGGCAGGCCGCTGCTGCACGATCCGCTGTTCGCCGCGCGCGTCGCGTCGCTCGAAATCGAATTGATGGCGCTCGAAGTGACGGTGTTGCGCGTCGTCGCGAACGAAGCGGGCGGGCGCGGCCCCGGTCCGGAAGCGTCGATGCTGAAGATCAAGGGCACCGAGGTGCAGCAGGCGCTCACCGAATTGATGGTCGATGCGATCGGGCCGCTCGCCGCGCCGTTCGACGTGCCGTTCCTCGAAGGCGAGCACGACCATGCGGCGAGCGGCGACGACGACGCCGCGCCGCTCGCCGCGTATTACTTCAACTACCGCAAGACGTCGATCTACGGCGGCTCGAACGAAATCCAGAAGAACATCATCGCGCAGATGATGCTCGGCCTTTGAGGAGCGGCGCATGGACTTCAACTTCACCGATGAGCAGCAGCAACTGGCCGACGCGCTGCGTCGTTATCTGGACCGCAACTATGCGTTCGACGCGCGCCAGGCGATCGTCGCGACGCCCGATGGCGTATCCGCCGCGCACTGGCGCGCGTTCGCCGAACTCGGCCTGACCGCGCTGCCGGTGCCGGCCGATCAGGGCGGTTTCGACGGCGGTCCGTTCGACCTGCTGGTCGTGATGCAGGAACTCGGCCGCGCATTGGTCGTCGAGCCGTACTGGGCGACGGCGGTCGGCGTCGAGGCGCTGAAGCTCGCGGGTCCGGCGCAGCCGGACAACGCGCAACTGCTCGAACGCGTCGCGCAGGGCGAGGCCCGGCTGGCCGTCGCGTTCCACGAGCCGCACGCGCGTTACGACCTGTTCGCGATCGACACCGTGGCGACGCCGCATGGCGACGGTTTCGTGCTGTCCGGCGCGAAGTCGGTCGTGCAGCACGGCGCGCAGGCCGACTACTGGATCGTGCCGGCGCGCCTGAACGGCGACGTCGCGCTGTTCGTCGTCGCGCGCGATGCGCACGGCGCAGGCGTGACCGGCTACCGGACCATCGACGGCCAGCGCGCGGCGACGCTGACGTTCGACGCGACGCCCGCGCGCCGTCTCGGCGGGGCCGAGACCGGCGCGCTCACGTGGGAGCGCATCGCGGACTACGGCGCGCTGCTGTTGTGCGCGGAAGCGGTCGGCGCGCTCGACGCGCTGAACCACGCGAGCGTCGAATACACGAAGACGCGCCAGCAGTTCGGCGTGCCGATCGCGCGTTTCCAGGCGTTGCAGCACCGGATGGCCGACATGCTGATCCACGCGGAGCAGGCGCGCTCGCTCACCTATCTCGCGGCCGCACGCTACAGTAGCGAGCGGCCGGACGAGCGCCGCCGCGCGGTGTCGGCCGCGAAGGTGCGCGTCGGCCAGGCGTCGCGTTACGTCGGCCAGCAGGCGGTGCAGCTGCACGGCGGAATGGGCGTCACGAACGAGGTCGCGGCCGCGCATCTGTTCAAGCGGCTCGCGATCATCGACACGACGCTCGGCGACGTCGATCATCATCTGGAACGTTTCGCCGGCTTGCCCGGCTTTGCGCAGGCGGCCGCGTGACGCCGGTTCGCCGCGACGGGAGGATTCAATGGGTGTGAGTTACGAAGATCTGGAAGTGGGCAAGGCTTACGAGGTCGGCTCGCATACGTTCACGCGCGACGAGATCGTGCGGTTCGCGTCGGAGTTCGATCCGCAGCCGTTCCACGTGGACGAGGCGGCGGGCGTTGCGTCGATTTTCGGCGGGCTCGCCGCGAGCGGCTGGCACACGTGTTCGGTGATGATGGGGATGCTCGTGCGCAACGTGCTGAAGGGTTCGACGTCGCTCGGCTCGCCGGGCGTCGACGAGATTCGCTGGCACAGGCCGGTGCGCGTCGGCGACACGCTGACGATGACGAACGTGATCCTCGGCAAGCGGGTGTCCGCGAGCAAGCCGGATCGCGGGATCGTCGAGACGCAATGGCAGGGCGTGAACCAGCACGGCGAGACGGTCATCACTGTGCGCTCGAAGGCGCTGTTCGGGCTGCGTCATCCGGGCGGTGCCGCATGAGCGCGGGCGCGTTGACGTCGATCGGCGACGCGGACGCGCTGCGCGCGCTGGTCGGCGCCCAGCCGCTCGTCAGCGGCTGGCGCGACGTGTCGGAAGCGAGCGTGCATGGTTTCGCGGATGCGACCGGCGATCATCAATGGATCCACGTCGATGCGGAGCGCGCGCGCCGCGAGTCGCCGTTCGGCGGCCCGGTCGCGCACGGCTTCCTGACGCTATCGCTGATACCGGTGCTGCTCGCGCAGACCGTGCAGATCCGTCAGCGGATGGGCGTGAACTACGGGCTGAACCGCGTGCGGTTCACGTCGCCGGTGCCGGTCGGCGCGCGGGTGCGCGCGCGGTTCGAAGTCGCCGAAGCCGGCGATGCGGGCGACGGCGGCATCCAGGTGCTGTGGAACGTGACGCTGGAGCGCGACGGCGGCGACCGGCCGGCCTGTGTCGCGGAGTTCCTGACGCGGCATTACTTCTGATTCCGGACCGCTGACAGCGGATCGAACCGGGCGTCGCTCGCGGTGGCGGGCGGCGCCTTTTCTTTTGAGCCGTCGGAAAGCGGCTATCGGGCCGCCGCGCCCCGGCCGGCGAAGTCTCAGGGCTGCGCCATCGCCATGTCGCGCGATGTGGCACACTCTCGCCCGGACCACCGGAAACCGAACCGCGCCGAAGCGGCCGCTGCCGTATCCGTCATCGGTAGCAGCCCAAAACGACGTTCGCCCCCGCTTCGCTTCGCACAGAAGCAGAAGATTTCAAAAAACGAGCCCCACGCCGGGGACCGAAGCGCCCATCACACCATGTTCGATCTCGACCTTTCGCAAGGCATGCTCGCGTCCAGCCTGCATGCGCTCAGTTCGCATCAACTGCTCGGCCTCGTCGCCGCGCTCGTGCTCGGCGGGATGGTGAAGGGCATCGTCAGCATCGGCGTGCCGCTGGTCGCGATGCCGATCCTGAGCCAGTTCCTGCCGATCAAGCAGGCCGTGCTGTTGCTGTCGATGCCGATCATTCTCGGCAACCTTCCGCAGGCGCTCGAAGGCGGCCAGATGCGCGAGACGGTGCGCCGGATCGCGGCGCCGCTCGTCGGCACGGTGCTGGGCAACATCGTCGGCGTGGTGGTGCTGGTTTCGCTCGCGCCGCATCGCGCGCAGGCCGTCGCCGGCGCGTTTCTGATCGTCGCGTCGCTGCTGCTGCTCGCGTCGCCCCGTCTGACGCTGTCGCCCGCGTGGGTGAAGCCGGTCGGCTTCGTGCTGGGTTTCGGCGCGGCGTTGATGGAGAGCATCGCGTCGATTCCGGGGCCGCTGCTCGCGATGTATCTGATCGCGACCGGCGCGACGGGCAAGACCTTCACGAAGCAGATCGCGATCATCCTGGTGGTGTCGATCGTCACGCTGATCGCCGCGTTCGGCGGCAGCGGCAATCATGCGAGCGCGAGCGACCTGCTGATCTCGGCGGCGGCGAGCATTCCGGTCGTGGCCGGCATCCTGCTGGTGCGGCCGGTGCGGGACAAGCTGCCGCCGACGGCCTTCCGGATCGTGGTGCTGCTGTTCGTGCTGGCCGCTGCCGCGCAGATGGTGTGGAAGTCCGGCGTGCTGTAGCCGTCTGCTGAACCCTCTTCCCGCGCGCCCGATAAATAAAATCCGGCGGCGTGGCCGCCCGCGCCACAATATTTTCCTTCCCGGATCGTCAACACGGGTATGGAACCGCCGCCCACCCCGAGCCCGCTGACCGCGCAGGATCGCGAAATCGCCGACACCGTCGCGCGCGAGCGCCCGAGGCTGCGCAATTTCATCCGCCGCCGGGTCATCGATCAGGACGAGGCCGACGACATCCTTCAGGACGTGTTCGAGGAACTGGTCGAAGCGTACCGGCTGCCGGACCCGATCGAGCAGGTCGGCGCGTGGCTGTTTCGCGTCGCGAGAAACCGGATCGTCGACCGCTTCCGCAAGCGCAGGGAAGCGCCGCTGCCCGATGCCGCCGACGGCGAATACCGGCTCGACCTCGCGCTGCCGTCGCCCGACGCCGGGCCGGAGGCCGCGTATGCGCGCGCGGCGCTGCTCGATGCGCTGCGCGCCGCGCTCGACGAACTGCCCGCGAACCAGCGCGAGATTTTCATCGCGCACGAACTCGACGGCCGCAGCTTCAAGGAAATGGCGGAGTCCACGGGGACGAGCATCAACACATTGCTGGGCCGCAAGCGCTACGCCGTGCTGCATCTGCGCGAGCGCCTGCGGTCGGCATACGACGGGTTCGGGATATGAACCGAAGGAGAAGCGTATGAGATGTCGCCGGAAATTTTTTGCGAAGGCGCTGCTGCTGGTGGTGGTCATCGCCGTGCTCGGCGCGATCGTCATGAGGTTGTGGAACTGGATCGTGCCCGACCTCGTCGTCGGCGCGCATGCGATCGACTATCCGCGTGCGATCGGGCTGCTGGTGCTGAGCCGCATCCTGTTCGGCGGATTCCGCGGGCATGGCGGCTGCCGCGACCGCCGGCAATGGCAGCGCTGGCAGCGGATGACGCAGGAGGAGCGCGACCGGCTCCGCGACGCGGCCGCGCATGATTCGAATTCGAACGCGCAGCCGGACTCGCGCCCGAACGGGGAGCGCGGCGCATGACCCGCGATGCGGTCTGCAGGCAGCCGCCCGGCGTGATCGCGCCGTCCGTCGATTTCGCGCGCTGCGAGGGGAAAGCCGACTGCGCGATCGTCTGTCCGGAGAACGTGTTCGACATCCGCCGCATCGACCCGGCGGACTATCGGAAGCTCGGGCCGCTGCACCGGTTCAGGCTGCGCGTGCACGGGATGAAGGTCGCGTATGCGCCGCGCGCCGATGCGTGCCGCGCGTGCGGGTTGTGCGTGTCGGCGTGCCCCGAGCATGCGGTCACGCTCGTTCGGGTGCGTTAGCTCCGCGCGAACCGTTCAGCCGTGTCCGCGCGCCGGACACCGTTCCATGCCGATGCGGTCACGCAGCGGCGGCGCATGCGCCGCCCGCATCGACCGCAACCGCATGCCCTCCATGGAGTCCACGGAAATGACCATGTTGAGCCCTCATGAACTGGCTACGTTGATGCTGGTCCGCCACGCGCCGGACCAGATCGACATGACGCGCATCGAACTCGACACGCTGCTCGGCTGCCGGCTGATCTCGTTCGAACCGCTGTCCGGCGGACCGTCCGGCGAGCTGCGTCGGCCGGCGCTCACGCCGGCCGGCGTGTCGGTGCTGGAAGCCGCCGCGCGGCTGGCGCGCCGGCGGCCGCCGCGGGAACAGGCGGCGTCGGGAGAGGACCGCTTCGCATGACGGCGGCCGACCCGCGCCGCCCCCCGCCTGCGACCGGCCTCCGGATCGCGGGACTGGCACAATCAACCCATTTCGACCGGCCCGGGAATCTCCATGCCTGATGTTGCATCCGCGTCGTCCGCTGCCACGGCGGCCGCGCCCGCCACCCCCGCCAAACGCATCGGCCCGCTGTTCGCGCTGTTCCCGTTCCTGCGGCCGTATGCGGGGCGCTGGGCGCTCGCGTTCGCCGCGCTCGTGACGTCGGCGGGCGCGACGCTCGCGCTGCCGGTCGCGTTCAAATACCTGATCGACCGCGGTTTCGCGAGCGGCGACCGCACCCACATCGACCGTTATTTCGTCGCGCTGTTCATCGTTTCGCTGGTGCTGGCCGGCACGACCGCGCTGCGCTTTTATCTCGTGTCGTGGCTCGGCGAGCGCGTGACGGCCGATCTGCGCCGGTCGGTCTACGACCACGTGATGCGGATGAGTCCGCAGTTCTTCGAGACCGCGCAGACCGGCGAGGTGCTGTCGCGGCTCACCACCGACACCACGCTGATCCAGACCGTGGTCGGCACGAGCCTGTCGCTCGGGCTGCGCAACTTCTTCCTGATGACCGGCGGCGTCGGGATGCTGGTCGTGACGAGTCCGGTGCTGTCCGGCTACATCATCGCGACGCTGGTCGTGGTGGTCGCGCCGATCGTGCTGTTCGGGCGGCGCGTGCGGCGGCTGTCGCGCGCGAGCCAGGACAAGGTCGCGAACGCGAGCGCGTTGGCCGGCGAAGTGCTCAACGCGATGCCGACCGTGCAGTCGTACACGCAGGAAACCTTCGAGGCGCGGCGCTTCGGCAATGCGGTCGAAGCCGCGTTCGACACCGCGTTGACGCGCATCCGCGCGCGGGCATGGCTGACCGCCGTGGTGATCGTGCTGGTGTTCGCCGCGATCGTGTTCGTGCTGTGGCTCGGCGCGCAGGCGGTGCTGGCCGGGCGCATGACGGCGGGGCAACTGTCGCAGTTCATCCTTTACGCAGTGTTCACGGCGGGCGCCGTCGGCGCGGTGGCCGAAGTATGGGGCGACCTGCAGCGGGCCGCCGGCGCGACCGAGCGGTTGCTGCAACTGCTGGCCTCGCGCTCGCCGGTGGTCGAAGCGGCGAGCACCGTGCCGCTGCCCGCGCGCGGTGACGGCATCCGCTTCGACGGCGTGAGTTTTTCGTATCCGTCCCGGCCCGGCATCGCCGCGCTGGCCGGCTTTTCGCTCGACGTGCGCGAGGGCGAGCACGTCGCGCTGGTCGGGCCGTCCGGCGCGGGCAAGACCACCGTGTTCCAGTTGCTGATGCGCTTCTACGACCCGCAGGCGGGCGACATCGTAATCAACGGCGTTTCGACGCGGCAGGCGTCGTTCGCGGATCTGCGCCACGCGATCGGCGTCGTATTGCAGGAGTCGGTGATCTTTTCGGGCAGCGTGCTCGACAACATCCGCTACGGCACGCCCGACGCCACGCTGGAGCAGGTGCGGCGCGCCGCCGCGATGGCCGCGGCCGACGGCTTCATCGACGCGCTTCCGGAAGGTTACGACACGTTTCTCGGCGAGCGCGGCGTGCGGCTGTCCGGCGGGCAGCGCCAGCGCATCGCGATCGCGCGCGCGATCCTCAAGAATCCGCCGATCCTGCTGCTCGACGAAGCCACCAGCGCGCTCGACGCGGCCAGCGAACGGCTCGTGCAGACGGCGCTCGACAACGCCGCGCAGAACCGCACGACGCTCGTCATCGCGCATCGTCTCGCGACCGTGCAGCAGGCCGACCGCATCGTCGTGATGGAGCAGGGCCGCATCGTCGCGCAGGGGCGTCACGCCGAGCTGCTGCGCAGTTCGCCGCTCTATGCGCAGCTTGCGGCGCTGCAGTTCGGCGAGTGGCCGAAACCGGCGGACGAGGGCGGCGCAGCGCGCGACCGGGTCGACTCTGTGTAACGATGCGCTCAGGTCACGTCACGTTTCGGGAACTCACCGTCATGAAGTCTTTTCGTGTTGCCGCGGTCCTCGTCGTGTTCGTTTTCGCCGGCTGCGCGCCGTCGCGGCCGCCCGCCGACTATCAGGCCGCGCGGCCGGGGCCGGACGATACGGATACCTACATCCTGCACACCGGCGACGCCGCGTCGAGACCGCCGCGGCTCAGCGTCGGCACCCGCTACCCCGATACGCAACTGATCCTGCCGTGGTTCCTGAACGACATCATCAACTTCGTGAACTATCGGTAGCGGGCTGGGGGTTGGCTGCGGCGGGACGGCTTGTCCCGGTCCCGCGATGCGGATGGCGGACCATGCCGACGCAGCCGTTCAGTCATGCGAGACGGGATTCGCGATCAACGATCTGGCGGCTTCGACCCGTTCGGCATTGCTCTCGCGCCGCGCGGCCGTCCGGCCGCGCCGTCACGTCTTCCATCCCGGTTCTGATGCCATGCCCGGGCGCGAGCGCGCGCCGGTTCACGGCCCGGCACGAGCCGTCGTAGCCGTGGTGAACCTGCCGTGGATCGAATCAGCGCCCGCTTGCACCGATGCAACTGCGTCGTCGCCGATCGCCGTTCAACGCGACGTGCAGGAAGGTCATGGCGATCTTCGTGGAAGGGTGAGGGCGCGCCGCTGATCCGCGCGATTGCGGATGCGGGTCCGGCATCTGCTGATCCAGCCTGGCCGTATAGGCGAAATAGCCCGGTGCTGCGAATACCGTCAGACTGTTATGCAACAATGGTTCCCAGCATACTGAACCGGCGCAGTGTAATGCTCCCGCAAGGTGAGACCATGTCCGATTGGCCCAACAACCCGAACGAGTTCGCGGAAAGCATCGCCGTCGTCGGGCGCGACGAGCGCGGCGCGCTTGTCGTCACCGCGTGCAACGATGCTTTTTTCCAGATGACTGGCGCCGTGCATGCGGACAAGCCGACCTTTCCGATTCCGTTCGATGCGCTGGTTCCAGAGAATGCGCGGCTTGCGTTGCGGGAAAAGCTCGACGAATGCCTGACGTCCGGCGGCGCGCGGACGTGCGACTTTTGCGACGGCGCGCAGCGGTGGCGCGTGTCGCTCAAGCCGGCCGCGCGTGCGAACGATGCGACCGTGTTCGTGACGGGCTTCCCCATCGCACCGGCAACGTCGCAGACGCGCGAACCCGACGTCAGCGCATCGCGTTATCGCGCGGTGGTGGATTCGGCGTATGACGCGATCGTCGCGATCGATCAGCGGCACCACATCACGTTGTTCAATCGCGCCGCGCAGAATCTGTTCGGTTATACGGCGGCCGAGGTGCTGGGGCGGCCGGTCGAAATGCTGCTGCCGGAACAGTTTCGCGCGCACCACGCGCGGAACGTGCAGCAGTTCGCGGATTCGACGCTGACCGAACTGCGGCAGACGACGCCGCCGCGCATGGACGAGAGCAACAGCGTGTACGGACAGCATCGCGACGGCTCGATCATTCCGGTCGAAATCGCGATCGCGAAGATCGACGTGAACGGGGTGACCGAATTCACGGCGGTCGTCCGCGACATCACCGATCGCGCGCGGCAGATGGAACTGCTGAAGAAGCAGGCCGTCACCGATGCGCTGACCGGCCTGCCGAACCGCCGCGAGTTTCTGGCGTTCATCGACAACGTGCTCGGCACCGACGACGTTCTGTCCGTGTTCATTCTCGACATCGACTTCTTCAAGAACATCAACGACAGCCATGGTCACGATGCGGGCGACGAAGTGCTGCGCGTGCTCGCGAAAGTCGGGATGTCGATGACGCACGAAGCGAATCTGTTCGCGCGCTGGGGCGGCGAGGAGTTCGTCGCGGCGCTGCCCGGCGCGGATGCGGGGCTCGCGCATACGATCGCGGAAACGCTGCGGCGGCGCATCGAGCAGCAGGACTTCGCGCACGAGTGGCATCTGAAGCCGATTCCGTTCACCGTCAGCATCGGCGTGGTCACGCGCGACGCCGGGGAGCGCGACGTCGATACGCTGATGAAACGCGCGGACCGGGCGCTTTATCGGGCGAAGCAGTCGGGGCGCAACCGGGTCGAGGCGGGCTAGGGGCGGGCTCGTATCCGACCGTCTTCGCGTTGTTGCGTCACTCCGCCGACGCATGACCGCTGGCCACCCGCAGCTTGCGCAGGCGCGGCGTTTTTTTGTGATGATGCTCCTCGATCCGGCCGAGCACGTCCGTCAGGAATCCGAGCGTTTCGAGGATATAAGGCCCCTTGTTCAGCATCACGCATTCGGCGCGGCTGCCCATCGCCGCATCGCTGACTTCCGCGCGTGACGGCATGCCGCCTTTCGCCAGCGATTCGAGCACCTGCGTGGCCCAGATGACCGGCACGTGCGCCGCCTCGCACAGCCACAGCATCTCCTCCTGCACCTCGGACAGCCGCTCGAAGCCGACCTCCACGCCGAGATCGCCGCGCGCGATCATCACCGCGACCGGCGCATGCCGCATCGCGCTGAACAACAGATCCGGCAGCCGCGTGAACGCGGTTTTCGTTTCGATCTTCAGCACGATGCCGAGTTGTTGCGCGTCGAGTTCGCCGATCTCGCGCAGCAGGTCGTCGATGTCTTCCGGCCGCTGCACGAACGACATCGCGACCGCGTCCGCGTGCTTCGCGACGAACGCGAGGTCGTCGATGTCCTTTGTCGTCAGGGCCGGTAGCGGCAGTTCCGAGTCCGGCAGGTTGATGCCCTTTTCGGACCGGAGTTTCGCCGCGCCTCCTGCGGCCCCGGTGATCTCCACCCGCAGCCGGTCGGCGGCGACGTCGGTTATCACGCCGTGGATCTTGCCGTCGTCGAACAGGATCGGCTGGCCGGCGCGCGCGCCGCTGAACACTTCGGCCAGCGCGCACGAAATGAAGGCCGGTTCGGCCACCCGCCCCGCGCCGTCGTGGATCGCATCGCGACCGGGGGTGTCGCCGCACACGACGTCCAGCGTGTCGCCCACGTGCAATGCGATCCACTGTTCGACCGTGGGCAGCGCGCCCACTTCGCCGTGCGCGATCGACGTTCGCTTGCGCCGCAACGCAAGGCTCGTGCCGGGCACGAGGTAGGCCGATTTGGCGGTCTCGCACCGGCACTCGCCCGAACGGACCTCCGTGACGCGAAGCACCCGCTTGCGGCCGCGCGCGTCGGCGAAAACGAGGGTGTCGCCGGCTTTGGCGTTGTCGACGAGCGCCGGTTCGACGGGGATCGCGGGCACTTTCGCGTCGGGTTGACCGCTGCCGGCGACCAGCCGCACGCGGGCGGGTTCGGTCACCTGCCCGACGGCATTGCGGACCGGCCGCAGCTTGACGACGGCCGGTCCGGGGGCGATCGGACCGGTGCGCAGCTTCGGGCCGGCGAGATCGACCGACACCCGGCACCGCTTGCCCGACGCGCGCTCCGCGTCGCGCAGATGCCCGACCATCCGTTCCCAGACCGGCGCCGAATCGTGCGCGCAATTGATTCGCATGATTCCCATGCCGGCATCGAGCAGCTTCCGGATCAGATCCGGCGCATCGGCCGCCTCGCCGGGCATCGTGACCATGATGCGGGTTTCGCGTCCGTGCGGCGCGAGACCGAGGATCGCTTTCGTGTGCAGCGCGAGCAGCGCCGGGCCGCTGTCGAACGTGACCGGCGAATCGTCGACGACGTCGGCCGGCGCCGGCTCGCCCAGCAGCGCATGCAGCACCCGCAGCACGGCCTGAAGCGACGCCATCACGTGCGCCTCCATGCGTCCGAGCGAACTGAGCCCGAGGCGCGCCAGCTCGTCCTGAAGGGCGCGCAGGTCGTGGCGGCGCACCGCGAGGTAGTGGGCGAGGTTGACGGCGCTGTCGCGCAGCGTCGGAGCCGTCGATGCGATCTCGGCGCTGAATTCCTGTTCCGCCGCGAGGGCCGCATGCCGCAACGCTTCGACTTCGTGTTTCACCTGCGCGAGCCGGGGCGGCCAGGAAACGTCGCTTGCTGTTTCGGGTGTCGCGTTCATTGCGGGAAGCTCCAGCGTTCGTTGCCGTGGTCCTGTCGCCGCGCCGTCGGGCGGCGCTCGCGCGCGTTCGCTTCGGCTTGCCGGGCTCATCGGGCGGATCGGGCGGCGCGCGGCCGAGGCCCGCGTACCGAGATTCACGGTAGCCACCCAGAGTGACTGTTCCGTGACTTGCCGTCGATGGGGCGATGGAGAAGGGGATTCCGGCGGCCTGCACGCCGTTCGCTTCGGGTCTACGATCACGGTTGATCCGAGCCGTGAGACGGCGGGAGCCCATCATGAGCGAGCCGAGCCTGAGCCGCATTTACCGCGATTACCTGGACTGCCTGAACGAACGGGACTGGCCGTCGCTCGGCCGGTTCGTCGCCGGCGACGTCATCCACAACGGCAGGCCGATCGGCCTGCAAGGCTATCGGGACATGCTGGAACGGGACGTGCGCGAGATACCGGACCTGCGTTTCGTGATCGGGTTGCTGGTGACCGAGCCGCCTTTCGTCGCGAGCCGGCTCGCGTTCGATTGCCGGCCCAGCGGCCGTTTTCTCGGCCTCGCGATCGGCGGCCGGCGAATCTCCTTCGCGGAGAACGTGTTTTATACGTTTCGTGAACGGAAGATCGCGCAGGTCTGGTCGGTGATCGACAAGGCCGCCATCGAAGCGCAGCTGTAGTCAGCATCGCTTCGTTGCGGGGCATCGCACGGAACCGGCCCGCTGCCAGCAAGCGGGCCGCCCGTCTTCGGTACCCTCGCTACGACCGCGTGACCGGCAGTTCGACCCGCGCCGCCGCGTCCGCATCCAGATAGCGCGCGAGTTCGAGCTTCGCGATCGCATTGCGATGCACTTCATCCGGCCCGTCCGCGAACCGCAGCGTCCGCGCCGACGTGTACGCATAAGCGAGCGGGAAATCGTCGCTCATCCCGGCCGCGCCGTGCACCTGCATCGCCCAGTCGATCACCTGGCACGCCATGTTCGGCGCGACCACCTTGATCATCGCGATCTCGCCGCGCGCGCCCTTGTTGCCGACGGTGTCCATCATGTACGCGGTTTTCAGCGTCAGCAGCCGCGCCTGCTCGATCATGCAGCGCGCCTCGGCGATGCGCTCCTGCGTGACGGTCTGCGCCGCGACCGGCTTGCCGAACGCGACGCGCGACAGGGCGCGTTTCGCCATCAGTTCCAGCGCGCGCTCCGCGAGGCCGATCAGCCGCATGCAGTGGTGGATGCGGCCCGGCCCGAGACGTCCCTGCGCGATCTCGAAGCCGCGTCCCTCGCCGAGCAGGATGTTCGACGCCGGCACGCGCACGTTTTCGAGCGTGATCTCCATGTGGCCGTGCGGCGCGTCGTCGTAGCCGAACACCGTCAGCGGCCGGCGCACGGCGATGCCGGCGGCGTCGGACGGCACGAGGATCATCGACTGCTGCGTGTGGCGCGGCGCATCGGGATCGGTCTTGCCCATCACGATGTACACCGCGCAGCGCGGATCGCCCGCGCCCGACGACCACCACTTGCGGCCGTTGATCACGTAGTCGTCGCCGTCGCGCGCGATCCGCGTCTGGATGTTGGTCGCATCCGACGACGCGACTTCCGGCTCGGTCATCAGGAACGCGGAGCGGATCTGCCCTTGCAGCAGCGGTTCGAGCCACTGGCGCTTCTGCGCGTCGGTGCCGTAGCGTTCGATCGTCTCCATGTTGCCGGTGTCCGGCGCATTGCAGTTGAACACCTCGGGCGCCCACGGCACGCGGCCCATGATCTCGCACAGCGGCGCGTATTCGAGGTTCGTCAGACCCGCGCCGCGTTCGGATGCGGGCAGGAACAGGTTCCACAGGCCCGCCGCGCGCGCCTTCTCCTTCAGCGTCTCGATGATGCCGGTCGGCACCCATGCGTTGCCGTTCGCGCGGTTGCGCGCGACCTCGGCGGCGAACGTCGCCTCGTTCGGATAGATGTGTTCGTCGAAGAACGCGAGCAGCTTCTCGCGCAGCGCCTGCACTTTCGGGGTGTAATCGAAGTTCATCTGTCTGCCTCGCTAGGGATGGGGCGTGATAGTGAGCGGTTCGGAAAAGGGCGTCAGCGGACCTTCTGCGCATAGCGCCACGCGAGTTCGGCCATCGGCTTCGCGCGGTGGCCGGCGTCGAGCGCCTGCGCGCTCGACGCGGTGCCGTCGGCGACGCGCTTCATGATCCCTTGCAGGATCGCCGCGATCCGGAACATGTTGTATGCGAGATAGAAGTTCCAGTCGCCGCGGATCGCGAGGCCGGTGCGCTCGCAGTAGCGCGCGACATAGGCCGCTTCGTCCGGAATGCCGAGCGCGTGCCAGTCGAGACCCGCGATGCCGCGAAACTGCGTGGGATCGACGTGCCACGCCATGCAGTGGTACGCGAAGTCCGCGAGCGGGTCGCCGAGTGTCGACAGTTCCCAGTCGAGCACCGCGAGCACGCGCGGCTCGGTCGGATGGAAGATCAGGTTGTCGAGCCGGAAGTCGCCGTGGACGACCGACACGCGCGCGCCGTCGTCGGCCGGCACGTGCTGCGGCAGCCATTCGATCAGCCGGTGCATCGCGTCGATCGGTTCGGTCTCGGACGCCTGGTACTGGCGGCTCCAGCGGTCGATCTGCCGCGTGAAGTAGTTGCCGGGCTTGCCGTAGTCGGCGAGGCCGACGTCGGCCGGCGACACGTCATGCAGCGCCGCGATCACGCGGTTCATCTCGTCGTAGATCGCCGCGCGCTCGTCGCGCGTCATGCCGGGCAGCGCCTGGTCCCACAGCACGCGGCCCTCGACGAACTCCATCACGTAGAACGCGCGGCCGATCACGGTTTCGTCGTCGCACAGCGCGGCCATCTTCGCGACCGGCACGTCGGTTGCCGCTAGCGCGTCCATCACGCGGTACTCGCGCTCGATCGCATGCGCGGACGGCAGCAGCTTCGCCTTCGGTCCGGGTTTCGCGCGCATCACCCACGTGCGCGACGGCGTGACGAGCTTGAACGTGGGGTTCGACTGGCCGCCCGCGAACTGCTCGACCGCGAGCGGGCCGGCGAAACCGTCGACGTGCGCCGAAAGCCACGCGGCGAGCGCGTCGGTGTCGAAACGCTGCGCGCCGGTGACCGGCCGGGTGCCCTCGAACGCCGAGTAGTCGGTCTGCGGGGCGGGTGGGGTGTCTCCTTGCGGGGTGGCTTGCGCCATTGTCTCCTCCGTGGTGGGGCGTCGCGCTAGTTGCGTGGGCGGTAGCGGACGTATTGCGCGTACAGCATTTCCATCGTCGTGTTGCGCACGTCGCGATGCAGCGGCGACGGCGGTGCGTGATTGAGCGCGCGGACCACCCAGTCGTGCGGCGCCGCGCCGACGTCGAGCGCGTTGATGCAGCCGGTCGCCTGCGCGAGATGGCCGAAAAACGCGCGCCCGCCGGCCGTGATCGCGTGGGACAGGAGCGCGCGGTTCACGCCGCCGTGCAGCACCAGCAGCACGGTGTCCCACGACGGATCGGCGCGCAGCGCATCCATCTGCGGCAGCACGCGGTCGAGCAACTCGCCGATGGTCTCGCCGCCGAGGAACTGCGTGCTTTCCGGCACCACGCCGTCGAACACGCGCAGGAACGCGTTCTCCATCTGCTCGGCCGGAATCGCGCCGAGACGGCCGCCGCGAATCTCCTGCCACGCGGGCTGCACTTCCATCTCGACGATCTGGCGGGTCTCTTCGAGCACGCGCTCCGCGGTCTCGACGGTGCGCCGCAGGCCGCTGACGATCACGCGGTCGAAGCGGATGTCCTGCGCGGCGAACGCCCGGCCCGCGGCGCTCGCCTGCTCGCGGCCGTGCTCGTTCAGCGGCACGGTGTCCGGGTCGATCGCGCGGCCCGAGTCGTCGAAGTACGTGACGTCGCCGTGCCGCATCAGGAAGATGCGGCGGCGCGCAGGCAACTGGAATTCGCTCATCGTGCGGCTCGTTCGGTGGCTCGTGTGGTGGCTCGTGCGGTGGCGGGTTTAGCGATACACCGGCGGGCGCTTTTCGAGGAACGCGGTGATCCCTTCGAGCCCGTCGCGGTGATGCAGCGACGCGACGAAGCTGTCGCGCTCCGCGACCAGATGCGCGGCGAGCGGCTGCTCGTTCGCGACGTTCACGAGCCCCTTGATCCGGGCGACCGAATTCGGCGAGATCTTCGCGAGGTCGTCGGCCCAGGCGAGCGCGGCGTCGAGCGCGTCGCCGTGCTTCGCGACGCGGTTCACGACGCCGAGTTCGGCAAGGCGCGGCGCGCCGACCGGCTTGCCTTCGAACATCAGTTCGGCCGCGAGCGCGCGCGGCAGCGCGCGGGAGAGGAACCACGAGCCGCCGCCGTCCGGCGTCAGGCCGACGCGCGCATACGACATCACGAATTTCGCGTCGTCGGCGGCGATCAGCAGGTCGGCCGCGAGCGCGAGCGAGAAACCCGCGCCGGCCGCCGCGCCTTCGACGGCGGCGATCACCGGTTTCCTCGATTCGCGCAGTGCGGTGATCCAGCCGGCCAGCATGTCGATGCTTTCGGCTTGCACGGACGGGTCTTTGGCGCGGTTTTCGAGCAGCCGGTTCAGGTTGCCGCCCGCGCAGAAGAAACCGTCCGCGCCGGTCAGCACGATCGCGCGCAGCGACGGGTCGCGCTCGGCCGCATCGATCGCCTCGATGCCGGCCGCGTACATGTCCGGGTGCAGCGCGTTGCGCGCGCCGGGGTTCGACAGCGTCAGCACGAGCGTCGATTCGTGGCCCTCGGGGCGCTCGCTCAGGAGTTCGGCGCTCATTGCGGTTCCTCGTTCAGGTCGGTTGCATCGGGTTGGGTGAGAGACAGGCCGAGCTGCGCGCGGCGCGCGAGCCACGGCGACGGCCGGTAGCGCGGGTCGCCGAGCGTCGCGTGGATGTTGCGCAGGATCGTCAGGATCGTGGACGCGCCGAGCTGGTCGCCGAGCGCGAGCGGGCCGTGCGGATAACCGAGGCCGAGCGTGACCGCGAGGTCGATGTCCTGCGGCGACGCGATCCGCCGTTGCGCGATGTCGCAGCCGATGTTGACGATCGTCGCGACGATCCGCTGCGCGACGAAGCCGGTCGAATCGCGGATCACCGTGACCGGCACGCCGTCCGCCGCGAACAGCGTGTGGCCCGCGTCGCGCGCGGCGCGGGTCGTCGCCGGCGTCGTCATCAGCGTGCGGCGCCTGGCGACGTCGAGCGGGAACAGCGTGTCGAGCGCGACGACGCGGCGCGCGTCGAGTTGTTCGTCGAGCGCGGCGGCCGTCGCGTCGAGGCCGAGCGGCGTGACGACGAGCAGCGCGTCGGCGGCCGGCGTCGCGCCGTCGTCGACCGGCACGCCGGCCTGCGCGGCGAGCGCGAGCACCGCGTCGCGCGCGCGCGGATCGCGGCGGCTCACCCAGACGCGCGCGGGCAGCGTCGCTGGCGCGGGCGGCTCGTCGGGAATCTGCGGCTTGCCGTTTGCGTAGCGATAGAAGCCCTCGCCGCTCTTGCGGCCGAGCAGTCCGCCCGCGAGCCGCGTGCCGGTGATCGGCGACGGCGTGAAGCGCGGCTCTTCGTAGAACTGGTGATAGATCGACTCCATCACCGGATGCGAGACGTCGAGCGCGGTCAGGTCGAGCAGTTCGAACGGGCCGAGCCGGAAGCCGGCCTGTTCGCGCATGATGCGGTCGACGTCCGCGAAACTCGCGACGCCTTCGCCGACGACGCGCAGCCCTTCGGTGTTCATCCCGCGGCCCGCGTGATTCACGATGAAGCCGGGCATGTCCTTCGCGCGCACCGGCGTGTGGCCCATCCGGCGCGACACGTCCATCAGCGCATCGCCGGCCGCCGGGTCGCCGCGCAGCCCGTCGATCACCTCGACGACCTTCATCAGCGGCACCGGGTTGAAGAAGTGATAACCGACGACGCGCGACGGGTCGGTGCACGCGGCGGCGATCGCGGTGATCGACAGCGACGACGTGTTGGACGCGAGTATGCAATGGCCGACGACGACGGTTTCCAGTTCGCGGAACAGCGCGCGTTTCGCGTCGAGGTTCTCGACGATCGCTTCGATCACGAGGCCGCAGCCGGCGAGTTCGCCGATCGCGTGGACGCCGGTTACGCGTGCGAGCGCCGCGTTCGCGGCGGTTTCGTCGAGCTTGCCTTTCGCGACCAGCTTCGCGAACGTGTCCGCGAGATACGCATGCGCGGCGGCGACGGCCTGCGGGTTCGCATCGTGCAGCCTGACCGCGATGCCGGCCTGCGCGGCGATCTGCGCGATGCCGCGGCCCATTGCGCCGGCGCCGACGATGCCGAGGGTGTCGATGAGGTACTGACGGGCAGTCATGGGGCGGGGCGTCTCCTGAGTGGCACTACAATAGCACGACCGTGCATTTCTGAGATGCGCGCGAGGCGATGGATGTGCGGACGACATCGCGCGCGTTTCGGGAAAACGGGAATGGGGTGAGGCGGGGGATGACTGGCGGCGCGCGCATGGCGCGCCGCGACGTCGCGCGATGAAGAGGGACGCGAGGCCGTTCGCCGCCTCATCGCGCGCCTCGCGCCGGTCAGAGCCGCGCGAGCCGGTCGAGCGCGGTCGCGAGCGTCTTTTCCTGCTTCGCGAAACAGAAGCGCACGACGCCCGACTCGTGCGGCTCGTGATAGAACGCGGACACCGGAATCGCGGCGACGCCGATCTCGGTCGTCAGCCACTTCGAGAACTCGGCCTCGGGCATGTCGCTGATCGCCGAATAATCGACGCTCTGGAAATACGTGCCTTCGCACGGCAGCAGCCGGAAGCGCGTGTTCGCGAGGCCCGCGCGGAAGTAGTCGCGCTTTTGCTGATAGAACGCGGGCAGGTCGAGATACGGCCTCGGGTCCTGCAGATACTGCGCGAGGCCGACCTGCATCGGCGTGTTCACGGTGAACACGTTGAACTGGTGGACCTTGCGGAACTCGGCGGTGAGCGGCGCGGGCGCGGCGACGTAACCGACCTTCCAGCCGGTCACGTGATAGGTCTTGCCGAAGCTCGACACGATGAAACTGCGCGCGGCGAGGTCCGGATAACGCGCGACGCTTTCGTGCGGCGCGCCGTCGTACACCATGTGCTCGTAGACCTCGTCGGACAGGATCAGCACGTTGGTGTCGCGCACGATCTCCTGAAGCCGCTGCATGTCCTGCGCGCTCCACACGCGGCCGGTCGGATTGTGCGGCGTGTTGATCAGCAGCAGCCGCGTTTTCGGCGTGATCGCGGCGGCGAGGCGGTCGAACGGAATCGCGTAGTCCGGCGCTTCGAGCGTGACGAACACCGGCTTGCCGCCCGCGAGTTCGATCGACGGCAGATAACTGTCGTAGGTCGGCTCGACGACGATCACCTCGTCGCCCGGGTGCACCGCGCACAGGATCGCGGTCAGCAGCGCCTGGGTCGCGCCGGCGGTCACGGTGATTTCGGTGTTCGCATCGTAGCGGCGGCCGTACAGATTCGCGATCTTGCCGGCGATCGCGTCGCGCAGCGCGGGCACGCCGGCCATCGGCGGATACTGGTTGTGGCCGTCGCGCATGGCCTGCGCGACCGCGTCGGCGATGCGCGGGTCGCAGCCGAAGTCGGGAAATCCCTGGCCCAGGTTGACCGCGCCTTTTTCGGTCGCGAGGGCGCTCATCACGGTGAAGATCGTCGTGCCGACGTCCGGCAGACGGGACGGGAACGACGGCGTAAGCGGGCGGTGCGGCGTGTCGTGCTGCGGATGCGGTGCATTCATGGCGCGATGGGGCGGTGTGCGGATCGGAACGGAAAGCCTGATTGTAGGCAATTCTGCACCGGAGTTCGCGGGCGGGCCGCATCGGCGGTGGGGGCGCGGTGTTTCGGCGGCGCTTTTTTAGGGCGTGGTGAGGTTGGGGAAGGGGGTTGCGTTGCTGTGGATGGCAGATTTGCCGTGCTTCGGAGTGCTTTACCGCGCAGAAGCGCGCGCCGCCGTCATGCGGCGGTCGCGGGTTCGGCGGCCGTCAGCGCGCAGGCCGCGACGAACGGCGCAGGCTCCGCGATCCGGAAGCCGAAGTCGCGCGCGATCCGCTTCGCGAGCTTCAGCACCGCGCGGTCTTTCGACACGAGCCATGCGGCGCCGCCCGCGTGCGCGAGTTCGAGGAACTTCTGGTCGTCGCGGTCCTTGCATTGCGGCAGCGGTTTCGCGTCGGGTGCGGCGGCGGGCGGCTCGATCTGCTGCGCGAGCCGCGCGACCGTCGCGAGCGCGGCGGCCTTGTCGACGCGCCGCTGCACGAACTGCGGATAGTCGAGCACGTACGCGAGTTCGCCGAGACAGCGCGCGTCGATCAGCGCACGCAGCGCGCCGCGTTCGAGCGCGGCGAGGATCGGCCGCGTGTGCGGATCGTCGAACACGAGGATGTCGATCCACACGTTCGAATCGAGCACGACGGGCAGTGCGGGCGGCTGGGCATCGAAACCGGTCATTCGTGACATTCGCTACAATCGGGCTTTCGCCTTTGAACCTCTGAACATCGGGCACGACGTCCGCTGGATTCTCCAGCGGGACTTACCTTCGGGCGTGCCTGCGAGCCTCTATGATAATCGTTCTGTCGCCGGCCAAATCGCTCGACTATGACACCCCGGCACACATCGACACCCACACGATTCCCGCTTTCGTCGACGACGCAGCCGAGCTGATCGACGGTCTGCGCCGTCTGTCGCCGCAGCAGATCGCGGTGTTGATGAGCATTTCCGATCCGCTCGCGCGGCTGAATTTCCAGCGTTACGCGGACTGGTCGCCGCGCTTCAGCAAAAAGAACGCGAAGCAGGCGGTGCTTGCGTTCAACGGCGACGTGTACGAAGGCTTCGATGCGAAGTCCCTGTCCGCGACGGATCTCGACTACGCGCAGCAGCACGTGCGCGTGCTGTCCGGGCTGTACGGACTGCTGCGGCCGCTCGATCTGCTGCAGCCGTACCGGCTCGAAATGGGCACGCGCTTCGAGAACGCGCGCGGCAAGGATCTGTACGCGTTCTGGGGCGAGCGCATCACGCACGCGCTGAACGCGCAGTTCGAACACAACGCGAAGGCGTCGCGCGTGCTGGTCAACTGCGCCTCGAACGAATACTTCAAGGCGGTCAAGCCGAAGCGGCTCGATGCGCCGGTCGTCACGCCGGTGTTCGAGGACTGGAAGGGCGGTCGCTACAAGATCATCAGCTTCCATGCGAAGCGCGCGCGCGGTTTGATGGCGCGTTATGCGGTCGAGAACCGGATTGCGGAGCCGGAGGCGCTGAAGGGCTTCGACGCGGAAGGGTATGCGTTCGACGCCGACGCGTCGAACGACTCGACCTATGTGTTCCGTCGGCGCGTGGCCGATTGACGAGGAGTTTCCGATGACGCTTTCGATCACCAGCAATTTCGACGCGGGCGCGATCGACGTGCTGTCGTGCGAGCGCGCCCACGACATCCGGCTGCGCGTGCGCAAGGACAGTCAGGCCGAGTTCGCGCAGTGGTTCTATTTCCGGCTGACCGGCGCGCGCGACGAGCGTTGCGTGATGACGTTCGAGAATGCGTCCGCGTGTGCATTCCCGGACGGCTGGCGCGACTACCGGGCGGTCGCGAGCTACGACCGCGTGAACTGGTTTCGCGTGCCGACGTCGTACGACGGCCGCGCGCTGACGATCGACCACACGCCGGAGTTCGACAGCATCTACTACGCGTACTTCGAGCCGTACAGCGAGGAGCGCCACGCGGCATTCGCCGGCGCGGTGCAGCAGTTGCCGCACGCGACGCTGACCGAACTGGGCCGCACGGTCGAAGGACGGCCGATGACGTTGCTGACGCTCGGCATGCTGGAGGACGGCGCGCCGAAGAAGAACGTGTGGATCATCGCGCGCCAGCATCCGGGCGAGACGATGGCCGAGTGGTTCGTCGAGGGGCTCGTGAAGCGGCTCGCCGGCTGGGGCGACTGGGCCGGCGATCCGGTTGCGCGCCGGCTCTACGACAACGTGGTGTTCCATATCGTGCCGAACATGAATCCGGACGGCAGCGTGCACGGCAATCTGCGCACCAATGCGGCGGGCGCGAACCTGAACCGCGAATGGATGGGGCCGGACGTGCAGCGCAGCCCGGAAGTGCTCGCGGTGCGCGACGCGATTCACGCGACCGGCTGCGACCTGTTCTTCGACATTCACGGCGACGAAGGGCTGCCGTATGTGTTCGTCGCGGGCTCCGAGATGCTGCCGGGTTTTACCGAACAGCAGGGGCGCGAGCAGAAGGCGTTCATCGACGCGTTCAAGGTCGCGAGCCCGGACTTCCAGGACGTGCACGGGTACGCGGCGAGCCGTTATCGCGAGGATGCGCTGAAGCTTGCGTCGAAGTACATCGGCAACGAGTTCGGCTGCCTGTCGCTGACGCTGGAGATGCCGTTCAAGGACAACGCGAACCTGCCGGACGAGCGGGTTGGCTGGAGCGGCGAGCGAAGCGCGGCGCTGGGGGCCGCGATGCTGCAGGCGATCCTGCATCACGTCGACACGTTCGCGTAGCGGCGTCGACGCGCCGCGCATCGCGCGGCGACCGGAGACGAAACAAGGGGGAAACGGCATCGGCCGTTTCCCCCTTGTCGTTTGAGGCGGCCCGCGGTTCGAGCCGGCGCCGCCGTGTGCGTTTCAGTTGCACCGGCTTTTCGGGCGGGCGACGATGGTCAGGACTTCTTCTTCGCGGGTGCGGCTTTTTTCGTCGACTTCTTGACGGTGGCTTTGGTCGCGAGGCTCCTGCTCTTGCCGCTCGACGCACCTGACGACGGCTTGCGCGCGCCCTTGCCGGTCACCGCTTTTTTCGTGCCCTTGCCCGCGGCGTTCTTCTTGACCTTGCCGCCGGCCGCATGATGCCGACCGCGCACCGCTGCGCCGCCGCGCGCGGCCGGCGCGCTCTCGCTGCGCGCGCGAGCCGGCGGGACCGGGTCGTTCCAGCTGAACGCGAGCATCTGGCTGCCGACGTAGCCGCAGCGGAATTTCAGGTCGAGCGGCGGATCGTTGCTGTTCTGCGGGATGCCGACGCCGTCGACGGAGACGACCGTATCGACTTTGACGCGCTGCTTGCCTTCGTCGAACGAATCGTTCCATGGCGTGATCGTCGCGTGCGTGCTGTCGAACGATTCGGGACGGAATTCGACATGGTCGAGCACGCTCGACGTGCCGGCGACGAAGTTGCCGTGCGCGGCGCAGTCCGCGACGAGCGGATCGGCGTGCATCTGCGTGATGTACGTGCTGACGAGGTCGTTGTGCTGGTCGAGCTGGGCGGCGAAGGCGGGCAACGCGGAGGCGAGCAGGAAACTCGTGGCGCATGCGACGGCGCGGCCGGCCGCTGTCAGCGACCGGTGGATTGCTTTGTTGCGGTCCATCTGTCGGGAGGAGGGGTATTAAGCGTTCGGCTTAGTAAGAGGCCGTGTCACCGTGATGAGTTCAATCCGGATGGCATTATTTCGTGCGCGACGTGGGCCGCGTCAGAGGCGGATATCGCGAGGGGGCGGCAAGAACGGCCCGGATCGGGCGCTGGAGCGGGCGGCTTGCTGTCGGCGGTGTCAGGTTCGCGGGCCGCCGAGCCGGTAGCGCCGCACGTCATAGGTCGTGACCCATGCGGGACGATAGACGGCGATCAGCGCGGTAGCCATGCCGGTGAACCAGGCTTCGCCGGTCGCGAGCAGGAATACGCTGAACGCATAACCGGCGGGCACGGCGAGCATCGACCCGCCGGTCAGCTCGACATGCATGCCGAGCGCAAGATACGCGGCGGCGGACACCGCGATCGCCGGCGACACGAAGCCTTGCCCGACGATGAACATCAGCAGGTTGCGCGGCAGCCACGCGATGCATGCGCGCTGCAGCAGCGCCGACACGCCGACCGGAAATGCGCCGAACACGAGGAACGTCAGCGCGATGCCGTCCCACGGCGAGTCGAACACGAGCGCCGCGAGCACGACGACCGCGGCCATTGCGACCAGCGCGAGCGCCCAGTCGAACAGCGTGACCACGAGCGTCGCGCCGAGCAGATGCAGCACGGTGCCGTCTTCCAGCCATGCGTTGCTGGCCCACAGCACTGCGACCGCGACGATGATCGCGAGCCACACGTGCTGCAGCGTCGCATCCTGGAGGCGTTTGAAGGGGTTGCGCCATAACGCGAGCGCGAGCAGCCCCGCGGCGGCAATCCAGCCACCGATGGCGACCCACAGCGGAAGCGGCGTATAGAGGAACCCCATGTGCTTCATATTACTCGTTGGGCGATAAAACGTGTACGCACGTGGCGTGCCGGCGCTCCCCTGCGGCAGGTTCCGCCGCGTGCGCATCCGCGCGTTAGTCGCCCGCCGGCTCGGGCTCGCCGAACGGCGGCGTCGGTTCGGCCGCGACCGGTAACGCGTTGGCGGTGTCGTCTGCCCGCAACGGATAGCGGAACGCCGGAGTGCCGCGGCGCCGCAACGGCACCGGGCCGCGCTGGCCGTGCTCCGGCTTCGGCGGATGATCCCATTGCGCGTGCAGCACTTGCAACTGGCTCGACAGCCAGCCATTGTAGATGGCGACCGCGGCCGCGCGGTTCGGTGCGCCGAGCTGCTGGAAGATGCTGGCGAGATGGATCTTCACGGTGCCTTCGCTGATGCCGAGCGTGCGCGCGATCATCTTGTTCGTGCTGCCCATGTGGACGCAGCGCATGATCTGCTGTTGACGCGGCGACAGCGTGCTCGTCAACAGCGGTTTGCGCGCGGGGCGGGCGGATGCGCCGAAGCGCCTCGGCGGAGGCACGGGTGGCGCTACCGGATGCAGCACGTCGGCCGGCACGTGACTCCCGCCGAGCAGCGTGACTTCGAGGAGCTTGACGATCAGCGGCGAGTCGGTAGTGCGGCGGATCACGCCGTGCGCGCCTTCGCCGAGCAGTTCGCGCACGAGGGCGGGCGTCGATGCGTTGTCCACCAGCACGGCGACCGGCACGTCCGGATGTTTCGTCGTGAAGGCGCGCAGTTCGCCGGGGCGGATGCCGTCGTGCCAGTCGATCACCAGCAGGCTGGTGGGGAAACGTTGCATCGCGCGATCGGCGCCGCGCCAATCGGATGCTTCGTTGAAGCGCGCGCGCCGGTCGATTTGCCGCAAGAGCGCCTTCAGCCCGTCACGGCGTTCGGCGTCCGGATTGAGAATTGCGAACCGCATAACCTGCCCTCCTCTCATCATGGTTTGTGAAGATGGTCCTGCCTCGCTCGTGCGGCGCAGACGTCGCCGCACGAGCCATCCGCATCATGATGGCAAAAAGCCCGGAGAAGGGCGGCCTGTCCAGACGGTATAGGACATAGGCCAAAAAAATCCCGCTCTGCGGCGGGACGGTACGACGGCGTCGTAGGAATCAATGAAAGTGCGGCTGCACCGGCTCGGCGTCCTCAGGCATTTCCGCATGCACGATTTCCCCTAGCGGATCGGCATACAGTGGGACGCCGCAGTCGTCGCAATACTCGGGCTCGAAGCGGCCCGCGTGACGGCGAATTTCGGTGACGCCGGTTTCCTTCAGCAGTGCGACGATCTCTTCGAGCGGGCCTTCGCTGGAATTTTCCTCCGGCGGTTCCTCGTCGATCTCCGCGTCGCCGTTCTCGCGGCCGTAGAGCGGCCAGACCACGCCATACAGCACGTCGTTGCTGCCGCGCCGCGTGAAGCCGATCCGGTATTCGTCGATGCGGCGCTCGCCGAATCCGGCGACGACCGCGCGCAGGTCCTGCGCGGCGCCGCCGATCGTGTCGAGCAGATAGCGCACCGCGGTGCGGATCGTGTGCGGACGCACGCGTTCGTCGGCGTCGCGGCATGCGGAGTAGTACGCGTCCGGCAGCAGGCATTCGAATTCGCAGCCGGGCATCACGAGCGCGAGGTTCGCGCCGCCCTGGTTCGCCCACTGTTCGAGGCACTGGCCGCGCTCGATGCGGGCGCCGTGCTCTTCTTCCTGCCAGCGGAATAGCGGCGCGCCGGTCGGGGCGGCGACGACCGCGAGCAGGAAGCGCGGGTCGGCGAGGATCGGCGACGTTTCGGGCAGCTCGCCGGTGCTGATCTTCGCGTTGCCGCCGCCCAGCGCGGCCTGGGCGAGCTGCTGCGCGAGCCGCCACGTTTCGACGTGATGACGCGGCAACTGGTCGATGCTGTACAGATACGGCGCCATCGCGACGTGCGTGCCGTTTGCGAGCACGTGGGCCTGCAGATGCGCGCGCAGCGCGTCGGCCGCGTCGGTCTTCAGCGGGCCGGAGGGGATCACGTAACGCGTCCATGCGAGCACCGGCGCGGCGACCAGCAGCGCCTCGTAGGGCTGACCCTGGTGCTCGAGGACGAACGACTCGCTATGCGTTTCGGCCATGTCGGCGAGTGCGCCGTAGGCATCCGGATGGTTCTGCTGCAAGTGGTCGAGCGCCGCGTCGAGCGTCGTCTGGTTGCCGTTGCGCACGATCCTGGCGAGAAGCGCGTCGAGCTTCGCCTCCCAGAAGCGGTCTTCGGTGCGGCTGCCCGAAGCGAACAGGGCGAGCGACAGACCGACCAGTTTGTCGGCGTCAGGGGGAAGGCGTTTGGCGATTCGCGAGCGCATAAATCCGGGAGTTGAGATTCGGTGAACTCGCTATTTTAGTCCGTTCCGGATGCAGCATCGCTTATGGACGCAAAGCGGCGCGGATAGGGGCCGTCCCTGCGCTAATGCACAAGCATGTGGTGCCGATGGGGCCGTTCAAAAACCGCTTGCACGAAGGGGCGGCGGTGTCTAGAATCGCGGTCTTTCGCATTTCCGCAAGGGGATGCGGGGAGACGGGAAGGCCTTATGTAGAGGCCTTTGCGGACGCAGGAGCGGTGAGCGTGACGGGTTGAGGGAAGTAAAAAAACCTGTTGACGGATAGCTGAACGGTCTGCATAATCTCGTTTCTCTGCTGCTGACGCAGCAACGCACGAAACGCCGGGTAGTGAGTGGTTTTCCGGGGTTGAGTGTGACGCGATCTTTAAAAATTTACAGCCGATAAGTGTGGGCGCTCGATGCGGACTGCGCGACATCCTCTCCTTCGGGAGGGGGTGCAGCAAAAGTATCAGCAGCAAGGCGCTCGCACGAAAGTAAAGGTGGGTTTCACGCCCGTTGAGAAACGGGGGTGGAATCTGTCAGCACTTTGAGTGAGCGACCGGCTCCGGTGAGAGATCACTGGAACCGAAAGACAGTAACAGGTTTGAACTGAAGAGTTTGATCCTGGCTCAGATTGAACGCTGGCGGCATGCCTTACACATGCAAGTCGAACGGCAGCGCGGGGGCAACCCTGGCGGCGAGTGGCGAACGGGTGAGTAATACATCGGAACGTGTCCATTAGTGGGGGATAGCCCGGCGAAAGCCGGATTAATACCGCATACGATCTGTGGATGAAAGCGGGGGACCGAAAGGCCTCGCGCTAACGGGGCGGCCGATGGCGGATTAGGTAGTTGGTGGGGTAAAGGCCTACCAAGCCGACGATCCGTAGCTGGTCTGAGAGGACGACCAGCCACACTGGGACTGAGACACGGCCCAGACTCCTACGGGAGGCAGCAGTGGGGAATTTTGGACAATGGGGGCAACCCTGATCCAGCAATGCCGCGTGTGTGAAGAAGGCCTTCGGGTTGTAAAGCACTTTTGTCCGGAAAGAAATCATCCCTGCTAATACCGGGGGTGGATGACGGTACCGGAAGAATAAGCACCGGCTAACTACGTGCCAGCAGCCGCGGTAATACGTAGGGTGCGAGCGTTAATCGGAATTACTGGGCGTAAAGCGTGCGCAGGCGGTGATGTAAGACCGATGTGAAATCCCCGGGCTTAACCTGGGAACTGCATTGGTGACTGCATCGCTGGAGTATGGCAGAGGGGGGTGGAATTCCACGTGTAGCAGTGAAATGCGTAGAGATGTGGAGGAACACCGATGGCGAAGGCAGCCCCCTGGGCCAATACTGACGCTCATGCACGAAAGCGTGGGGAGCAAACAGGATTAGATACCCTGGTAGTCCACGCCCTAAACGATGTCAACTGGTTGTTGGGGATTCATTTCCTTAGTAACGTAGCTAACGCGTGAAGTTGACCGCCTGGGGAGTACGGTCGCAAGATTAAAACTCAAAGGAATTGACGGGGACCCGCACAAGCGGTGGATGATGTGGATTAATTCGATGCAACGCGAAAAACCTTACCTACCCTTGACATGTACGGAACCCTGGTGAGAGCCGGGGGTGCCCGAAAGGGAGCCGTAACACAGGTGCTGCATGGCTGTCGTCAGCTCGTGTCGTGAGATGTTGGGTTAAGTCCCGCAACGAGCGCAACCCTTGTCCCTAGTTGCTACGCAAGAGCACTCCAGGGAGACTGCCGGTGACAAACCGGAGGAAGGTGGGGATGACGTCAAGTCCTCATGGCCCTTATGGGTAGGGCTTCACACGTCATACAATGGTCGGAACAGAGGGTCGCCAACCCGCGAGGGGGAGCCAATCCCAGAAAACCGATCGTAGTCCGGATCGCAGTCTGCAACTCGACTGCGTGAAGCTGGAATCGCTAGTAATCGCGGATCAGCATGCCGCGGTGAATACGTTCCCGGGTCTTGTACACACCGCCCGTCACACCATGGGAGTGGGTTTTGCCAGAAGTGGCTAGTCTAACCGCAAGGAGGACGGTCACCACGGCAGGATTCATGACTGGGGTGAAGTCGTAACAAGGTAGCCGTATCGGAAGGTGCGGCTGGATCACCTCCTTTCCAGAGCTATGCGCGGTTCACGTGTCAGAGCGCTCACACTTGTCGGCTGTAGAGAGAAGGACAGACCCGGGGGTCTGTAGCTCAGTCGGTTAGAGCACCGTCTTGATAAGGCGGGGGTCGCTGGTTCGAATCCAGCCAGACCCACCATCCTGGTCCGGAGGGTGCGAGCCACAGTCTCCCGCGTGTGTACGCAAGACACGGGGGGCATAGCTCAGCTGGGAGAGCACCTGCTTTGCAAGCAGGGGGTCGTCGGTTCGATCCCGTCTGCCTCCACCAAGGTCTGTCCATCAGTCATCAGTGCACAGTGTCCTGTTCAGGGCATTGCGCATTGGCGACTGAGCCAGTCAGCTGATTATCGGCTGTCGTTCTTTAACAATCAGGAAGAAGTAGTAAAGAGATTCATCGAAAGCACTTAGAGATGGGTGTGAGTAGAGAATCAGGGTTGTGATTGTATCGATGTATCTCAAGGCCGTCGCAAGACGGATTGGAATACGGCACAACGCTAAAACTCAACCTGTAGCGGAGCGGCTTCGAAAGAGGCCCACCCGTTATAGGGTCAAGCGAACAAGTGCATGTGGTGGATGCCTTGGCGATCACAGGCGATGAAGGACGCGGTAGCCTGCGAAAAGCTCCGGGGAGCTGGCAAACAAGCTTTGATCCGGAGATGTCCGAATGGGGAAACCCACTCCGAATGGAGTATCCATGGCTGAATACATAGGCCATGTGAAGCGAACGCGGCGAACTGAAACATCTAAGTAGCCGCAGGAACAGAAATCAACCGAGATTCCCAGAGTAGTGGCGAGCGAAATGGGATCAGCCTGCATTCTTTATCTGTACCGTTAGTCGAACGCTCTGGAAAGTGCGGCCATAGCAGGTGATAGCCCTGTAGACGAAAACGGCATGGAAGAACTAGGTATGCGACAAGTAGGGCGGGACACGTGAAATCCTGTCTGAAGATGGGGGGACCATCCTCCAAGGCTAAATACTCGTGATCGACCGATAGTGAACCAGTACCGTGAGGGAAAGGCGAAAAGAACCCCGGGAGGGGAGTGAAACAGATCCTGAAACCGCATGCATACAAACAGTCGGAGCCTCGCAAGGGGTGACGGCGTACCTTTTGTATAATGGGTCAGCGACTTACATTCAGTGGCGAGCTTAACCGTATAGGGCAGGCGTAGCGAAAGCGAGTCCGAACAGGGCGTCCAGTCGCTGGGTGTAGACCCGAAACCAGGTGATCTATCCATGGCCAGGCTGAAGGCACGGTAACACGTGCTGGAGGGCCGAACCCACTAACGTTGAAAAGTTAGGGGATGAGCTGTGGATAGGGGTGAAAGGCTAAACAAACCTGGAAATAGCTGGTTCTCTCCGAAAACTATTTAGGTAGTGCCTCGTGTATCACCTTCGGGGGTAGAGCACTGTCATGGTTGAAGGGTCCATTGCGGATTACTTCGCCATAGCAAACTCCGAATACCGAAGAGTGCAATCACGGGAGACAGACATCGGGTGCTAACGTCCGGTGTCAAGAGGGAAACAACCCAGACCGCCAGCTAAGGTCCCTAAAATTGGCTAAGTGGGAAACGAAGTGGGAAGGCAAAAACAGTCAGGAGGTTGGCTTAGAAGCAGCCACCCTTTAAAGAAAGCGTAATAGCTCACTGATCGAGTCGTCCTGCGCGGAAGATGTAACGGGGCTAAGCCAGTTACCGAAGCTGCGGATGCGTGCTTGCACGCATGGTAGGAGAGCGTTCCGTAAGCCTGCGAAGGTGCACTGGAAAGTGTGCTGGAGGTATCGGAAGTGCGAATGCTGACATGAGTAGCGATAAAGGGGGTGAAAGGCCCCCTCGCCGTAAGCCCAAGGTTTCCTACGCAACGTTCATCGGCGTAGGGTGAGTCGGCCCCTAAGGCGAGGCAGAAATGCGTAGCTGATGGGAAGCAGATTAATATTTCTGCACCATTGTGAAATGCGATGGGGGGACGGATCGCGGAAGGTTGTCCGGGTGTTGGAAGTCCCGGTCGCTGCATTGGAGAAGGTACCCTGGCAAATCCGGGTACGGAATTCAAGGGTGTGGCGCGAGCTCCTTCGGGAGCGAAGCAATCGGAAGGGGTTCCAGGAAAAGCCTCTAAGCTTCAGTTTCACAGTGACCGTACCGCAAACCGACACAGGTGGGCGAGATGAGTATTCTAAGGCGCTTGAGAGAACTCGGGAGAAGGAACTCGGCAAATTGGTACCGTAACTTCGGGATAAGGTACGCCCCTGTAGCTTGAGCGGCTCGCGCCGTGAGGGTGAAGGGGTTGCAATAAACTGGTGGCTGCGACTGTTTAATAAAAACACAGCACTCTGCAAACACGAAAGTGGACGTATAGGGTGTGACGCCTGCCCGGTGCCGGAAGATTAAATGATGGGGTGCAAGCTCTTGATTGAAGTCCCGGTAAACGGCGGCCGTAACTATAACGGTCCTAAGGTAGCGAAATTCCTTGTCGGGTAAGTTCCGACCTGCACGAATGGCGTAACGATGGCCACACTGTCTCCTCCCGAGACTCAGCGAAGTTGAAGTGTTTGTGATGATGCAATCTCCCCGCGGCTAGACGGAAAGACCCCATGAACCTTTACTGCAGCTTTGCATTGGACTTTGAACCGGTTTGTGTAGGATAGGTGGGAGGCTGTGAAGCGGCAACGCCAGTTGTCGTGGAGCCGTCCTTGAAATACCACCCTGATCTGTTTGAGGTTCTAACCTTGGTCCGTTATCCGGATCGGGGACAGTGCATGGCAGGCAGTTTGACTGGGGCGGTCTCCTCCCAAAGGGTAACGGAGGAGTACGAAGGTACGCTAGGTACGGTCGGAAATCGTGCTGATAGTGCAATGGCATAAGCGTGCTTGACTGCGAGACTGACAAGTCGAGCAGGTGCGAAAGCAGGTCATAGTGATCCGGTGGTTCTGTATGGAAGGGCCATCGCTCAACGGATAAAAGGTACTCTGGGGATAACAGGCTGATACCGCCCAAGAGTTCATATCGACGGCGGTGTTTGGCACCTCGATGTCGGCTCATCTCATCCTGGGGCTGTAGCCGGTCCCAAGGGTATGGCTGTTCGCCATTTAAAGAGGTACGTGAGCTGGGTTTAAAACGTCGTGAGACAGTTTGGTCCCTATCTGCCGTGGGCGCTGGAAGTTTGAGGGGGCCTGCTCCTAGTACGAGAGGACCGGAGTGGACGAACCTCTGGTGTACCGGTTGTCACGCCAGTGGCATCGCCGGGTAGCTATGTTCGGAAGAGATAACCGCTGAAAGCATCTAAGCGGGAAACTCGCCTCAAGATGAGACTTCCCCGGGGCTTCGAGCCCCTTGAAGGGTCGTTCAAGACCAGGACGTTGATAGGTCAGGTGTGGAAGCGCAGTAATGCGTTAAGCTAACTGATACTAATTGCCCGTAAGGCTTGATCCTATAACAGGTGTGTCGGTCATGGCCGGTGCCTCAGCACCCGGCCGGACCCATCCCCCAGCGGGATGCGCCGCAAGTTGAGAACGTGTTGTGCAGAACATCACAACCCCCACTCTTTACGCTTCTTCCAGATTGGCTGTGGCGCGACCCCAAACCGCGACGCAGCAACCCGTCATGCCTGATGACCATAGCGAGTCGGTCCCACCCCTTCCCATCCCGAACAGGACCGTGAAACGACTCCACGCCGATGATAGTGCGGATTGCCCGTGTGAAAGTAGGTAATCGTCAGGCTCCTCATGCTGTCCCCGATACCCCGGCCTCTCCACCCAACGGAGGGTCGGGGTTCGGCGTTTACGCACGAAAAAACCGACCTCACAGCCTTGTCTCAGACACAGCATCCCTGCTCGCGCAGAGGGGGCGGGCGAAAAAGCAAACACTCCGGCAGACAAACGACCGGGACCTGTAAAACAGGGATGTTCTGCGGTTCAGGTCCGAAGATCAATGCTTGCGTCGGATGCGCTCGAAGACGTGATGCTCGGCCAGCCAGTGATGCATCATTCCTTCGCCGCCATGTTCTCGCCGGTACTGTCGCGATTCGAACACCGATAGTCCGATCAGAACCAGTAGTCCGACGCCAAGGCCGGCCAGGCCCGCAATTGTTTCCGAATCCATGGCAGCCTCCTTCGGTTGCAGCCACGCTCCTATCTTAGGACACGCGAGAGGCGTGGACGCGAAATCGCCCGAAACTACTCAACGAGCCCGCTTGATGAAAAGAATGTTGTTTGCCGCCGCGATTGCGGCCTTGGTGAGCGGATGCGCCGCCGATTCCAGCGCGTCGCGCCATCATTCCCCGCCGCAGGATCCGCCCGACTATCACGGCGTGCCGACCGACGACCGCCCGCCGACGATGTTGGACGATCAGCCGTCTCGCTAATCGCGAAGCGCTTACTGCATACCTGCCGCCGGAACCCGGATCGCCGCCGCGATGCGCGGCAACAGCGGGGACAGCGCAAGTCCGCGCGATGCCATGAACACGAGTAGTGCAGCCCACAGCCCGTGATTCGCGAACGGCGCAACTAGCAGCCACGACGCGACCAGAAAGACGCCGAGCGACACGGCCATCGCCTGCATCAGTTCGCGCGTGCGCGTCGCGCCGATGAACACGCCGTCGAGCAGGAAGCCCCACACCGACACTACCGGCGACAGTGCGGCCCACGGCAGGAACGTTCGTGCCGCGGTACGAACGGGCTCCTGATCGGTGAGCCGGTCGATGATCCATGCTCCGCCGACCCAATAGACGATCGTAAAAGCGGCCGCCCCGATAACCGACCAGAACATCGTCACCCTGACCGCGTGCTGAAACGCATCGCGGTTGCGCGCGCCGATCGCCGCGCCGACCAGCGCCTCCGCTGCATGCGCGAAGCCGTCCAGTCCATATGCCATGAACGTCTGGAAGTTCAGCAGCAGCGCATTCGCGGCGAGGATCGCGTCGCCCTGCCGGGCGCCGAGATGGGCGAACCATCCGAACGAACCGAGCAGGCACATCGTGCGCAGGAAAATGTCCCGATTGATCGCGACCAACTGCTTCAGCGCAGCGGGATCGACAACCGTCGCCAATCGCAGAGGCGATAGTCCGCGCGGCCTCGCATACCACAGTACCCCCGCGCCGAACACGAAACCGAGCGTATCGGCGGTAGCGGTCGCCGCGCCGATGCCGGCGATGCCCCACCCGAACACATACACGTAGACGAGCACGGCAACGACGTTCACCGCGTTGACGAACACCTGCGTCGCCAATGCGATGCGGACCCTCTGCGTGCCGAGCAGATACCCGAGCACCACGTAGTTCGCGAGCGCGAACGGCGCCGAACCGATCCGCGCGGCGCTGTAAACACGGGCATTGCGCTGCACCTCGTCGCTGCCGCCGATCGCGGCGAGCGCATAGTGGATCAACGGCGTCTGCACGACGAGCACGACCGCGCCGATCGCGAACGCGAGCAGCAGCGCGCGGACCACGTTCGCGCGTAATGCGTTCGGGTCGGCGGCGCCGAACGCCTGCGCGACGAGCCCCGTCGTGCCCATTCGCAGGAAGCCGAAACCCCAGAACACGAAGTTGAAGAACAGGCCGCCCAACGCGACGCCGCCGAGGTCGGCGGCGCTATGCAGATGGCCGGCGACGGCTGTATCGACGGCGCCAAGAATCGGCTGGGTCAGGTTCGCGAGGACGATCGGAAACGCAAGCTGCAACACGCGTCGATGCCAGCCTGCCGGTGCGGTCGCGAGGCGCCTGCTCAACTACGTTCCTGCACGCAGATCCACGGCGACACGACGACCGCCCAAAGCTCCGGTTTGCGATTGGCGTAGCCGGCGGCCGTTTCGGCCGGCATGCGTTCCACCAGGCCGGACGCGAGCCAGCGTGTCACGAGATCCTTGTCGTCGCCGGCGATCGCTTCCGCGACGCTGACGAGATCGAGGTCGCGGGCGACGGACAGCAGCTTGCCCTGCGCAAAAAAACGTTCGAGATCCTGCCAGTCGATCTTCGCGGTCTCGCCAAGCAGTTTGGCGTAGAGCGCGCTGGGGTTCGCGTCGCTAGAAGTCATGGTCGTGGGGAATCGGTCAGCGGCCGATACTATAAACCATCGACCGGGCGTCAGCCGCGCGAACCGATGCCGTGCCGACATTGATAGCGATCTCGACAGTCGGGTTCAATAATATTAATACGTTTTAAATAACGGCTTTCCGGATAACGTCGGGATTAATGGCCGTCAAAATACGTCCGGCTGTCGCCGAGTATGGACGTAATAGGTGCGCTTCCCCACAAAACCGCGCGAGGAAAATCCTGTTGGTGCATCCTGTCCAGACAGATCCGGCACAAACCAGTGCGTCGTTTCACTGGTAGCATCACCGCTCCCCGGCTGGCCAGGGAGATCTCGCGATCGGCGGATCGTTGCCGCCAGCATCTAAAACTCTGCGCTGAGCGCTAAAACCGCATTAAATGCCGGTCAAAGCGTGTCCAATAGTAGAGTCCATTTGCGTATCCCGATTAATCCGTGCGCCGCGTCACATTTTGGCGCTAATTAAAAGATTGCACGCGGGTATCGGTATTGATAGATTTCGATTCGGCGCATGGTAAACCGGTCCTTTGCCGATATGCGCCGAACCCCCGTTAGCCCGGCTCACGCCGGGCTTTTTTTTCGTCCGTCGATCGGGCGTCGAATGTTTAACGCGCAGGAAGATCGCGCGCGGGATCGACCGAGCGTCCCTGGTAGCGCAACTCGAAATGCAGCATCACGCGATCGTTGTCCGTATCGCCCATCTCGGCGATCTTCTGCCCTTGTGACACCGCTTCGCCTTCCTTTACGAACAGCGCGCGATTGTGCGCATACGCGGTCAGGTAGTCCGCGTTGTGCTTGACGATCAGCAGGTTGCCGTAGCCGCGCAGGCCGTTGCCCGCATAGACGACGGTGCCGCCCGCCGCCGCGACGACCGGCGTCCCCGCGGCGTTCACGATGTCGATGCCCTTCGAATTGCGTCCGTCGAAATTGCGGACCACCTGGCCTTTCGTCGGCCATATGAGCGAAATCGACGTCGCCGGAGCGCCGCCCGGCGCGGGCGTATCCGCGACCGCCGGTTCGCGCGCGCTGGACGGCGGCGCGCTGCCGCGCGGCGCCGGGCGGGGCGTCGCGGTCGCGCTGACTGTCCCTGCCGGCGGCGCGACGCGCAGCACCTGACCGACTTCGATCGCGTCGGGGTTCGACAGATTGTTCCAGCGGACGATGCTCTGCACCGACTGCCGGTTGCTGCGCGCGATCTTGCTGAGCGTGTCGCCGCGTTCGACGCGATAGTAGCCGGGGCCGACCGGCGCCGATCCGCACGCCGCGAGCAACGCGATGAGCGCCGCACACGCGAGCCGCCCGATTCCCCGTCCGATTGTTTTTGCCAACTTGAACCTCGCAGTACGCTACCGGCCGCCGGTCCGGTAATTCGCTCCGGGACGGCGGCACAGGAAAACGTCTGATTTTAGCCGTTCTGCGTTGCAGCAAACGCTTGCCCGGTTGTGCATGTGCGACAGCGCAACCCGGCGCGCGCGCCGAAGGCTTGTCGAGCGGTCCCGATCGGCACCGGTGGCGCGCGGCATGTCGCACCGCGCGCGTCGATGCGCCCCGCGGTCAGCCGGTTGCCAGTCCGGCAGTCAGTCCGTCGATCCGACGGCGATGCGCAATATCGCGCTTTCGGTCGCGCCCGGCGCGAGCCAGCGCAGACCGAGGCCGTTGTGGATCGCGTCCGGCAGCCCGAGCCACGGCTCGACGCAGTGGAAGTCGGATTCCGGCTTCTCGGTCCACGTCGTCACCGCGTACCAGGGCACCGAGCCCGGCCGATCGAGGTCGATCGTGATGACGCGCTTCAGCGCCGGCGTGACCATCCGCACCGGCTCGGCGGGCGGCGTCCGTTCGAGGCAATGAAAGCGGTCGTAGATGCGCGGGTCGTCGAGCGCGTAGTGCGGCTCGCCCGGCTCCGGATCGCTGATCCTGCCGTCCGGCAGCTGATGCCGGCGCACGGTCGGCGGCAGTGCCACCGTCGTCTCGCCGCGCAGCGCGTGAGGCAGCGCGAAGTAGAAGTGATGGCCCGCATACCACGGCAGCGCGACCGTGCCGGTGTTCGTCGTGGTCAGCTCGACTTCGAGCGTGCGCTCCTCGACGAGCCGGTACATCGCGTCGAAACGGAAATTGAACGGATAACTCGCCTGCGTCTGCGGCGTATCGACGAGCGTCATCCGCACGCCACGGCCGTCGTCGTCGACCTTCGCCTCGAACGGCAGGTCGCGTGCGAAGCCGTGCATCGGCATGTCGCGGATCACGCCCTCCGCGTCGCGCCAGCGGCCGAGTTCACCGTCGACGCGATGACGCGCGAGAAACGGAAACAGCAGCGGATTGCCGCCGCGCACGCGTCCCGGCTCGTCCCAGTTCGCGTGCTCCGGCCAGTAGATGACCGCGTCGCCGTCGACGTGCCACGACATCAGCCGGCCGCCGGCCCACGGAGCGAGGCGCAGCGTCGAAGGGCCGAACGAGAGATCGAGGAGGTCCTGCTGGGGAAGTGAATCCATGGCGTCGTGCACGAGAGAGTCAGTAGGGCGCCGGCGTCCGCGCGTCGCGCCGCGGCGAGCGAAAGACGGACAGCGCAGCAGGCGGATTGTGCGCTGCTTTCCGATGCGTGAAAACCCTTCGTCGGGAAAGCGCGAGTGTTGGCCGGCGCACAGAACGGCGGATAATTCGCGCATCGTCTGCCGCGATCCGCGGACGGCGTCGTTCCGCACGGGAGGCATCATGGATCTGGCAATGGCGATGGGACTGACGCTTTTCGGCCTGTTCGTCGGCAGCAGCGCCTACTTCTTTCATCGCGTGAAGCGTTAGGTTCTCCGCGCTCACCGCGTCCCGGCAGTCTCCCTTCCCGAATCCTGTCTATCCGCCGCGCATCGTCCGATGCGCGGGCGGCGGTCGTGCTCGCGGACTTCGCGCCGTTTCCCCGTTCCATGCCACTTTGTTGCGGCACGGTAATTTTTTTGACAAAACCGCTTCGGCGCTTGGCGCTGCAAATCGGCCCAGGCATAATCGGTGCGCTTCGACGCTCCGCCCCGCGGCGGTCCGGCGCCATGTCCACCCATTACGAGGATTCCGCGTGAGTCTCTGGTTCCTGCTTTTTCTGAGCGTGCTGCAAGGCGTCACCGAACTGTTTCCGGTCAGCAGCCTTGGTCACACGCTGCTCGTTCCGGCGCTGTTCGGCATGCACATCGACAAGCATGCGCCGCAGCTGCTGCCGTTCCTCGTCGCGCTGCATCTCGGTACGGCGGTCGCGCTGCTGTGGTACTTCCGCGAACGCTGGGTTGCGCTGATCCGCGGCTTCTTCGCGTCGCTCGGCGGCCGCCGCAACGACGAAGGCCACATGATGTGGGCGCTGATCATCGGCACGATTCCGGCCGGGATCGTCGGCCTCGTGCTCGAAAAGCGGCTCGAAGCGCTTTTTCACGACCTGCGCATCGTTGCGTTCGCGCTGATCGTGAACGGCGTATTGCTGTGGTTCGGCGACCGGCTGCAACGCTCGCGCGCGCATCGCGCGCCCGAGAAGCTCACGTTCCGGCAGGCGTTTTTCGTCGGCCTCGCGCAGATCGGCGCGCTGATCCCCGGCTTTTCGCGCAGCGGCCTGACGATGATCGCGGGCAACGCGGCCGGGCTGACCGCGGAAAAGGCCGCGGAGTTTTCGTTCCTGCTCGGCACGCCGATCATCTTCGCGGCCGGCGTGCTCGAACTGCCGAAGCTGTTCCATGCGCGCGACCAGTTGACGACGGCGCTCGTCGGCGGGGTGCTGACCGGCATCGCCGCGTGGCTCAGCGTGCGGTTCCTGATGCGTTATTTCGAAGGGCGCGGACGGCTTGCGTCGTTCGGCGTGTACTGCGTGATCGCGGGCGCGCTGTGCCTCGGCTGGTTCATGCTGCACCAGCCGCCGGCGGCTTAAGCGGTCCGGCCGATCGCGGTATAATCCAGCGCCCGTTGCGGTGCGCTTTTGCGCGCCGCCCGGCGGGGCGCGCGTCGCGATGGCGCGCGTATGCATCGCGCGGCAGTAGCTCAGCTGGATAGAGCATCGGCCTTCTAAGCCGAGGGGCGGGGGTTCGAGTCCCTCCTGCCGCGCCAATGAATTCAAGCAATTAGCCCGGTTTTGCCAGCCGGGCTTTTTGCTATCAGACGCGCGTGTAACCCCCGTGTAACCCGATTTCGTCAATCCCCCTGGAAATCTCACTTTTTCTTTGCTGGAGCAGGTTTAGATTTTTTTGCTTGACTCAGATCGGAACCTGCAACGGACTTCTGTGCCGGCGTGCTCTTCTTGTTTGACAGCTGCTTGCTTGCCAGTGACGCATCCTTTTTACCCGTAGCCATTGCCACCTCCGGTTATAGTTGTGCTGCTGAATTAATGTAGAAGGAATCGCAGCCAATCAACGAGTAGCGTTTACCCGCGATCGATACGACACCAACGCTTCGGACGCGGTTGAATTTTTTGGAAGGCTGCTGCAGGATTTTCTTTCCGAAAAACAAGCTCCCGGGGGCGACAAAAATGAAGTGTCCGCATTGCTTGGTGGAGATCCACGCTGGATTTTCGTCTGATTGCCTGAATACGTATGGCATTGCGGGCGGCGGTACGCGGCACGAGCAAATTGGCGGTCGGTATTGGACTGCGGCTTACATGACATGCCCATCGTGCAAAGAGGCAATCGTTTTTCTCGATGCGAGTAAGGGCTCAAAGCCGGAAATCCTTCCATTCATGGCCTATCCCGCCTCGACTGGCCGGCCGCCAGCGCCGGCAGAAGTGCCGTCGCATGTCGCTGAAGACTATTAAGAAGCAAGCGCCACGATTCAAGCTAGCTCGAAGGCCTCAGCGGCGCTTAGTCGCCGGTGTCTTCAGACGATCCTGCGCGAGCACGGGTACACGCAATACAACCTAGCCGAGGCGATTCAAGCGGTGATCGATTCCGGGAAGTTGCCCACCGGCGTCGCTGAGAACATTGATGCTATTCGCAATATCGGAAATTTCGCGGCGCATCCAATGAAGGATACGAGTACCGGTCAGATCTTGCCGGTCGAGCCAGAAGAGGCGGAGTGGAACCTCGACGTACTGGAAGAGCTTTTTGACTTCTTCTATGTTCAGCCAGAGAAGGCGCGTCAGCGGCGCGCAGCTCTCGACGCAAAGCTCGCGGCGGCCGGCAAGCCGCCGATGAAGTGATACCAGCTTAGCCGCTACCGTGCCTCGATTTGATTCGACGAGCTTTCGCCTCATCGTCGAAGCCGCGGCGGCTCGGCGCGATGCTCCATGTTAAAGGCTGTTGCAGCGCTCGTTAATCAAACGGAATTCAAAGATCCAGCAAAGCCATGCTGGATAAGGGTTTCAGCGTTTGATTTCCTATTTGATTTCCGGGAGGCGTCTATCGGACGATTTTTTGTCTGCGTGAGGGAACGGTCGGTTTTCCGTCTTGCGAAACGCCAGAGATTCGATGCCCCCACCCGACGCATGCCGCTGCAGGCCGCTCGCGGCACGTTTGATTCGAGGCGGCATCACGAACCGCGACTGCTCACAGCGGCTGTATTCCAGTCGCGCGTTCGCGCGCTTCGGGTTCGAGTCCCTCCTGCCGCGCCAGTTCCTGCATCGTCGGACGGCTGGCATTCGCCCACCTGCACGACGTTCGTGGTCACCATGCCCTGCTGCGCAGCCAGCGTTTTAGCCTGGTAACCAGCCCGGCGTCCCGATGGTGTTGCTCCGTTTCCGCCTTTCGGCAGATAAAAAATTTCTCGCCGCGAAGCAGTCCAAATTCCACCACGCTGGCTCCGTCCGCTGTTACTTCTTCAAAAACGAAGCCCGCCTCCGACAACCGATCCCTGAAATCACGGCCGTAGTATCGAACGTGATCGGCCTGCCCGAAGTGGAGGTCGCGCTGCGCGTCTGTCGTTACCGCATCGTTCTCGTAGGTCTGTTCCCATCCTTCGATGAGCGGCACGGACGCGATGAGTACGCCGTGGTTCATGAGTATCCGGTGAATCTCCGCGAGCGCCAATCGGTCGTCGACGTGTTCGAGCACGTGATTGCAGATCACTGTCCCGACGCTTTCGCTCTCGACGTCGATGGCTTCGATATCGAGCTTGAGGTCGGCTACGCCGTATAGATCCGCCGTTCTGTAAGCGCCTGGCATGGAGCCGGATTTCTTCCTGAATTCACGCTCAAGAATGGCCTCGGGCGCGAAATGCAAAACCGGCGCGAGCAGCTTGTCGTCGTTTTTCGCGTACCACAACCAGAACAGCCGGTGCCTCTCCATCGACCCGCACGCCGGGCAAAGGGCATCGATTCTCGGCGGACGGCCGCAATTCCCGAAATAGCCGCGGAACCCGCAGATCGAACACGTTCGTTCGGCAAACGGCTTCACCCGCTCAAGCAGATTTGCCAGTTCGTCGGTCAGGGGCGCCGCGTTATCCTCCATCCCGTCTCTCCAAAGAAAGCCGCCATTCGGCCGAGCCACAAGCCGGCCTTGCGAAAGGTAGGGGACGCCAGCGATGCCGGCAACGCGCAGGGCCATACTATAGGGTAGTCGAGTCGCAGCCGATCGACAGGCGCCTCACTGCGATTCCCGTCAGGCGCGCGTCCAAAGCAAAAGCAAAAAAGGCAGCCCGAAGGCTGCCCTCAAAACGGCACCCCCCCCAAGGCGCACCGCGAACCTGCTACCTCACCCTCAAAGCGCAATATCCAGCGCGTTAGTCAGATCGCCCATCGGCTGCGCGCCGTTGGCCTTCAGCTTCTCGTCGCGGTTCGTCAGACCCGGCAGCATCGGCAGCGAGAAGCGGCGGGTGATCAGGCGCAGGATCGACGTCGTGTCGTACTGCGTGTGATCGACGAAACCCTTCTTCGCGAGCGGCGACACCACCAGCGCCGGAATCCGCGAGCCCGGACCCCAGCGGTCGCCCTTCGGCGGCGACACGTGATCCCAGAAGCCGCCGTTCTCGTCGTACGTGACGACCACGACCATGTTCTTCCACTGCGGGCTCTTCTCCAGGTGCGAGATCACCTCCGCGATGTGCTGGTCGCCCGACTCGACGTCGGTGTAACCCGCGTGCTCGTTCAGGTTGCCCTGCGGCTTGTAGAACGCGACCTGCGGCAGCGTGCCCGCGTCGATCGCCTTGATGAACTCCGAACCGTCCATGCCGCCGTCGAGCAGGTGCTTCGCGCGCGCTTCCGTGCCCGGCGCGAGATCCGCGAAGTAGTTGAACGGCTGGTGGTGCGTCTGGAAGTTCGGCACGGTCAGGTTGCCCGCCGTCACCGAAGTCCACTGACCGCTCTGGCGCGCCGCGACCGCCGCGCCCCATGCGCCGCCGTACCATGCCCACGACACGTTCGCCTTGTCCAGCAGGTCGCCGATGTGGGTCGCCGTCTGCGGCGGCAGCGTCGTGCCGGCGGCCGGGTTCGGATCGGCCAGCGCCGTATCGCCGCCGTCCGCCGGCGCGTTGCCGCTCGGCTGGTACGGCGGCTGCATCGTGTTCACCGCGTACAGGTCAGGCGTCAGGTTGCCCGAGTTCTTGAACAGCGGCTTGCCGTCCATCGCCGAAGCCGGCGAGGTCGGGTCGAGCGTCAGCGACGTGCCGTCGTTCTCGACCGCCGACACGGAGGTCTTCGCGTTCATGTTGAGCGCGTTCGGGAACGTCGGCGTGCACGCGCAGACCAGCCACTGGTGGTTCAGGAACGAGCCGCCGAACGCGCCCATGAAGAAGTTGTCGGCGAGCGTGTACTTCTGCGCGACCTTCCACAGCGGCAGCGTGTCGGCGTTCGTGATGTAGTTGCCCATCACGAGACCACCCGAATCGGCCCATGCGACGAACATGTCGTTCTTGCCGCCGTCGATCTGCATCTGGTTCTCGTAGAAGCGGTGATACAGGTCGCGCGTCGCGATGTTGAGCGGCACGTTCAGGCCGGCGGGATCGTTGATCGAGAACGGCTGGTTCGGCATGTTGGCCGTCTGCGCCTCGGTCACGGTCACGCTCTGCTTCGGCTGCGTGAGGCCACCCCAGGCGACCGGCAGCGTCGCGAGCGGCTGACCGCTGCGGTCGAGCTGCAGCTTGCTCGCGGCGGTTGCGTTCTGCAGGCCGTTCGCACCCGGGAACGTGCCGTACAGATTGTCGAAGCTGCGGTTTTCCGCATAGATCACGACGATGTTCTTGATCGTCGAGATGCTGGGGCGAGGGTTGTCGTCGTTGCCGCCGCAACCGGACAGCGCCAGCGCCGCGGCCGCGACGGCGATCGGCGTCGCGTGGATCAGTTTTTTCTTCATCGGTCTCATCTCTCTCTTTCGCTGTGGGAAACCCGCCGCCTTACAGGTGACTGGCGGAGCGAAGTTTCGCTGCGCAATTTGACAGGACTGTGTAATAAATTACGTTGCGCTTAAGAAGTCAGATAAAACGTCGGGAAGTTGAATATTTATTGGAAGGTTATTCGTCATTGAGTTGACACACTTGCGTCATAACCTCAGCCCGTTCTCAAAACATCGAAAGCGCAAAATCATGACGGTGCGGGGTGACGCAAGAAAGGCGATGGGACTGGCGGCGCTATGCGCGGCGCTGGTGCTGATGGGCTGTGACGGCCGCAGTGACGGGGTTTTGCCGGCGGCGCAGGCAGCGCCGGCGTCGGCCGCGGGTGTTGCGCCAGATCCGCAACACGGGCTCGCGCAGCCGCCGACGCAGGTCGGCGGCCAGAGCCGCGCGGAAGTGTTCGAGGCCGTGCGTCACATGACGGCGCTCGGCAAGCAGATGTTCGTCGACCCGTCGCTGTCAGGATCGGGAAAGCTGTCGTGTGCTTCCTGTCATAGTCCGGGCAACGCGTTTACGCCGGCGAATGCGCTGTCCGTGCAGCTCGGCGGCGGCGACCTGCATCGCCAGGGGCTGCGTGCGGTGCCGACGCTGATGTATCTGCGTTCCGTGCCGCAGTTCACGCTGCACTATCACGACTCCGACGACGACGGCGACGAAAGCGTCGATGCCGGCCCGACCGGCGGCCTCACGTGGGACGGCCGCGTGAACCGCGCGTCGGATCAGGCGCGCATCCCGATCCTGTCGTCGTTCGAGATGGGCAGCACGCCGGGCAAGGTCGCGGCGGCCGTGCGCGCGGCGCCGTATGCGGACGAGTTCCGCAAGACGTTCGGCAGCGCGGTATTCGACAACGACGACGCGACCTTCAAGGCCGTGCTGCAGTCGCTCGAAGCGTTCGAGCAGACGCCGCAGGTGTTCGAGCCGTACACGAGCAAGTACGACGCATGGCTCGACGGCAAGGCGAAACTCACCGACGCGGAACTGCACGGTCTGCAGCTTTTCAACGACGAGACGAAGGGCAACTGCGCGAGCTGCCACATCAGTCAGCCGACGAAGACCGGCGCGCCGCCGCAGTTCAGCGATTTCGGGCTGATCGCGATCGGCGTGCCGCGCAATCACGCGATCGCCGCGAACCGTGATCCGAAGTTCTTCGACCTCGGCGTGTGCGGTCCCGAGCGCACCGACCGCAAGGAGGACGAATACTGCGGGCTGTTCCGCACGCCGACGCTGCGCAACGTCGCGCTGAAGAAGTCGTTCTTCCACAACGGCATCTATCACTCGCTCGACGACGTGCTGCGCTTCTATGCGCGGCGCGACACGAACCCGTCGGAGTTCTATCCGGTGGTCGGCGGCAAGGTGCGCAAGTTCGACGACCTGCCGCGCCGCTACTGGGCGAACCTGAACACCGATCCGCCGTTCGACCGCAAGCCCGGCGACGCGCCGGTGTTCAGCGATGCGGAGATCAAGGACGTGCTCGCGTTCCTCAACACGCTGACCGACGGCTGGCAACCGGCCGCGCATTGACGGACCTCGACGCGGCGTGAAGCAGGGCCGGCCCTCGTTATGCCGACGGCCGGCCCTGTCGTTTTCCGGCGGTCCGCGCGGCAAAAGCCGCCGGCGGGCATCGTGCTATTCTCAGCGACGACTCAGCGTTGACCCGACATCCCGCGACGGAGAATGCCCGATGCAGACGATGCGAACCCGAGCCGCGCTCCATGTGACGGCTGCCGTGCGGCGGTCCGCGAGCGCGAGTGCCGCGCAGGCGGTGAATCTCTCCTTTCTGCGCGACACCCCGGTCGCGGCGATGCAGCGGCAGGACCATGACGCGCTGCCGAAGGTGCTGCGCGGCGCGCTGGACCGGAAGGCGGACGGCGAAGCGGCGCAGTGGTCGAGCGAAGGGCGGCGTCGCGGGAGGCGCGTCGACGCGACGGTCACGCCGGATCACACCACGCACGACGGCAACCGCACTGGCCGCGACACGACCGTCGTGCAGAGCGCCCGCGGACAGTCGATGACGCTGCGTCCGCGTTTCTGCAGCGAAGGCAGCGGCGAACGGGTCTTCCAGAGGACGCATTGAACGCGGAAGCTGAACCGGGAGGCGGCGGGAGCGCGCGGATGGTGAAGGACAAGATCGTGTCGTGCGGCATCGTGCTGCTCGATTCCGAAGGCCGCGTATTGCTCGCGCATGCGACCGGCACGAATCACTGGGACATCCCGAAGGGGCAGGGCGAGGACGGCGAGACCGAAATCCAGGCCGCGCTGCGCGAGATGGTCGAGGAGACCGGGCTGCTGCTCAGTGAATCGCGGCTCGTCGATCTCGGCCGCTTCGTGTACCGGCGCGACAAGGATCTGTACCTGTTCGCCGCGCGCGCGGCCGGCGACGAACTGGACCTGTCGCGCTGCACGTGCACGTCGTTGTTCCCGCGCCATGGCGACGGCGTGATGATTCCCGAGATGGACGCGTACCGCTGGACGTTGCCCGTCGAAGTGGATCAGTACGCGAGCCGCAGCCTTGCGCGGCTGTTCCAGACGACGCTGTCGCTCGCGGACCTGCATCGCCGGCTCTGAATGCAGAAACGCCCGCGTGTATGGCACGCGGGCGTTTTCATTCTGGCGGCGAAGCGGCGAGGCGCTTATTTACCCCAACTGTCGCGCAGGCCGACGATCCGGTTGAACACCGGCTTGCCCGGCTTCGAATCGACGCGATCCGCGACGAAGTAGCCGTGCCGTTCGAACTGATAGCGGTCTTCCGCCGCCGCGTCGCGCGCGCCCGGTTCCAGATACGCCTGCACGATGCGCTTCGAATCCGGATTCAGCGCCTCAAGGTAGTTGCGGCCGCCGGCATCCGGCTGCGGTTCGCGGAACAGGCGGTCGTACAGCCGCACTTCGGCCGGGCACGCAGTCGCCGCGCTGACCCAGTGGATGTTGCCCTTCACCTTGTAGTTGTTCGCGCCGTCGGTGCCCGACTTGCTGTCCGGATAGTAGTTGCAGTGGACCGCGATCACGTTGCCGTTCTCGTCCTTGTCCGCGCCGGTGCACTCGATCACATAGCCATAGCGCAGCCGCACCTTGTTGCCCGGGAACAGCCGGAAAAAGCCCTTCGGCGGCGTCTCGGTGAAATCGTCGCGCTCGATCCACAGTTCGCGCGAGATCGGGAACGTGCGCAGGCCGCGTTCCGGATGATGCGGATGGACCGGCGCGCTGCATTCCTCCGTGTGGCCTTCCGGGAAGTTGTCGATGACGAGCTTCAGCGGATCGAGCACCGCGGCCGTGCGCGGCGCCTTGTCGTCGAGGTCGTCGCGCAGCGCGCCTTCGAACACGCTCATGTCGATCCACGAATCGACCTTCGTCACGCCGATGCGCTCGCAGAACAACTGGATGCCTTCCGCCGTGAAGCCGCGGCGGCGCAGGCCGACGATGGTCGGCATCCGCGGATCGTCCCAGCCGTCGACGTGGCCTTCGGTCACCAGTTGCAGCAGCTTGCGCTTGCTGGTGATCGCGTACGTGAGGTTCAGCCGCGAAAACTCGATCTGCTGCGGCAGTGGCCGCGTGAACACGCCGGCGTCCGCGAGTTCGTTCAGCACCCAGTCGTACAGCGGGCGATGGTCCTCGAACTCCAGCGTGCACAGCGAGTGGGTGATGTTTTCGAGCGCGTCCGAGATGCAGTGCGTGTAGTCGTACATCGGGTACACGCACCACGTATCGCCGGTCCGGTAGTGATGCGCGAAGCGGATCCGGTAGATCACCGGGTCGCGCATGTTGATGTTCGGCGAACCCATGTCGATCTTCGCGCGCAGCACGTGCGCGCCTTCATCGAACTCGCCCGCCTTCATCCGGCGGAACAGGTCGAGGTTCTCTTCCGGCGAACGGTCGCGATACGGCGACGGCTTGCCCGGCTCGGTCAGCGAGCCTCGGTTCGCGCGCATCTCGTCGGCGGTCTGGCTGTCGACATACGCCTTGCCGCGCTGGATCAGCAGTTCCGCGAACGCGTACAGCTTGTCGTAGTAGTCGCTCGCGTAGAACAGATAGTCGCGGTCGTCCTTCTTCCACTCGAAGCCGAGCCACTTCACCGCGTCGATGATCGACTCGACGTATTCGACGCTTTCCTTCTCCGGGTTCGTGTCGTCGAAGCGCAGGTGGCACACGCCGCCATAACTCTTCGCGATGCCGAAGTTCAGGCAGATGCTCTTCGCGTGGCCGATGTGCAGATAACCGTTCGGCTCCGGCGGGAAGCGCGTTTCGACGCGCGAACCCCACTTGCCGGAGCGGTTGTCGTCGTCGATGATGTTGCGGATGAAATTGGATGCCGCGGGCGCGTCGTTGCGTTCGGTATTCATGCGAAAAGGGGAAAATCGTTCGCGGGCGCGCTGCGCGCCCGACAGATGGGGTCCATTCTACCTGACGCGATCCGCCCGGGCAGCCCTCGCGCGGCGTGGGGCAACGCACCGCGGCATCTGTGGGACCTCCGCGGGCAAGACGACATGAAGGAAGCGAAGCGATGAACGAACGCAGCGTGCTGGTGGTGCCGGGGTATCTCGATTCGGGCGAAGGCCATTGGCAGACGCGCTGGGAAGCGTTGCACGCGGACTTTCGCCGCGTGCGGATGCCGGACTGGCTTCACCCGGACCGCGACGCGTGGTGCCGCGCGCTCGACGCGGCGGTCGCGGCTGCGAACGGCCGCGTGCTGCTGGCCGCGCACAGCCTCGGATGCCTGACGATCGCCTGCTGGGCGTTGCGCGACGGCGCTCGCGAGCAGATCGCGAAGGTGGACGGCGCGCTGCTGGTCGCGGTGCCGGACCCGGACGGTCCGCAGTTCCCGGCGACTGCGACTGGTTACGGCGCGGTGCCGCTGGACACGCTGCCGTTCGCGAGCATCGTCGTCGCGAGCAGCGACGATCCGTATGGCGGGGTCGCGTTCGCGCAGCGTTGCGCGAGCGCATGGGGCAGCGGCTGGGAGAACCTCGGCGCGCGCGGCCACATCAATGCGGACAGCGGCTTGGGCGACTGGCCGCAGGGGCTGGCGTGGCTCGCTTCGTTGGGGCGGGGCGACCGGTCAGGAACGGGCGGCTGAGTTTTATCAGGCCGCGCGCGGCGATATCGCCGGCAGGCGTTGTGGCTCGGCGTTAGATCGCGGGTGGGAGAGCCAACCACGAACCGGCGGTCAACCCGCCGGTTCGTGAGCACGGACAAGGTTCGATCAGATCGCGCGCCGCTCGCGCAGTTCCGCGATCTGCGCGTCGCTGAAGCCGAGCACGTCGCGCAGCACCGCGTCGGTGTGCTCGCCGAGCGTCGGCGGATGGCTTTCGACGCGCGGCGGCGTCTCCGTCATCCGGATCGGGTTGCGCACGAGCTTCACCGTCGCGCCGGACGGATGCGGCAGATCCACCTGCATCCCGCGCGCGACCACCTGCTCGTTGTCGAACACCTCGGCCAGATCGTTGATCGGCCCGCACGGCACGCCGGCCGCTTCGAGCGCGCCGATCCAGTCGGCCTTCGTGCGCGTCCTGACCATCTCCGCGAGGATCGGCACCAGCGTATCGCGATGGCGCACGCGTTCCGGATTGGTCGCGAAGCGTACGTCGTCCGCGAGGTCGGGCCGGCCGCCCGCGTCGACGAACTTGCGGAACTGCCCGTCGTTGCCGACCGCGACGATGATCCAGCTGTCGCTCGTCTGGAACGTCTGGTACGGCACGATGTTCGGATGCGCGTTGCCCCAGCGGACCGGCGGCTTGCCGCTCGCGAGGTAGTTCGAGTTCATGTTCGCGAGCATCGCGACCTGCACGTCGAGCAGCGCCATGTCGATGTACTGGCCGACGCCGGTGCGGTCGCGATGCGCGAGCGCGGTCAGCACCGCGATCGTCGAGTACATGCCGGTCATCAGGTCCGCGATCGCGACGCCGGCCTTCTGCGGGCCGCCGCCCGGCAGCGCGTCGCGCTCGCCGGTGATGCTCATGAAGCCGCCGATCCCCTGCACGATGAAGTCGTAACCCGCGCGCGACGCATACGGCCCGGTCTGCCCGAAACCGGTCACCGAGCAGTAGACGAGGTCGGGTTTCACTTCGCGCAGCGACTCGTAGTCGAGCCCGTACTTCTTCAACTGGCCGGCCTTGTAGTTTTCCAGCACGACGTCGCTTTTCGCCGCCAGTTCGCGGACGATCCGCTGGCCTTCGGGCGTCGCGATGTCGACGGTCACCGAGCGCTTGTTGCGGTTCGCCGCGAGGTAATACGCGGCCTCGCGCGTGTCCTCGCCGTCCGGCGTCTTCAGATACGGAGGCCCCCAGTGGCGGGTGTCGTCGCCAGCGTCCGGGCGCTCGATCTTGATCACGTCCGCGCCGAAGTCGGCGAGGGTCTGCGCGCACCACGGACCCGCGAGCACGCGGGTCAGGTCGAGTACGCGGATGTGGCTAAGTGCGCCCATGGCGGTTGTTCCGTGTCGCTTCGCATCGTTGTCGGGTCGCCGGCGCAGCCGCTATGGGCCGGCCGGTCGCCCATCTTACGCGATCCGCGCGCGGCATCGCAATTTACGGTACAAGGTTTCGCTCTGCGGAACGTTTGGGGGTTCTGTGTTGGCGTTTGTGGAGCGCGCATCGGCGATTTCCTGCCCGGCGCATGCCGACCCTCGGCCCGAAGCGCCGCCTGCCGCGATCGTGCGGCGATCCCGTATAATCGGCCGATTATCAACCGCTTATCGTCCGCGTTGCGGCGGGTTGCCTGCCCTGCTGCCGGGCCGCGGCGCGACGAACGAAGTGAAGGGTGGTCCGGCCGAACGCCGGACGGATCGACCCGCCAAGCCAATACGAGAACGTCCCTGACGCACGCCATGAAAGCCGCTGAAATCCGCGAGAAATTCCTCAAGTTCTTCGAATCGAAGGGCCACACGATCGTCCGGTCGTCGAGCCTCGTTCCCGGCAACGATCCGACGCTGCTCTTCACCAATTCGGGGATGGTGCAGTTCAAGGACGTGTTCCTCGGCACCGAGACGCGCCCGTACGGCCGCGCGACCACCGCGCAGCGCAGCGTGCGCGCGGGCGGCAAGCACAACGATCTGGAGAACGTCGGTTACACCGCGCGCCATCACACGTTCTTCGAGATGCTCGGCAACTTTTCGTTCGGCGACTACTTCAAGCGCGACGCGATCCACTACGCGTGGGAACTGCTGACCGTCGTCTACCAGTTGCCGAAGGACAAGCTGTGGGTCACCGTCTATCAGGAAGACGACGAAGCGTACGACATCTGGGCGAAGGAAGTCGGCGTGCCGACCGAACGGATCATCCGCATCGGCGACAACAAGGGCGCGCGCTACGCATCGGACAACTTCTGGCAGATGGCGGACACCGGTCCGTGCGGCCCGTGCTCGGAAATCTTCTACGACCACGGTCCGGACGTGTGGGGCGGCCCGCCGGGATCGCCGGAAGAAGACGGCGACCGCTACATCGAGATCTGGAATCTCGTGTTCATGCAGTTCAACCGCGACGCGCAGGGCAACATGACGCCGCTGCCGAAGCCGTGCGTCGACACCGGCATGGGTCTGGAGCGGATCGCGGCGGTGCTGCAGCACGTGCACAGCAACTATGAGATCGACCTGTTCCAGGCGCTCATCAAGGCGGCCGCGCGCGAAACCGGCGTGGCCGACCTCGCGAACAACTCGCTGAAGGTGATCGCCGATCACATCCGCGCGTGCTCGTTCCTGATCGTCGATGGCGTGATTCCCGGCAACGAAGGGCGCGGCTACGTGCTGCGCCGGATCGTGCGCCGCGCGATCCGCCACGGCTACAAGCTCGGCCGCAAGAGCGCGTTTTTCCACAAGCTGGTCGCGGACCTCGTCGAGCAGATGGGCGGCGCATATCCGGAACTGAAGGACGCGCAGGCGCGCGTGACCGACGTGCTGCGCCAGGAAGAGGAGCGCTTCTTCGAGACGATCGAGCATGGGATGTCGATCCTCGAAGGCGCGCTGGCGGATCTCGACACGAAGGGCGGCAAGGTGCTCGACGGCGAACTCGCGTTCAAGCTGCACGACACCTATGGCTTCCCGCTCGACCTGACCGCGGACGTGTGCCGCGAGCGCGGCATGTCGGTGGACGAACCGGCGTTCGACGAGGCGATGGCGCGTCAGCGCGAGCAGGCGCGCGCGGCGGGCAAGTTCAAGATGGCGCAGGGGCTCGAATACTCGGGCGCGAAAACGACGTTCCACGGCTACGACGAGATCGTGTTCGACGACGCGAAGGTCGTCGCGCTGTACGTGGACGGCTCGTCGGTGAACGAGGTGGCGCGCGGCCAGCAGGCGGTCGTCGTGCTGGACCACACGCCGTTTTATGCGGAGTCGGGCGGCCAGGTCGGCGACCAGGGCGTGATCGCAAACGCGGACGTGCGTTTCGCGGTGACCGACACGCAGAAGGTGCAGGCCGACGTGACCGGCCATCACGGCACGCTGGAGCAGGGCACGCTCAAGATCGGCGACGTCGTGAAGGCGGAGATCGACGTGGTGCGCCGCGCCCGCACCGCGCGCAACCACTCGGCGACGCACCTGATGCACAAGGCGCTGCGCGAGGTGCTCGGCGCGCACGTGCAGCAGAAGGGTTCGCTCGTCGATCCGGACAAGACGCGCTTCGACTTCGCGCACAACGCGCCGATGACCGACGACCAGATTCGCCGCGTCGAGGAGATCGTGAACGCGGAAGTGCTCGCGAACGCGCCGGGCATCGTGCGCGTGATGCCGTTCGACGACGCGGTGAAGGGCGGCGCGATGGCGCTGTTCGGCGAGAAGTACGGCGACGAAGTGCGCGTGCTGGACCTCGGTTTCTCGCGCGAGCTGTGCGGCGGCACGCACGTGCAGCGCAGCGGCGACATCGGCCTGTTCAAGATCGTGATGGAAGGCGGCGTCGCGGCGGGCATCCGCCGCGTCGAGGCGATCACCGGCGACAACGCGGTGCGCTACGTGCAGGAACTGGACGCGCGCCTGAACGCGGCTGCGGCCGCGTTGAAGACGCAGCCGGCCGAACTGACGCAGCGGATCGCGCAGGTGCAGGACCAGCTGAAGTCGCTCGAAAAGGAACTCGGCGCGCTGAAGTCGAAGCTCGCGTCGAGCCAGGGCGACGAACTCGCGGGCCAGGCGGTCGAGATCGCGGGCGTGCACGTGCTGGCGGCGACGCTCGACGGCGCGGACGTGAAGACGCTGCGCGAGACGGTGGACAAGCTGAAGGACAAGCTGAAGAGCGCGGCGATCGTGCTTGCGGCGGTCGACGGCGGCAAGGTCAGCCTGATCGCCGGCGTGACGCCGGATGCGAGCAAGAAAGTGAAGGCGGGCGAACTCGTGAACTTCGTCGCGCAGCAGGTCGGCGGCAAGGGCGGCGGCCGCCCGGACATGGCGCAGGCCGGCGGCACCGAGCCGGCGAACCTGCCGGCCGCGCTCGCGGGCGTGAAGGGCTGGGTCGAGGCGCTGCTTTAAGCGGTCGTTGCGGCGCAGGGGATCGCGCCGCGTCGTGATGGTAGGTTAGTGGAAAGGCTGTCCGTGTCGTGCGGACGGCCTTTTTTGTTGCTGCTTTACCGGAGGGCGGCCGACCGTTGCGATGTGGGTTCATTGCCCGGGTTCGTGGGCCTGGGTTCGCTCGTAGCATCGACCGGCAGCGAGAACCGGGTCGTGCGCTGTTGCACGGCACGGCACGGCGCGCGGCGATGGCCGCCAAGCCGGGCCGCCGCAGTCGAACGGCGGTGCGAGCGCTGCTTCGAGCCGCGACCCGCCTCGCGTCGTTCGCGCTCAGGCTGTTTGCAGCCCCGCGTTCTCCGCGCCGTCGTGCGGCGCGATCCCGGTAGCCGGTTCCGTTTCGCGCGCGGCCGGCACCACGTCCTGCCCGCCATGCTCGATCAGCGCGCCGCGCAGCGCGTCGAGCGCCGGCGAGAAGTGTCCGCGCCGCCACACGAGCAGCGTGTCGATGATCCCGAAATCGCCGAGCGAATGCACGGCCACTTCGTCGAAATTGCGTTGCAGCGCGAGCACCGAGCGCGGCGCGACCGCGACGCCCGCGCCCGCCGCGACGCACGCGATGATCGCGTGATACGAACCCAGCTCCAGCACCCGCAGCGGCCGGATGCCGTGCCGCAGATACCACTTCTCGATATGACTGCGGTACGAGCAGCCGCGCTCGAACGCGACGAGCGTCGACAGCGCGACGTCCTGCGGCCGGCGGATCGGCTTGTGGCCGCGCGGCGTCAGCATCACGAGTTCCTCGCGGTAGATCGGCGCAAATTCGAACAGCGGGCCGGCCGGCGGGCCGTCGAGCGGCGTCGCGACCAGCGCCGCATCCACCTCGAACTCGCGCACCCGGTCGATCAGGCGGCCGCTCGTGCCGGTTTCCAGTTCGAGCGTCACGTCCGGCCACTGCTGGTGGTAGCGCGCGAGCACCGTCGGCAGCCGCGTCGCCGCGACGCTCTCCATCGTGCCGAGCCGCAGCCGGCCGGCCGGCTGGCCGGCCTTCAGTGCGTGGCGCGCTTCGTCCGCGAGCGCGAGCAGGCGCTCCGCATACGGCAGCAGCGTGGTGCCGGCCGGCGTCAGCACGAGCCGGCGGCCGTCGCGGATGAACAACTCGACGCCGAGCTGCTCTTCGAGCTGCTTGATCCGCGTCGTCACGTTCGACTGCACGCGGTTCAGCTTCGCGGCAGCGCGCGTGACGCCGTTTTCGCGGACGACCGCGCGGAAGATCGACAGGGCGGCGAGATCCATGATTCTCTCTCCATGATGGATTCGTTCATCTTAATTCATTTTTCGTGATTGGTCGGGGCGGCTACCCTCCACGGATATCCCGATCAAACTCGGAGTGTTTTTTCGACCATGAACGATTTCGCGTCGCGGGCTTCGATGCGGCTCGCAAGCCGCCCACACCCACACCCGCATGCCGTGCGGCCGGCGGCGCTCGCGTGCATGGCCGCGATGGCGGTCGCGCTCGGCGTCGGCCGGTTCGCGTTCACGCCGCTGCTGCCGCTGATGCTGCACGGCGGCGGACTCGATCTGCGGCACGGCGGCTGGCTTGCGTCGCTGAACTACGCCGGTTATTTCGTCGGCGCGGTCAGTTGTGCGGCGTTGCGGATCGCGCCCGCGAAGGTCGTCCGCGCGAGCCTCGCGGCGACCGTGCTGCTGACGCTCGCGATGGGCGTCGCGCATCAGTTCTGGGTATGGGGGATCGTGCGCTTCATTGGCGGCATCGTCAGCGCGTGGGCGTTCGTGTTCGCGTCGCAGTGGGGGCTGCGGCGGCTCGCGGAACTCGGCGCGCAGCCATGGAGCGGCGTCATCTACACGGGGCCGGGATTCGGGATCGTCGGGACCGGGCTGTTCGTCGGCGTCGCGGGCGGTTTCGGCGCTTCGGTCGGGTGGATCGGGTTCGGCGTCGTGTCGGCGGCGATCGTCGCGGTCGTGTGGCCGGTGTTCGGGGACGGCGCGGCTGCGATCGCGTCGGTCGCTCCAGGTGCAACTAACGGTCCGCCATCTGCCGCGACTGCGAATGCCTCCGGAACCGCGATGCCAGGCGCGGCGGCCGGTTCGACAGGGGCCGGGGCGGCCTTCCCGGCCGCACATCGATCGGATTCGGCCGCGCTGTCCCACGGCGCAAAGGACCCGCAAACGAAGAACCTCGCGAAGCAGGCCGCAGCGGTCTCGTCGCGCGCTCAGCCCGTTGCGCATCCGAACCGCGCGGACGCCTTCTGGCTCGTGCTGCTGTACGCGATCCCGGGTTTCGGCTACATCATCACCGCGACGTTCCTGCCGGTGATCGCCCGTCATGCGCTGCCGGGCTCCGCGTGGCCGGATCTGTTCTGGCCGATGTTCGGCGCGGCGCTGGTGGTCGGCGCGCTGTCGGCGGCGCGGCTGCCGCTGCACTGGGACAACCGCTCGCTGCTCGCCGCGTGTTACGTGCTGCAGGCGGCCGGCATCGGACTGGGGATCGTCTGGCCGACCGCCGCCGGGTTCTCGCTCGGCAGCGTGCTGATCGGGCTGCCGTTCACCGCGATCACGCTGTTCGCGATGCGCGAGGCGCGCCTGCTGCGCGGCGAGCGCGCGGCCGGGTTGATGGGTTACGCGACCGCCGCGTACGGCGTCGGCCAGATCGCCGGGCCGCTCGTGGCCGCGCCGCTGGCGGCTTCGACCGGTTCGTTCTCGCCGTCGCTGTGGCTCGCGGCGATCGCGCTGGTGGCCGGAGCCGTGGGGCTGGTGTGGCGCGTCGCGGTCGCTCGCGGGGCGGTCAACCGGTGAGCGGGATGGAACGGCTTCGCCAAAACGGGGCAGCGCCGTTTGCAGGGATCGACGCTCGAAGCCATCCGGTTCTCGAAGCAGCCGGTCGCGATCACCCATGCGAACGCCGGCTCGCTGTTTTCGCGCCGGCGCAACAGCACCGACGACGTGTTGCGCGCGCTGGCCGACAACGGCGGCATGGGTGTGGACACTCTCCACACGCGTCCGGTGACAAGCGGCGTTAGCCAGGCGACAGGTCATCGGGACTGGCCGAGTGACGCCGTACCGCTGGCACCCTGGCGGGCGCTTGCCGATGACCCCACCGCCGCAGCGAGCCATCGCACAACGAACGGCTTTGCCATCTTCACCCGCGACCCGCAGCGGCCGTTCGCAACGCGGACGAATTTCCCGCCGCCCCGCGCCAGGCGAGGCCGCACGCATCCGCCGATACCACTCTAAAATAGCCGCTCTCCCGACTGGCGCGATCGCCGGCGCTTCCACGACACAACAACAACGATGAGCGACTATCAGTTCTGCCCCCGCTGTGCAACGCGGCTCGCGCCGCGCACGGACCCCGAGCATGAAGGCGGCCGTATCCGCATGGCCTGTCCGGACACGAGTTGCGGCTACGTGCATTGGGACAATCCGCTGCCGGTCGTCGCGGCGATCGTCGAATACGAAGGGCGCATCCTGCTCGCCCGCAACGCCGCGTGGCAGGAAGGGATGTTCGCGCTGATCACCGGCTTCCTCGAAAACGGCGAGACGCCGGAGCAGGGCATCGCGCGCGAAGTCCTCGAAGAGACGTCGCTGCGCGCCGAAAGCACCGAACTGATCGGCGTGTACGAATTCATCCGCAAGAACGAACTGATCATCGCGTATCACGTGAGGGCGTCCGGCACGATCGCGCTGTCGCCCGAACTGGTCGAATACCGGCTCGTCGAGCCCGCGAAGCTGCGGCCGTGGCGGGCGGGCACCGGCCAGGCGCTCGGCGAATGGATGCGCCGCCGCGGATTGCCGTTCGAGTTCGTCGAGCGACCGGGGCAATAACGCGGCCACCGATGCGCTCGCGCGTGTCGCCGGCGCCGCGCCGCGTTTTCCCGTCCGTCCTGCCATCGCCAACGGAGCCGCTCCAATGAACCGATCTGTCGTCATCCCTCGCGCCGCCTACCCTCATTTCCTGCCGATCACGACCCGCTGGATGGACAACGACGTGTACGGCCACGTGAACAACGTCGTCTATTACAGCTACTTCGACACCGTCGTGAACGAGTATCTGATCCGCGCGGGCGCGCTCGACATCGAGCACGGCGAAACGATCGGCCTCGTCGTCGAGACGCAGTGCAGCTACTTCGAGCCGCTGGCGTTCCCGGAGCGCGTCGATGCGGGGCTGCGGGTCGCGCGGCTCGGCACGTCGAGCGTGCGCTACGAGGTCGGGCTGTTTCGCGAGGACGCCGTGCAGCCGGCCGCGCAGGGGCATTTCGTGCACGTGTACGTCGATCGCGCGACGCGCCGCCCGGTCGCCGCGCTGCCGGACGCGTTGCGCGCGGCGCTCGCGCCGCTCGTCGTCGCGCCGCCGTCGCCGTGACCGGCGATTCCCGACGGATCGACCGTCACCCGCAAGCAGGCCGCGCCCCATGTACGCATTCGCGATCGACGCGCTGAACGGCGTCAGCTACGGGCTGCTGCTGTTCATGCTGTCCGCCGGGCTCACGCTGATCTTCAGCATGCTCGGCGTGCTGAACTTCGCGCATGCGAGCTTCTACATGGCCGGCGCGTATCTCGGCGTGTCGCTCGCGCGCTTCACCGGCTTCGGCTGGTCGCTGGTGCTCGCGCCGCTCGCGGCCGGCGTCGCGGGCGCGGTGTTCGAAACCACGCTGCTGCGGCGCGTACGGCTGCGCGGCGGACCGTTGAACGCGCTGCTGCTGACGTTCGGCGCGGCGTACGTGATCGGCGAACTCGTGAAACTCGCGTGGGGACTCCAGCCGCTCGCCGCGCCGGTGCCGGCCGTGCTTGACGGTCCGCTGTTCGCGCTCGGCGGCGCGACGTTCGGCCGTTATCGCGCGTTCGCGATGGCCGTCGCGATCGCGATGCTCGCGGCGCTCGCCGTCGTGCTGCGCGGCTCGAAAGCGGGGCTCGTCGTGCGCGCGGCGCTCACGCATCCTCAGGCGGTCGAGGCGCTCGGCCACGACGTGCCGCGCGTGCTGACGCTGGTGTTCGCGCTCGGCACCGCGCTCGCGGCGCTGGCGGGCGCGGTCGCCGCGCCGCTGTTCGTCGTCGAGCCGGCGATGGCCGAGTCGGTCGGCTCGATCGTGTTCGTCGTGGTGGTCGTCGGCGGGCTCGGGTCGCTCGGCGGGGCGTTCGTCGCGTCGCTGGCGGTCGGCTGTGCGCAGACGTTCGCGGCGGCCAGCGATGCGTCGCTCGGCGGTCTCGCTGCCCGTGGGGGGGTGGCGTTGCCGCCCGCGTGGGGCGCGCTGACGCTCGCGCAGGCCGCGCCGCTGTTGCCGTATCTGCTGCTGGTCGCGGTGCTCGCGGTGCGACCGCGCGGCCTCGCCGGACAGCGCGGCGACGATGCGTAATCCGCCCGTGCCGGCTCGCCGCCCGCCGCCGCGCGCCAGCGTGCGTTGTGCCGCGCTCGCCACGCTCCTCGTTCTGCTGCTCGGCGCGCCGCCGCTGGTATCGGCGCTCGCCTCGGACACGCACGCGCCGCAGGGCTGGCTGCTCGCCGCGCTCGCCCAGGCCGCGACGATGATCGTATTCGCGCTGTCGTACAACCTGCTGCTCGGCGAAACCGGGCTGCTGTCGTTCGGCCATGCGGCTCCGGCCGGGCTCGGCGCGCTGGTCGCCGCGCAGTGCTTCAACCACTATCCGGTCGCGTTGCCGCTGCTGCCGTTCGTCGGCGGGCTGGGCGGCGCGGTGTTCGGCGCGCTGACCGCGCTCGTCGCCGCGCGCCGCGCCGGCACCGCGTTCGCGATGATTACGCTCGGCCTCGGCGAACTCGTCGCCGCGGCCGCGTGGGCGTTGCCGGACTGGTTCGGCGGCGAGGCGGGCGTCGCGATCGACCGCGCGAGCGGGCCGCCGCTCGGCGGCTGGACGTTCGGCCCGGACCGCGAAGCGTATGGCGTGATCGCCGCATGGTGCGTGCTTGCGAGCGTCGCGCTGTTCGCGCTGACGCGCACGCCGTTCATGCGGCTCGTGAACGCGGTGCGCGACAACCCGGTGCGCGCGGCGGCGCTCGGCTGTTCGCCCGCGCGGGTGCGCGCCGCGATGCTCGTCGGGAGCGGCTTCTTCGCGGGTGTCGCCGGCACGCTCGCGCTGATCAACGTCGAACTCGCGGCGTCGGAGAGCGTCGGCATCGCGCGCTCGGGCGCGGTGCTGATCGCGACCGTCACCGGCGGCGCGGCGTCGTTCCTCGGGCCGGTGCTCGGCGCGCTGGTGTGGGTGGCGTTCAGCGTCGGAATCGCGAGCGTCACGCGCGCATGGATGCTGTATGTCGGACTGTTCTTCGTCGTGGTCGTGCTGGCTGCGCCGGACGGGCTCGCGGGCCTGGCGTTGCGGCAGCGCGAACTGCTCGCCCGGCATGGCTGGCGGCGTTGTGCGACGTTGTGGGCATGGGCGGCGCTGGCCGTCGCGGCCGCACTGGGCGCGCTGGTGCCGGCCGTGCAGTGGGCGTATGCGGTCCGCTTCGGCGACAGCTACGGCGACGCGGGTGCGGGTTTCGCCGCGATGACTTCCGGCGTGGCGGGCGTGTTGTCGGCGGTGCTCGTCGGGTGCGGTGTCGTCGCGGCGTTTGCCGTACGGCGCGTCGTGCTCGTGATGCGCGCGTTCGAAGCGACGGAGGGCCGCCAATGACGGTACTCCCCGCATTGCAACTCCGAGGCGTCGAAAAACGTTTCGGCGACACATGGGTGCTGCGCGGCGTGGACCTCGAAGTCCGCGCCGGCGAGCGCCACGCGCTGATCGGCCCGAACGGCGCCGGCAAATCGACGCTGTTCAGCCTGATCGCCGGCGAGCGCCGCGCGAGCGCCGGCCGCATCGAGCTGAACGGCGCGGACGCGACGCGGCTGTCGCCGGTCGCGATCAGCCGTCGCGGTCTCGCGCGCAGCTTCCAGACGACCAGTGTGTTCCCGCGCCTGTCGGTATTCGACAACCTGCGCTGCGCGGTGCTGGCCGCGCGCCGCGACGGCGTGCGCGCGTGGCGCCGCTGGTTCGGCTCGGCGCTCGTCGATGCGCGCGCGAACGACGTGCTTGCCGCGATCGGCCTGCAGCACGCGGCGCACAGTCCGGCCGGCATGTTGAGTTACGCGGAGCAACGCGCGCTCGACCTCGGCCTCGCGCTCGCGGGCGGCGCGCACACGCTGCTGCTCGACGAGCCGACCGCCGGGATGAACCGCGCGGAGGCCGCGCGCGCGATCGACCTGATCCGCGCGACGACGGCCGGCCGGACGCTGCTGATGGTCGAGCACGACATGGACGCGGTGTTCGGCCTCGCGGACCGCGTGTCGGTGCTGGTACAGGGCCGCGTGATCGCGACCGGCGCGCCCGCTGAAATCCGCGCGAACGACGCGGTGCGCGACGCGTATCTCGGCAGCGGGTTCGGGCGATGAGCGCGCTCGTCGAGATCCGCGGACTGCGCGCATGGTACGGCGCGAGCGAGGCGCTGCACGGCGTCGATCTGCGGATCGGCGCGGGTGAGACGGTCGCGCTCGCGGGCCGCAACGGCTCGGGCCGCTCGACGCTCGCGAAGGCGCTGATGGGGATGGTCCGCGCGCGCGGCGAGCGGCGTTTTGCGGGCCGTTGCCTCGACGGGCTGCGCCCGTTCGAGATCGCGCGGCTCGGCATCGGTTACGTCGCGGAGACGCGCGACGTGTTTCCCGCGCTGACCGTTGACGAGAATCTGCTGCTCGGTATCGCGCCGCGTCCGCGCGGGCGGCGGACGCCGCGTTTCGCGCGCGACGACGCGTATGCGCTTTTTCCGGTGCTGCGCGAGCGCCGCGCGGCGCGGGCCGGCGTGCTGTCGGGCGGCGAGCAGCAGATGCTGGCGCTCGCCCGCGCGCTGGTCGGCGATCCGGATCTGCTGATCGTCGACGAGCCGACCGAAGGGCTCGCCGCGCAGGCGGCCGCGCGCGTCGGCGAATGTCTTGCCGCGCTGCGGACGCACGGCGTCGCGGTCCTGCTGATCGAGCAGCGGCTCGCGCTCGCGCACGACCTCGCGGACCGCGTCGCGGTGATGGGGCATGGCGAGATCGTGTTCGACGGCACGCCGGCGCAGCTTGCGGCGCGCGACGACGTCGTGCGCGACTGGCTTGGGGTGGGTTAGCGGATCGGAGGCGGGCGTCGTCGCCGGCTCGCCGCGCGGTGAGCCAGTGGCTTTCGTGACGCCGAAGAAGCAACTGCTTCACACATTTGGGGTGGTGAATCGAGTGCTGGTGTCGTTGCCCGCTTACCGCCTGGCGACGCGGTGATTTTCGCGGCGGCGAAGGGGGCGACCGCGCGCAGCGGGTTGGTGGATCGGGTGCCGATGCCATCGCCGGTTCGCTGCGCGGCGACGCGGCGGTTCTCGCCGCGACGACGAAGCAACGGCCTCACGCGACGGGAACTGCCGTTAGCCATCACGCGTTTCGTCAAGCTCCGCCGCCCGAACCATCAACAAAAACGGCCGGCGCCCCGCAAGGCAACCGGCCGTCGTCCGACCCGCCGTGGCGGGCCAGCCGGTCACCCGCGCCGCAGCCGCTTGCCTTCGACGTCCGGCAGGAACACCGTCAGCACGCCGATCAGCGGCAGGAACGAGCAGACCTTGTACACGTGCGCGATGCCGGTCGCGTCCGCCATGTGGCCGAGCGCCGCCGCGCCGATCCCGCCGAGGCCGAACGCGAGGCCGAAGAACAGGCCCGCGACCATCCCGACCTTGCCCGGAATCAGCTCCTGCGCGTACACGAGGATCGCGGAGAACGCGGACGCCAGCACGAGGCCGATCACGATGCTGAGCACGCCGGTCCAGAACAGGTTCGCGTACGGCAGCAGCAGCGTGAACGGCGCGACGCCGAGGATCGACACCCAGATCACGTACTTGCGGCCGATGCGGTCGCCGATCGGGCCGCCGACGATGGTCCCCGCCGCGACGGCCGCGAGGAACAGGAACAGATGGATCTGCGCGGCCTGCACCGGCAGCTGGAAGCGGTCCATCAGATAGAACGTGAAGTAGCTGTTGATGCTCGCGAGGTAGAAGTACTTCGAGAACACGAGCAGCAGCAGCACGCCGATCGCGAGCGCGACGCGGCGCTTCGGCAGCGCGGCGCGCTCCGCCGTCGGGCGCGCCTTGCGCGTCGTCGGGTGGCTGCGGTACCAGCGGCCGATCTGCGTCAGCACGACGATGCCGACGAACGCGGCGACCGAGAACCACGCGATGCTGCGCTGGCCGTGCGGCACGATGAACGCGGCCGCGAGCAGCGGCCCGATCGCCGAGCCGGCGTTGCCGCCGACCTGGAACAGCGACTGCGCGAGGCCGTGGCGGCCGCCCGACGCCATCCGCGCGACGCGCGACGACTCCGGATGGAACACCGACGAACCGCAGCCGATCAGCGCGGACGCGGCGAGCAGGATTCCGAACGTCGGCGCGACCGACATCAGCAGCAGCCCGCACAGCGTGAAGCCCATGCCGACCGGCAGCGAGTACGGCATCGGCCGCTTGTCGGTATAAACGCCGATGAACGGCTGCAGCAGCGACGCGGTGATCTGGTAGGTCGCGGTGATCAGCCCGACCTGCGCGAACGACAGCGAAAAGCCGCTCTTGAACATCGGATACAGCGCGAGGACCAGCGACTGGATCATGTCGTTCAGCAGGTGCGAAAAGCTGATCGCGCCGAGAACGGAATAGACGGTGCGCGGAATGCCGCTTGCGGCGGCCGGCGGCGCAACGGACGCCGGGGTGGCGCCGGCGAGGGCGCCCTTGTCGAGGCTCGTTTCCATGTTGTCGGTACGAAAGAGTGGTGTCACGCGGGGCCGCGCGGATGCGGAACGGCGTGAACGGGTCATGTATAGGAGTTGTGAGCGGGAGTGTAATGTGTCCTGCTCGAATCGGACGGACATATTTTGTCGAGAACCGGACAGGGTTGCGTGCACGGATGCCCGGTTTTGGGGCGAAATTATGTTGACTGGATTTTTTTTGCACCGAAATGTCGACACCGCGCATCGGTGATTTCGACAGCAACATTTTGTACGTGTATAAATCAGCCCATTGCCGCGAGCGCGCGCCCACGAAGCGTCGCGCGAAGGGGAACCGGACCATGCGGGGCGTCGGCACGACGGGGGTCGCCGCCGCGCGTTTCTCGCAGGGTACGGATTGCGGCGCGCAACGGACGTCGGCCGGCGCGCCAGGCCACAAGCAGGGGACTACACAAGATGAAAGCTATTTCTGGGGCCGGCGAACGCGCTGGTTTCGTTTCCGACAGCGCACCTTCGACGGCCAAGGCGCCGTCACGCCGGAGTCGCAACGCCGCGCGCAAGCGCGAGCGCGCGGGGCTGTCCGTCAAGGCGCTGCTGCGTGTCGCGTTCGCGATCGTGCTCGTCGGCACGCTGGCGATCGGCGCATTCTCGCTCGCGCAGATCAGCCGGCTCAACGCTTCCACTCAATCGATCTACGACCAGGGCTTCGTCGCGAGCCGCGCGGCGGAGGAAGTCCGCGGCCACATGCTGCGCGCGAGCCGCGCGCAGAAGATGCTGCTCACCGCGACCACCGCGAAAGAGCGCGACGAACTCGGCGCCGACATCGACAAGAGCCTCGCCGCGCTGAACATCGAACTGGGCACGGTGCAGAAATACGTGCCGCAGGCCGATGCGGCGGCGGCCGATCAGCAGAAACGCTTCACGGCCGCGATCGCGACGTGGAGCGGCCATCTGCGCGACTTCGTCACGCTGATGAAGGCGCAGCCGCTCGACCTCACGCAGATGGGCTGGCAGGTCGCGATGCAGGACGTGTCGCTGCTCGTCGAAACCGGCAAGCTCGAAGCGCAGGTCGACCACATCGTCGCGGAACGCGGCACCGCCGCGCAGGCGACGATCGAGGCGTCGTCGTTCATCTACCATTCGTCGTTCGTGATGATCGCCGCGATGACCGTCGCGCTGCTCGTGATCGCGTTCGTCGTCAGCGAGTGGGTCGTGCGCCGGCTCGCGAAGCAGCTCGGCGGCGAACCCGCGTATGCGAAGGCGATCGCCGGCCGCATCGCGGCGGGCGACCTCGCGCAGCCGGTCGCGCTGGACCGGCGCGACTCGTCGAGCATGCTGTACGCGCTGCGCGAGATGCAGAACGGCCTTTCCACGACGGTCGGCGAGATCGCTGCGAGCGCGGAGGCGATCGCGTCCGCGGCCGGCGAAATCTCGACCGGCAACCTCGACCTGTCGAAGCGCACCGAGGATCAGGCCGGCGCGCTCGAACGCACCGCGAGCAGCATGGAGCAGTTGACGTCGACGGTGCGCCAGAACGCGGACAACGCCGCGCAGGCGAGCAAGCTCGCGACCAACGCGTCGGAGATCGCCGAGAAGGGCGGCCAGGCGGTCGGCCGCGTGGTTGCGACGATGAACCAGATCAACGACAGCGCGAAGAGCATCGCGGACATCATCGGCGTGATCGAAGGGATCGCGTTCCAGACCAACATCCTTGCGCTGAACGCGGCGGTCGAATCGGCGCGCGCGGGCGAGCATGGGCGCGGGTTCGCGGTGGTCGCGGGCGAGGTGCGCAACCTCGCGCAGCGCAGCGCGGCGGCCGCGCGCGAGATCAAGGAACTGATCAGCGCGTCGGTGGAGCGCGTCGGCAACGGCTCGACGCTCGCGCAGGACGCCGGGCAGACGATGGACGAGGTGGTGCGCGCGGTGAAACGCGTGACGGACATCATCGGCGAGATTTCGGCTGCGTCGCTGGAGCAGACGTCCGGCATCGAGGAGATCAACCGCGCGGTGCTGCAGATGGATTCGGGCACGCAGCAGAACGCGGCGCTCGTCGAACAGGCGAGCGCGGCCGCGCACTCGCTCGACGATCAGGCCAAGGCGTTGAAGCGGCTTGTCGGGAAGTTTCAGTTGGCGTGAGAGGGTGTGGGGGCCGCTGACGCGGGTTCGGTTGGCGGCTTCCCTGGCTTATGGTCGTTCGAATGCGCGGCGAAGGCCGGCTATTCGCTTAAAAGTCGCTTCAATTCTTCGAGAAATGAAGCGGTCGTGTGGCCCCACGGCACAGGGTTGAAAGCCAGTCCATAGGCAGCCTTGAAGGAGGCGTCGAGGTCGCGGGAATGGCCGCGGCGAAAGCTGTCAATGTCTTGTTCCAGCATCGAACGTGCTGCCGGATCGCTTTCGCTCATATATAGCGCAAAGATTTCCTCGATCGTATTTCCCCATAGTTCAAAGTCTTCTCCAAAATAATTCTGGATAAATCTCGAAAGTGTGGGGTATCTGTCGATATTCATTCGGTCTGGATGTCACGAAAAGCGGGTCAATCGCTCAAGAGTCGTTTTAACTCGTCCAGAAAAGATAGCGTCGTATAAGCCCACAACACGGGATCGAACTGGCGGCCGAACCGCTTCCGGAATTCAGCGTCCAGTGTCTCCGCATGGTCGGATTTAAACGAATCGATGTCGGATACGATCGCGTCGATGTAACTCCTCGGCATCGCTTCGGTATAGGACGCAACCAGTTCTTCCACCGAGTTTCCAAGGAGGTCGATTTTCGTGAAAACGGGAGCGAATCAAGCTTGTCAGCCGACCGTATTTCAGGACATCTCTGGCCAGATCCAGGCCTTCTACGGGCACTTTCGCCCATGCTGCTTATCCGCAGCGCATGTTTTTTCATGACGAACTGAAAAGCTTCTGATCGGGTGACCAGGTTTTCACGATTTCAGAGGCCAGGGTGCCGGTGTGGTGGAGATCGGCTATTCGCTTAAGAGTCGTTTCAATTCTTCGAGAAACGAGTCGGTCGTGTGGCCCCATAGGGGCGGGCTGCATTGTTTGCCAAATTCCCTTTCGAAAGCCGCGTCCAGATTCCCGGCGTTGTCAGTTTTGAATTGATCTATTTCGAATGCGGTTGCATCAATCATGGACCTGGGGCATCCATTTTTGAAGGACAAAACCAGTTCTGGAATGGAGTTTCCCCATAAATCGAAATCTTCATTAAAGCGACCTCTGATGAGCTGATTCAGATTTTCGTATTTCATTTAATCCGTTTCGATATTGGTCTGCGCATCAAGCATGGCGGTAAGAATGTAGTATGGCATCCCGTTATGGGTCTCGTATTTTAGAACGACGACAACCCTGCTTGAATTTACCAGTCTCCCTGATTCTCTGATTATTGCATGGCCAATCTTTCGTCCAACGTCTTTATTCAAAACCAGGTTGTCTGTCGGTGAGCTAGCCCACGCCTTGATTCTCAAGGTATTTGCACGCATCGTCTCCGATATGGCCCATTCCGCCTGCTCAATATCCGTGAAGGACGATACCACGCGTCGCGTCGGCTCAAGCCGGAGCCTCTCCCGCAACTGAGCTTCGGTCCTCCCAACATGCTTGCGCAGCGTATGCCCACCCACCCGGCCCCCCGCCTTCGCCTCGTGCATTTCAAGACTGACGCGGCCCATCGCGACCCGCGTCGCGCGCGCCGCATTGATCGATCCCGCGAAGCCGAACGGCACCGCGATATCCAGCGACAGCCCGATGCTGTTCGCCAGATCGGGGCTGGCCCTCATTGCTTCGGCCAGCTTCGCCGCGCCTTGCTGCGTCAGCGTGGCCGTGTCCTGAGCGGTCCAGACCTGCCGCAACCCGGCGGCGGCCGTGTCCGAGCCATGCACGCCGAACACGATGCAGCCGGCCTTGCTGACCATCGTCGGCTCGGGCAGCACACACAACGCGCCCGCGCCGACCATTTCCAGCACGCCGCCGACGACCTGCAACCCGCCCCACAGCCGGTTGGAAAGCATCTCCGTCGGGCTGATCGACGCGCCGGCCAGTACCGCCGCCAGTTGCGGCGCGCTCAGCACCACGCGCACGCCGTCCGGGTCCGTCTGGTATGACATTCCGAATCCCTCAGTGGTCGTTTGGGATGACCAAACTAACGGGCGACCACGAGGGTAGGGAATGGGCAATGGATGATTCGGGGAACCTCTGCGATAAAGATCAGGCGAACCGGCATCCGCCGGCCGTCACACCAGCAGCATTACGATCGCGCATCCCGCTCGACGATCCACTCGTGCGCCGGATCGTTATGGAAGTGCCATTCGCGGCGCGGCCCTGCCATCACGTTCAGGTAGTACGAGTCGTAGCCATACGGCACGACGACCGGGTGATAACCGCGCGGCACCATCACGACGTCATGGTTTTCGACGGCCATCGTTTCGTCGAGGTCGCGCGCGTCGGTGTACACGCGCTGGAACGCGAAACCCTGCGGCGGATTCAGCCGGTGGTAATAGGTCTCTTCGAGCGCGGTCTCCTGCGGCGCGCGGTCCGCGTCGTGCTTGTGCGGCGGATAACTCGACGCATGCCCGGACGGCGTGCGCACCTCGACGACGAGCAGCGATTCGGCCGGCTCGGTCTGGGGCAGGATATCGCACACGTAACGCGTGTTCAGGCTCTTGCCGCGCGTCGAGCGTTTCATCTGCGACGGCTCGATCAGCCGCGCGGGCAGCGCGCCTGTCGCGGGCGCGCTCGCGACGCCGAGTTCGGCCGGACGCGACGCGCGCACGGTCGCCTTCACGCCGGGCGGCAGGTAGACCGCATACGGCGCGGCGTCCTCGAACACGCTGTCGCGCGAGCCGAGGCTCGACCACCGCTGGTCGCCGGCCTCGACGTCCACCGCGCCGGTCAGCACGACGATGCAGCTTTCGCGCGCGGTTTCGTTCACGTACACGACTTCGCCGGCGTCCAGCCGGTACGCGGCGAAGCCGACATAACGCCAGCCCGCGCTGGCGGGCGTGACGCGCGCGATCGTCTGGCCTTCGCGCGACGCCTTCACGATGAGACTCATGCTGCCTCCTGCGTTGCATCCGGTGACGAGCCGGGCGGCGCGTCGACGAGCGCGCGCAGCGTGCGATAGCCTTTCTGCGCGTATTCGAACGACGGCGCGACGACCGGGTCCTGTTCGGCCTCGACGACGAGCCAGCCGCGATAGCCATGCTGTTTCAGCCGCGCGATGACGGCCGCGAAATCGACCGCGCCGTCGCCCGGCACGGTGAACGCGCCTGCGAGCACCGCGTCGAGGAAACTCCAGTTGCGGTTGCGCGCGATCTTCAGCACCGCGGGCCGCACGTCCTTGCAGTGCACGTGGCATACCCGCGCGGCGTGCGCGTCGAGCACCGCGAGCGGATCGCCGCCCGCGAACGCGATGTGGCCGGTGTCGAACAGCAGGCCGACCGCGTCGCTCGTGCGCGCCATCAATCGATCCACGTCAGCCGGCGTCTCCACGTATGCGCCCATGTGATGGTGATACGCGAGCCGCACGCCGCGCGACAGCGTGTGCCGCGCGAACGCATCGACGCGCGCGGCGTAGTCGTCCCACTGCGCGTCGCCGAAGAAGCGCGGCCGCTGATACAGCGGGCGCGGCGCGCCCTGGATCGAGTCGGCCACTTCGCCGTACACCATCACCGTCGCGCCGTTCTGCGCGAGCAGGTCGAGGTGCGCGTCCACGGCGGCGATTTCGTCGGCGACGCTGCGCCGCGCGAGCCGCCCCGAGTACCAGCCCGATACCAGCGACAGGCCGTATTGCGCGAGCAGCGCCTTCAGCGCGTGCGGCTCGCGCGGAAACTTGTTGCCGAGTTCGAAGCCTTCGTAGCCGATCGCGCGCCCCTCGGTCAGCGCGACGTCGAGCGGGGTTTCGCCGCCGAGCGACGGCAGGTCGTCGTTCATCCACGACAGCGGGTTGATGCCGATGCGTACGTCGAATGGGGTCATCGCGAAGTCGTCCGTGGGGCGTGGCGGGTCAGGTCTCGTCGCTGTTGTCGCCGGGCGCGGCTACGCCCGGCAACGGCTCGCCGCGCCCGCGCGCGGCAAGCTGCGCATCGTAGAGCGCGCGTGCGTCGCGCACCGCCGGGCGCGGCGACACTTCCGGCACCGCGACTTCCCACCACCAGCCGCCGTCGTCGGTCGTGCGCGCCGGATCGGTGTCGATCACGATCACGCAGGTGCGGGTCGCGGCCCGCGCGCGCTGCATCGCGGTTTCGAGTTCCGCGACGTTCGCGACGTGCTCGGCCTGCGCGCCGAGCGCCTGCGCGTGTCCGGCGAAGTCGATGCGCGGCGCGCCGAGCGGCCCCTGCGCGCAGTCGTCGAACAGGTTGTTGAACGGCGCGCCGCCGCACGCCTGTTGAAGCCGGTTGATGCAGCCGTAACCGCGGTTGTCGAGCACGACGACGATCAGCTTCGCGCCGAGCATCACCGACGTTGCGATCTCGCTGTTCATCATCAGATAACTGCCGTCGCCGACCATCACGATCACCTCGCGTTCGGGCCGCGCGAGTTTCGCGCCGAGGCCGCCCGCGATCTCGTAGCCCATGCACGAGTAGCCGTACTCGACGTGATACGCGCCGGGCCGGCCCGCGCGCCACAGCTTGTGCAGTTCGGCGGGCAGCGTGCCGGCCGCGCAGACGACGATGTCGTCGTCCGCCGAACGGCTGCCCGAGCGTTGCACCGCGCCGATCACGTCCGCGTCGTACGGCAGTACGTCGGGCTGCTGCGGCGCGTGCGTCACGCGCTCGACGGTGGTCCGCCATTCGTTCGCCAGTGCGAGCGCGCGGGCGGTCCAGTTCGCGTCGGCGTGCCAGCCGCCGAGTTCGCCCGCGAGTGCCGCGAGCGCGAGCCGCGCGTCGGCCTGCACGGCGAGGCCGCCGTGCTTCAGCGCGTCGAAGCCGTTCGCGTTGACGCCGATCACGCGCGCATGCGGGAACAGCGAGTTCGAGCCGGTCGTGAAGTCCTGCAACCGGGTGCCGACCGCGAGCACGCAGTCCGCGCCGCGCGCGAGCGCGTTCGCGGCGGTCGAGCCGGTCACGCCGAGCGCGCCGACGTTCAGCGGATCGTCCCACGCGAGCGAGCCCTTGCCGGCCTGGGTCTCCGCGACCGGAATCCCGCGCGAGGCCGCGAGCGCCTGCAACGTCTCGGACGCGCGCGCATACAGCACGCCGCCGCCCGCGACGATCAACGGCCGTTTCGCGCGCTGCAACTGCGCGAGCGCGGCGTCGATTTCGACGCGCGACGGCGCGGGGGCATGGAACGCGACGAGCCGCGGCGCGAAGAACTCGACCGGATAGTCAAAGGCCGCGGCCTGCACGTCCTGCGGCAACGCGAGCGTGACCGGCCCGCACAGCGCGGCGTCGGTCAGCACGCGCAGCGCGCGCGGCAGCGCGGTCAGCAACTGGGCCGGATGCACGATCCGGTCGAAGTAGCGCGACACCGGCTTCAGCGCGTCGTTCGCGGACAGACCGCCGTCGTGAAAGTCCTCGACCTGTTGCAGCACCGGGTCCGGCGCGCGCGACACGAACACGTCGCCGGGCAGCAGCAGCACCGGCAGGCGGTTCACATGCGCGAGCGCGGCGGCGGTCACGAGGTTGGTCGCGCCGGGGCCGATCGACGTGGTGACGGCCATCATCCGGCGGCGGAAGTGCGCTTTCGCATACGCGATCGCGCTGTGCGCCATCGCTTGTTCGTTGTGCGCGCGCAGCGTCGGCAGTTCGTGCCGGTGCTGATACAGCGCCTCGCCCATCGCGGCGACGTTGCCGTGCCCGAAGATCGCGAACACGCCGCCGAACAGCGGCTCGGTGCGGCTCGTGCCGTCCTGCGACGCGACGCGCTGCGCGGCCAGATAACGGACGAGCGCCTGCGCGGCGGTGAGGCGCACGGTATGGCCGTGCGCGGCGGCGGACGCGGGCGTCGCCGCCGTGTCGTGCGCGCCGGTGACGATGCGCTGGTTCATGCGGCTTTCTCCTCGCGCGCGGGGTCGGCGCTCTGCGCCCGATGCGCATCGTGCGCGGCGCGCCACGCGGCGATCAGCGTTTCGAACGTGCGCCGCACGCGCGCGATCAGTTCGTCGTCGCCGATGCGGCCCGCCAGCCACGCGTGGCCCGGTTCGTGAAAGATCGTGCGGCCGACCGTGAAGCCGCGGCACGTGCGCGACGCGGCCGCCGCGCGAAAGCCGTCCGCGAGTTGGTCGACCGGCGCGGACAGCCCGAGCAGCACGACGCCGCGGCAATACGGATCGCGCTCCGCGATCAGCGCGTCGATCGCGCGCCACTGCGCGGCATCCATCGGTTCCAGTTTCCACCACTCCGGATAGAGGCCGATGTTGTACAGCCGCTTCAACGCGCGATACACGGTGTCCGGCGCGTTCGGCAGGCCGTCGCGTTTCGGCGGGATCACTTCGAGCAGCAGTTCGTGGCCGCTCGCCTGCGTCGCGTCGTACAGCGCGCGCAATTGCGCTTCCTGCTCGATGCGCAACTCGGCCGGGTCATCCGGGTGAAACTGCACGAGGCACTTCACCGTCTGTTCGAGCGGCCAGCTGGCGAGCGTCGTGCCGATCGAGCGGCCGTGGTCGAACACGAGCGGCACCGAGCCCGGCAGCTCGACCGGCCGGCCGATCCACCAGCCGCGCCCGCTCGCGGCGTTCAGCGCGTCCTGGCCGTAGCGGTCGTCGATCAGCACGCCGACCCGGCCTTGCAGCCCGAGCGCCGCTTCGGTCTGCGCGACCGCCTCGACGAACAGGTTCTTCAGGTGCGGGATGCGCGCTTCGTCCGCGCCGGTCTGCTGCGCGAGTTCGAAGAACGGATTGCGGTGATCGAACGCGAAGCCGAGCACTTCGTCGCGCCGCGTGCGCGCGGGCGTCACGCGATGCAGCCGCGCGAGCGTCGCGTCGCGGTCCGGGCGGCGCATCCGCTCGGGATCGACGGCTGCTTCGCGCAGGAAGTAGTCGAGTTCGGCCGGCGTCGGCATCGCGGGCGCGCAGCCGTGGCGCGATACGACGAGCGCGCCGCACGCGTTCGCGGCGCGCGCACAGTCTTCGAGCGGCGCGTCGCGCAGCCAGCCGGACAGGAAACCGGCTGCGAACGCGTCGCCGGCGCCGAGCACGTTCAGCACGTCGACTTCGACGCCGCGCTGCACCGGCAGATCGTCGAGCGACGCCGGGACGTCGCCCTCGACGATCTGGCAGCCGAGCGGCCCGCGCTTCACGACGAGGGTGGCACGAGTCACGCCGCGCACCGCCGCGAGCGACGCGCTCAGCGTGTCCTGGCCGCCCGCGATCCGGAATTCCTCCTCGGTGCCGATCACGAGATCGAACAGCGGCAGCAGCCGTTGCAGATGCGCGCTCACGCCTTCGCTCGCGATGAAGCGCGTCTCGCCGTCGGCTCTTGCCGTCAGCCCCCACAGCACCGGCCGGTAGTCGATGTCGAGCACGGTGCGCACGCCGTTGCGGCGCGCGTAGTCGAGCGCGCGCCGGCTCGTGCGGTTCACCTGTCCGGTCGACAGGTGGGTGCCGGTGATCAGCAACGCCTTCGACGACGCGATGAACGCCTCGTCGAAGTCGTCCTCATCGACGGCCATGTCCGCGCAGTTCTCGCGATAGAAGATCAGCGGGAACGTGTCGCGGTCCTTCAGGCCGAGCAGCACGAGGCCGGTCAGCCGCTCGCGGTCGATCCGCACGCGGCTCACGTCGCAGCCTTCGTTCGCGAGGGTGTCGGTGAGGAAGCGGCCCATGTGGTCGTCGCCGACGCGCGTGAGCATCGCGGACGCAAGCCCGAGCCGCGCGCAGCCGAACGCGATGTTCGCGGACGAGCCGCCGAGATACTTCGCGAACGTCGCCGCGTCTTCGAGCCGTGCGCCGACCTGCTGCGCGTACAGATCGACCGCGAGGCGGCCGAGGCAGATCACGTCGACGCTGCGGCCGGGCGCGAAGCGCGGAGCGGCGCCGGACGCGGGCGGGCTCGCGGCGTCCGGCGGGAGGTTGCGGGTAGAAGCCATGAACGTTCCTCGGTAAGTCGTTGCGTGCCGGCGCGCGGCTCAGATCGTCGCGCCGTCGAGTTCGGCGATCATCTTCTGCATCTCCGCGCCGCCCGCCATCATGTCGAGCACCTCGTTCTTGCTGATCGTGTCCTTCGTGAACGTGCCGAGCGAGCGGCCGCGATTGAGCAGCGTGAACGAGTCGCCGATCGGATACGCGTGATGCACGTTGTGCGTGATGAAGATCACCGAGATGCCTTTGGCGCGCGCGTTGTGGATCAGCTTCAGCACGTTGAAGCTCTGCTTCACGCCGAGCGCGGCGGTCGGCTCGTCGAGAATCAGCACGCGCGCGCCGAAGTGGATCGCCCGCGCGATCGCGAGACACTGGCGCTCGCCGCCGGACATCGTGCCGATCGCCTGATGCGGGTCGCGCACGTGGATGCCCATCTCTGCGAGCTTGTCGCGCGCGATTCGCGCGCTCGCGTCGAGGTCCATCACGTTGACGAGGCCGAACAGCTTTTTCTGCGGCTCGCGGCCCATGAAGAAGTTGCGCGCGACCGACAGCAGCGGCACCAGCGCCAGATCCTGATAGACGGTCGCGATGCCGAGGTCGAGCGCGTCTTTCGGCGAGTCGAAACGCACCGGCTTGCCGTCGACCAGATACTGGCCGGACGACGGCGCGTGCACGCCGGCGAGCGTTTTTATCAGCGTCGATTTGCCGGCGCCGTTGTCGCCGAGCAGGCAGTGCACTTCGCCGCGTCTCAGGCGCAGCGTGACGCCGTTCAGCGCGATCACCTTGCCGAAGAACTTGCTGACGTTCTCCAGCGCGAGAATCGTGCCGGCGTCGTTCGGGGTGGCGGGCGTGTCGGACATGGCGGGCTCCCGTTGTCGTTACGACTGCGCGACGCGGCGGCGCACGTAGTGGTTGAACAGCACGGCCATCAGCAGCATCAGGCCGAGGAACACGCGGAACCAGTCCGAATCGATGCTCGTGTAGGTGATGCCGATCTGCACGACGCCGAAGATCAGCGCGCCGAACGCCGCGCCGATCACCGAGCCGTAACCGCCCGTCAGCAGCGTGCCGCCGATCACCGCCGCGATGATCGCCTCGAACTCCTTCTGCAAGCCGCGATCGGCGGCGGCCGAGCCGATGTCGCACACCTGGAGCACCGCGAACAGGCACGCGCAGAACGCGGTCAGCATGAAGAGCGAAATCTTCACGCGCTTGACCGGCACGCCGACGTTCTTCGCGGCGTTCGCGTCGCCGCCGACCGCGAGGATCCAGTTGCCGTAACGCGTTTTCGCGAGCACGAACGCGCCGATCGCGACGAGCGCGAACCACCACAGGATCACCTTCGGCACGCCGCGCACGAGCGGCTCGCCGTTGTCGAGCAAGCGGCCGACGCCGAGATGCGCGAGCGCGCGGAACAGGTCGTGGAACGCGACGCCGTGAAAGAGCAGGTTCGTGAGCCAGTCGGCCTGCGCGACGTCGCCGACGCCGGATACGATGGTGCGGTCCGCGAACATGATCGACAGCGCGAGCGTGAGGCCGCGCAGGATGAACAGGAACGCGAGCGTGACGATGAACGACGGCAGCCGCGTGCGCATCACGAGGTAGCCGTTCAGCGCGCCGAGCGCGATCGACGCGGCGAACGCGAACAGGATCGCGAGCGAGACCGGCCAGTGGAAGTACATCGTCGGGATCGCGACCATCATGCCGGAGAAGCCGATCATCGAGCCGATCGACAGGTCGAACTCGCCGGCGATCATCAGCAGGCACGCGCCGACCGCGAGGATGCCGAGGTAGGCCGCGACCTGCGACCAGTTCATCATGCCGTCGAGGTCGAACATGCCGGAGCCGCCCCAGCCGATGGCGAAGATCGCGAAGATCAGCACCGTGCCGGAGATGGCGGCGAATTCGGGGCGGCCGAGGAGGCGGCCGAAGCGCGATTCGCCGCGCATGCGTTCGTCGCTTGCGCCTGAACCGGATGACGACGCGGGAGAGGATTGCGCGTCGTTGTCGTGAACGTGAGACGGAAAATGCTTGCCGGCTATTCCCATGATGTCTCCTTGTGTCGACCGGAGTTAGCGCTTCAGCGCTTACTCCGGTCCCATGCAAAGCGGTCGACCAGAGTTAGCGTGTCGACCAGAGTTAGCGCTTCAGCGCTTACTCTGGTCCCATGCCGCGCAGCGGCACGGCCGTTGGCACTGAGGCGTCTGCTCCGGTCCCATGCCATACAGCGGCGCGCCCGCCTCGCACACCGATGCCTGCTCCCATTCCACGCCGGGCGGCGGCGCATCTCGATCCATCCGCGCCGCCACCCAACCACCGCATCACCGATACTGCCCCGCATACTTCACGACCTTGTCCAGGTTCTCTTTGGTGATGAACCCCGGCCCCGAGCGAATGTTGCGCGGCCCATACGACGGCTGAAGCCCATACGTATCGAGCCGCTGCTTGAACTTCGGATTCGCTTCGAGAATCTGCCGGATCTTCACCGGATCGGTCGTGTGCTCCTTCCTCACGATCGCGAGCACCGCGACCGGAATGTAGCCTTGCAGATAAGGCTGCTGGTCGATCGCGAACTGGATCGTGCCCGCACGGATCGCCTTCGCGATGTCGTCCGAGAAGTCGAACGTGTAGAAGTTGATCTTGCCCGCGAGCCCCATCTGCTGGACCGCCTTCAGCGCCGCGGCGGCCGGCACCGGGCCGAGCGTCAGGATCGCGCCGGTGTCCGGATGGTTGCGCAGATACGCGCTGACCTTCGCCTGGATCTCGGTCGGGTCCGTGCCGGAATCGATCGTCGAACTCTTGTAGTTCACGCCGATCGCATCCGCGAAGCCGCGGCAGCGGTCGAACGACACGGTGTTCGTCGCGAGGTGGTTCACGCAGACGAACGACTTCACGCCGGCCGCCTTCGCCTTCTCGCCGGCCGCGTGGCCGGCCACGTATTCGGGCTGCCCGATGTGCATGATCGCGCCGAGTTTCTCGCTCTGCTCCTCGGTGCCGGAGTTGATCGTGACGAGCGGGATCTTCTTTTCGGTGACCTTGCCGATCGAGCTTTTCAGCACGTCGAAGTCGGCGATCGTCGTGATGACGCCGTCGTAGTTGCGCGCGGCGGCCTGTTCGATCAGGCGCGCCATGTCCGCGATGTCGCCGTTCGGCGGATTGCGGTAGTCGGTCTGGACGTTGAAGTCGTCGTCGGCCTGCTGGATCGCGTTCTTGATCGTGTTCCACCACGAGTCGGAGTCCGGCGCGTGGCTGATCAGCACGAAATGCGCATCGGCCGCGCGCGCGGGCATGGCCGCCAGCGCCGCGCCGACTCCCGCCGCCAGCGAGAGCGCCGCGGCCAGCCTCCTGAGCAGGGTCTTGCCCTTGCGATGTCTCATGTCTCCACCTTTCTCGGTCTGTCGTTATTGGATTCAAGCGGGTCAAGCCGGGTCGAGCGGGACGACCGCGAAAGCCGCGCAGCGTCTCTCTCATCGACAAGATTAGGCGATCCGCACAGGGGGTGCAATGGAAATTTCATTGTGAATAAAAATGGAAAATCTGTTCCAATCAGGCCGGGCCTGCCTATAATTCGCAACGTCGGGCGGCGCTGCGGCCGCGCCGCGACGGCAAGCAAAAAGCAAGGAAAGCGGACATGGTGGATGACACGACCGACGCCGTCGAAGGCGTCGACGAACTGATGCAGCGGATCGCGCGCGACTACGAATCGCTGCCGCGCCAGTTGAAGAGCGTCGCGACGTACATCGAGCAGAATCGCGCGAGCGTGATGATGGATCGCACGAGCGACATCGCGACGCGCTGCGGCGTGCATCCGTCGGCGGTCGTGCGGTTCGCGCAGCGTTTCGGCTTTTCGGGGTTCTCCGATCTTCAGGCGGTGTTTCGCCAGGCGTATGCGGGGCAGGGGGCGTCGGCAAGCAGCTATCAGCAGCGCATCCGCCGGCTGATCGACGAGAAGGCCGGCAACGCGAGTCCGGACACCGGCGGCGCGGTCGCGCGCGAATTCATCGGCGCGTGCCGCAGCGGGCTCGACGAACTCGAAGCGGGCCTCGACGACGCGCAGTTCGACGCGGCCGTGAAGATGCTCGAACAGGCGGACAACATCTACGTGATCGGCGTGCGGCGCTCGTTCCCGGTCGCGAGCTACATCGTCTATGCGTTGCAGCACACGCGCAAACGCGTGCATCTCGTGTCCGGCCTCGGCGGCATGTATCACGAGCAGATTCGCGGCGTGAAAAAGGGCGACGTGGTGATCGCGATCAGCTTCGCGCCGTACGGCAAGGAAACGCAGTATTGCCTGCGCGTCGCGCAGCAGCATCAGGCGAAGACGCTCGTGATCACCGACAGCCGGCTGTCGCCGCTCGCGCGCCACGCGAACGCGCAACTGTACGTGAAGGAGGGGAGCGCGTTCGCGTTCCGCTCGCTGACCAGCACCTTTTGCCTGTGCCAGGCGCTTTTCATCGCGCTTGCGTACCGGCTCGAACTGAACGTCGAGGAATCGACGGATACCGGAGGATACGATGACTGAAGGAGCCGGCAAGACCCTCGACTTCGCCGTGTTCGGCGCGGGACGCATGGGCCGGATTCACGCGGCCAATCTCGCGCGCCAGCCGGGCGTGCGGCTGCGCTACGTGGTCGACGTGGACCGCGACGCGGCCGCCGCGCTCGCGGCGCGCCACGGCGCGCAGGTGGCCGACGTGGACGGCGCGTTCGGCGACCCGTCGGTCGGCGCGACGGTGATCTGCTCCAGCACCGACACGCACTCGGAACTCATCATGAAGTCGGCCGCGGCGGGCAAGCACATCTTCTGCGAAAAGCCGGTCGATCTCGCGATCGAGCGCGCGCGGCAGTGCGCGGACGCGGTGGCGCGCGCGGGCGTCGTCTGCATGATCGGGTTCCAGCGGCGCTTCGATCCGACGTTCGCGGCGCTGAAGGCGCGGCTCGACGCGGGCGAGATCGGCACGCCGGAGATGCTGATCGTCACGAGCCGCGACCCGGGCGCGCCGCCGGTCGATTACATCCGGCGCTCGGGCGGCATCTTCAAGGACATGCTGATCCACGACTTCGACATCTTCCGCTGGATTCTCGACGACGACGCGGACACCGTGCACGCGACCGGCAGCTGCCTGTCGGACCCGGCGATCGCGGACGCGGGCGACATCGATTCGACCGCCGTGACGATCCGCACGAAACGCGGGCGGCTGTGCCAGATCAACACCGCGCGGCGCGCCGCGTATGGCTACGACCAGCGTTTCGAGGTGCTCGGCAGCCACGGGATGCTGCAAGCGGGGAACGTGCGGCCGACCGAGGTGGTCGGGTGGTCGAAGACGGCGGTGTCGCAGGACGTGCCGGAGGCGTTTTTTCTCGAACGGTATCGCGCGGCGTATGCGCACGAGATCGAGCATTTCTACTCGGCGGTGATGCAGGGGACGCCGGTGCGCACGACGGTCGCCGACGGGCTGAAGGCGCTCGAACTGGCGGAGGCCGCGGCGCTGTCGTGGCGCGAGGGGCGCGCGGTGAAAGTCGGCGCGGCGGGGTAGGCCGCTGCCGTGGCGATGAAGCGAGGGCGGCGGGGCGGCCTGCGCCGTGACCGTTCGCACGACCCATCCGCGGGAGACAGAGGATGACGCAGACAGACAGCCGCGCTGCATCGGACGCATTCGCGCCCCCGGTGTTGCGCGTCGGAATGGCGGGCCTTGGACGGCTCGGGCGGCGGCACGCGTTGAACCTCGCGCACCGCGTGCCGGGCGCGACGCTCGCGGCCGTGTGCAGTCCGCTCGACACCGACCTCGCATGGGCGCGCGAAACGCTGCCCGGCGCGCGCCGCTACGACGACTACGCGGCGCTCGTCGCGGACGCCACGCTCGACGCGTTGTGGCTCGTGACGCCGTCCGCGCTGCACGCGCAGCAGATCGTCGATGCGCTGCGCGCGGGCAAGCACGTGTTCTGCGAAAAGCCGCTGTCGCTCGACGTCGCTGAGTGCGAGCGCGTGACGGCGGACGCTGCGCGTTATCCGCATCTTCAGGTGACGATCGGCTTCATGCGCCGCTTCGATCCGAGTTATCAGGACGCTTACGCGAAGGTGCGGGCGGGCGCGATCGGCCGGCCGTTCCTCGTGCGCTCGCAGACCTGCGACCTGAACGATCCGGACGGCTTTTTCGTGCGTTTCGCGCCGACGTCCGGCGGGATCTTTCTCGACTGCACGGTGCACGACATCGACGTCGCGCGCTGGCTGCTCGGCCGGCCGCGCGCGACGCGCGTGTACGCGGCCGGCGCGATCGCGCTGCACGAAGGGCTTCGACAGACGGGCGACGTCGATAACGGCGTCGCGATCTGCGAGTTCGAAGGCGGCCGGCTCGCGATGTTCTACGCATCGAGGACGATGGCGCACGGCAACGATACGTCGAGCGAAGTGATCGGCACGGCCGGCGCGCTGACGGTCGGCCGGATTCCGCGCGCGAATCGGGTGGAGATTTACGATGCGGCGGGCGTCCGCAGCGAATGCACGCCGACGTTCTTCGACCGCTTCGACGACGCGTTCCTGATCGAGGCGCAGTCGTTCGTCGCGGCCGTGCAGGCGCGGCGTGCCGCCGTGGCGGCCGGTCGCGAGCCGCCGGAGCCGCCCGGCGCGACGCTCGCGGACGCGCTCGAAGCGACGCGGATCGGCTGCGCGCTGCGCGAATCGCTGCATGGCGGGCAGGCGGTCGTGCTGTAGCGGCGCCGTGAGCGTGAGGACGGGCTGCGGTAGAATCGACGCTAAAACGTTCACAATGCGTTCACAACGACGCCCGCACGACGGCGCGGGCGTGATCCGGAATCCCGGAATCACCAGAAGGACCCAGCGGCAATGCAGATTCAGGTTCACAAGGAAGTGGATGCGCGCGGGCTCAACTGCCCGTTGCCGATCCTGCGCGCGAAGAAGGCGCTTGCCGACATGGAGAGCGGCCAGATCCTCAAGGTGCTCGCGACCGACCCCGGTTCGCAGCGCGACTTCGCCGCGTTCGCGAAGCAGACCGGCAACGAGATCGTCGAAAGCTCGCAGCAGGACAAGACGTTCGTCTTCCTGATGCGCCGCCGCTGAGCCGGCCGCGCATCGCATCGCATTGCATCGCGTCGCCTATCCGCGCGCGCCCGGCCGTTCCGGGCCGCGCATGCAAAACGGCCCGCATTGCGCGGGCCGTTTTTTGTAGGTGCCGCCGCGGGCTTCGCCGCGCGAACCCGGTGCGAACGACGCGCGTCAGCCGGCGAGCACCGGCGAGCGGGTGCGCAGATACTCGGCGAAATCTGCGCTGACTTCCGGATGCCGCAGTGCGAATTCCACGGTCGCCTTCAGATACCCGAGCTTGCTGCCGCAGTCGAAACGCGTGCCGTGGTACTTGTATGCGAGCACCTGTTCGTCTGCGAGCAGCGACTGGATCGCGTCGGTCAGTTGCAGCTCGCCGCCCGCGCCCGGCTTCAGCGCGCGGATGTGTTCGAAGACCCTCGGCTTCAGCACGTAGCGGCCCACGACGCCGAGATTCGACGGCGCGACCTCCGGCGCCGGCTTCTCGACGATGCCCGACAGCTTGATGATCGAGTCTTCCCATTCCTTGCCGTCGACGATCCCGTACGAGCGCGTTTCCGCCGGCGGGATCTCCTCGACGCCGATCACCGAGCTGTGATAGTGGTCGAACACCTCGATCATCTGCTGCATCACCGGCGGCTGGCCGTACAGCAGGTCGTCCGCGAGAATCACGGCGAACGGGTTGTCGCCGACCAGCTTCTCCGCGCACAGCACCGCGTGGCCCAGACCCAGGGCCTCCGGCTGGCGCACGTAGAAGCAGTCCACGTGGCTCGGCTTGATGCTGCGCACGAGTTCGAGCAGCTTGTCCTTGCCGCGCGCCTCCAGTTCGGCCTCGATCTCGTACGACTTGTCGAAATGGTCCTCGATCGCCCGCTTGCTGCGCCCGGTCACGAAGATCATCTCGGTGATGCCGGCCGCCATCGCTTCCTCGACGGCGTACTGGATCAGCGGCTTGTCCACGATAGGCAGCATCTCTTTCGGGCTCGCCTTGGTCGCCGGCAGAAAGCGTGTGCCGAGGCCCGCAACCGGAAATACCGCTTTTGTCACTTTTAGCATGTCTGTACCCTGATCCTGGCGGGGACGCGGCGGCGCTCCCGTATGCGCCGCGCGTCACTGCATTGATTGCCCGAGCGGGGCGGTCAGGCAGGCAGCCGCGCGAGCTGCGCGGCCAGCTTGCCCAGCGTGGCCTGATATTCTGCCAGCCTTCTCTGCTCCTGCTCAACGACAGCAGGCGGGGCCTTTGCGACGAAGCTCTCGTTGCCGAGCTTCGCGTTGCACTTCGTCACCTCGCCGGTGAGCCGTGCAATCTCTTTCGACAGGCGCTCGCGTTCGGCCGCGACGTCGATCTCGACCTTCAGCACGAGCTTGTCTGTTCCTACGATAGCAATTGGCGCGCCATCCGACGCCGCGTCGAGCGCCGCCTCGTCGGCGATGATCTGCACCTCCGACAGCCGCGCGAGCGCCTGCGCATACGGTGCGAACGTCTGCAGCCGTTCGGCGTTGCCGGTCGCGAGCAGCGGCACCTTCGTCGCCGGCGACAGGTTCATTTCGCCGCGCAGGTTCCGGCACGCGTCGATCACCGCTTTCAGGTCCGTCGCCCATTGTTCGGCGGACTCGTCGATCTTGCCCGGCTCCGCGATGGGGTACGGTTGCACCATGATCGACGCTTCGCCTTCGGCCTGGCCTTGCGGGTAGCGGTCGGTGAGCGGGGCCACCTTCTGCCACAGCGCCTCGGTGATGAAAGGGATCACCGGATGCGCGAGCCGCAGCACCGTTTCCAGCACGCGCAGCAGCGTGCGGCGCGTCGCGCGCTGCTGCGCGGGCGTGCCGTTCTGGATCTGCACCTTCGCGAGTTCAAGGTACCAGTCACAATATTCGTCCCAGACGAATTTGTACAGGGCGTTAGCCACGTTGTCGAAACGGTAGTCCGCGAAGCCCTTCGCGACGTCCGCCTCGACCCGCTGCAGCAGCGACACGATCCAGCGGTCGGCCGCCGAGAAGTCGGTGTAGCCGCCCGGGCCGCAGTCGCCCGGCTCGCACGCGCCCGGCTTGCTGAAGCCGCAGTCGTGGCCTTCGCAGTTCATCAGCACGAAGCGGGTCGCGTTCCACAGCTTGTTGCAGAAGTTGCGGTAGCCCTCGCAGCGCGCGAGGTCGAAGTTCACGTTGCGGCCGAGCGTGGCCATCGACGCCATCGTGAAGCGCAGCGCGTCGGTGCCGAATGCCGGGATGCCCTCCGGGAATTCCTTGCGGGTCTTTTTCTCGATCGTCGCGGCCTGCTTCGGGTTCATCAGGCCGGTCGTGCGCTTCGCGACCAGTGTTTCGAGGTCGATGCCGTCGACGATGTCGATCGGGTCGAGCGTGTTGCCCTTGCTCTTCGACATCTTCTGGCCCTCGGCGTCGCGCACGAGGCCGTGCACGTACACCGTGTCGAACGGCACCTTGCCGGTGAAGTGGGTGGTCATCATGACCATCCGCGCGACCCAGAAGAAGATGATGTCGAAACCCGTCACCAGCACCGACGACGGCAGGAAGTGCCGGAGTTCCGGCGTGTCCTGCGGCCAGCCGAGCGACGAGAACGGCACGAGCGCCGACGAGAACCACGTGTCGAGCACGTCGTCGTCGCGCTTCAGCGCGCCGGTGTAGCCCTTCGCGGCGGCCTGCGCGCGCGCGTCGTCTTCGGTCTTCGCGACGAAGATTTCGCCGTTTTCGCCGTACCAGGCCGGGATCTGATGCCCCCACCACAGTTGCCGCGAGATGCACCAGTCCTGGATGTTTTCGAGCCACTGGTAGTACGTCGTCGTCCAGTTTTCCGGCACGAATTTGATCTGGCCGTTGCGCACGACGTCGAGCGCGGTTTCGGCAATCGACTTGCCCGGGTTGAACGTACCGAACGTAGCATCGGGCGCGGGCTTGCTCATCGCGACGAACCACTGGTCGGTCAGCATCGGCTCGATCACGACGCCGGTGCGGTCGCCGCGCGGCACCATCAGCTTGTGCGGCTGCACCGAGTCGAGCACGCCGAGCGCTTCGAGGTCCGCGACGACCTGCTTGCGCGCGTCGAAGCGGTCGAGCCCGCGATACTTGTCGGGCGCGTTGTCGTTGATCTTCGCGTCGAGCGTCAGGATCTCGATCTGCGGCAGGCCGTGGCGCTGGCCGACCTGGTAGTCGTTGAAGTCGTGCGCGGGCGTCACCTTCACGACGCCGGTGCCGAATTCGCGATCCACGTAGTCGTCCGCGATGATCGGGATTTCGCGGCCGGTCAGCGGCAGCTTCACCGTCTTGCCGATCAGGTGCGCGTAACGCTCGTCTTCCGGATGCACCATCACCGCCGTGTCGCCGAGCATCGTTTCCGGACGCGTGGTCGCGACCGTCAACTGGCCCGAGCCGTCCGCGAGCGGATAGCGGATGTGCCACAGGAAACCGCTCTCTTCCTCGCTCGCGACTTCGAGGTCGGACACCGCGGTCATCAGCACCGGGTCCCAGTTCACGAGGCGCTTGCCGCGATAGATGAGCCCCTGTTCGTACAGGCGCACGAACACGTCGCGCACGGCGGCGGACATCCTGTCGTCCATCGTGAAGTATTCGCGCGACCAGTCGATCGACGCGCCGAGGCGGCGGACCTGGTTCGTGATCGTCGAGCCGGACTGCTGCTTCCATTCCCACACGCGCTCGACGAACTTCTCGCGGCCGAGGTCGTGGCGCGAGACCTTCTGCGCGTCCAGCTGGCGCTCGACGACGATCTGCGTCGCGATGCCCGCGTGGTCGGTGCCCGGCACCCACAGCGTGTTGTCGCCGAGCATCCGGTGATAACGCGCGAGGCCGTCCATGATCGTCTGGTTGAACGCGTGGCCCATGTGCAGCGTGCCCGTGACGTTGGGCGGCGGCAACTGGATCGAGAAATTGTTGCGGCCCGGCGTGAAGGTCGCCGCGGCGTAGCCGCGACGCTCCCACTCGGGACCCCATTGGGCCTCGATCGTCTGGGGCTCGAAGCTCTTCGCTAGCGTGCTGCTGCTGTCGCTCATGGGTGGAATCTGCCGAAAATGGATGCGGAAAGCGTTCAATTATAAGGGGAAGCGGGGCGCGAAGCCGCTCGCATGCGGCGCGGCGCGTGCCGGCGGGCGGCTTCCGCGGCCCGTTCGCGGCCGCGACGGCGGCGCGCGGCCGGTGCTTTTGCGCCGCTTCGAGGTGGCTTCGAGGCGGCTTCGATGCTGGTTCGACGCCGCCCGGCCCGAACCGGGCCGCGCCTCGCGGGACCGAAAACCGCCGCCTTTCCCCGCGACTTATAATGTCGGCCTGCACCCGACCGTCCACGCGCGTTCCGCGCCCCGAAAGCCCACCGCCCGCTCTCCATGCCCGAACTGCTTGCGAACCTGAACCCCGAACAACTCGCCGCCGTCACGTTGCCGAACGAACCGGCGCTCATCCTGGCCGGGGCCGGCAGCGGCAAGACGCGCGTGCTGATCACGCGCATCGCGTGGCTGATCCAGCAGGGGCTCGCGTCGCCGGCGACGGTGCTCGCGGTCACGTTCACGAACAAGGCCGCGCGCGAGATGATGGCGCGCCTCCAGGCGCTGCTGCCAATCGACACGCGCGGCATGTGGATCGGCACCTTCCACGGGCTGTGCAACCGGATGCTGCGCGCGCACTACCGCGACGCCGGCCTGCCGCAGACGTTCCAGATCCTCGACACCGCCGACCAGCTTTCCGCGATCAAGCGGCTGATGAAGGGCTTGAACGTCGACGACGAGAAATATCCGCCGAAGAACCTCCAATACTTCATCAACAACGCGAAGGAGCAGGGGCTGCGCCCGAAGGACGTCGACGTCACCGACAACTTCAACCGCAAGTTCGTCGAACTGTACGAAGCGTACGACCAGCAGTGCCAGCGCGAGGGCGTCGTCGATTTCGCGGAACTGCTGCTGCGCTGCTACGAACTGCTCGCGTACAACGCGCCGCTGCGCGCGCACTACCAGGCGCGTTTTCGCGACATCCTCGTCGACGAGTTCCAGGACACCAACAAGCTGCAATACGCGTGGCTGAAGATGCTCGCCGGGCCGGCCAACGCGATCTTCGCGGTCGGCGACGACGACCAGTCGATCTATGCGTTCCGCGGCGCGAACGTCGGCAACATGCGCGACTTCGAAGAAGAGTTTCGCGTCAAGCACCTGATCAAGCTCGAACAGAACTACCGCTCGCACGGCTACATCCTCGACGCCGCGAACCGGCTGATCGAGCACAACGCGCACCGGCTCGGCAAGAACCTGCGCACCGACGCGGGCCACGGCGAGCCGGTGCGCGTGTACGAGGCGGCGACCGATTCGCAGGAAGCCGGCTGGATCGTCGAGGAGATTCGCGCGCTGATCAACACCGGGCTGTCGCGCAACGAGGTCGCGGTGCTCTACCGCAGCAACGCGCAGTCGCGCACGATCGAGCACACGCTCGTGAACGTCGGCATTCCGTATCGCGTGTACGGCGGCCTGCGCTTCTTCGAGCGTCAGGAAGTGAAGCACGCGCTCGCGTATCTGCGGCTGATCGACAACCCGAACGACGATACCGCGTTCGCGCGCGTCGTGAACTTCCCGGCGCGCGGGATCGGCGCGCGTTCGCTCGAACAGCTCGCGGACGCCGCGCGTCTCTACAACTGTTCGATGGCGGCGGCCGTGCCGTATGTCGCGGGCAAGGCCGGATCGAGCCTCGCGGCGTTCGCGACGCTGGTCGGCAGGATGCGCGCGGAGACGCAGCAGATGAGCCTGCCGGAAACCGTCGAATACACGGTGCGGATGAGCGGCCTCGCGGAGTTCTATCAGAACGAGCGCGAAGGGCAGGACCGGCTGGAGAACCTTCAGGAACTCGTGAACGCGGCGACCGCGTTCGTCAGCGAGGAGGGTTACGGGCTCGATACGCCCGCGCGCTCGATTCCGCTGCGTCCGGGCGCGACCGCCGCGCCGGAGATCGTGTCCGACGACGGCGAGATCGAAGTGCTCGACGCGCCCGCGATCACCGATCCCGCGCAGAACCCCGACCTGATGACGCCGCTCGCGGGTTTTCTGTCGCACGCGTCGCTCGAAGCCGGCGACAACCAGGCGCAGGCGGGCCAGGATGCAGTGCAACTGATGACCGTGCATGCGGCGAAGGGGCTCGAATTCACCGCGGTGTTCATCACCGGTCTCGAAGAAGGACTGTTCCCGCACGAGAACAGCGCGATGGAAGCGGACGGCCTCGAAGAAGAGCGCCGGCTGATGTACGTCGCGATCACGCGCGCGAAGGAGCGGCTGTATCTGTCGTTCGCGCAGAGCCGGCTGCTGCATGGGCAGACGCGCTACAACGTGCGCTCGCGCTTCTTCGACGAACTGCCGCAGGAAACGCTGAAGTGGCTCACGCCGAAGGTCGAGGCGGGGGCGCGTTGGGGCGGGCGGTCGGACAACGCCGGTTACGGGCGCGACTGGTTTTCGCGGCCGGATCGCGGCGCCAGCCGGGACAGCTACGTGGAGTCGTCCGCGCCGCTGCCCGCGTTCGCGAACGAGCAGCGCGCGGCCGAGACCGGTTTCCGCGTCGGCCAGCAGGTGTTCCATACGAAGTTCGGCGAAGGCACGATCACCGCGCTCGAAGGCAGCGGCACCGATGCGAAGGCGCAGGTCCGCTTCAAGCGGCACGGCGAGAAGTGGCTCGCGCTCGCGGTCGCGAAACTGCAGCCGGTCGAGTGACCGCGGTGACCGCGCGCGCGATCGATCACGATACCGATACTGATACGGGGAAGATCCAGCGATGAACGTTCCGTCTGTTGCGCCCGCGCGTCCGCTTGGCGTGCTCGCCGCGCTGCCCGAGGAACTGGGCGACCTGCTCGCGGCGATGCGCGCCGGGTCGGGCGTCGTCACGCATACGCTTGGCCGGCGCGACTATCACGTCGGCACCGTGCACGGCGCGCCGTGTGTCGTCACGCTCGCGCGGATCGGCAAGGTCGCGGCCGCCGCGACCGCGAGCGCGCTGATCCATGCGTTCGACGTCGATGCGATCGTGTTCACCGGCGTCGCGGGCGGCGTCGGGCCGGACGTGCGGATCGGCGACGTGGTGGTCGGCGACACGCTGCTACAGCACGACATGAATGCGTCGCCGCTCTTTCCGTGCTTCGAGATTCCGTTGCTCGGGCGCGCGAGGTTCGATGCGGATGCGATGCTGGCGGCCGCGCTGGCCGATGCGTGCGAGCGGTTCATCGCGGAAGAGGGGGCGGCGCTGGCGGCGCGGTTCAACACGGCGACGCCGCGCGTGCATCGCGGGCTGGTGATCAGCGGCGATCAGTTCGTCGCGAGCGCACAGGCAGTCGGGGCGCTGCGGTCGTTGCTGCCGGAGGCGCTGGCGGTCGAGATGGAAGGGGCGGCGATCGCGCAGGTTTGTCACGAGTACGACGTGCCGTGCGCGGTCGTGCGGACGATTTCGGATACGGCCGACGAGCACGCCAGTGCTTCGTTCGAGTCGTTTCTCGCGGAACTGGCGGGTAGTTATTCCACGGGGATTTTGAAGCGGTTTCTGGCGGGGTATGGGCGGGCGTCCGGATCGCGGTGAAATGGCGTGGGACGGTGAAGGCGGCGGTTGAATCCGCACCCCTTCCGGGCCGTTCGGCATGATCCTTTTCAAGGCACAACGAGTATGCCAACTTGTGCCTGGCCTGCGTCAGCCGTTAATCAGGGAAACGCCAGCCCGTTCGAGAATATGCCGATTGCGAGCCGATAAATTTGCAAATCGCAGACACTTCCCTGTCTTTTGATAGCGGTCCCTCAGCGTCTCAAAAGCGACGATTGCGGAGTGATCCGCGACATGCAAATGTCGGCAATCGACGATGACTTCCTGTGCATCCGTTTGGGGCTGGAAAAGCTCCTGGAAATTCGCGGTGGATGCGAAGAACAAGGTGCCATGCAGGGCGTAGGTCCGCGTGCCGTCATCGCTGCTTTTTACCTCGGCGCGTATTTCGCGCGCGTGCTGCCAGGCGAAGTTCAATGCGGCTATGACGATGCCGCAAAGTACGGCAATCGCCAGATCGGTGAAAACGGTAATAATCGTCACCGCGATGACCACCAGGGCGTCGCTCCGCGGAACTTTACCGAGTATCCGAAGCGATCCCCATGCAAAAGTCTGCTGTGCGACAACAAACATAACCCCGACCAGCGCGGCTAATGGAATCCGCTCGATGAGCGGAGACAGGAAGAGAATGAACATAAGGATCATGACGCCGCTCGTCGCTCCCGACAGACGGCTGCGTCCGCCCGAACTCAGGTTGATCATGGTTTGACCGATCATCGCGCAGCCGCCCATGCCGCCGAACAGGCCCGAAACGACATTTGACGCACCGAGAGCGAGACACTCGCGATTGGGGCGTCCGCGGGTTTCGGTAATCTCGTCGGTGAGATTGAACGTCAGCAGGGTTTCCAGCAAACCCACCACGGCCATGAGCAGCGCGTAAGGAAAGACAATCCGAAAGGTCTCAAGGTCGAACGGTATCTGCGGCAGATGAAAAGCCGGGAACGCACCCGCGATATGCGCCATGTCCCCCAGGGTTCGCGTCGGCAAATGCATGAACTGGCTGAGCAGTCCGACACTGATGATGGCGACAAGGGCCGGTGGGACAGTTTTGGTAATGCGGGGGAGAAGGTAGACGATCAGCATCGTCAGCCCAACCAGGGCGCACATGACCCATAACGGTGTCCCTTGCAGCCATACGCTGCCTTGAGGCGTCGTCCGCTTGAAATGTTCCAGTTGTGCCATCGCGATGATAATGGCCAGGCCGTTCACGAATCCGATCATCACCGGATGCGGCACCATGCGAATCAGCTTGCCCAGACGCAATAGTCCAAAAAGCATCATCAGCGCGCCGCTCAGGACAACGGTGGCCAGAAGGTATTGGACGCCATGCTGAACAACGAGCGCGACGATGACGACAGCCATCGAGCCGGCGGCGCCCGAAATCATTCCGGGTCTTCCGCCAAAGATGGCGGTCAACGAGCAGATTATGAAGGCGCCGTAAAGTCCCATCAGAGGATTCACCTGCGCGACCAGCGCAAAGGCGATGCATTCAGGGACAAGGGCGAACGCCGAAGTCAGGCCCGCAAGCACATTACCAGGGATTTTCGAAAGCCACTGCTCTCGGAGTGATTGAATCATCATTAATCGTGTTTCACAGTCAGGGTTGACGTTTGCCACGACCACCGGCGGGTTTGCCGGCTGGCTTGCGTGAACCCGCGACAGGCTTGCTGGCGGGTTTGCTGCGTGGCTTTTGCACGCTGAATGGATTGCCGCCGGACAAGCTCGTGCCTTTACCTGCGGCGACAGCGCGCTGCGCCGCAGGCCTGCGGTTGTTTTCGCTACTTTGCGGGCGCGGTTTTTTGCCGGGCATCTGCATGGCGCCCGGCGCGGCTTGCGGCACTTTGGGCTTCTTGGGTTTTTTGGGTTTCTTGATAATCTCGCCCGTTGCGCTGGTTTGCGGCACGCGGTGTTCGGCTTCAAACCCCGGCTCTTCTTCACGGGGCAGCGTTTGCCGGATCAGCGCTTCAATCGCGGCCAGCAGCGGCGCTTCATCGGCGCACACCAGGGACACCGCCACGCCGCTGGCGCCCGCGCGGCCGGTGCGGCCAATACGGTGCACATAGTCTTGCGCCACGATCGGCAGATCGACATTGATCACCAGCGGCAGGTCGTCGATATCGAGCCCGCGCGCAGCCACGTCGGTGGCTACCAGCATATTGACTTCGCCCGTCTTGAAGCGCTCCAGCGCACGCAGGCGCGCGGGCTGCGGTTTGTCGCCGTGGATGGTGTCGACCGCATAACCCGCTTCATCCAGCATGGCCGCCAGGTATTCCACGCCTTTGCGGGTTTTGACGAACACCAGCGCGTGCTCCCAGTTGTTCTCAGCCACAAGGTGCATGAAGAGGTCCGGCTTGTTCTTTTTATCCACCGGCACCACCCACTGCCTGATCTTGCTGGCCGTGGCATTGGGCGGGCTGACGCTGATATTGACCGGGCCGCGCAGAATGCCCGCCGCCATGGCGCGGATATCGTCGGTAAACGTGGCGGAGAACAGCAGCGTCTGGCGCTGGGCGGGCAACGCTGCGAAGACGGCGTTGAGTTCGCGCGCAAAGCCCAGATCCAGCATGCGGTCGGCTTCATCCAGCACCAGCGTTTGTACCTGATCGAACTGCACTGCGTTCTGGCGATGGAGATCCAGCAAACGGCCCGGCGTGGCAACGAGCACATCCACGCCTTTGCGCAACTTCATCATCTGCGGGTTGATACTCACGCCGCCGTAGGCGGCCAGGAATCGTAAATCGAGGCCTTTGCCGTAACCGATGAAACTTTGCAGCACTTGTTCGGCCAGTTCACGCGTGGGCACCAGCACCAGAACACGCGCGCGGTTGCTGGACACCGCCGGGCCGTGTTGCACCAGCCGTTGCAACAGCGGCAGCGCAAACCCCGCCGTTTTGCCCGTGCCGGTCTGTGCCGCGGCCATGACGTCCTTGCCGCTGAGCACGGCAGGAATCGCCTTGGCCTGCACCGGCGTAGGCGTCTGGTAATGGAGGTCCTGCACATTACGCAGCAAGGGATCGATCAGGCCAAGCGAGGCAAAAGACATGGCGTATTCCGCGCTAAAGCCGCAATTCTAACGGTTACTGCGCTGATTGCACCGCGTATGTCGATGGTCTGGGAAATCGACGCTGATTGCCCCTGAAGACCTTAGTGGGGCCAGGCGTCGCGCCGGCGAGCGGTATTACGAGGTAACGATGAGCCGTATTGCCACTAGCGCCATTCCTGATGGCATCAACAGCATGGTCCTGGCGAGCCGTGATCGGCAGAGGTGGGCCGGCGAGCGACCGCCCGCCGGCTGTTGCGTCAGACCTTCGTTTCTTTCGCCATTTCTGGCGTATCGTCTACCTCGATGCCGGGATACCGGATCGTAGTTTCAAACTCAGCGAAGCCTCTGTCCGCCGCATGGTGTGCGGGCCATGCGCCGTGTCGTCGAGGCCGATGGACGCGATGATGAAGGAGGAAACTGTATGTGCCTCTGCCGGCGGTCGCAGAACGTCCCTAAGCGGAAGTACAAACCGTGGAATTCGAAGGCCGAAAGCAGTCGTTCAACGTTCGAATGATAAGTGCCATCTGCACGGGCCAACCGAGGCTCGCCGGAATCTACTCCGAATAGAAGCCCGAACCCACCAGACCTGGAACTCCGTTAATCGTGACTGACTTCACATAGGTCCATTTATGCGATGGCTGAGTCTGCCCTGGTCTTAAGAACATGTAGTCGACCCAGCCTGATCCTGCCGTTTTGGCCGTCTCGATCATGGCATCATGAAACAGCTTGCCGTTCGAATCTTTCTGGCCGTGGACGTTCGTCCCTTCCCGGGCTGGGAAGGCCGGGTTCAACAAGACATTTGCGTTCAGGTCGTATACGAACAGATAAGTATCCTCATGGAACCACTCGCTGCCTTTGATTCTGAACTCGGAAAACGCGGCCCTGCCTTTGCTGTCAATTAACGCGGCAGCTTTGTCGACCAGCGCTTCGGTTTGTTTTGCAGTGTCGGACGTTGGCGGAGATGACTGAGAAAATGCAGGCAACGCGGAGCAGAATAATCCCAGTAACAGCATGCTGGTCAAGAGGGTTTTGCCGTTCATAGCACAAACTCCAACCATTCAGGGCAGCGCCGTTCGTTCCGTACATCGATTCTCTTCCTGCCCTGAAACAGTGGCGCTTTGCCCGGGCCCGATCAGCACCGAAGGGCGGTTTATGGAAGAGAGGCGCGCATCTGCACGCAAAAGAGTAGTCCAGGAAGCGTAGCCCGCCCAGAATCGTTTTCCCGCATGATATGCGCGACTCGAAAACGGACGTTCGCGAACGGTCCGAAATTGGCCGCCTCGCGACCTCCATCAGCGAACCCATACCGCAGAAACGACAGAACGCCTCACAGCGAAACGTTAGCCGCATCAGCCGGAAATATCGCAGCTGGCGCGGTCATTCCCGCACCGACGCCCGCATCTTCCGCGACACCCCCGCGCGTTCACCCACGCCCCATCACCACCTCCCGAATCAGCACCAAAGCCGCCGGATCTTCGATCGTCGGCAGATCCCCCGGATCACGTCCTTCCGCCAGCGCCGCAATCGCCCGCCGCAGCAGCTTGCCCGACCGCGTTTTCGGCAGCGACGAAACGAAGTGCACGCGCGCTGGTCGCGCGATCGCGCCGAGTTGCCGGTCGACGGTCGCCGCGAGCGCCGCTTCGAGCTTCTTCGCCGCATCCGGATCGTCCACCGCCCCGGCATCGCGCAGCACCACAAACGCGATCGCCGCCTGTCCCTTCACCGCGTCGTTGACCCCGACCACCGCCACCTCGGCAACGGCGGCATGACTCGACAGCGCCTCCTCGATCTCGCGCGTCCCCAGCCGATGCCCGGCAACGTTGATCACGTCGTCGGTGCGGCCGAGGATCGTCACGTATCCGTCGTCGTCCTGCACGCCCCAGTCGAACGTCGAATACACGTGCTGCCCCGGCACGCTCTGCCAGTACGTCTTCACGAAGCGCGCATCGTCGCCCCACACGGTGGACATGCACCCCGGCGGCAGCGGATAGCCGAGCGCGATCACGCCTTTGTCGCCGCTCGCGCACGGCTCGCCGGTATGCTCGTCGAGCAGCCGCAGGTCGTAGCCGTACACCGGCACGCCGGGCGACCCGAGCTTCTGCGGCAGCGCCTCGACGCCGCGCTGGATCGCGAGCATCGGCCAGCCGGTCTCGGTCTGCCAGTAGTTGTCGACGACCGGCTTGCCGAGCGCGTCGCCGATCCACGCGGCGGTCGGCTCGTCGAGCGGCTCGCCGGCGAGGAACAGCGTGCGCAGGCTCGACAGGTCGGCGGCGCGCAGCAGCGCCGGGTCCTGCTTCTTCAGCACGCGGATCGCGGTCGGCGCGGTGAACATCAGGTTGATCCGGTATTGCTCGACGAGCCGCCACCAGATGCCGCCGTCCGGCCGCACCGGCGTGCCTTCGTACATCACGGTCGTCAGTCCGGCGAGCAGCGGCGCATAGATGATGTAGCTGTGGCCGACCACCCAGCCGATGTCCGACGCGGTGAACATCACGTCGCCGGGGCGGCCCTCGAAGATGTATTCCATCGACGCGGCGAGCGCGACCGCATAACCGCCGACGTCGCGCTGCACGCCCTTCGGCTTGCCGGTCGTGCCGGACGTGTACAGGACGTACGACGGCTCGTTCGATTCGAGCCATTCGCACGGCACGTGCGCGTCGAAATACTGTTCGCGCAGCGGTTCGTAATCGACGATGTACGGCGCCTTCAACCGTTCCGGCGCAAGCTGGCGATCGATCAGCAGCACCTGCGCGGGCGCGTGCTGCGCGCGGGAGAGCGCCTCGTCGACGAGCGGCGTGTAGTCGATCACCTTGCCGCCGCGCGCGCCGGCGTCGGCGGTGACGATCAGCGCGGGGCGCGCGTCGTCGATGCGGGCGGCGAGGCTCGGCGCGGCGAAGCCGCCGAACACCACCGAATGGATCGCGCCGAGCCGCGCGCACGCGAGCATCGCGAACACGGCTTCGGGGATCATCGGCAGATAGATCAGCACGCGGTCGCCGCGCTTCACGCCGAGCGAGCGCATCACGGCGGCCATCCGGTTTACTTCGGCATGCAGGCTCGCGTACGTGTAGCGGCGCTCGATGCCGGTCTCCGTCGACACGTAGATCAGCGCGTCCTGCTGCGCGCGCGCCGCGAGGTGGCGGTCCACCGCGTTGTGGCACAGGTTCGTGCGGCCGCCGCAGAACCAGCGCGCGAACGGCGGGTTCGAGCGGTCGAGCACGTCGCTGAACGGGGTCTCCCAATGGATGCGCGCCGCCTCGCGGCGCCAGAAGCCTTCCGGGTCGTCGATCGACTCCCGGTGAAAGTCGCGGTAGCTGGGCATCTGAAGCGTCCTCCGGTGCGGGCGGATGGTCTGTGTTCTGGTTTTCCGCAGCATAGTGCACTGCAACGCGCGCGGACAACGCGGGTTCTCCCGCGTGTCCGCCTGTCGCATTGACGCGGCGCGAGCCGCGCGTAAACGGCAAAAGGAGCGCGGACGGCGCTCCTTTTGCGGGCGGAGAGGGCGACGACGGCGGTGCGTCAGGTGCCCGGCTCGATCACGACGGTGCAGGTGATGCCGGCGGCGAGCAGCATCCCGGGCGGCACCTCGTCGATGTGGATGCGCACCGGCACGCGCTGCGCGAGGCGCACCCAGTTGAACGTCGGGTTCACGTCCGCGAGCAGTTCGCGGCTCTGCGGGTTGTCGCGGTCGTAGATGCCGCGCGAGATGCTTTCGACGTGGCCGCGCAGCGTGCCGCCGCTCATCAGCCGGATCTGTGCCTTGTCGCCGACCTTCACGCGCGGCAGCTTGGTTTCCTCGAAGTAGCCGTAGACCCAGAACGAATGCTCGTCGACGACCGCGAGTTTCGGCGCGCCGGCCGTCGCGTAGTCGCCCCTGAACACTTGCAGGTTCGTCACGTAGCCGTCCACCGGCGCGACGACGCGGGTGCGGTCGAGGTTCAGCTTCGCCGCGTCGAGCGCGGCGAGCGCCTGTTCGTACTGCGCCTGCGCGGCGTTCGCGGTGTGCGACGCGTTCTCGCGCGCTTCCTTCGACACGACGAGGCTGTCCATGTCCGCGCGGCGCTTCGCGTCGTCGAGGCGCATCGTCAGTTCGGCCTTGCGCGCGGCGACGGCGGCCTGGGCCTGCTCGACGGCGATCTGGTAGTGCGCGGGGTCGATCTGCATCAGCAGGTCGCCTTTTTTCACGTACTGGTTGTCGCGCACGGGCAGTTGGACCACGTAGCCGGACACGTCCGGCGCGATGTTGACCACTTCGGCGCGCACGCGGCCGTCGCGGGTCCACGGCTCGTCCATGTAGTGGATCCACAGCACGCGCCCGATCAGGATGGCGACGACGAAGATGACCGCCGTCGCGATGAAGCCAATGATGTTTCGAATAGTCATGATCCGATCAACGGTAAACGGCGAGCCCGAGCACGCAGCACACCACCACGAGCAGGCTCACGCGGAACAGGGACGGGTGCCAGACGACCCGGTACAGCCCGGTGCGGGCGAGGAGCGAGTCGAGCACCCAGGTGATCGCGGCGCCGAGGATGAACAGCAGCACGATCGCGGGTATGTAGGCGTCGAGGAACGCAACGTCACGAGGCATGATGGTTTCCTTGCTGGGCGCCGCGTCCACCGTCGCGATGGCCGCCGTGCGCGCCGGCGGCGGGCAGCGGCGACTGCGGATCGAGCAGCGCGGTGCGCACGAAATGCAGATGGCTCAGGATCCGCTGCAACTGGCGGCGCTCTTCGCGCGGCGGATCGAAGCTCTGCAGCAGTTGCTGCACGTAGACGGTGGCCGCGTCGTTGGCGGCGAGCGTCTGGCGATAGCGGTCGCGGCCCGGCTTCGCGAACAGCCGGCTCACCGCGTCGAGCATCGCGCCGATCGCCTCGCGCCACGCGGTGCGCGCCGCGTAGCGCGGATGCGGCGGCAGCGTCGCGAGTTCGCCGCGCAGGTCGATCACCGCGTTGCCGACTTCGAGCACGGAGAAGAGCCACGCGAGCGTGTCGCGCTTCAGTTGCGGCTCGTTCGCGGACAGCGCGTTGATCTGGAACATCAGGTCGCGCGTGCCGCTCTCGAAGTGATTGCGCACCCGCGCGAGCCGCGCGCGGCACGCCTGCACGACCTGGCCGCGCAGGTCGCCGAGCAGATGCTTCTTCATCCACTGCGTGGACGGCGGCAGGAACACCGCGAACGCGGCCGCCGACACGATCATCGCAAGCACCAGCGCGAATGCGTCGTTCATGTACGCGCCCGGGTCGTAGTGGACGAGGTTGTCCGGGCCGGCGAGGAAGCACAGGAAGATGCAGTAGCCCATCCCGTAGCCGACGTAGCGCGGCCGGGTGGTCAGGTACACGCCGAACGCGAGCGCCGGCGCGAGCGCGAGCGCGAGCATCGCGAAGCCGTCGATGTGCGGGAACACGCCGAACGTCAGCACCATCCCGACCAGCGACGCGAGCATCGTGCCGACCGCCATCTGCGCGGCGGTGCGCGACGGGAACGGCGACGCGGACGCGAGCGCGCAGGTCGCCGCCGCGTTCAGCACGAGGTTGGTGCCGCTCGGCCACGCGGTCGCGATCCAGAACGCGCCGAGCAGCGTCATCACGATCGCCGCGCGCACGCCGGCGACCGCGGCCGACAACAGGTTCGTCTTCGGCTGATAGCGGCCGATCCAGCGTTCGCGCTCGTGTGAATCGACCGCGAGCGATGCGTAGGTGGACGCGTATTCGTACATCTCGTGCACGAAGCGGTACAGCAGCTCGGTCGCGGTGTCGAAGTCGAGCATCCGCGCGTCGGCGCGCAGTTCGAGTTCCGCGCGCGTCGCGCGCACGCGCTTCGGCAGCGCCGCCTGGTATTCCTGCAACTGCGCGGACACGTGCGCGGCGTCGGCGGCGGTCAGCACCGGTTCGCCGCCCTTCGCGAGCAGCGGCGCGATCTCGCGGAAATACGGCTCCAGCGCGTCGATCGTCGCGGACGAGCTTGCGTCGCGCAGCCGGTTCATCAACTGGTGCAGCGCGTGAAAGCGCGTGGATGCGGACATGAACTCGCTGTTCAGCCGCGCGAGCCGGCCGCCGCGCATCCGCGCGTCCGGGCTTTCGAAGATCGCGCTGCTGCGCGCGGCCTCGAAGCCGACGACGTCCGCGATGAAACGCGCGTTGGTCGCCTCGATCCGCGAGCGGTCGATGCGGCCCGCGAGCGCCGCCGCGACGTATTCGACGAACGACGAGAAGCGACGGCGCACCGTCGAACGCATCAGCTCGCCGGTGTACTGCGGAAACACTACCGCGCTGACGAAACCCGAGCACAGGATGCCGACGACGATCTCGGCGACGCGCGTGAGCGCGGACATGAACGCGCCGTCCGGGTGCTGCGACGCCGGGATGCCGATCAGCGCGGCGGTGTAGCCGGCGAGCACGAAGCCGTACGAGCGGAAGTTGCGGTTGCGCGCGGCGCCGGCCGTGCAGATGCCGACCCACAGCGCGGTCGACACGATGAAGAGTTCCGGCTGCTGCGCGAACAGGCCGATCAGCGCGAGCATCACGACGAGGCCGACCAGCGTGCCGCAGATCCGGTAGAAGCTCTTCGCGAACACCATGCCGCTTTGCGGCTGCATCACGATGAACACGGTCGTCATCGCGGTGCGCGGCTGCGGCAGGTCGAGCTTCATCGCGATGCCGAGCGCGAGCAGGCCCGCGCCGATCGCCTTCGCGATGTAGATCCACGTGAGGCCGTCGGTGCGCGCCCAGTCGGCAAACGCGGCGGCGAGCGCCGCGCCGCCGGTGCGCGGGGGAGTGGACGGGGAGGCTTGCATGCGCGTCGCCCTAGCGTGCGGTGTCCGGCAACGGCGGCGCCAGCAGCGCGGCCGGCATCGGCGGCAGCGCGCGCGACGGCTTGCCGTGCGCGGGCAACTGCTCCGCGTCGGTCGGGCCGGCGGACGGATCGATCGCGCCGCCGCCGAGCGCCGCGACGAGCGACGCGTGCGCGGTCAGCCGCTCCGCCTGAATCCGTGCGACGCCTTCCTGCGCGCGCAGCAACTGGTTCTGCGCGACGAGCACGTTGAGGTAGTCGGTCAGGCCGCGCCGGAAACCTTCTTCGGCGAGATCGTAGTTGCGTTTCGCGGCGGCGACCGAGCGGTGCGCGTCGTCGTCCTGGGTCGCGAGCGAGCGCATCCGCACCACCTGGTCCGCGATTTCCTTCAGCGCGGTCACGATGGTCTGGTTGTACTGGTCGACCGCGATGTCGTATGCGGCGGACTGCGCGCCGAGCTGCGCGCGCAGCCGGCCGCCGTCGAAGATCGGCAGCGACAACGCGGGGCCGCCGGTCCAGCTGCCGCTCATCGACTTCAGGAACTGGAACAGCGGGCCGGCGGCCGCGTAGCCGCCCATCGACGCGAGCAGGTTCACGTTCGGATAGAACTCGGCCTTCGCGACGTCGATCCCGCGCGCCTGCGCGGCGACGGTCCAGCGCGCGGCGACGATGTCCGGGCGATGGCCGATCAGCTCGGCCGGCAGCGTGGACGGCAGGCCGGCCGGCGCCGCGAGCACGAGTTGCGGGCGCGTGATCGTGTCGCCGGCGCCCGGCCCCTTGCCGGCGAGCGCCGCCAACTGGTTCCGGCCGAGCGCGATCGCTTCGTCGAGCGCGTCGATCTGGCGTTCGTATTCGGGCAGCGGCGTCTCGGCCTGGCTTACTTCGAGCTGCGTGCCGATGCCGCCCGCGAGGCGTCGCTGCGCATACGCGAGTATCTTTTGCTGCTGCGCGAGCGTTTGCTTCGCGATGTCGAGCAGCGCGTAGTTCATCGCGAAGTCGATGTACGCGCGCGTCACGTTCACTTCGAGTTCGAGTTGCGCCGCGCGCGCATCGGCGGCGCTCGCGTGCGCGGCGTCGAGCGCGCGTTCGGCGGCGTTCTTGTCCTGGCCCCACAGGTCGAGGTGATACGACAGGCCGAGCGACGCGGTGTTGTTCCACGTATTCGCGTCGGCGAGCGGGCCGGGGCCGTAGAAGACGTTGTCCGACCAGTGCTGGCGCTGGATCGACATGTTGCCGCCGATCTGCGGCAGCAGGCCCGCCGCGGCGACGCCGGCCATCGCGCGGGCCTCCCGCACGCGCGCCTGCGCGATCGCGAGCGACGGATTGCCGGCCTGCGCGGCTTCGATCCACGCGTTCAGTTGCGGGTCGTCATAACCGCGCCACCAGTCGCTGGCGGGCCATTGCGCGTCCGCATTGGCGGCGCGGATCGCGGAACCGGCATCGAGCGCCGACGCATCGGCGCTTTTTGCCTGCGGTGCGATGCCCCCGGTACTGGCGCATCCGGCGATTATCAACGACAGCGTAAAAACCGTGAGCGCGGCAAGCCCAGGCCGTACCGGAGACTGCACGATTTACTCCCTTATTGGCTATAGATCACAGGGCGCCATTATATTTTTTGATCTATTGCCGAATAACCAGTAAAGGTGCAAGGCATTCTTACGTTTTTTGAGACAATTGGTCTTGCGAAATATGTAACAATCCGTCCGTCTGACAGGGGATGGTTATGGATACGCTTCAAAACATGCGTGTATTTGTCCGTGTCGTGGAAGCGGGCAGCTTCACGGGCGCTGCCCAGCATCTGAATACGACCACGGCGTATGCGTCGCGCGCGGTCTCCGATCTGGAGGCGCATCTGCGCACCCGTCTGTTGAACCGCACGACGCGGCGCATCGCGCTGACCGAGGCGGGCGAGCGCTACCTTCAGCGTTGCGAGCAGATTCTCGCGTACGTCGATCAGGCGGAGGCCGAGGCCGGCGACGCGCATGCGCGCCCGTCCGGCAAGCTGAAAGTGCATGCGATGACGAGTTTCGGTCAGCACTACGTGGTGCCGGCGGTCGGCCGCTACCAGCAGCAGTATCCGGACGTGCACGTCGAGCTGACGCTCGCGCAGCGGATGCCGGACCTGCTCGACGAAGGCTACGACGTCGCGCTCGTGCTCGCGACCGATCTGCCCGATTCCGGCTTCGTGTCGCAGCGGCTCGCGAGCGCGTTCAGCATCGCGTGCGCGTCGCCGGCGTATCTCGAACAGCATGGCGTGCCCCAGAAGCCGTCGGACCTGGTGGGCCACACGTGCCTGCAGATGGTGACGCCGGTGTCCCCGAGCGCGCAGTGGCGCTTCAGCGGGCCGGACGGCGAGGAACTGATCGAACTGGGCGCGCCGACGTTCCAGGTGAACGTCGCGGAGGCGCTCGCGGTCGCGGTGCGCGAGGGGATGGGCATCGGGCTGCTGCCGATCTACTCGGCGATCAGCGGGCTGCGCAGCGGCGAACTGGTGTGGCTCTTGCCGGGGTACAAGTCGCAGGAGATGAACGTGTACGCGATGTATCCGTCGCGCCAGTATCTCGACGCGAAGATCCGCACGTGGGTCGAACTGCTGCGCGAACAGATTCCGGCGACGCTCGCAGCGGATCAGACCGAGCTGCGCAAATTCGCGCGGACCTGAGCGGCGGGGTGCGGTTCGCGGCAGGCCGCGGCGGTTCGCCGTGACAGCCTGTTACACGATTCGTGCGCCGCAACACTTCCTTACGCCTCGGCGGCGGACGCTTTGATAACGTGTCGGAACTACGCGGCAACTTCCGTCGCGATGTTTCTTCCGCCAGACCTCCGAGGACATTCATGGACACGCATCTGATGATCGGCATCGCCGTGATGATGGGCTTGATCGGCATCGCGGCGTCGCGCGATCTGCTGCGTATGCGCCGCGCGCAACTGCAGCCGGTTGCGCTGCGGTCGCGGCCGTTCCGCGACAACACGGCCGCGCGCCGCTGAAGCCGGGATAACCGCCGCTCCGACCGTTCCGGCGCGTTCATGACGGCGGCCGCCCGGCCGCCGTTCAGATTTCCGCCACCCGGGTCCAGCTGAACGCCGGATTTTCCGGCTCCCCGGTGCGCCGGTCCCGATAGCCGCGCGGATTGCAGACCACGCGCGTGCCGTCCGCCTCGTAGTCGAAGCACGTGTGCGTGTGACCGTGCACCCACAGCGCGACCGGCGCGCGCACCAGTTCCGGCAGGTGGCTGACGAACCCCGCGGACACCAGGTCGTCCGCGTAACGCCCGGCAAGACTCAGCCGATGCGGCGCATGGTGCGTGACGACGATCGTCTTGCCGCCGAACGGCTTCGCGAGTTCCGTTTCCAGCCACGCGCGCGATTGCGCATGCAGCGCGAGCGAGTCGTCCGGCGCGAAGTCGCGCGACGGCGCGTCGTTCGGCCCGCCGGGCCACGACAGTTGAATCAACCCGCGAAAGTCGAGCATCACGCGTCGCGCGGCCGCGATCGCCGCGCCGCGCGTCGCGTCGTCCGCGCCGAACAGCGCGAAGTCCGCCCACAGCGTCGTGCCGAGCACGCGCCAGCGGCCAGCAGGATCGACCAGCGCCGCGTTGTTCAGGAAATGCACGTGGTCGGTCTGCGCGGCGGCGTCGCGCATCGCGGTTTCCAGCGCGCCGAACTCGCCGTCGTAATATTCGTGATTGCCCGGCACATATACGACCGGCACCCGCGGATCGAACGTTTCCGCCGCCCAGCGCAGCCCGAGGGCGTGATTGTGGATGTCGCCGGCGAGCACGACGAGATCGGCGTCCGCGTGCGGGATCGCGTCCGGCTCGTCGTTTTCCAGATGCAGGTCTGACAGCACGCGGATCTTCAAGGCGTCGTCCTCTCGTCGCGATGCCGCGCGCTCAGCGCAGCACCTTGCCCGGATTCATCAGGTTCAGCGGATCGAGCGCCTGCTTCAGCGCGCGCATCAGTTGCAGTTCGACGGCGCTCTTGTAGTGCGCGGCCTCGTCGATCTTCAGTTGCCCGAGGCCGTGTTCCGCGCTGATCGTTCCGCGGTGCCGGTTCACGCTGTCGTACACGATCCGGTTCAGCGTTGACTCGTTCTCCGCGAGGAACGCCTTCGCGTCGCCGCCCTCGGGCGCCTGCACGTTGTAGTGCAGGTTGCCGTCGCCGAGATGGCCGAACGTGACCATCCGCGCGCCCGGCACCGCGGCCGCGATCGCCGCGTCGGTTTCCTCGATGAAGTGGCCGATCCGCGAGATCGGCACGCCGATGTCGTGCTTCACGTTCAGCCCTTCCTGCGCCTGCGCGAGCGGGATGTGCTCGCGCAGATTCCAGAACGCCTGCGACTGCGCGAGGCTTTCCGCGACCACCGCGTCCGCGACCAGCCCTGCTTCGAGCGCGGTTTCCATCAGCCGTTCGAACAGCGCGCGCGCGTGCTCCTCGCTTTCGCTGTCCGACAGTTCGAGCAGCACGATCTGCGCGTGGCGGCCGTCGAACGGATAACGCAGTTGCGGGAAATGCCGGCCGACCAGTTGCAGGCAGAAATCCGACATCAGTTCGAAGCCGGTCAGAAGCGGCCCGGCGAACCGCTGCGCGAGCGACAGGAAGTCGAGCGCCGCGTGCGCGGAGCCGAGCGCGGCGAGCGCGGTGACGCGCGCGGCCGGCTGCGGGTGCAGCTTCATCACGGCCGCGGTGATGATGCCGAGCGTGCCTTCCGCGCCGATGTAGAGGTCGCGCAGGTCGTAGCCGGTGTTGTCCTTGCGCAGCCCGCGCAGGCCGTCCCACACGTCGCCCTGCGGTGTGACGACTTCGACGCCGAGGCACAATTCGCGCGTCGTGCCGTAGCGCAGCACGCCGGTGCCGCCCGCGTTCGTCGCCAGGTTGCCGCCGATCGTGCAACTGCCTTCCGCCGCGAGCGACAGCGGGAACAGCCGGCCGGCGTCGGCGGCGCGCGCCTGCACGTCCGCGAGGATCACGCCGGCTTCGACGGTGATCGTGTTGTTGTGCGGATCGATCTCGCGCACGCGGTTCAGCCGGCGCAGGCTCAGCACGGCTTCGCGGCCGCCGGTGTCGGGCGTCGCGCCGCCCGCGAGGCCGGTGTTGCCGCCTTGCGGCACGATAGCGACGCGGTGTTCGACCGCGAGTTTCACGAGCGCCGCGACTTCGTCGGTGGTCGCGGGGCACAGCACCGCGCGCGCGGCGCCCTGGTAGCGGCGACGCCAGTCGGTCAGGTACGGCGCGGTGTCGTGCGGGTCGGTCAGCACGTGCGGCGCGCCGATGGCGGCGGCGCAGGCGGCGAGGAACGGTTCGAGCGTGGAGCGGAGGTCGTTGGGCTGGTTCATGGTGTAGGGAGCGTCGCCGGCAGCGGGGCCGGCGACGGCGAACGGCTGGCTGAAAGGCCACGCGCGGTGCGCGACAGGGCGGTGCGTGCAGTGTGCCACGCCGCGCGCACGCGCGGGGCGGGCATGGGCAGTGCGGCAGCGACGGCCGGAAGTGGGCGAGAGCGGAGGCCGTTGCTGTTGGGCGCCCGATCTTGCAATGCCGATCGTTTCTTCGATGACGGCGTCGGGGTAACAGGCATTGCTGCGTCGTGGCGGCATCGATCGAGCGGGGACGCGGTTGGCTTCGGCCATCGCATGCCGCCGGTCCATCCGCGTTCGCGATGCAACCCGCGCATCATGTGCCGCGCCGCCGGGTCTGACGCGCGGCGCGCTTGAACGGCGCGACGTACGCGAGCGCGCAGACGAAGAACGCCGCCGCGAGCGCCGCCTCGATCCAGCCGAGCCGGTTGCCGGGCGCGCGGTCGGTCATGCCGCGCACGATGCCTTCCGCGAGGTACAGCAGCACCAGCATCGACGCCCATTGCAGCGTATAGACACGCCGCCGCAGCACGCCGGGCAGCGCGAGCAGAAGCGGCAGCGCCTTCAGCACGAGCGCGGTGCCGCCGGGACGCAGCGGCGCGAGCCGCCATTCCCACGCGACGCACAGCAGCGCGAGCGCCGCGAGCGTCACGGCCGCGCCGAGCGCGGCCGCGCGGTTCGACGCGACGCCGCGCGCGGCCACGTCGGCGCTCGTCGGGTCGGCGCTCGCGCCGGTCACGGCCGCCGTTCTCCGAGCGCCGCCGCGGTGCGCGCGAGCCGAGCGCCGAGCGCGAACGCGAGCGCCTTTTCGTCGGCGGAGATGCCGCGTCCCGCCGCGTCCGCGCGCGCGTAATGCGACGCGCCGTACGGCGTGCCGCCGGTCTGCGTGGTCGTCAGCGCGGTTTCCGTGTACGGGATGCCGACCATCAGCATGCCGTGATGGAGCAGCGGCAGCATCATCGACAGCAGCGTGCTCTCCTGGCCGCCGTGCAGGCTGCCGGTCGACGTGAACACGCACGCGGGTTTGCCCGCGAGCGCGCCGGACAGCCATTGCGGCGTCGTGCCGTCGAGGAAGTATTTGAGCGCGGCGGCCATGTTGCCGAAGCGCGTCGGCGAGCCGAGCGCGAGGCCCGCGCATTCTTCGAGGTCGCGTAGTTCCGCGTAGGGCGGTCCGTCGGACGGGATATCGGGCTGGGTCGCTTCGCAGACCGTCGAAACCGGCGGCACGGTGCGCACGCGCGCCTCGGCGCCGGGGATGCTGTCCACGCCCTGCGCGATGGCGAGCGCGAGTTCGCGCGTCGCGCCGTGGCGGCTGTAATAAAGCACGAGTATGGGTTTCATAGGCGGCGTCGGTGGACGGGATATTATAGGGGCTGGGTTGCGCGCACATGCGGCGCGCACCGTTCGACGAAGGCAGGCCAATGGATGTGTTGTCGAGGGTTCGAATCGATCTGGACACCGTGAAGCGGCTGCTGCGCTTCGCGGCGGAGCGCAGTGGCGAGGACCGCATTCCGCAGGTCGCGGGCAGTCTCACGTTCACGACGCTGCTGTCGCTCGTGCCGCTCGCGACGGTCGCGTTCGCGCTGTTCACCGCGTTCCCGATCTTCGCGTCGTTCCAGACGTCGCTGCAGGCGTTCCTCGCGGATCATCTGATGCCGGCGCAGATCAACAGCCAGATCTTCAAATACCTGAACGAGTTCGCGTCGAAGGCGAAGGGGCTGACGACGATGGGGATGATCGTGCTGTTCGTCACGTCGGTGATGACGATGATGACGGTCGAGTCTGCGTTCAACCTGATCTGGCGCGTGCGCAAGCCGCGGCCGTTCGCGCAGCGCGTGCTGGTGTACTGGGCGATCCTGACGCTCGGGCCGATCCTGATCGGCGTGAGCCTGTCGATCTCGTCGTATCTGTTCACGCGCTCGCTGCAACTGGCGAGCGAGCAGAACCTGTCCGCGATGTTCGAATGGGCGCTCGCGGCCGCGACGCTGCCGCTGACCGCGTTCGCGTTCACGCTGCTGTACGTGTTCCTGCCGAACTGCCGCGTCGAGTGGCGCGACGCGGCGGTCGGCGGGATCGCGGCGGCGATCGCGTTCGAACTCGCGAAGCGCGGGTTCGGCTACTACGTGCGGCGCATTCCGACCTACACGGCGGTGTACGGCGCGTTCGCGGCCGCGCCGATGTTCCTGCTGTGGATGTATCTGAGCTGGTTCATCACGCTGGTCGGCGCGATGATCGCGTCCGCGCTGCCGGAGATCCGCACCGGCCAGTTCAGCCGGCCGAGCTTTCCGGGCAGCGACCTGCTCGACGCGCTCGAACTGCTCGCGCGGCTCACCCACGCGCGCGACGCCGGGCGGCCGGGCTGCACCGCGAGTTATCTCGCGCGGACGATGCGGCGCGACCTCGCGACCGTCACGCGGCTGTTGCAGGGGCTCGAAGACGACGGGCTGGTCGGGCGGCTGGAGTCCGACGGCGGCGGCAAGACGCGTTTCCTGCTGATCGCGAACCCGGCGCGGATTCCGGTCGCGCGCGTGTTCGGGCGCTTCGTGATCGACCGCCGGGAACTCGCATATCAACTGAACCAGAAGTCGACCCGGGTCGACGCGCAGACGCTGCTCGAAGCGCTCGACAACGACAAGCTGTCCGTGTCGCTCGCGTCGCTGCTGGCCGCGCGGCGGCAGCTCGCGCAGGCCGTTTCCGACGACGGGCAGGCGAGCCCGTCGATGCCGCATCAGGCAGCGTAGCCGGCAGGCCGGGCAGATGTCCCGGCGGCAGATTCCAACGCCGCTGCGCTACAGCGGAATCTTCCCGCGGCAGATATCCGCGAACATCCGCCAGTCGCCCATCAGGCTGTAGACCGGATGGCGGAACGTGGCCGGACGGTTCTTCTCGAACGCGAAATGGCCGACCCACGCGAACGCGTAACCGCAGACGACGGCGGCCGGCAGCCATAACCCGTCGCCGGTGGCGATCGCCATCGCGACGCAGCCGATCACGCCGAGCGTGCCGATGAAGTGCAGCCGCCGCGATACCGGATGGCGGTGCTCGTTCAGGTAGAACGGATAGAACTGCGAGAAGCTCGCGAAATGGTCGGTGCGGGTCTCCTGGCTCATCGTCGTCTCCTTGCCGCGTGTCGGGTCGTTGTGTCGCGCCAGGCAGCGGAATCGATGGATTTCATTGTCCGGCTACCGGAACGGGCGTGCAATCGCGCCGAATGGCCGACATGTAGCGTCGGCGCAGCGGATGCATCGGTCGATGCTGCCCGCAAGCTGCAAGCCGCAAGCCGCAAGCCGCAAGCCGTCAGTAGCTGGCGACACGCTCGCCGCCTATGCCGCCTCAGCGAGCGTTCCCGCGTTCCGTCGCAAACGCATACAGCGCGTCGAGCGTCGCGTCCGGCTGCTCGGTCATCAGCGCGTGGCCCGCGTCGAGCGTCACCGTATCGACCGGCACGCCGGCAGCCGCGAACGCATCCGACAGCGCGCGCGCCGCGCGCGGCGGGGTCATCGCATCGCGCCGGCCGACGATCAGCCGCACCGGGCATTGCACCTTCGCCGCGCTCGCGAGGCCGTCCGCGTAGTCGTTGCACGCGGCAAAGTCGGTGTGGAACAACTGCGGCTCGCCGCGCGCGGACACGCGCTCCATCAGCCGCTGGTTCACGCCGCGCAGCCAGAAGCCGGGGCCGGGGCTCGACGGCTTCGCGGCGAGCGTCGAATGCGACCACTGGTTGACGAGCGCGATCGCGTCCGGCTCGCGTTCGCGGGCGGCGTCGAGCAGCGCGGGCGACACCGTCATCGGGAACGCGGTCGCGACGAGCGCGATGCGCGTCGCACGCTGCGGATGGCGCGCGGCGAATTCCAGCGCGACGAGCGAGCCCATGCTGTGCCCGGCGACGAACGCGCGCGGCACCTGTAACGCGTCGAACAGGGCCGCGAGCCAGTCGGCGAGTCCGCCGATGCTCGCGAGCGCCGGCCCGGCGCTGCGCACGTGGCCCGGCAAATCGACCGCGAGCACGCCGAAACCGTGATTCGCGAAATAGCGCGACTGCAATCCCCATACGCTGTGATCGTGCTCCGCGCCGTGCACGAACACCGCGACCGGCCGCGTCCGGTCGAACGGCTGGCCGCCGGTGTAGGCATAAACGGGTTTGCCGTGGACCTCGACGATCATCGCGCCTCCTCGCCCGCGGGCTTCGCCGCCGGCGCGCCCGCCGAAGCCTTCTGCGACGCCTTCAGCGCGCGCTTCAGGTCGTCGATCAGGTCGTCCGGGTCTTCGAGCCCGATCGACAGCCGGATCGTCCCTTCCGCGATGCCGGCCGCCGCGAGCGCGGCGGCGTCCATCCGGAAATGGGTCGTCGACGCCGGGTGGATCACGAGCGAGCGCGCGTCGCCGACGTTCGCGAGGTGCGAGAACAGCGACAGCGCCTCGATGAAGCGCCGGCCCGCCGTGCGGTCGCCGCGCAGGTCGAAGCTGAACACCGCGCCCGCGCCGCGCGGCAGCAGCCGCTTCGCGAGCGCGTGGTCCGGATGGCCCGGCAGTTCCGGGTAGGCGACCGACTCGACCGCGTCGTGGGCGGCGAGAAACTCGACGATCCGCCGCGTGTTCGCGACGTGCCGCTCCATCCGCAGCGGCAGCGTCTCGATCCCCTGCAGCAGTTGCCACGCGGCCTGCGGATGCAGGCACGCGCCGAAATCGCGCAAACCCTCGCGGCGCGCGCGCAGCAGGAACGGCGCGACCGTGCTTTCCTCCGCGAACACCATTCCGTGAAAACCCTGGTACGGCTCGGTCAGTTCCGGAAAGCGGCCCGACGCGTCGAAGTCGAACGTGCCGCCGTCGACCAGCACGCCGCCGATCGTCGTCCCGTGGCCGCCGAGAAACTTCGTCGCGGAGTGATACACGAAGTCCGCGCCGTGATCGAACGGTCGCAGCAGCCACGGCGTCGTGAACGTCGAATCGACCAGCAGCGGCACGCGGTGCTCGTGCGCGATCTGTGCGACGGCGCCGAGGTCGAGCACGTCGAGGCCCGGGTTGCCGAGCGTCTCGCCGAACAGCAGCCGGGTATCCGGCCGCAGCGCCGCGCGCCACGCGTCGAGGTCGCCCGGCTTCACGAACGTCGTTTCGATGCCGAAGCGGCGCAGTGTGTAGTTCAGCAGGTTGTGCGAGCCGCCGTACAGCGCGCCCGACGCGACGATGTGCGAGCCCGCGCCCATCAGCGTCGCGATCGCGAGATGCAGCGCGGCCTGGCCGCTCGCGGTGCCGATCGCGCCCGCGCCGCCTTCGAGCGCGGCGACGCGCTCCTCGAACACGGCGACGGTCGGGTTCGAGATCCGCGAATACACGTGGCCCGCGCGCTCCATGTTGAAGAGCGCGGCCGCGTGGTCCGCATCGCGGAACGTGAACGACGTGGTCTGGTAAATCGGCGTCGCGCGGGCGCCGGTCGCGGGGTCGGGCGCGGCGCCCGCGTGCAGCGCGAGCGTGTCGAAACGGGTGTCGGGCATCGTGGCGGCGCGGCCCCGGCGGGCCGGCAAGGGGTCGGTGGTGCGGGCATCGTAACATCGGCAGCGCCGCCGGATCGCGCGTTGGGGATCTGCATAAACCCTGATGGCGCTTGTTTTTTCGGGCCGGCGCGGCGAATCCGGTCGCTTTCCTTTTGTCGGCCTTTCCGCTAGGATCGAAAACAGGTATCTCTCTCTTCCCCATCTCCCACAATCCCGCCAGCGTCGTCAGGAGACACATCATGCGCGTCAGCGACATTCTCAAGGTCAAGGGCAACGCCCTGTACACGGTCACGCCCGATACGTCGCTGCACGACGCGGTCAACACGATGGCCGAGCGCGACATCGGCTCGCTGGTGGTGATGGAGTACGGCGATCTGGTCGGCATGCTGACGTTCCGCGAAATCATCCTGACGCTGCGCACGAACGGCGGCAGCGTCGGCTCGACGACGATCCGCAAGGTGATGGACGACCATCCGATCACCTGCACGCCGGAAACCGACGTCAACGAAGTGCGGCGGATGATGCTCGAACACCACGTCCGTTATCTGCCGGTGATGGACAGCCGCGCGCTGATGGGCGTGATCTCGTTCTACGACGTCGCGAAGACCGTCGTCGAGGAGCAGGGTTTCGAGAACCGCATGCTGAAGGCGTATATTCGCGACTGGCCAGACGACGAACAGCGTCCGGCAGCGCAGTAAGCCCGTTGTCGGACGGCGGCGCGGCCTCGGGCCGCCCGCTGTCGAAGATCAAGAAAAAGCGCGCGTGAGGCGCGCTTTTTCATGTGCGCGGCCCGGTCGCGCATCATCGAGTTCCCGTTTTTCTTTTTCCATGAGCGATCGTCCGATTCCCGCCGCGCGCCGCGCGGCCCGCGCCGACGGCGAGCACCCGTCGCAGTTCCGGCTGCTGCGCGAGCGCCGTTTCGCGCCGTTCTTCTGGACGCAGTTCCTCGGCGCGATGAACGACAACGTGTTCAAGATCGGCTTCACGTCGCTCGTCACGTACCAGGCGGCGCGCTTCTCGGGCGTCGATCCGGCGACGGCCGCGTTTATGATTTCCGCGATCTTCATCGCACCGTTCCTGCTGTTCTCCGCGACGTCCGGCCAGATCGCGGACAAGTACGACAAAGCGCTGCTGACGCGCTGGGTCAAGACCTTCGAGATCGCGGTGATGCTGGTCGGCGCGGCCGGCTTCTGGCTGCACAGCGCGCCGCTGCTGTACGCGTGCACGTTCCTGATGGGCGTGCATTCGACCGTGTTCGGGCCGGTCAAATACGCGTATCTGCCGCAGAACCTCGACGAGCACGAGCTGGTCGGCGGCAACGGGCTCGTCGAAATGGGCACGTTCGTCGCGATTCTCGTCGGCACGATCGTCGGCGGGCTGGCCGCCGGGATCGGCGCGCGCGCCGGCACCGCGGGCGGCGCGGTGTGGCTCGGCGGCATCTGCATCGCGGTCGCGGTAGCCGGGCGCTTCGCGTCGTCGTTCGTGCCGCCGTGCGCGCCGTCGCAGCCGGGCCTGACGATCAACTGGAACCCGGTCAGCGAGACGTGGCGCAACCTGAAGCTCGCGCATCGCGACCGCACCGTGTTCCTGAGCCTGCTCGGCATTTCGTGGCTGTGGTTCGTCGGCGCGACGTTCCTCGCGTCGTTCTTCAACTTCGCGAAGGACGTGCTGTCCGCCGACGCGGACGTCGTGACGCTGCTGCTCGCGATGTTCTCGCTCGGCATCGGGATCGGTTCGCTGCTGTGCGAGCGGCTGTCGAAACGCCGCCTCGAAATCGGCCTCGTGCCGCTCGGCTCGATCGGCATCAGCGTGTTCGCGATCGACCTGTTTTTCGCGAGCCATGCGCTGCCGCGCGCGGGGCATCTGCTGTCGGTCGGCGAGTTCCTGCGGACGTCCGCGCACTGGCGCGTGCTCGCGGACCTGTTCCTGCTCGCGATGTTCGGCGGCTTCTACAGCGTGCCGCTGTACGCGCTGATCCAGAGCCGCAGCGAGCCGAGCCATCGCGCGCGGATCATCGCCGCGAACAACATCCTGAATTCGCTGTTCATGATCCTGTCCGCGCTGATGGCGATCGGCTTGACCGCGGCGGGCGTCGGCATTCCGGGCCTGTTCCTGACGACCGCGCTGCTGAACGTCGTGGTCGCCGCGTACATCTATGCGCGGGTGCCGGAATTCCTGCTGCGCTTCGTCGCGTGGCTGCTCGTGCATACGGTCTACCGGATCCGCGTCGTGCACGCGGAGCGGATTCCGGCGCGGGGGCCGGCGGTGCTGGTCTGCAACCACGTGAGTTATGTCGATGCGCTCGTCATCATGGCCGAGAGCCCGCGGCCGATCCGCTTCGTGATGGATCACCGGATCTTCGCCACGCCGTTCGCGGGCTGGGTGTTCCGTCATGCGAAGGCGATTCCGGTTGCGCCGGCGCACGAAGATCCGGCGCGACTCGCGGCCGCCTACGACCAGTGCGCGAGCGCGCTCGCGGACGGCGAACTGCTGTGCATCTTCCCCGAGGGCAAGCTGACCGGCACCGGCGAACTGAATCCGTTCCGCCATGGCGTGATCGAAATCCTGAAGCGTTCTCCGGTGCCGGTCGTGCCGATGGCGCTGCGCGGGCTGTGGGGCAGCGTGTTCTCGCGGCACGCGGCGTCCGGGCTGGAGCGGGCGGTGGGACGCGGGCTGACCAGCCGGTTGACGCTCGCGGTGGGCGAGCCGCTCGATCCGGACACGGCGACGCTGGACCGGTTGCAGCAGGCGGTGGCGGCGTTGCGCGGGGCGCGACGATAGGGCGGCGTTGACGGCCGCCGCGCGGCCCGCGCCACGCGGCAACCCGTCCGGACTGGCATAATCACGGATTCCCCGTTTTACTTTGGACGACCGCCATGTCCGGCAACACGCTCGGTACGCTTTTCACCGTCACCACCTTCGGCGAGTCCCATGGCCCCGCGATCGGCTGCGTGATCGACGGCTGCCCGCCGGGCCTGTCGCTGGCCGAAGCCGACATCCAGCTCGAACTCGACCGCCGCAAGCCCGGCACGTCGCGCCACGTGACCCAGCGCCAGGAAGCCGACCAGGTCGAGATCCTGTCCGGCGTGTTCGAAGGCCTCACGACCGGCACGCCGATCGCGCTGCTGATCCGCAACACGGACCAGCGCAGCAAGGACTACGGCAACATCGCGGAGACGTTCCGCCCGGGTCATGCGGACTACACGTACTGGCAGAAGTACGGGATTCGCGACTATCGCGGCGGCGGCCGTTCGTCCGCGCGGCTCACCGCGCCGACCGTCGCGGCGGGCGCGGTCGCGAAGAAGTGGCTGCGCGAGCGTTTCGGCGTCGAGGTGCGCGGCTACATGCGCTCGCTCGGCGAGATCGACGTGCCGTTCGTCGACTGGAAGCACGTGCCGGAGAACCCGTTCTTCGTGCCGAACGCGGAGGTCGTGCCGCAGCTCGAAGCGTACATGGACGCATTGCGGAAGGACGGCGACTCGATCGGCGCGCGGATCAACGTCGTCGCGAGCGGTGTGCCGGTCGGCTGGGGCGAGCCGCTGTTCGACCGGCTCGACGCGGACATCGCGCACGCGATGATGGGCATCAACGCGGTGAAGGGCGTGGAGATCGGCGCGGGTTTCGCGAGCGTCGCGCAACGCGGCTCGCAGCACGGCGACGAACTGACGCCGAACGGCTTCCACGGCAATCACGCGGGCGGGGTGCTCGGCGGCATCTCGACCGGGCAGGACATCACCGTGTCGATCGCGATCAAGCCGACGTCGAGCATCCGCACGCCGCGCCGCTCGATCGACAAGGCGGGCGATGCGGCGACTGTCGAGACGTTCGGCCGCCACGATCCGTGCGTTGGCATCCGCGCGACGCCGATCGCCGAGGCGATGCTCGCGCTCGTGCTGATCGACCATGCGTTGCGCCATCGCGCGCAGTGCGGCGACGTCGTGGTGATGACGCCCAAGATCGCGGCGAGCGACGAATGAGGCCGGCGCGCGTGAATTTGCGCGCTTGAGCCGCCACGAAAAACGCCGCGTGACGCGGCGTTTTTTCATGGGCGTGAGTGAGTCTCACATGTTCGGATAATTCGGCCCGCCGCCGCCCTCGGGCGTGACCCACACGATGTTCTGCGTCGGGTCCTTGATATCGCAGGTCTTGCAGTGCACGCAGTTCTGCGCGTTGATGACGAGGCGCTCGCTGCCGTCGTCGTTCTTCACGAACTCGTATACGGCGGCCGGGCAGTAACGTCCCTCCGGACCCGCATAGGTGCGCAGGTTCACGTCCACCGGCACGCTCGCGTCCTTCAGCGTCAGGTGCGCGGGCTGGTTCTCCTCGTGGTTCGTGTTCGAGATGAACACCGACGACAGCCGGTCGAACGTCAGCTTGCCGTCCGGCTTCGGATACTCGATCGGCTTGCTCTGCGACGCGGGTTTCAGCATCTCGTGGTCGCGGTGCTGGTGATGCAGCGTCCACGGCACGTTGCCGCCCAGCAGCTTCTGCTCGATGCCGACCATCAGCGTGCCCAGATACAGGCCCTTGCTCATCCACTGCTTGAAATTGCGCGCGCGGTACAGTTCGCCGTGCAGCCACGACTGTCTGAACGCCTCCGGATACGCGGCCAGTTCGTCGTTCTGGCGGCCGGCCTGCACCGCGTCGAACGCCGCTTCGGCCGCGAGCATGCCGGTCTTGATCGCCGCGTGCGAACCCTTGATCCGCGACGCGTTCAGGAACCCCGCGTCGTCGCCGACCAGCGCGCCGCCCGGGAACACCAGTTTCGGCAGCGACATCAGCCCGCCGGCGGTGATCGCGCGCGCGCCGTACGACACGCGCTTGCCGCCTTCGAGGAACTTGCGGATTTCCGGATGCGTCTTGTAGCGCTGGAATTCCTCGAACGGCGACAGGTACGGATTCGTATAACCGAGGCCGACGACGAAGCCGACCATCACCTGGTTGTTGTCGATGTGATAGAGGAACGAGCCGCCGTAGGTCTGCGAGTCGAGCGGCCAGCCGGCGGTGTGGATCACGAGGCCGGGCTGGTGTTTCGCCGGATCGATCTCCCACAGTTCCTTGATGCCGATGCCGTACACCTGCGGGTCCGCGTCGCGGTTGAGCTTCAGCTTCTCCTGCAGCTGGCGGCCGAGGTGGCCGCGCGCGCCTTCGCAGAACAGCGTGTACTTCGCGTGCAGTTCCATGCCGAGCTGGAAGTTTTCGGTCGGTTGACCGTCCTTGCCGATGCCCATGTTGCCGGTCGCGACGCCCTTCACGGAGCCGTCATCGTTGTACAGCACTTCGGCGGCGGGAAAACCGGGGAAGATCTCGACGCCGAGCGCCTCGGCCTGCTGGCCCAGCCAGCGCGTGACGTTCGCGAGGCTGACGACGTAGTTGCCGTGGTTCTTGAAGTTGTCCGGCAGCGCCCAGTTCGGCACGGGCTTCGCGCTGGTCTCCGACAGGAACAGGAAGCGGTCCTCGGTGACGGGCACGGTGAGCGGCGCGCCTTTTTCCTTCCAGTCGGGGATGAGTTCGTTGATGGCGCGGGGGTCCATCACCGCGCCGGAGAGGATATGCGCCCCGATTTCCGAGCCTTTTTCCAGCACGCACACGCCGATTTCGACGCCCTTGTCCTGCGCCAACTGCTTCAGGCGGATCGCCGCCGACAGCCCGGCCGGGCCGCCGCCGACGATCACCACGTCGTATTCCATCGATTCGCGCGGGCCGTATTGCTCCAAAAGACTTGCGGGGGTCATCAAAGCTCCTCTTGCCATTAGAATACTTTTTTCGGGTTCGTATTGTCCGGGAAGGTCCTCCGGGCCGCAACCCGAGACGCAGAGATTAGCACGGTCGTTCTGTTTCAAGCGAGCATCGGGCGCAAAGCGCGTCGCGTCGATGCCCGGCTTCCGCACTACGTTGCAGGTTCAACCAGGAAAAACCGTAATGGGCCGTTCGATCAATCTGGAAGGCAAGGTGGCGATGATCACGGGCGCGTCGAGCGGTCTCGGCAAGCGCTTCGCACAGGTGCTGTCGCAGGCGGGCGCGAAGGTCGTGCTCGCGAGCCGGCGCGTCGAGCGTCTGAAGGAACTGCGCGCGGAGATCGAGGCGAGCGGCGGCGCCGCGCATGTGGTGTCGCTCGACGTGACCGACTACCAGAGCATCCGCTCGGCGGTCGCGCACGCGGAGACCGAGGCCGGCACGATCGACATCCTCGTGAACAATTCGGGCGTGTCGACCACGCAGAAGCTCGCCGAGGTGACGCCCGCGGACTTCGAATACGTGTTCGACACGAACACGCGCGGCGCTTTTTTCGTCGCGCAGGAAGTCGCGAAACGGATGATGATGCGCGGCAACGGTGGGGGCGCGAAGCCGGCGTACCGGATCATCAACATCGCGTCGATGGCGGGGTTGCGCGTGCTGCCGCAGATCGGCCTGTACTCGATGAGCAAGGCCGCGGTCGTGCACATGACGAAGTCGATGGCGCTGGAGTGGGGCCGCTACGGGATCAACGTGAACGCGATCTGCCCGGGCTACATCGACACCGAGATCAATCACCATCACTGGACGACCGACCAGGGGCAGAAGCTGATGTCGATGCTGCCGCGCCACCGCGTCGGCAAACCCGAGGACCTGGACGGTCTGCTGTTGCTGCTGGCCGCCGACGAGTCGCAGTTCATCAACGGCTCGGTCATCGCCGCAGACGACGGCTTCGGGCTGGCCTGACCGGCGCGGCCCGCTCGCTGTCTGTCAGACGTCAGACTCGGCGCATTTTTTTATCCGCAAGAAGAAGTTCGATGACTGATTACCATCCTGTATTCGAGATGTCGATGCCGATCCGCTGGGGCGACATGGACGCGTTCGGCCACGTGAACAACACGGTCTATTTCCGCTACATGGAACAGGTCCGCATCTCGTGGTTCGAGCACGTCGGAATCGGCGGCGGCAACGGCGAAGGGCAGGGGCCGGTGATCGTCAACGCGTCGATGGAATTCCTCAAGCAGTTGCACTACCCGGGCGACATCGTATGCCGGATGACGGTCGGCCAGCCCGGCCGCAGCAGTTTCGACACGGGCTTCGAACTGCGCCGCGCGGACGACCCGGACACGCTGTATGCGCGCGGCAACGCCCGCTGCGTGTGGGTCGACTACGCGGCCGGCAAGTCGGTGCCGATGCCGGACCTGCTGCGCACGACGATCGAACAGGCGCCGCTCGTCAAGATCTGACCGCGTCTCGCCAGGCGGGCCGCGTCGCGCGGGATCGGCGCATCGGCTCACTGGCCGAGCAGCCGCTGCATCAATTCGGTTGCGTTGCCGGTGTCGTACTTGCGCATCAGCCGCGCGCGATATACGTCGACCGTGCGCGAGCTGATGTCGAGGATGCGGCCGATCTGCTTGCTGGTCTTGCCGGTCACGAGCAGCGCGGCGATTTCGCGCTCGCGCGGCGTCAGTTCGACCGCGACGCGCCGCGTCGCGCTCAGGTCCTCGAAGGTCCAGACGCCCGCTGCGTGCGGATCGGCGCGGTCGAGCGAGCGGCCGGTCACGTGGCACCAGAACAGTTCTCCGTCCGCGCGCTTCATGATACGGTCGTCCGCATAGCTGCCGTGCGCGGTCATGATCGGCGGAATCCGCTCGCCGATCCGCTCGAATTCGTCCGCCGACGGATACAGCACCTGGAACGACCGGCCGATCACCGCGTCGCGCGCGCAGCGGAAGATCGCGGCGAGCTGGTCGTTGCAGTCCTCGATGATGCGGTCGCGCGACAGCACGAGCCCGACGGGGGCGAGATGAAAGGCGGTCTGATAGTCGAGCGGAGCGTGTGCGGCCATGGCGGGCGATGCGGGTATGACTTTATGTAGTTTTGCGTATTGTGCCGTATCGCGCGCGCAGCGTACCCTTTGCACCCATCCGGAATACGGCGCGGGCGCGTCGCGGACCCGTGCCACGGCAGTGCCGGCGGCGGGTGGCTAGAATGACGTGTCGGGACGCGCCGCAGCCGTCCGCCGTCCGGGCGCGCCGAACCGGTTTCGGATTTCCATACGAGGAAGGGACACACAGATGAACAAGGTCTATGGGAGCGCGGCTGCCGCGCTCGATGGCATCGTCAGCGACGGGCAGACGTTCGCCGTCGGCGGCTTCGGGCTGTGCGGGATTCCGGAGGCGCTGATCGCCGCGCTGCGCGACACGGGCGTGCAGGGCATCACCTGCATCAGCAACAACGCGGGCGTCGACGGCTTCGGCCTCGGCCTGCTGCTCGAAACGCGGCAGATCAAGAAGATGATCTCGTCGTACGTCGGCGAGAACAAGGAGTTCGAACGGCAATACCTGTCCGGCGAACTCGAACTGGAATTCACGCCGCAGGGCACGCTCGCGGAGAAGCTGCGCGCGGGCGGCGCGGGCATCCCGGCGTTCTTCACGAACACCGGCTACGGCACGCTGATCGCCGAAGGCAAGGAAACCCGCCAGTTCGGTGAAAACCACTACGTGCTCGAACACTCGCTGACCGCCGACGTCGCGCTCGTGAAGGCATGGAAGGCGGACAAGTCGGGCAACCTGATCTACCGCCGCACCGCGCGCAACTTCAACCCGATGTGCGCGATGGCCGGCAAGATCACGGTCGTGGAGGTCGAGGAGATCGTCGAGAACGGCGAACTCGATCCGGACCAGATCCATACGCCGGGCATCTTCGTGCAGCGCATCGTGCTGAATGCGCACCCGGAAAAACGCATCGAACAACGCACCGTCCGCGCGAAAGGAGAATGACCATGGCCTGGAATCGTGACGAAATGGCCGCGCGCGCGGCGAAGGAACTGCAGGACGGCTTTTACGTGAACCTCGGCATCGGCCTGCCGACGCTGGTCGCGAACCACGTGCCGGCCGGCGTCGAAGTGTGGCTGCAGTCGGAGAACGGCCTGCTCGGCATCGGCCCGTTCCCGACCGACGACGAAGTCGACGCGGACATGATCAACGCGGGCAAGCAGACGGTGACGACGCTGGCGGGTTCGTCGATCTTCTCGTCGGCGGACTCGTTCGCGATGATCCGCGGCGGCCACATCAACCTCGCGATCCTCGGCGCGATGCAGGTCAGCAAGACCGGCGACCTCGCGAACTGGATGATCCCGGGCAAGATGATCAAGGGGATGGGCGGCGCGATGGATCTGGTCGCGGGCGTGAAGCGCGTCGTCGTGCTGATGGAGCACGTCGCGAAGGGCGACCAGCACAAGATCCTCGAAGCGTGCACGCTGCCGCTGACCGGCGTCGGCGTCGTGGACGTCATCATCACGGACCTCGGCGTGATCGAGGTGACCGACGCGGGCCTGAAGGTGACGGAACTGGCGCCGGGCGTGACGGTTGACGAGATCAAGGCGAAGACCGGCGCGCCGCTCGACGTGAGCGCGGTGAACTGACGAACGCGCGCTGCGGCGGCCGTTCGCGGCCGGCCGCATGCGTCGCCGGCGGCGGGCGGGACGCAGGTCCCGCCCGTTTGTTTTTTGGGTGCAGCGTGGCGCCGGGAGGCCGCCGCCGGTTCGCCGCGGCAAAGCGGTTTACAATCGACCGGCCGTTTTGTCAGCCTTCGTCAGCCTTCGTCAGCATTCTCCTGCAAGGACTCCACGATGACCGCCACGTCCGCTTCGTCCGCCGCTTCGTCCGCCGCTTTTTCCAGCACCCCGCGCCAGCAGTTCGTCCAGTGCATCAGCCCGTCGGGGCTGCACCGCGTCGCCTATACCGAATGGGGCGAGCGCGACAACCCGCGCGTGCTCGTCTGCGTGCACGGCCTCACGCGCTCGGGCCGCGACTTCGACCGGCTCGCGGCCGCGCTGTCGGGCCGCTATCGGGTGGTGTGCCCGGATGTCGTCGGGCGCGGGCTGTCGTCGTGGCTCGCCGATCCGAACGGCTACGGCATCGCGCAGTACGTCGCGGACATGGTCACGCTGATCGCGCGGCTCGGCGTCGCGCGCGTGGACTGGTTCGGCACGTCGATGGGCGGCCTGATCGGCATGGCGCTCGCCGGGCTGCCCGACGCGCCGATCGGCCGGATGGTGCTGAACGACGTCGGTCCGCACATCGAGCCGGTGTCGCTCGAACGCATCGGCAGTTATCTCGGCAACGACGAGCGGTTTTCGACGCAGCAGGACGGCATCGACCGCGCGGCGCAACTCGCACGCTCGTTCGGACCGCTGAGCGCCGACGAATGGCGCGAGATCAACACGCCGCTGCTGCACGAGGTCGACGGCGCATGGCGCTTCCGCTACGACCCGCGCATCGCGCAGCCTTTTGCCGCAGTCACGCCCGAGCAGAATGCGGCCGGCGAGGCGTTCCTGTGGCGCGCGTTCGCGGCGATCAAAGGACCGGTGCTGGTCGTGCGCGGCGCGGAATCGGACCTGCTGTCGCGCGAAACCGTCGCGAAAATGGTCGAAACGGGGCAGCGGGTGTCGAGCGTCGAGATCGAAGGCGTCGGCCATGCGCCGGCGTTTCTGGCGGTCGAGCAGATCGACGTCGCGCGCCGTTTCTTCGACGGCGCCCCCGCCGACGCGTCATAATATGAGATTAGCCGGCGCGCGCACCGCCGGCCCCACCTCAACAGGAATGTTTTCATGGCAGTCATTCGTCACCACGTCGGTCCGCGTCTTTCGGAAATCGCTGTCCACAACGGCACCGTCTATCTGGCGGGCCAGATCGCCGAGGACACGACGCAGGACATCGCCGGCCAGACCCGCGAGGTGCTCGGCCACATCGACCGCCTGCTCGCGGAAGTGAACAGCGACAAGTCGCACCTGCTGTCGGTGCAGATCTACATCGCGGACATGAAGGACTTCCCCGGCATGAACGCGGTCTGGGACGGATGGGTCGCGCAGGGCGCCACGCCGCCGCGCGCGACCGTCGAGGCGAAGCTCGCGAATCCCGCGTGCCTCGTCGAGATCGTCGTCGTCGCTGCGCAGCGCGGCTAACGGCGCTGCCGCCACCGTTCTTCCCGTCTGTTGCCCGGCCGTTTCGGCGGCGGGCCTTGCCTCATGAGTAGCGACACCGTTCCGTCCGTTCCCGCGCCGCCGGCCCTGTTGCCGTCGCTCGACGACGCGCTCGCGTTCGTGCGCGAGCACGCGGGCGACGCGCGCCTGTCCACCGGCGAGGCGGTGATCGACCACGCGCAGGGCACCGCGTCGATCATGCAGACGCTGAACGTCGATCCGCCGGCGGTGCTCGCGGCGGCGCTGTTCAACGTGCCGCCGCATCTGGACGATCCGGAGAAGGCGATCGCCGCGCGCTTCGGCGACGAAGTCGCGAAGCTGGTATTCGACGTGCGCAAGCTGCTGCGGCTCGGCACCGTGAGCCTGCGGGTCACGCAGAACGCGCCCGAGGACGCGCGCGACGCGCAGTCCGCGCGGCGCGCGCAGGTCGAGTCGCTGCGCAAGATGCTGCTCGCGTTCGCGCAGGACATTCGCGTCGTGTTGATCCGGCTTGCGTCGCGGCTGCAGTCGCTGCGCTATTACGCGGCCGCGAAGATCACGCCGGCGCCGGAGATCGCGCACGAGACGCTCGAAATCTACGCGCCGCTCGCGAACCGGCTCGGCATCTGGCAGCTGAAGTGGGAGCTGGAGGATCTGGCGTTCCGCTTCGAGGAGCCGCAGACGTACAAGCGGATCGCGAAGCTGCTCGACGAGAAGCGCGTCGAGCGCGAGGCGTACGTGACGCAGGCGATCGAGCGGCTGCGGCAGGAACTGGCCGCCGCGAACATCGACGCCGAGGTCAGCGGACGGCCGAAGCACATCTACAGCATCTGGCGCAAGATGCGCGGCAAGGATCTCGACTTCTCGCGCCTCTACGACGTGCGCGCGTTCCGCGTGATCGTGCCGGACATCAAGGATTGCTACACCGTGCTCGGCATCGTGCACAACCTGTGGCAGCCGGTGCCGAAGGAGTTCGACGACTACATCTCGCGGCCGAAGCCGAATGGCTATCGTTCGCTGCACACGGTCGTGATCGGCGACGACGGCCGCGCGTTCGAAGTGCAGATCCGCACGCAGGAGATGCACCAGTTCGCCGAGTACGGCGTCGCCGCGCACTGGCGCTACAAGGAAGCGGGCGCGCGCGGTTACGGCGGGCAGGTCAGCGCGACCGGCCGCTACGACGAGAAGATCGCGTGGCTGCGCCAGTTGCTCGCGTGGAAGGACGACGTATCGGACAGCGAGCAGCCGTGGGAGCAGTTGCGCCACGCGACGCTCGACGACGACCAGATCTACGTGCTGACGCCGCAGGCGCGCGTGATCGCGCTGCCGCGCGGCGCGACGCCGGTCGATTTCGCGTACCACCTGCACAGCGAACTCGGGCACCGCTGCCGCGGCGCGCGCGTGGACGGCGCGATGGTGCCGCTCAACACGCCGTTGCAGAACGGCCAGACGATCGAGATCGTCGCGGTGAAGGAGGGCGGCCCGTCGCGCGACTGGCTGAATCCGCAGCTGGGTTATCTGCACAGCCCGCGCGCGCGGCAGAAGGTGCGCGCGTGGTTCAACGCGATCGAGTCGCAGGAGAACATCGCGAACGGCCGCGCGATGGTCGAAAAGACGCTGCAACGCGAGGGCCGCACGTCGGTGAACCTCGATCAGCTTGCGGCGAAGCTCGGCTTCCGGACGCCGGACGACCTGTTCGCGGTGGTCGGCAAGGAAGAGTTCAGCCTGCGCAACGTCGAGCAGGCGCTGCACGACGCGCCGGCGCCGGAGCCGGAGGAGCAGGCGCCCGAGCAACTGGCAAAGCGCGCGAGCGGCGCGAGCGTCGCGCACGGCGCATCGACCGGGGTGCTGGTGGTCGGCGTCGACGCGCTGCTGACGCAGCTTGCGCGCTGCTGCCGGCCGGCGCCGCCGGACGACATCTGCGGGTTCGTGACCCGCGGCAAGGGCATGTCGATCCACCGCGCCGACTGCCCGACGTTCCTGCGGATGGCGGAGCGCGCGCCGGAGCGCGTGCTGCAGACGACGTGGTCCGCGGACGTGCTGGGCGGGCGCGGTCAATCGGTGTATCCGGTCGACGTGATGATCGAGGCGACCGACCGCCAGGGGCTGCTGCGCGACATCTCCGAAGTGTTCGCGCGCGAGAAGATGAACGTGATCGGCGTGAAGACGCAGTCGCGCCGCAACGCCGCGTACATGCAGTTCACCGTCGAGGTGTCGAACTCCGCGCAGGTCCAGCGCGCGTGCGCGCTGCTCGGCGAGGTGACCGGCGTCGTGCGCGCGTCGCGCAAGGGCTGACGGCGGCGGCCCGATGCGCCGGAGTTCGAAAGGGCTTGCAGGGTTTTCCCAGGCTCGCTATACTCTCGGCTTCTCTAGGCTCGTAGCTCAGCTGGTTAGAGCACCACCTTGACATGGTGGGGGTCGTTGGTTCGAGTCCAATCGAGCCTACCAACGAAATCGAAGCCTCGGCTCTGCCGGGGGTTCAGCGAGTAGAAAGATACTCCGACACTCGGCGCATCAGGGCGAATACGGTTATGACACCGCGAACGTTCACCGAAACCACTTCGGAGCGACGCTAGTCGAGGACCTCTTTCGCCCTTGCAGTCTGGTTTGAAAAGTGAATGCGGCCCCTCGAAAGCGGGGCCGCATTTTTTTCGCCCCTCGGCTTTTGCCCTGAGTTCCGCGTGGGCCAGTTTCTGAACTCGATGTTCGACGTGCCGTCGCCGGCACTTTTGGAGGAAGCAATGGTTTCGATACGTCTGCCCGACGGTTCGGTTCGACAGTACGATCATCCGGTGACCGTCGCCGAAGTCGCGGCCTCGATCGGCCCGGGACTCGCGAAGGCCGCGCTCGGCGGCAAGCTCGACGGCGAACTGGTCGATACGTCGACGCTGATCGACCGCGACGCGTCGCTCGCGATCGTCACGGACAAGGACCCGGACGGACTCGACATCATTCGCCACTCGACGGCGCACCTGCTCGCGTACGCGGTGAAGGAACTGTATCCGGAAGCGCAGGTGACGATCGGGCCGGTGATCGACAACGGCTTCTACTACGATTTCGCGTACAACCGGCCGTTCACGCCCGAGGATCTGGAGAAGATCGAAAAGCGCATGCAGGAACTCGCGAAGCGCGACGAGCCGGTGACGCGCCGCGTCGTCACGCGCGGCGAGGCGGTCGATTACTTCAAGAGCATCGGCGAGAAGTACAAGGCCGAGATCATCGAGTCGATTCCGGGCGCCGAGGAAATCAAGCTGTATTCGCACGGCGGCTTCACGGACCTGTGCCGCGGCCCGCACGTGCCGTCGACGGGCAAGCTGAAGGTCTTCAAGCTGATGAAGGTCGCCGGCGCGTACTGGCGCGGCGACGCGAAGAACGAGCAGTTGCAGCGGATCTACGGCACGGCCTGGACGAAGAAGGAAGACCAGGACGCGTACCTGCACATGCTCGAAGAGGCCGGGAAGCGCGACCACCGCAAGCTCGGCAAGCAGCTCGACCTGTTCCACATGCAGGACGAGTCGCCGGGCATGGTGTTCTGGCATCCGCGCGGCTGGACGCTGTGGCAGCAGGTCGAGCAGTACATGCGTCGCCGCATCAACGATGCGGGCTATCTTGAGATCAAGACGCCGATGATCATGGACCGCTCGCTGTGGGAAGCGTCGGGCCACTGGCAGAACTATCGCGAGAACATGTTCACGACGGAGTCGGAGAAGCGCGACTACGCGATCAAGCCGATGAACTGTCCGGGCCACGTGCAGGTGTTCAATCACGGCTTGCGTTCGTATCGCGACCTGCCGCTGCGTTACGCGGAGTTCGGCTCGTGCCACCGGAACGAAGCGTCGGGCGCGCTGCACGGGCTGATGCGCGTGCGCGGCTTCGTGCAGGACGACGCGCACATTTTCTGCACGGAAGACCAGTTCATCCGCGAGTCGATCGCGTTCAATACGCTCGCGATGAGCGTGTACAAGGATTTCGGGTTCGATCACATCGACGTGAAGCTGTCGCTGCGGCCGGATTCGCGCGCGGGCACGGACGAAACGTGGGATCGCGCGGAGCAGGGGCTGCGCGACGCGCTGACGGCCTGCGGCATCACGTGGGAAGAGTTGCCGGGCGAAGGCGCGTTCTACGGCCCGAAAGTCGAGTACCACATCAAGGACGCGCTCGGCCGCTCGTGGCAGTGCGGCACGCTGCAGCTCGACATGGTGCTGCCGGAGCGCCTTGGCGCCGAATACGTGGCGGAGGACAACAGCCGCCGCCGCCCGATCATGCTGCACCGGGCAATCCTCGGTTCGATGGAGCGTTTCCTCGGCATTCTGATCGAGCACCATGCCGGTGCGATGCCCGCCTGGCTCGCGCCGATGCAGGCGGTCGTGATGAATATCGCCGAAAGTCAGGCCGAATATGCCGCCACTGTGGCCCAAACGTTGCAAAAACAAGGGCTTAGAGTGGAGAGTGATTTGCGCAATGAGAAAATTAGCTATAAAATACGCGAGCACACGCTCGAAAAGGTCCCGTACCTGCTGGTTGTCGGCGACAAGGAGCGTGATGCACAAACGGTAGCCGTGCGTGCCCGTGGCGGCGTCGATCTGGGCGTAATGCCGGTCGATGCGTTCGTTGAGCGTCTGCGCGAAGACGTGCAGTCGTTCAGGTGAAGCCACTGCGGCAGCGCGGCTCGTTTTTTTAATCTTTAGAGGAAACGTAACATCGCTACTGATAAGTCGCATCGCATCAACGGTGAAATTACTGCACCCGAGGTGCGTCTCGTCGGAATCGAGAACGAGCCGTTGGGCATCGTGAAACTGGCCGATGCGTTCCGCATGTCGGAACAACAGGACGTCGATCTGGTTGAAATTGCGCCGCAGGCGGTGCCGCCGGTCTGCCGCTTGATGGACTACGGCAAGTTCAAGTACCAGGAGGCGAAGAAGCAGCACGAGGCGAAGCTGAAACAGAAGGTCATCCAGGTGAAGGAAGTAAAGTTCCGCCCGGGTACCGATGACGGCGATTACAACGTCAAACTGCGCAACCTCGTTCGCTTCCTCGAAGACGGCGACAAGACGAAGATCACGTTGCGTTTCCGGGGCCGCGAAATGGCTCACCAGGAAATCGGCATGCGGATGCTCGAACGTCTGCGCACCGACCTCGAAGAGGTGGGCCAGGTCGAGCAGATGCCGAAGATGGAAGGGCGCCAGATGATCATGGTGCTCGCGCCGAAGAAAAAGAAGTAAGCACGCGCCGTGCGTCCGCGGACGCACGGCGGGTGAGGCAGGATCACCAAAGCAGGATCAACAAGGTTGTGCGCTTCGCCGTACCGGCGAAGCGGATTGCAGGTTCCGGAACGGCGCCCGCGCGCGGCACGAAGAGTGCGGCAAACGGGCGTTTTTCCTGATAGCGGCGGCCGGCAGCATGGCCGTCTGCGATACCAAGTGGAGTGGGTTTCGAAGGGCGGTTTCAAGGGCGAAGCGGTTATCCGCATAGCCGACCGCACACCCATGTCCATCAAATAATGGAGTTGTTTGTCATGCCCAAGATGAAAACCAAGAAGAGCGCTGCGAAGCGCTTCGTGGTGCGTCCGGGTGGTACCGTCAAGCGCGGTCAAGCCTTCAAGCGTCACATCCTGACCAAGAAGACCACCAAGAACAAGCGTCATCTGCGCGGCGCAACGGCTGTTCATGATTCCGATCTGAACTCCGTGCGCGCAATGCTGCCGTTCGCGTAACCTCAACTCACACTCAAAGGAGCGAAACATGCCTCGAGTCAAACGTGGGGTTACCGCACGGGCCCGCCACAAGAAGATCATCAAGCTGGCCAAGGGTTACCGCGGCCGTCGCAATAACGTCTATCGCATCGCCAAGCAGGCGGTCATGCGCGCGGGCCAGTACGCCTACCGCGATCGCCGCAACAAGAAGCGTGTGTTCCGCGCACTGTGGATCACGCGTATCAACGCGGCGGTGCGTCAGCACGACATGACGTACAGCGTGTTCATCAACGGCCTGAAGAAGGCGTCGATCGAACTCGACCGCAAGGTGCTGGCCGACATGGCGGTGTTCGACAAGGCTGCTTTTGCTGCGATCGTCAAGCAGGTGAAAGCCGCCGTTGCAGCCTGATTCAGGCACTGCGTGGTTCGTTGCAGCGAACATCCGGTCGTTTCGGTGACGCTGCAACAAAAACGGGGCTCCTCACCGAGCCCCGTTTTTGTTGGTCGAGCCACTTCGTGCTTCTCGTGTCTCGCTTCCGGCGGCGCCTCCGGACGCCGCCACTGACTCAAACACTGACGTTGAAAAATGGGATCAATGGATCTGGACCAGATTGTCGCCGACGCGCAAAGCGCCTTCGCACAGGCCTCCGACGCCAACACGCTCGAAAACGAGAAGGCGCGTTTTCTCGGCAAGTCCGGCGCGCTGACCGAACTGCTGAAGGGATTGGGCAAGCTCGATCCCGAAGCGCGCAAGACCGAAGGCGCGCGCATCAACGTCGCGAAGCAGCAGGTCGAGGCGGTGCTGAACGCGCGCCGTCAGGCGCTCGCCGACGCGCTGCTGAACCAGCGCCTCGCGGCCGAAGCGATCGACGTCACGCTGCCCGGCCGCGGCACCGGGTCCGGCAACCTGCATCCCGTGATGCGCACATGGGAGCGCGTCGAGCAGATCTTCGGCTCGATCGGCTTCGACGTCGCGGACGGTCCGGAGATCGAAACCGACTGGTACAACTTCACCGCGCTGAACAGCCCGGAGAACCATCCGGCGCGCTCGATGCAGGACACGTTCTACATCGACGGCAAGGATGCGGACGGTCGGCAGTTGCTGCTGCGCACGCACACGAGCCCGATGCAGGTGCGCTACGCGCGCACGCACACGCCGCCGATCAAGGTGATCGTGCCGGGCCGCACGTACCGCGTCGACAGTGACGCGACCCATTCGCCGATGTTCAACCAGGTCGAAGGCCTGTGGATCGAGGAGAACATCAGCTTCGCGGACCTGAAGGGCGTCTACACCGACTTCCTGAAGAAGTTCTTCGAGCGCGACGACATCCAGGTGCGCTTCCGTCCGTCGTATTTCCCGTTCACCGAGCCGTCCGCCGAAATCGACATGATGTTCGAGCAGGGCAAGAACGCCGGCAAGTGGCTCGAAATTTCCGGCTCGGGCCAGGTGCATCCGACCGTGATCCGCAACATGGGCCTCGACCCGGAGCGGTACATCGGCTTCGCCTTCGGCAGCGGCCTCGAACGTCTGACGATGCTGCGCTACGGCGTGCAGGACCTGCGTCTCTTCTTCGAAAACGATCTGCGCTTCCTGCGCCAGTTCGCCTGATTCGAGACGCCCGCGCACGGCAGCAGCACGCGGCGCGAATCCCTGCGCGACATCGCGCGCAGGCCGCCGCGACGGTCATAACCTGTCTGGAACGTAAATCAAATGTTATTCCCTGAATCCTGGCTGAGAACCTTCGTCGATCCGCAACTGTCGACCGACGAGCTCGCGCACGCGCTGACGATGGCCGGCCTCGAAGTCGAAGGGCTGCGTCCGGCCGCGCCGCCGACGTCGAAGATCGTCGTCGGCAAGGTGCTCGAAGTCGTCAAGCACCCGGACGCGGACAAGCTGAACGTGTGCCAGGTCGATGCGGGCACCGGCGCGACGCTGAACATCGTCTGCGGCGCGCCGAACGTGAAGCCGGGCATCAAGGTGCCGGTCGCGCTCGTCGGCGCGCAACTGCCGCCGGCCGAAGAGGGCGGTGCGCCGTTCGCGATCAAGTTGTCGAAGCTGCGCGGCGTCGAGAGCCAGGGGATGCTATGCTCCGCGCGCGAGCTGAAGCTGTCCGAGGACCATAGCGGCCTGCTGATTCTCCCCGACGACACGCCGGTCGGCGAAGACATCCGCCGCACGCTGAACCTCGACGACACGATCTTCGAAATCAAGCTCACGCCGAACAAGGCGGACTGCCTGTCGGTGTTCGGCGTCGCGCGCGAGACCGCCGCGATCACCGGCGCGCCGCTGAAGGCGCCCGTGTTCACGCCGGTCGTGCCGACGCTCGACGAGAAGCTGCCCGTCAAGGTGTCCGCGCCGGATCTGTGCGGCCGCTTCTCGGGCCGCGTGATCCGCGGCGTCGATGCGCATGCGAAGACGCCGCAATGGATGGTCGAGCGCCTCGAACGCTCGGGCCAGCGCAGCATCTCCGCGCTCGTCGACATCTCGAACTACGTGATGCTCGAACTGGGCCGTCCGTCGCACGTGTTCGACCTCGACAAGATCCACGGCTCGATGGACGTGCGCTGGGGCCGCCCCGGCGAGCAGCTGAAGCTGCTGAACGGGAACACCGTCGAAGTCGACGGGACGGTCGGCGTGATCGCCGACGATCGCGAGATCGAGAGTCTTGCCGGCATCATGGGCGGCGACAGCACCGCGGTGTCGCTCGACACGAAGAACATCTATGTCGAGGCCGCGTTCTGGTGGCCGGACAGCATTCGCGGCCGCTCGCGCCGCTACAATTTTTCGACCGATGCGGGCCATCGTTTCGAGCGCGGCGTCGACTGGTCCACGACTGTCGAGCACATCGAGCGCATCTCGCAGCTCATCATCGACATCTGCGGCGGCAGCGCCGGCCCGGTCGACGACCAGACGCTGAACGTGCCGAAGCGCGAGCCGGTGACGATGCGCGTCGCGCGCGCAAACCGCATCATCGGCGTCGCGATTTCGGCCGACGAGATCGCGCAGATCTTCACGCGCCTCGGCCTGCCGTTCGAGCGCCAGGCCGGCGACGACGGCGACACGTTCAGCGTGACGCCGCCGCCGTATCGCTTCGACATCGAGATCGAGGAAGACCTGATCGAAGAAGTCGCGCGGATTTACGGCTTCGAGAAGATTCCGGCGCGTCCGCCCGTCGCGAAGAGCGAGATGCGCGCGACCCACGAAACGAAGCGTTCGATTCACGCGATCCGTCACGCGCTCGCCGCGCGCGACTACGCGGAGACGGTGAACTTCAGTTTCGTCGACGAAGAGTGGGAGCGCGACTTCGCGGGCAACGACAAGCCGGTGCGTCTGTTGAACCCGATCGCGAGCCAGTTGTCGGTGATGCGCACGACGCTGTTCGGCAGCCTCATCAACGTGCTGCGCTACAACCTGAACCGTCGCGCGGATCGCATCCGCGTGTTCGAGGCGGGCCGCGTGTTCCTGCATGACCCGGCGATCAAGGCCGGCGAGATGAGCGTCGAAGGTTTCGCACAGCCGAAGATGATCGGCGCGCTCGCGTATGGCCCGGCGCTCGAAGAGCAGTGGGGCGCGCCGACGCGCGCGGTCGATTTCTTCGACATGAAGGGCGATCTCGAAGCGTTGTTCGCGCCGCTCGGTGCGGCAAATGCCGCGCGTTTCGTGAAGGCGGAGCATCCGGCGCTGCATCCGGGACGCAGTGCGCGCGTCGAAGTCGATGGCCGCGCGGTCGGCTGGATCGGCGAACTGCATCCGCGCTGGATGCAGAAGTACGACTTGCCGCATGCGCCGATCCTGTTCGAAGTCGAGGCCGACGCGCTGATGGCGCGTGCGCTGCCGGTGCCATCCGACGTGTCGAAGTTCCCGCCGGTGCGGCGCGACATCGCGCTCGTCGTGGACCAGAAGATCGAGGTTCAGGCGCTGCTGGACGAGATCGGAAAGGGGCTTACGGACGATGCGTGCCGGATCGTCCAAAAGGTTGCACTTTTCGATGAATTTCGTGCAAAATCAAACACTTCCGGACTTGGCGCAGACGAGAAAAGCCTTGCCTTCCGGGTGACCTTGCAAGATACTGGCGGAACCCTTCAGGACGAAACGGTCGATGCGGCCATCAAGTCCCTGGTGGATCGCCTGGCTCGAGTGTATGGCGCCCGTTTGCGCGGATGATGCGAGGTTTCTCGCGTAAAGCTGGATTTCCGGATGCGGCCCACGTGTCCGGATTGCGCCATTTCATAGATAGATGAACGAAATGAACTCGAGTGATTTCGAAGCCCTTCTTGCGGCACAGCGTAGCGCCATGACTCGCGATCTTCCGGCCGCATCGGCGGCCGCTTCGACGGAAACGCCCACGCTGACCAAAGCCGAACTCGCGGAACTGCTGTTCGACAATGTCGGGCTCAACAAGCGGGAGGCGAAGGACATGGTCGAGGCGTTCTTCGAGGTGATTCGCGATGCGCTTGAAAGCGGCGACAGCGTGAAGTTGTCGGGCTTCGGCAATTTCCAGTTGCGCGACAAGCCGCAGCGTCCCGGCCGCAATCCGAAGACGGGTGAGGCGATTCCGATCGCCGCGCGTCGGGTCGTCACGTTCCATGCGAGCCAGAAGCTGAAGGCGCTGGTCGAGAACGGCGCCGATGCGAGCTACGGCCGCTGAGCGCTGATACGGCGCATGCGCGTCGGTTGTCTCGACGCGAACGCAAACGTTACCCTGCAGCAGCGCGCGATTCCGCAACCACCACGACGGCAAACCGGCGATGACATCGACAATCGAAAAGGTCGTCTTGCCTCCGATTCCCGCGAAGCGCTACTTCACGATCGGTGAAGTGAGCGAGCTGTGCGGCGTGAAGCCTCATGTGCTGCGTTACTGGGAACAGGAGTTCACGCAGTTGAAGCCGGTCAAGCGGCGCGGCAACCGCCGGTACTATCAGCATCACGAAGTGCTGCTGATCCGGCGGATTCGCGAACTGCTGTACGAGCAGGGGTTCACGATAAACGGCGCGCGCAACCGGCTCGATTCGCACGGCGCGGTGATCGGCGAGCCGGCGGAGCAGGAAGCGGCGGACGAAGCCGCGACGCCGGTGACGACCGCGACGGTGGACGTCGATCAGTTGCGCAAGGATCTGCTGCATGTGCTCGATGTGCTCGGACATTGAACGCGTTGCGCGCCAGCGGTTTTTGCGGCTGCGGCGCGGTTCTAAACGGCGCGAGGGTCTGTTATACTCTCACGCTTTCGGGGCGTAGCGCAGCCTGGTAGCGTACCTGCATGGGGTGCAGGTGGTCGGAGGTTCAAATCCTCTCGCCCCGACCAGAATAGAACCCGCACAGTTCAATGCTGTGCGGGTTTTTTCTATTGCGTCAACGTTGGGCGTACGTACAGCGGTTTTTAGTGGTGTGAGCGAGGCGCGTCGGTATTTCTGCGCGGCCCTTGCCGGCCTTCGCGGCGTCTGTCGCACCCAGTGCGCGCAGGTCCTTGAACTGGATCCCGACGCTCACGCCGGCGCGCTCCTTCGCGCGGCGCCACATCGAGTGCAGCTAGGTCTTCGAATACGCGCCGCCTTTCTGCGTCGGAAAAAGGAACGGGCTGATGATTTGATACTTCTTCTTGATCGCCTTGGCCCGCTCGATCACGGCCCGGATCTGTGGGGTGATCTCGACGTCCAGCACCTTGCCGCTCCTGGTCGCCTTCTTCGACGGTTTGAACCGGATTGCCGTGAGGCCGATCCGTGCTTCAAGGAGCGTGCGCACGTCGATCGCGCGTTGCCACACGAGGTACGACATGTCGACGATGCACTGGACATCGGCCCTGACTCCGTCGGCAGACCGTCCTTCCCAATCAGCGCGGCATCGCGGATCGCCTTGATCGCGTCGTGCGCCGGCAGCACCTCGCGGCGCTTCGTCTGGTAGTCGGACAGGTCGAGCTGGTCGCACGGGTTGTCCTGCCCAAAGCCTCGCTCGCTGATCGCGAACCTGAACATCTTGCGCAACACGTTCGCGTATTTCTGCGCGGTGTTGTGCTTCGATTTGAAGTCGTCGCGCAGGAAGTCGGCGCAGTCCTTCGTCGTCACTTGCGCGACAGTGTAGTCCTCAAAGGCGGCCGCCATCGCATCGGCCATGCGTTTGTATTCCTTCTGCACTTCATCGCTGTATCGCCCCAGCTTGCGGTCCTTCCAGGCCTCGCACAGGCTGGGCATCGTCCCATCGACGAGCTTCCTGTTGCCGATCCGCTCGCCGAGCTTCGAATACCTCTCGGGCTCGCCGTCGGCGATCGAGCACAACCGGATCCACGTCTGGATCTTGCCGGTCCATGGGTTGCGTGTCGGCGCCGGCGCAAAAAAATAGTACGCGCCGTGCTTCGCCTGCACGCGCCGCGCGAGGCCACTGTCTCGTCATATACGCCATCGAGTTCAAGGCGATTGCCGCGCGATGTGCGGATCGAAAACACGACGCGCGTCATGCCTTCCTTCGGTATCTCTCTGCCGATGCGTGCCTTGAATTTAGCATTACGGGTTCCTTCGGAATGGGATTGCGGGGCGGCGTCGATGGCGGCATCGACGCATTCGGCATGTTGCCGGGGCGTCGCATCCGGGTCGCGCTTCGGAACAGGAATGTAGATTTCGAGCGAGGCATACCGAAAATCGGTCGCATCGGCCCGCGTGTCACGCAGCCACCGACACCGTGCCGCATCGCGCGCATGGTCCGCCAGTGATACCGCCTGCTGCGCGGGAGCGGCGTCGTCGGCTAGAACAGCGCATAGACAGCGTTCTGAACGAGTGCATCCGGATCGAAGTCCGCCTCCTTGCCGCACATCGTCGCGCCGCGCACGGCATAGCGCACGGCCGCGACGACGGCATCGCGCTGCCTGTGCGTTAGGATCGGATGGGGTGTATCGGCGGTCGTATCGCGCGCCTCGTCCCACTCCTCGCAGCGCGGTGCATACAGCCAGTGCTCTTTCGAAAGTGGCAGGCTCCCGACCGTGAATGCGCTGCCATCCAGCAGAACCGTCGTCGTCGGCCCGGCCCGCGCAGCATCTGCTAATGGAGCCTGGACATTGCCGGGTGCTTCAGCGATCCATGCATAGATGCCGCGCTCAGTCGGCCTGGAAGAAACCTGCGGTAACGCTGCGGCTACTGGTCGCTTGCGAACAGCTGCAGCGCGCGCCTGCGAGCAGTTCAGATGTTCCGGGACGTCGCTCATGCCTGTCTCGCAATGAAGGGATTGATGGGTCTGATTGCACCGGACAAGCGTTGTGGTACTGTCCAATTACGTAGTCAACTTTGGAGGGTGCGACGTGGACCATAATCATTTCCGCATCGGTGACTTCGAGTACGTCTTCCATGCCATCCGCACTCCGAATGGATGGACGAACTGGATCATCGAAACAAATCACGGCGTTGCTCCGGCTGAAGAGCGCAAGATCGACGGGGCCCTGGAGTTTGCCGACGAAGCCGAGGCCCTTGAGTTTGCAGAGAAACATGCTCACAGGTTGGCCGACTCGCATTTCAGTCAACCCCCGATGCGGAGCCCCAATAGATCTTCGTGAACGCCGCATCGACAGCATGGCCACGCGGGCGCAGACCATTCGCGAGCGTGGCGCGATCGTGATGGCTGGCGGTCGCCGGTCGTAGCAGGCCGAAACAGGAATTGGCGACCTGCATCAGGTCGGTGGCCGGCGTTGCGGCAATCCGGCCCAACGCCTCGTTGCGCGTGCGCTTGCGTGTCTCGCGGCGCCACGGCTTGATCACCTGACCGACGAAGTCGACGCCGAGGTCGATCGGCTGAAGGATCGTCTTGCGCGGATTGATCTGCAGGCCGAGGCGCTCGGGCAGGAACGCCGTCACGTCGGCGAACACTGCGTTCAGCCAGCCGGCCGACTCGTGCAGGAACACGAAGTCGTCGACGTAGCGGACATAGTGCCGCGCGCGCAACTGGTGCTTCGCGTGCGGGTCGGGCACGTCGAGATAGACGTTCGCGAAAAACTGGCTCGACAGGTTGCCGATCGGTAGCCCGAGATGGGCGAGCTGGCCGAGCAGGCGCTTTTGCAGAGGCACGAGATTCATCCGCGCCGGGTCGCCGCGGTGGGCGAAGTCGGCCCGTGGATCGTGCATCAGCGGTCTCGGTCAGCGCGCGCCAGAACGGCTCGGGGATCTTCGCCAGCAGCAGATCGAGCCGCACGCGCTTGTCGATGCTGACGAAGAAGTTCGCGAGATCGCACTTCAGGTAGTACGCCGGTCGCGACCCGTTCTGCATGATCGACCGGATCTTCGATTCGAGGCTTTCCGCTTCACGCAGCGTTCCGCGCCCCTTGATGCAGGCCTGCGTGTCCGCGCTGAACGAACGCTCGAAGCGTGGGCCGACGCGGTTGTAGGGCAGGGGGTGCACGACGCAGTCGCGAAACCCGGCGGCCCATCCCTCGCGCGGCTTCGGCCGCGTGATGACGAAGCATAACGAACGGCCCGGCGGATAGCATGATGACCAATAGTGAATTTTTGCGCCGCCAATAACGCACTGTCAGCGTTGCTCTTGTCCGCAAGCGATTTGCCCGAGCGTTTGCGCGGCTGGCCATCCAGGCCCGACGCTGCCGGATTGGCATCGGGCGTGGGCTCGAATGCCACCGAGTCGAGGCGCTTGGCACCCCACCTCCCTCAAGTATCTCCACCTTCTGCCGTTAAGCAAACGATTACGCATACCGATCGCCCGCGCGCCGGCGTTCCACAACGGACGCGCGAGGCCCATCGTCCGACAGACTGCTGGAAAGTCACGAAATTATGCTGTGGTGAAGATTCCTCCTGCCAAACCCACCCTGCTCATCATCGACGACCACCCGCTGTTCCGCGAAGCGCTGTGTCCGCTGCTGCACGGGTTGATGCCGGATGCGCACATCGTCGGCGTCGGCGACGTCCAGTCGGCCCTGGAAGTGGCGATGGCGTCCGTCGTGCGCCTCGTGCTGATCGACTACGCGCTGCCGCGCATGAACGGCATCGCCGCCATCCCGCTGCTGCGCCAGTTGCTGCCCAGCACGCCCATCGCGATGGTGTCGGCGTCGGAGCAGGCGTCCGACGCGAAAGCCGCGATCGCGGCGGGCGCGCGCGGCTTCGTGCCGAAATCCCTGCGCCCGCAGGAACTCCAGAACGCACTGCGGCAGGTGCTCGACGGCGGCTGCTACATTCCGGCCTCCATGCTGGAAGCGTTCGCCGGTCTGGCGTCGGCATCCGCCGATGCCAACGGACGCGAGGACGAACACGGCTTCACGCTGCGCCAGCGGCAGGTGCTCCAGGGCCTGTGCGAAGGGCTTTCCAACAAGGAAATCGCGCAGCGGCTCGATCTGGCCGAAAACACTGTCAAGGTTCATGTGACCGCCATCTTCAAGGTGCTCGGCGTCGTCAGCCGCACCCAGGCCGTGGTGCAGGCCCGTCAGTTCGGCATTAGCGGCGCGCGGTAGGTCCTCTGCCGGATCATCGCCGCCAGCGTGCGGCGCAGTTGTTGCGGCTTCACCGGCTTGTGCAGCAGCGGCAGGCCGCTGGCCTCGGCCTGGATCAGACGGTCGGCCGCGGTGTCGCCGGTCACCAGTAGCGCGGGGATGTCGTCGTTGAATTCGTCGCGCACGCGGTGTATCGCGTCGATGCCGCTGGCCCCGCCGGCCAGCCGGTAGTCGCAGATCAGCGCGTCCGGCGCGCGACCCGCCGCGTTCAGCAGTTCGACGAGCGCCGCGCAGGTGTGCGCGGCGGCGACTTCCACGCCCCAACTGCGCAGCAGCGCCAGCATCGCCTCGCGGATGTGGATTTCGTCGTCCAGCACCGCGACGAAGCACCCGGCGAGCACGGTCGTGTCCACGGTGTCGACCGATACCGGCGCGCACGGGCCGAAGTTCGCCCTGGGCCGCGCGCGGGGCAGCGAAAACCCGAAGACCGAGCCGCGCGACGGTTGCGAACGCACGTAAATCGGCGCGTCGAGCAAATCGGCGATGCGCCGCACGATCGCGAGCCCCAAACCGAGCCCCTTGCGGCGATCCCGCTCCGGGTTGCCGATCTGCACGAACTCCTTCCACACTTCGTTCAGCGCGGACGCCTCGATGCCGATGCCGGTGTCGTACACGACGAAGCGCACGTCCGCGCCGTCGCGCCGGCAGCCGACCAGCACGCCGCCGGTCTGCGTATAGCGCAGCGCGTTGGACACCAGGTTGTTGAGCATCTGCTCGCACAGCCCCGGATCGCCGCGCACCCACGCGGTGGAGGGCAGCACGGTCAGGCGCAGCCCCTTCGACGCCATCGGCCCGGTGAAATTGAGCGCGACGCGGTCGAGCAACGTCTGCGCGGGCAGATCCGTCAGCGACGGCCGCACCACGCCCGCATCCAGTTTCGACACGTCGAGCAGCGCGAGAAACAGCGAATCCATCGCCATCAGCGACTGCTCGATGTTGTGAACGAGGCCGTCGCGCGCTGCTGCGGTGTCGGCGGATTTCAGCGCCTCGACGAACAGCGTCAGTGCGTGCATCGGTTGGCGCAGGTCGTGGCTGGCGGAGGCGAGGAAGCGGGACTTGTCCGCGACGGCGGTTTCCGCGATGGCGGTGCGGTCGGCCAGTGCCTGGGCCAGCAGCGTCTGTTCCAGCCGCAGCCGGATGGATTCCAGCATGTTGCGGTTGGTGCGCAGCGAAAAGCGCGCGAAGAAGAACGAGTAGAGCAGCAGCATGATGCCGGTCAGCCAGCCGGCGCTGCCGCCGATGAAGAACAGCATGAACGGCAGCGGCAGCATGCACGGCAGGTAGAAAGCCAGAAACGCGTTGCGCACCGTCGCGAACGCGCCGCCCGAAGTCGTCGCCAGCATCGAAACGATCAGCGTCAGGAACAACTGCTGTTCCATGGCCCCGGCCGGGTTGAGCAGGACCGCCCCGCCGCCCCACGCGATGCCCGACGCCAACTGGCTCCATACCGCCCAGCGGCCCCAGCGGCCCATCGCGCGGGTGCCAGGTTTCTCGCGCAACCAGATCAGCAGAAACAGGATGCGCACGCCCACCTGGGCGGCCATCACGGCGAGCCAGCTCGCCCAGATCGCGGCCGGCGCGATCGGCGCGACTTCCAGGATCACGAAAACCGGCGCGCCGGCGCTCGCCAGCAAAGCGATCGGCTGGTTGCGCTGATGCTCGCGTATCGCGGTGGCGACGACTTCGGCGTCGAGCGAATCGCAGGCGGGATTCGGAGCGGACGGATTCTGTTTCATGGAGCGTATGGAACACCGGATGCCGGACTTTGGCAAGACCGCCCTAATACCAAAGTAGTAGGCCGCTACCAAAGTAGTAATGACGTGCGCCTGGCATGGGCTTAACGTAGCCGCCATTCAGCACCGACGTTTGCGCCGCCTGGCTCTGCGTGGACAGGAAAGCAGTCGACGGTGTCGCCGCAATGCGCTCGACGTCGCGAGGCAGGCAGCCCGATGGGTGCGATCTTCTGCCTGGTGGCGCTGGTGGCGCTGGTGATTTTTGTCGTGCTGCTGCTCGGCGTGGTCGAGTTGCTGGTGCTTCCGGGCCTGCGCGATTCGAAGTCGAGACGTGATCGGGCGCGGCCGTTTCGCGATTTTCGCGATTGATCGACTGCGGGATCGCTGCGTCGATCCGGGCTGTGTTGACGTTGTTCCTGCTCCGGCTTTTTTTCCTTTGAGGAGAACCACTGTGGCTTCTGATGGATCCGTCGCTCCGAAGGAGCGTGTCAATATCGTGTATCGCCCGGCCACCGGCGATGCCAAGGCCGAAGTCGAACTTCCTCTGAAGCTGCTCGTGCTGGGCGACTACACGTTGCGCGACGACGATACGCCGATCGAGGAAATGAAGCCGGTCGATGTCAACAAGGACAATTTCAACGACGTCCTGAAGGCGCAGAAGCTGTCGCTCGACCTGAGCGTGCCGAACCGGCTGGACAGCAGCGCCGGGCCGGACTCGGTGCTGGCGGTCAACGTGAAGTTCGATTCCATCGACGACTTCGGGCCCGACGCGCTCGTCGACAAGGTGCCGGAGCTTCGCCAGATGATCGCGCTGCGCGATGCGCTGAAAGCGCTCAAGGGGCCGCTCGGCAACATCCCCGATTTCCGCAGGAAGGTCCAGGAGCTGATCGGCGACGAGGGCGTGCGCGCACGCCTGTTGTCGGAACTCGGCATCCAGGACAACAACTGATCGCGCGCGAGAGACCATCCATGAGCGAAGAGCAAAAACAACAGGATGCGGCCGCCGCTCCTGCCGAAGCGGGCGGCGACTCGCTGCTTGACCAGTTGATCGAATCGGCGCGGATCAAGCCGGGCGACGACGCGTATTCGATCACGAAGCAGGGCATTCAGGCCTTCATTTCGCAACTGCTCGAACCGCAGCGCAGCGTCGAGCGCGTCACCCAGGCGACGGTGGACGGCATGATCGCCGACCTCGACCGCAAGCTGTGCGCGCAGGTCGATGCGATCCTGCATCACGCGGATTACCAGCGGCTCGAATCGGCGTGGCGCTCGCTGAAATTCCTCGTGGACCGCACGAATTTCCGCGAGAACGTGAAGCTCCAGTTGCTGAGCGTCAGCAAGTCGAAGCTGCTGGACGATTTCCAGGACGCGGCCGACATCACGAAGTCGGGCCTCTACCGGAATCTCTACACGGCCGAGTACGGCCAGTTCGGCGGCCAGCCGTTCGGCGCAATCGTCGCCAACTACGAATTCGGGCCGGGCGGCCAGGACATCAAGCTGCTTCAGTACGCGGCGAGCGTGTCGGCCATGTCGCATGCGCCGTTCATCGCGGCGGCGGGCCCGCAGTTTTTCGGCGTCGATTCGTTCGACCAGTTGCCGAACCTGAAGGACCTGTCGTCGGTATTCGAAGGGCCGCAGTTCGTGAAGTGGAACTCGTTTCGCGAGACGGAAGACGCGCGTTACATCGGCCTCACGCTGCCGCATTTCCTGCTGCGCGTGCCGTATGGCCCGGATACGGTGCCGGCGAAGAAGTTCAGCTATACCGAGGACGTGTCCGGCGGCAACGGCCAGTTCCTGTGGGGCAACGCGGCGTTCACGTTCGCGTCGCGCCTCACCGAGAGTTTCGCCGACTACCGCTGGTGCGCGAACGTGATCGGGCCGCAGGGCGGCGGCGCGGTCAACGATCTGCCGGTGTACACGTACGAGTCGATGGGCGAGTTGCAGAACAAGATCCCGACGGAGGTGCTGATCTCCGAGCGGCGCGAGTTCGAACTGGCCGAGCAGGGTTTCATCGCGCTCACGATGCGCAAGAACAGCGACAACGCGGCGTTCTTCTCCGCGAATTCCGCGCAGAAGCCGAAGTTCTTCGGCAACAGCAAGGAAGGCAAGGAGGCCGAGCTTAACTACAAGCTCAGCACGCAACTGCCGTATATGTTCGTCGTGAGCCGCCTCGCGCACTACATCAAGGTGATCCAGCGCGAGAACATCGGCACGTGGAAGGAGCGCGGCGATCTCGAAAGCGAGCTGAACGTGTGGATCCGCCAGTACGTCGCCGACATGGACAACCCGGCCGAAGGGGTCCGCAGCCGCCGACCGCTGCGCCAGGCCGAGATCACCGTGGCCGACGTCGAAGGCGATCCGGGCTGGTATCGCGTGGATCTGAAGGTGCGCCCGCATTTCAAGTACATGGGCGCGTCGTTCACGCTGTCGCTCGTCGGCAAGCTCGACAAGAAATAACGTGCGCCGGTGTCGCGGGGGATTCGCATGAATTGCCCGAGATGGTTTTTACGCACGGCCCGCGCCGTGCGGGAGCACCGGACCACGGTGCATCGAATCACAATCAACCTGTTGCAGGAGAAACGACCATGCCGATGCCGTGTTATCTCGTCCTCGAAGGACAGAACCAGGGGAAGATCGAAGGGTCCACGAAGATCAAGGGTCACGAGGGGAAGATTCTCGTGCAGGCGGTCGATCACACGATCGAGATCCCGAAGAGCCCGCAGACCGGCCTGCCGACCGGCAAGCGCGTCCACCTGCCGATGACGCTGACGAAGGAAATCGACAAGTCGTCGCCGAAGCTGTTCCAGGCGCTGACGTCGGGCGAGCAGATGAAGGACGTGACGCTGGAGTATTACCGCATCTCGCCGAAGGGCACGGAAGAGAAGTACTACACCGTGAAGCTGTCGAACGCGATCCTGACGAACATCCGCGCGTGGACGCCGAACTGCCTGTCGCAGGCGAACCAGCAGATGGGCCACATGGAGGACATCTCGTTCACTTACGAGAAGGTCACGTGGACGTTCGATCCGGACGGCATCGAGGCCGAGGACTCCTGGCTCGCGCCGAAGTCCTGACCGGCCTGCGCGCGAGGATATCGTGAGGGAACGTCGGCTGCTCGAACGCATCGCCCACTGGGAGATCGCCGAAGGCCGCACGAACCAGACCCAGGTCGATATCCTGGTGCGCTCGGTGATGGATCATCTGCAACGTCTGCTCAACACGAGGCAGGGCAGCGTGCAGATCGATCCTCAGTTCGGCGTGCCGGACTTCACCAATCTCGCGGGCGGCATGGCGGCGGGGTCCACTCGCGAGATCGAGGAGGAGATCCGCCGCATGGTGCTGAAGTACGAACCGCGCCTCAAGTCGCCGAAGGTCGTGCTCAGTCACGAGGGCACCGACGTGCTGTCGATCCGCTTCTCGCTGGAGGGGCGGCTGGAGGTCGACGCGCGCGACATCCCGTTGCAGCTTTCCACTTCGGTGGCGTCGAGCGGCAAGGTCGAGATCGTCTCGTCGCATCACTATTAACCGCCCCGGTCCCGCTGGTTTCATGTTCAATCGCTACTACGAAGACGAACTCAACAAGCTCAAGGGACTGGCGGTTGAATTCGCGCAGCACAACCCGGCGCTTGCGCCGATGCTGTCCGGCACGTCGGCCGACCCCGATGTCGAGCGTCTGCTCGAAGGGGTGGCGTTCCTCACGGGCCTGACCCGCCAGAAGCTCGACGACGAGTTTCCGGAGTTCGTCCAGGAACTGGCGAACCTGCTGTTTCCGCATTATCTGCGGCCGGTGCCGGCGTCCACGATGATCGCGTTCACGCCGAAGGGACCGCTCGCCGAGCCGGCGCGCGTGCCGGCCGGGACCGAACTGGCGTCGCTGCCGGTGGACGGCACGCCGTGCCGGTTCCGCACCACCGCGGACCTCGACGTGCAGCCGCTGCAGCTCACGCAGGTCAGCGTGCAGAGCCAGGCGGGGACCGCGCCCGTGCTCGTGCTCGACTTCGCGTTGCAGGGCCTCGACCTGTCGCAGTGGCAGGCGGACCGCCTGCGCCTCTTTCTCGGCGGCGGTTATGGCGACGCGACCCGGCTGCTGCTGTTGCTGACCCATCACGTGACGGCCGTATGCCTGTCCGGCGGCGGCGAGCATTTCGCGCCGGGTCCGCGCTGCCTGCGCGTGTCCGGTTTCGACGACGCGATGCTGCCGTATCCGAGCCATGCGTTCCAGGGCTACCAGCGGTTGCAGGAGTTCTTCGTGCAGCCGGAGAAATTCCTGTTCGTCGACATCGAGGGTTTGCAGGGCTGGACGCGCCGCGGCAACGGCACGGCGTTCAGCGTGTCGATCACGCTCGACCGGCTGCCCGAATGGATGCCGGAGATTCGCGCCGGCAGCGTGATGATCAACGTGACGCCCGCGATCAACCTGTTCGAGCACGCGGCCGATCCGATCAGCCACGAGCATCGCGCGAGCGAGTACCGGGTGGTGCCCGAGGGCCGGGACCGCGCGCATTACCGCGTCTATTCGATCGACCAGGTCGTCGGCTACCAGCAAGGCGCGGCGCAGGAGCGGGTGTATTACCCGTTCGGCCTGTACCGGCACGACGGGCGCGGCGCGAAGCTCAGCTATCGCGCGACGCAGCGGCAGGCGACGGTCGGGCGCGGCAACGAGACGTTCCTGTCGCTGAACTATCCGCCGGGCGACGCGCTGGAGCCGGAGACGCTGTCGATCCGCATCACCTGCACGAACCGGTCGCTGCCGGAGAGCCTGCGGCTCGGCGACATCAGCCAGCCGACCAGCACGTCGCCCGACCGTCTATCGTTCCGGAACATCCGTCCGGTCACGCCGGCGCAGGAGCCGCCGACCGGCGAGGCGATGCTGTGGCGCCTGATCTCGCACGTGTCGCTGAACTTCCTGTCGATCGCCGACGCGCCGACGCTGCAAGGCATGCTGAACCTCTACGTGCACGGCGACCGCCAGGAGCAGGGCGCGGCGGCGGCGAACCGGCGCCGCATCGACGGCATCCAGAGCGTCACCGCGAGCCCGGAGACGCGGCTCGTCGGACGCGGCGGCGTGCTGCGCGGGCAGTGCATCCGCATCCGGTGCCGCCAGGACTATTACGCGGGCATCGGCGACCTGTATCTGTTCGGTTGCGTGCTCGAACACTTTCTGGCCGATTACGCGGGGATCAATTCCTATACGCGCGTCGAGCTGGAGGACTCTCTTTCGGGGATGCTTTTCAAATGGCCGCCGAGACTCGGGCAGCAGACGCTTCTGTGAAGGGCGAACTGCTCGCGCACGGCGAGCGGTTTGCCTATTTCCAGGCCATCCGGCTGTTGCGGCTGTTCGACCGCAACGCCGGCGGCGAGCCGCGCGAACCGCGCGTGCGGCCCAAGCTCGGCCTCGATTTTCCCGAGAGCGACATCGCTGCGATCGACGCGCTGCCGGACGGGCGTCATCGCATCACGGCGAACTTCTTCGGCCTGTACGGCGTCGCGTCGCCGCTGCCGACCTTCTACACCGAGGACCTGTTCGACGAGGAGCGGGAAGGGCGGCACGCGACCCGCGAATTCCTCGACATCGTGCATTACGCGATGTACCCGCTGCTGTTCGATGCGTGGTCGAAGTACCGGCTCGAACAGCGGGTCGTCGAGGACGGCGACGCCACCGTGCTCGGCCGTCTGTATGCGTTCGTCGGGCTGGACGACGCGGACCTGCGCGCGCGGCTGCAGCCCGGCAGCGCGCTGCTGCTGCGTTATGCGGCGCTGCTCGGCCAGCGTCCGCGCAGCGCGTCGGGCCTGCGCACGATGCTGGCCGACGCGTGGCCGGAAGTGCGCGTCGGGATCGAGTGCTGCGTGCCGCAGGCCGTGCCGATTCCCGACGATCAGCGGTGCCGTCTCGGCGTGCGGGGACATCAGCTCGGCGAGGGCGCGTGGCTCGGTTCCGAGGTCGACGATTACGCGAACCAGTTGCGCATCCGCTTCTCGGACGTGCCGCATGCGCTGTTTCACCAGTTGTTGCCGGGCATGCCGGGACACGCGCAGTTGCGGTTTCTCGTGCGCTTTTACCTGATCGATCCGCTGCTCGTCGAAGTCGAGATCGCGCTGCGCGCCGACGACCCGCAGCCGGCCCGGCTGGGCGGCAACGCGTGGTCGCGTGTCGGCCTCGACACCTGGCTCGCGCCGCAGCCGGGCGACCCGGTGACGCGCGTGAAATTCCGGCTCTGAGCGCATGCCCATTCATTCCATTTTCGAAGCCTTTGGAGGTCCGTCATGCTGCTAGTCGAACTCAAGCCCCTCGTGGGGCGCCTCAACGCCTACGCGAAGCAGGCGCTGGAGGACGGCGTCGGGCTTTGCGTGAGCCGGAGCCACTACGAGATCACGGTCGAGCATCTGCTCGCGAAGCTGTTCGACGACCATCAGGCGGACATCGCGCTGCTGCTGCGCCAGCACGACATCGACGCCGCGCAGGTCAAGCGCGCGATCGACTTCTCGATCGAGGGGATGCGGACCGGCAATGCGGGGCGCCCCGCGTTTTCGCCGCTGCTGCTCGAACTGTTGCAGGACGCGTGGCTGATCGCGTCGGTCAATCTGCACGAGTCGCGCATCCGTTCGGGCGCGGTGCTGCTCGCGCTGCTCGCGCGCGTGACGTTCTACGCGACCGGCGACTACGCGGAGCCGCTGCGCGCGCTGAACCGCGAGACGCTGCTGACCGGATTCGCGGCGGTATGCGCCGCGTCGATCGAGACGGGCGCGCAGGGCGCCGGCGAGGCAGGCGGCGCGGCCGCGAGCGCGCCGTCCGGCGACGGCAGAGCGATCGCGCGTTTCTGCGAGGACTTCACCGCGAAGGCCCGCGCCGGCGACATCGACCCGGTGTTCGGCCGCGACGCGGAGATTCGCCAGATGGTCGACATCCTCGCGCGGCGGCGCAAGAACAATCCGATCTGCGTCGGCGATCCCGGCGTGGGCAAGACCGCGGTGGTGGAGGGGCTCGCGCTGCGCATCGTCGATGGCGACGTGCCCGAATCGCTGAAGGACGTGACGATCCTCGGCCTCGACATGGGGCTGCTGCAAGCCGGCGCAAGCGTGAAGGGCGAGTTCGAGAACCGGCTGAAGGGCGTGATCTCCGAGATCAAGGCGTCGGCGAAGCCGATCATCCTGTTCGTCGACGAGGCGCATACGCTGATCGGCGCGGGCGGCCAGGCCGGCACGTCGGACGCGGCGAACCTGCTCAAGCCGGCGCTCGCGCGCGGCGAACTGCGCACGGTCGCCGCGACCACGTGGGCCGAGTACAAAAAATACTTCGAGAAGGACGCGGCGCTCGCGCGGCGCTTCCAGCTCGTGAAGCTCGACGAGCCCGACCTGCCGACCGCGATCCTGATCCTGCGCGGCCTGAAGGAGAAATACGAGGACGTGCATCGCGTGGTGATGCGCGACGACGCGATCGTCGCGGCGGCCGAGCTTTCGAACCGCTACATCACAGGCCGCCAGTTGCCGGACAAGGCCGTCGATCTGCTCGACACCGCGTGCGCGCGCGTGAAGGTGCTGCAAAGCGCGAAGCCCGACGTGCTGGAGGACGCCGAGCGCGCGATCCAGGCGCTCGAACGCGAGCAGCGCGGTCTCGCGCGCGACGCGGACAACCAGCAGCCGGTGGACGCCGCGCGGGTCGCGGCGATCGACGTCGAACTCGGGGCGCTGCGGGAACGCGCGGACGCATTGCGCGCCGCCTGGCAGGACCAGCAGCGCGCGGCCCAGGCGCTGCTCGAAGCGCGCGCCGCGCGCCAGCACGCGAAGGCCGACGGTGCGTCGGACGACGAGCTTGAACGTCTCGCCGCGAGCATTGCAGAAGCGAGCGACGCGTTCGCGCGCACCCAGGGCGACCAGGCGCTGGTGCGCGTGGACGTCGATCCCGACGTGGTCGCGAAGGTCATTGCCGACTGGACCGGCATTCCGGTCGGCAAGATGCTGCGCGACCAGGCCGACAGCGTGATGCGCATGAGCGACACGTTACGGGCGCGGATTCGCGGCCAGGACCACGCGCTGCACACGGTGGCCGAGACGCTGAAGATCGCGACCTCGGGCCTGAAGGACCCGCAGCAGCCGATGGGCGTGTTCCTGCTGGTCGGGCCGTCCGGCGTCGGCAAGACCGAGACCGCGCTGAGCGTGGCCGACATCCTGTTCGGCGACGAGAAGTCCACCGTCGTCGTCAACATGAGCGAGTTCCAGGAGAAGCACAACGTCAGCCGCCTGATCGGCTCGCCGCCGGGTTACGTCGGTTACGGCGAAGGCGGCGTGCTGACCGAGGCGGTGCGCCAGAAGCCGTATTCGGTCGTGCTGCTCGACGAAGTCGAAAAGGCCCATCTCGACGTGCTGAACCTGTTCTATCAGGTGTTCGACAAGGGCGTGCTGTCCGACGGCGAAGGCAAGGAGATCGACTTTTCGAACACGGTCGTTTTCCTGACCTCGAACCTCGCAACCGACGTGATCACCGAGATGACGACCGACGGCGAACGGCCCGACGCCGACTCGCTGCTCGCGGCGGTGCGGCCGATCCTGTCGAACCACTTCAAGCCCGCGCTGCTCGCGCGCATGACGGTGATCCCGTACTTCACGCTGGCGCGCGACGCACTGGCGGGCATCGTTCGCCTGAAGCTCGGCAAGATCGCGCAGCGCCTGCTGCGCAACAACAAGATGACGTTCTCGTACAGCGACGCCGTGGTCGATCGGATCGCCGCGCGCTGCACCGAGGTCGAGACCGGCGCGCGCAACATCGACTTCATTCTGCGCGGCAACGTGATGCCGCTCGTCTCGCAGGAAATCCTGTCGCGCATGAGCGGCGGCGAGCCGCTCGAACGGATCGCGCTCGACGTGGACGAAAAGAGCGAGTTTGTCGTGAAGTTTCCGGACTGACGCACGAGCCGGTTTCCAACGCAACTGAATGACATGGCGCGGCGACGCGGCACCGCGACCCTGACGAAAAACCCGCACGGAGAATCAGCATGGCTTCCCCTTCCGGCACGACGCTCGCCAACCGGCGGTTCGAATTCACGTCGGCCGCGTTCGGCGACGACAAGTTCGCGGTGGTCGAGATGGAGGGTTTCGAAGCGGTCTCGCGGCCGTTCCGCTTCACGCTGACGCTGGTGTCGGGCGACGCGTCGATCGACTTCGACACGATGCTGAACCATCCGGCGACCTTCGCGATCTACGGACCCGACGGGACGATGCGCACGCCGTACCACGGCGTGCTGGCCGAATTCGAGCAGTTGCATCGCGCGGACGGTTACGTGTTCTATCGCGCGGTGCTGGTGCCGCGGCTGTGGCGGCTGTCGCTGTACCGGATCTCGGAGGTCTATCTGAACGAGCAGACCATTCCGGCCATCCTCGAAGGCGTGCTGAAGAACGGCCGGCTGACGTCGGCCGACTACGCGTTCCGGCTGACCGGCAGCTACCGTCCGCGCAGTTTCGTGTGCCAGTTCGAGGAGACCTATCTCGACTTCGTGTCGCGCTGGATGGAGAAGGAGGGCCTTTATTACCACTTCGATCATTCCGGCGACGCCGAGAAACTGATCGTGCTCGACGACCGGATCATGCACGACGCGAACGCGCTGCCGCTCAGCTACCGGCCCGATGATTCGCTGGATACCGGCGCGGCCGCCGATTCGGTGCGCAACCTCGTGTACCGGCAGAAGCCGCTGCCGCGCGAAGTGGTGCTGCTGGACTACAACTACCGCAAGGCGACGCTGCCGCTGAAGGCGAGCGCGGCCGTGTCCGAAACCGGGATCGGCGAGGTGATGCTGTACGGCGAGAACTTTCGCGACCTGGCCGAGGGCGAGCGGTACGCGAAGCTGCGCGCGCAGGAGATCGTCTGCGGCGGCAAGGTGTTCTCGGGCGACGGAACGGCGGTGGGCGTGCGCAGCGGCTACCGGATGCGGCTCGCGCATCATTATCGCGAGAGCTTCAACGGCGACTACCTCGTGACCGAGGTGCATCACGAAGGGTCGCAGGCCGGCGCGCTGCTGAGCGGCGTGAGCAGTGCGCGCGGCGACGGCGCGCGCGGCGGCGAGATCGTCTATCGCAACAGCTTCCGCGCGATACCGGCGGAGGTCCAGTATCGCGCCGAGCGCGTGACCGCGAAACCGCGCGTGGCCGGCACGATGAACGCGACGATCGACAGCGAGGGCAGCGGGCAATACGCGGACCTCGACGAATACGGGCAGTACAAGGTGCAACTGCCGTTCGACAAGACCGACAAGAACGCGAACAAGGGCTCGGCGCGGCTGCGGATGGCGACGCCTTATGCGGGCGCCGACCACGGGATGCATTTCCCGCTGCACAAGGATGCGGAAGTGCTGCTGTCGTTCATCGACGGCGATCCGGACCAGCCGGTGATCGTCGGGAGTCTGCCGAACTCGGAGAACGCGAACGTCGTGACGCAGAATAATGCGCATGAAAACCGGATCAAGTCGGCCGGCGGCAATCAGATTTATCTGGGGGATAGCAAGGACAAGGAGGTGATGTGGCTGCATTCGCCGTATCACAACAGCACGATCGGCATCGGCTCCATCGACCCGAACGGCGGCGGGAGCCTGATGACGACGACGGCCGGCAATTCCGAAAGCGTGTCGCTCGGCGTGAGCAATTCCGTCGCGATCGGGCCGTCGAACAAGGTGACGGTGGGGCCGTCGAATGCGCTGACGGTCTCCACGGGTTCGAGCTTTGCGCTCGGCATGAATCTCAGTGCTTCTTACGGCTATAGCGCGTCGTGGTCCGCTGGAAAGTCGGTCAGCCTGAATTCGGCCGCGGCGGTGAGCCTGGCGAAGAAGGCCGAGACGCTGGGTTCCGATTTCATAACGCTGACCGCCGGACTGGAGCCGGGCGTGGGCGTTGCCATCGCGAAGGCAACCGACAACCTGAATCGCGCATTCAAGCGCTATAACCTGGCCAATGCGGCGATAGCCGGCCAGGCGGGGCTGGCCGTCGCCGAGGGCGCCGATGCTTCCGGCGTCAGCAAGACCGGCAAGATGAGCGTCGATAAGGACAATCCGTGGGCATGGTCTCCCGCGGTCGTGCAGTCGTCGGCCAGTCTGATCAGCGGGCTCGGGATCGCCAATACGCTTTACAGCGCGTCAAAGGCGCTCGACACCGCGCTGAAGAGTTCGCCGTACACGAGCACCATGCGGCTCGACAAAAGCGGCATCAGCCTGATCGCCAATGCCGTTCCTCAAGTGATCGAGGAGGACGGTCAGGTTATCGTCGAGAATGCCGGCAGTTATATGAATCTCAAACTGGCCGATATGAGCATGGGCGGCTCGGGCGAAGTTTCCGTCGCGGCCGGCAGCCAGTATTCGGTCACGTCCAAAGGGACGGCGACGCTGAAGTCGGCAGCCGACTTCTCCATCAACTCGGAAACCAACGTGGCGGTTTGCGGGACCGCGAATGTCAATGTCAGCGGGGATTCGATTTCAATCGACGCCAAAACCAGACTTGCGCTGGCTGTCGCGGCTGGGCCGAATGCGGTCGGGCCGAGTAATCCCTGTCTGACCATCGAGCACGGAACCGTTACCGCAGCGGGCGGAGAGGTGATCGCGCAGGCTTCGAACAAGGCCATGCTGAAGGTCAGCGATGCCCAATACGTCGCGATAACGCCGGGCGGGGTGCAAATAGTTCATCAGAAGGCGGGGATCCAGGCAACGGCAAGCGTGACGATCAGTGCACCGTCGATCAAGATGGGATGACGCATGAAAATCATCAAGCCGGATAATGCTTCCGTGCAGTATCGAAGCCTGAAACTTGCCGGTCGGCATTTGCTGGCGATCGGCGTGTATGCCGCGTTCGGTTTTGAGCATCCCTGCCTCGATTCGCTGCTCGACGACACGGCCGTATGGCCGCTCATCGAGCCGATCCTCGGCAAGACGGCGTTGCTGGACGAAGGTTATCCGAAACCCGTTGGCGAATACATGCTGTACGGCGCGGCCTACGCTCCCGAAGGCAGGACGATCGAATCGCAGCGCGTGAGCGTGCGCGTCGGCGCGCTGTCGAAGCATCTGATCGTCACGGGCGACCGGCACTTCAACGCGCTCGGCCTGATTTCCGCGCCGAAGCCGTTCGCGCGCATGCCGATCGGGCGGCCTACCGCATTCGGCGGCGCGGCTTTTGCCGACAACGTGCAGGGCAAAGGGCACGCGCAAGCGCAGAACCCGGACGGCACGCGCGGGTGGCCGCTGCCCAACGTCGAATACGAATCGCGTCGCATCGCGAATCGCGGCGACCCGGGGCGGCCCGCGGGCTTCTGGGCGTTCGATATCGCCGCGCCGCTGCGCCAGCAGCATCTCGGCCGTTGCGACGAGCGTTGGCTCAAGCACGAGTGGCCGCATCTGCCGGGCGATACGCGCGCGGAACTGTTCATGAGCGCCGCTCCCGACCAGCGTCTGCCGTCCGGTTATTTCGCGGGCAACGAATCCTTCGAGATCGGCAACCTGCATCCGCACACGAGCCTGCTGCGCGGCAGGCTGCCCGGTCTGCGCGCGCGCTGTTTCGTCAACGTGAAGACGGCCGATGGCGATGTATTCAGCGAAGTCGCTTCGCATGCCGAAACCGTCTGGTTTTTCCCCGAGGCCGAATGCGGCGTCGTGCTTTATCGCGCGCTGGTTGCCTGCGCCGGCGACGCGATCGACGTGAAGCACGTCAAGGCCGCATGGGAGCGCCTCGACGATGTCCCGTTGCCGTTCGCGCATTACCACGCGGAATTCCTGCGGGACATCGATCCGGTTGCGGACGCCGATGCCGACGCGGAACAACCCGGCCCGGCCATGCCGCCGGCCGAAGCGGCGGCTGGCGCGTCTGTTGCGGCGACGGCGGCCGAAGCGTCGTCCACGGCGGAGTCGGGCGCGGCGTCCGCGCAGACTGCCGCCCAGGCTGCCGCGCAGGCCGACGCCGAGCTTGTCCGGGTGCACGGTCTTGCGGACCAGTTGAACGTCCAGACGAACGAGTTGATGCTCAGGCACAACCTGACGGACGCGGATCTGGCCAGATACCTGCCGAAGCCGGAGCCGGGCGAGCCGCCGCTGACGGTCGCGGAACTGCACAAGCTCGTGGACCGGCTGGATGCCGACGCGCAAGAGTTGATGCAGAAGCACAAGCTGACCGACGCGGACTTCGACAGGTACAGACCCAGGCCGGAGCCGGAAACCCCGGCGTCGTTCGGCGACGTCGACCGGATGCTGGCCGGCATGGAGGCGAGGACGCGCGAACTGATGCAGAAGCACAACCTGACCGACGCCGATCTTGCACGCGGATTACCGCCGGACGTGATGCAAAACCTCGGCGGCGCTTCGTTGCCCGCTGTCCCGTCCGCCGACTTCACCGCGCTCGGCACGCTGCTCGCGCCGCCGCCCGCGCCGAAGCCGCCGCCGATCGACATTCCCCCGATGCAGGCGCTTCCCGAAGAGATCGCCGCCGCTTCACTCACGCGCGAGGACGTGATCGCACGCCACGCGATACGGGCAAGCTTCGCGGCCCACGACCTGACCGGCCTCGATCTATCCGGCCTCGATCTGTCCAGCGCCGATTTCTCGAACGCCACGCTCGACAAGGCGTCTTTTGCCGGCAGCCGGCTCGACGGGGCCGTTTTCGACCGCGCGTTGCTGCGCGGGACCGACTTCGGCAAGGCCGGTCTGAAGCGCGCCCGGCTCGCGCAGGTGAGCGCGGCGGGCAGCACGTTTGCGCAGGCCGATCTGGGTGGCGCGCAGCTTGCCGACGGCGACTTCACCGGCGCGGACTTTTCCGCCGCGTGTCTCGCGCAGGCCGAACTGCAACGCGCTGTTTTCGACAAGGCCCGCCTGCCCGGCGTGGACGCGACCGCATGCCAGGCCGAACAGGCGAGCTTTACGGGCTGTGACCTGGGCGGCGCGAAGTTCGGCCGCGCCCGCGTCGAAGGCGCGAGCTTCAACGAAAGCGTGCTTGCCAACTGCGATTTCTCCGGCGCGGTCTGCCAGCACACCGAGTTCTACGGCGCGGACGCGAAGCAGGCCGGCTTCGCCGATGCGGACCTGCGCCAGTCGCGCGCCGACGCGAATACCTGCTTCGACGGCGCGCGTTTCATCCACGCGCAACTCGACCGCGCATGCTGGGATGGCGTGCAGCTACGCGACGCGTCGTTCGAAAGCGCGCAACTCGATCGCGCCGATTTCAGCAATGTGCAGGCGACCGGCGCGCGGTTCCGCCTCGCGTCGGCGCAGGGCGCCCGTTTCGATCGCGCGGACCTCGGCGGCGCGGAGATGAGCGCCATCAACCTGTTCGGCGGCTCGTTGCGCAACGCGAATTTAAGCGGGACGCGCCTGCTCGACGCGAACCTCTACGGCGTCGATTTCGTCGGCGCCCAGCCGACGCTCGCGAGCGTCGAAGGCGCGAACATCGACCGCACCATTCTTCAATTCCGTCCGCCCGTCCTATGAGCCCAGCGAACCCGCAAACGCGCATGGATGCCGACGACGCACGCGCCGCGCTCGCGAGCACCCGGCGGCTCGACGACGTCGATCTGTCCGGCGCGGATCTGTCGGGTTGCGACCTGTCCGGCTGCCGCCTGACCCACGTCACGCTGGCCGGCGCGAATCTGCGCGAGGCCCGGCTCGACGACGCCGACTGCCGCGCGGTCAGCTTCGCCGGCGCGCAGCTCGAACGCATGACGGCCACCCAGGCCCGCTTCGAGGACGTGGACTGGAGCGGCGCGAACGTCGGCGCGGCCGACCTGAGCTTCGCCGCGTTCGACCGCTGCGATTTCACCGGCGCGTCGTTCGCCGGCGCGCGGCTCGCGCGCAGCGACGCGTATGGCTGCGTTCACGTCGACACCGACTACACGAAAGCCGACCTGTCCCGCTGGACCGCGCCGCAATCGGACCTGAGCCGCGCGCGCTTCGCCGGCGCGTCGCTCGTGAAGGCGTTCGTGCGCGGCAGCAACCTGAACGGTCAGGACCTGCGCGGCTGCGACCTGACGATGACGATGTTCGACGGCGCGCAGTTGCAGAACGCGAATCTGGCGGGCCTGCTGCTCGACCGCACGAGCTTCGTCGGCGCGCAGCTTCAGGGCGCAGTGCTGCGCGGCGCGCGCGGCCAGTATGTCGGGTTGATCGAGGCGGCGCTGAAGCTGGCCGATCTCGGCGACACGCATTTCGACGGCGTCGATGCCACCGGCGCGGACTTCGGCGGCGCGAAGTTCGACGGCGCGTGCTGGACCCGCTCGGTGTTGAGCCGCAGCGTTTTCCTCGCGGCGACGCTCGCGTCGGCCCGCTTCAACGACTGCGATCTGTCGCACGCGGATCTGTCGGGCGTCGATTGCTCGCGCGCGGATTTCAGCGGCGCGAACCTCCACGCCACCGTGCAGCAGGACACGCGCTGGAGCGGCGCGAAGCTCGACGGCGCGCGGCAGACCGATCCCGTGCTGGCGCGCGCCGAGCAGTGGCAGCCGCGCCGCGCGAAATAAAAACCGAATGAGGCTCTCATGAATCCCACGCTCGTTCAGATGACCCGCCCCGGCAGCGATTACGCGGTCGCAATGATCTACGCGACGGTGACCGGCCGCGCCGGCCCGTGGTTCTTCATCCAGCGCGCCGATGCGACGCCGCCGTGCGCACCGCGCGCACTGCGCGCCGACAGTTGCCTGATCGAGCCGGCATGCGGCGATACGGTGCTGGTCTGCGCGGCGGACGCCCCGGCGTCGTCGTACATCGTCGCGGTGCTCGTGCGCGCCGTGCATGCGAGCGCGGCGCTCGTGCTGCCGGGCGACGTGTCGCTGCATACGGAGGCCGGCGCATTGCGGGTCGAGGCCGCGCGGATCGATCTGCACGCGAGCCGGCGCGTCGAACTGGAAGCGCCGGAAATCGGCCTGTCGGGCCTGCGCGGCGAGATCCGGTTCGCCCGTTTCGATGCCGCCATACAGCAGTTGCACGCGGGGGTCGGCACGGTGCGCACGTTCGCGCACAAGGTCACGCATACGGTCGGCCGCCTGATCGTGCGGGCGCGCGACAGCCTGCGCTGGGTCGACGACACGGACGAGACGCGCGCCGGCCGCGTGCGGATGCAGGTGGACGAGCGGTTTCACCTGTCGGCGCGGCACGCGACGGTGCTGGCCGAAGGCCAGGTGAAGATCGACGCGTCGAAGATCGACCTCGGATAAGGAGCCCGTTATGTTTGCCGTCACCAAGGAAGCGGGCCAGTGCATGGGCATGCCCGACGTCTGCAAGACACCCGCGCCGCCGGCTCCGCCGATCCCGGTGCCGTACCCGAACATCGCGATGCCGATGATGGGCAACCCGGTCACGCAGAAGGTGCTGATCGTCGGCGTGCCGGCGCTCACGAAGGCGTCCGAAATCCCGATGTCGTCGGGGGACGAACCCGGCGTCGCGGGCGGCCTCGTATCGAGCACGGACATGGGCAAGCTGCAATTTTCGATGGGCAGCACGACGGTCATGCTGGAAGGCAATCCGGCCGTGCGCCTGAGCGCGCCGACCCAGCACAACGGCGGCAACGCGATCGGCGCGGTGCTCGTCCCGAGCCAGCCGGTCGTGATGATCATGAGTTGACCCTTCGGAACCCGCCATGAAAACGGTCTGGATCAGTGCATTGAACAAGAGCGCCGCGCGCGTGGAAGCGGTCGCGGCCACGCTGCGCAAATACGGCTTGCAACCCGCCGGGCATGCGTGGACCGACGACCCCGCGAAACTCGCATGGCGCGCGGCGGCGGACGCGTTCGAAGCGGCGCGCGCGGACCTGTGGCTGATCCTCGCGGAGCCGGCCGAACTGGCGCTGCCTTCGGTTCGCTACGGGTTGTCGCTGTTCGCCGCCGTGCTGCGTCAGCGGCGCGGCGTGGACGTGCCGACGGCGGTGTTATGGCAAGGTGCGCCCGCCGCCGCGTTGCCGCCGCTGCTGGACGGCGCGCTGGTGCTCGACGAGACGTCCGCGTGGGCGGCGAAGATCGTTGCAAGGGTCAACAAGGCGGCCGCACCGGTTGCGTCCGACTTCCGGTTCGCGGTGCTCGGCGACGAGCGCCTCGGACAGTGGTTCGAAATCGGGCCGCGCAGCGGCGACTGGGATGGCGTCGTGTTCGGCATCGCCGGCGCGGACGCGCGGATCGATTTCCAGGCGGTCGGCCCGGCCGGCGGCCTGCCGGAAAAGACGGTGCTCGAATTCGCGCAGCAGGGCCTGACGCTCGAAGCCGGCGAACAGACGTTCGACGCATGGGCGGTCCGCAACCGGATCGACGCGGGCAGTTCCTGTTATGTCCGCGTGAACGGGTGTCCCGAGGCCGTGCTGTTCATGCCGTATGCGGAAGACGGCGACGCCGATGCGACCGTGCTGCGGCTTTGCTGACCGCGGCCCGCATGCCGCGCATCGACCGATACCAAGGGAGGATTTCGACTTGCCAGCCTGGATTCATTCGCGATTGAAGCCGTTCGTCAGCCGCGCATCGGCCGCTGTGCTGCTGGCCTGCGCGTGCAGCGCGTGCTCGATGTTCGGCGGCAATTCGCGCAAGGACGCGATGTCCGCGCTCAACTGGGACTTCGCCGCCGACGCGGTGATGCTGGAGATCGCCGCATCGCCGGACCTGAACCGCGACGAGGGGCAGGCGCATACGCTGCTGCTCGGCATCTACGAAGCGAGCGACGCGGCGTCGTTCCGCAAGCTCGCCGCGAACCCGCTGGCGGTGTTCCAGAGCATGGAGTCCGGCTCGGCCGGGCCGGGCTTCACGCAGTTCGCCCGTTATGTCGTGTCGCCGGGCCAGCATTCGATGCTGATTCTGGACCGCGCGCAGAACACGCATTTCATCGGCATCGTCGCCGCTTATGCGCAGGCCGGCAAGGCCGTGCCGACGCGGCTGTTCGACGTGCCGGTGGTGATGTCGACGCGCGGATGGCTGACGACCACTTATGCCGCCGCGCCGGGGCCGCTCGCGCTACGTCTCGATCTGGGCGCGCAGGGCATCGTGAATGCCGGGCCGCTCGCGAAGACGCCGACCGCGGCGCAGTTGCAGGCGGCGGAGCCGCTGGCCGGCGGCGGCAAGGAACTGAAGCTCGGCAGCGGCGGCGACTGCGTCGACTGCCTGTCGCAACTCAACACCACACTACGCAAGCTCGGGGACTAGGTAGCCGCATGGAAGAGGGCAAAGGAATCTATTGGCATCAGGGCATGTTCATGCAGCCGCAGCATTTCCAGCTGGCGGAACGCTGCGAACAGTTCAGGGTGAAGCCGGTGTTCGACGCGGGGCTGCCGCATTTCTGGGGCGTGGGCGCGCTTGAGATCACCGACGCGGCGGTCGCGAACCGCACGTTCGAAGTACGCGGCGCGACGCTGATCTTTCCCGACCGCAGCTACATCGAATATCCGGGCAACGCGGTCATCGCGCCGCGCACGTTCGATCCGGCCTCGATCGAGAGCGACCGGCCGGTCACGGTTTATCTGGGGCTGAAGAAGGCGAACGATCCGGGCCGGCAGGTCGAGTTGTGCAGCGACTCCGCGCAGGCGGGCGGCGTCGCGACCCGTTATGCGAGCGTCGGCGCGCCGGTTGACGTGCCGGACCTGTATTCCGACGGACCGTCCGCGCCGGTGCATACGCTGCTGCACGTGGTGCGGATTTTCTTCGAGAACGAGACAGCCAATCTCGGCAGCTACGACCTGATCCCGATCGCGCAACTGGTGCGCGACGGCGACGCGATCCGGCTGTCGGATTCGTTCGTTCCGCCGTGCTACACGCTCGCCGGCTCCGAAACGTTGATGCGCACGGTGCGCGACCTGCGCGACGATCTCGCGGGACGGGTGCGCCAGTTGCAGGAGCTGAAGAGTCCGCGCGAGATCCAGAAGGCGGACGCCGATCCGGGTTATTCGGTGTTCCTGCTCGCGCTGCGCTCGCTGACCCGCGCGTGTCCGTACCTGTTTCACATGACCGAAACGCCGCACGTGCATCCGTGGCTCGTCTACGGCGCGCTGCGCCAGTTGATCGGCGAACTGAGCGTGTTCTCCGAGCGCATCGACATGTTCGGCGAGACGCAGGACGGCACGCCCGGCTTGCCGGCGTATTCGCACGTCGCGCTGCAAAACTGCTTCGCGCGGGCGCGCGCGTTGATCGCGGGCCTGCTCAACGAGATCACGGTCGGCCCCGAGTTCCTCGCCGCGCTGACCGGGCGCGACGGCGTCTACATGGGCGAACTGCCGCGCAGTTTCTTCGACCGGCGCAACCGCTTTTATCTGGTCGTGCGCTCCGACCAGGACCCGAACGCGCTGGTCGACGGCCTGCTGCGCGACGCGCGGCTCGCCTCGGACGAGGACATGCCGGGGCTCGTCGCGCATGCGCTGCCGGGGCTCGAACTGATTCATCTGTCCGTCGCGCCGCAGGGTCTGCCGAGGCGGGCCGGATCGTGCTATTTCCGGATCGAGCAGATGAGCGACCTGTGGGACAAGGTGGAGCGCGAAGGCGGCATCGCGCTGCAATGGCTCGACGCGCCGGACGATCTGCGGGCCGAGATCGTGATTCTGCGGAGATAGCGTGCGACTCCTGAACTGCTTCATTCCGTTCTTCGCGCAGTTGCGCGCGTTCGCGCAGCAGCCGTCGGGCGACGCCGCGACGGCGGCGGCGCGGCTCGACGCGTCGATCGCGGCGGTTCGTCTCGCGGCGGCCGATGCCGGTTATGGCGAGACCGATGTCGACGACGCGCTGTTCGCGGCCGTCGCATGGGCCGACGAAGTGCTGCTGACGCTGCCGTGGGACGGCGCCGCGCAATGGCAGCGGCAGTTGTTGCAGCGGCGTTATTTCAACGTCAGCAACGCGGGTGTCGCGTTTTTCGCGCGGCTCGATCAGCTCGCCGCGCAGCGGCTGGACGTGCGCGAGGTGTATTGCCTGTGCCTCGGTCTCGGCTTTGGCGGCCGTTATGCGTATGACTGCAACCAGAAGGCGCTGACCGACATCAAGCGCAGCAACTTCGCGCTGCTGCTGCAAGGCGACGACGGTCTGCCGGGCGAAGCGGGCCAGCTGCTGTTTCCCGATGGTTACAGCACGTTGCGGGAACAGGCCGCGCCGTCCGCGCGCGGCATCTGGCGCGCATGGCTGCGGCCGCGCGGGCGCGGCGGGCGGCTGTCGTTCACGGTCGGCGCGGTCCTCGTGCCGGTCGCGGTGCTGCTCGTGCTCTTCGGTGTCTATCACCTCGTCATCGCGTTGTCGGTCGGCGCGCTTCTGCCTCAAATAACCGTATGAAATCGATCGGCAGCATTGTCGTCTGGGTGATCGCGCTGCTCGTGCTGGCCGTGGCGGCGTGGGGGATCACGCTTTACGCCGGCTGGCCGCTGTGGATGGCGGTGGCGCTGTTCGCCGGCGCGATCGGCGCGTGGTTCCTGGTCCGCTACCTCCGGCGTCTCGCCGTGATGATGCGCTCGCGCAGCAAGCTCGCCGCGCAGGTCCGCGCGGCGCGGGGCGAAGCGGCCGCCGCCGCGGGCTCGCCCGAAACGCAACTGGCGCGCAAATGGAAGGCCGCGGTCGCGACGCTGCGCAATTCGAATCTGCGCCGGCAGGGCAATCCGCTTTATGTGCTGCCGTGGTTCATGGTGATCGGCCGCTCGGGGACCGGCAAGACCACCGCGCTGACGCGCGCGCGGCTGTCGTCGCCGATCCAGAAGGTCAGCCAGATCGGCGAGATCGCGCAGACGGCGAACTGCGACTGGTGGTACTTCGACCGCGCCGTCGTGATCGACTGCGCGGGCCGTTACGTGGACGCGCGGGACGACACGCAGGATCGCCGCGAATGGGAACTGGGCCTCGATCTGCTCGGCCGCTACCGGCCGCAGGAGGGGCTCGACGGGCTGGTGCTCGCGGTCAGCGCCGACCGGCTGACGACGCCCGACCCGGACGCGATGATCGAGGAAGGGCGCGTGGCGCGCGCGCGCATCGAGCAGTTGATCCGGATGTTCGGCAAGCGTTTTCCGGTCTACGTGCTGGTCACGAAATGCGATCGGCTGTACGGCTTCGAGGCGTGGGCGCACGCGCTGCCCGCGCATGCGCTGGATCAGGCGATGGGGTATCTGGCCGACGAGGCCGCGGAAGGGACGCCCGCGCAGTTCGTCGAACGCGCGTTTGCGAGCATCGGCGCGCGGCTGGAGAAGCTGCGCCTCGCGCTCGTCGCGCGTCAGACGTCGGTCCCGCCCGAACTGCTGCTGTTCCCCGGCGAACTCGACAGCCTGCGGCCGGGGTTGCAGGCGTTCGTCGATGCGTGCCTCGCCGACAACCCGTATTTCGAGCGGCCGTTCCTGCGCGGCGTGTTCTTCAGCAGCGGGTTGCAGGCGGGCGGCGCGGTGTCGGCGCTGCTCGGCGAAGGCGTGCCGCCGGTGCCGCCGCACGCGGGCGCGAGCGCCGGCCTCTTTCTGCACGATTTCTTCGATCGCATTCTGCCGCAGGACCGCCGCATTGCGCGGCCCGCGATGTTGGTCAACCCGTGGCGGCGGGTCACGCGGCGTACCGGGCTCGCGGCCTGCTGGCTGCTGCTGGCCGCGCTCGGCATCGCGATGACGATGTCGTTCGTCGGCAACATGCGCACGATCGAACTCGTGCGCGAGACGCTTCCGGGCCAACTCGCGTTCACGGGCCGCCTGGACCAGGACGCCGCCACGCTGGCCCGCCTGAGCGATACGCTGATCGAGGTCGAGCGCAACAACCGTAGCTGGCTGTCGCGCTGGGTGGGCGCCGGCACCGGGGACGAGGCGCTGCAGGCGAGGCTGAAGGCCCGCTTCGTCAGCGACTATCGCGCGCGCATCCTGCCGACCCTCGACCAGAACGAGGCCGGCGACATCCAGCGCGCGGCGGCCGGCGGCACGACGCTGCCGGAGGTCGCGCTCGACATCGTGCGCTCGATCAACCTGCTCAAAGCCCGCCGCAACGGCGCGGACCGGTTCGCGCTGGAGGCGATGCGTCAGCCGCTGCCGTCGTCGCATTACGACGCGCAACTGAACCAGCAGCTCGCGGAGCTGGCCAGTGCGTATCTGGCGTGGTCCGCGCCGGACGACCGCCGCCTCGCCGAACGTCTGGACATGGAAAACGCGCTGCTGTCGAACATCTCGGATGCGGACCCGCAGATGACATGGCTAGCGAGCCTCGTGACCGATACCGGCACCAACGCGCCGGTGCGCGGCATCGATTTCTGGAGCGCGGCCACGGCGACCAGCGTGGCCGTCAGTTCGGGCGAGCCCGTCGCGACCGACGGGGCCTATGTGAGCGCGGTTTATACGGGCGCAGGCCGGAAAACGATCGACGGATACCTCGAAGAAGTGCGCGACGCGACCGGCGACGAAGCACGGTTCGATGCCGGGCGCGCGGCGTTCGAGCACTGGTACCAGGACCGGCGCGTGATGGTGTGGCGCAAGTTCGTCAACGATTTCCTCGCGATGCCGAAGCCGCTCTCCAACGAAGCCGACTGGCGCGCGGCGATGGGGCAGATGACCAGCGCGCGCAGTCCGTACTTCGAGGTCATCCGGCGGGTGGCGGAGGAATTCCAGGGCGAGGCCGACGAGTCGCTGCCGTGGCTGGGTTTCACGCGCCGGTTCACGTCGATGCTCGACCAGGCGTCGGGTCTCGGTTCGGCGGGCAAGCTGATGGGACCGGTTGCGAAATGGGCGGGCGCGATCAACGCGACCGGCGGCACGGCGCTGCGCCAGACGCTCGGCGGCGAGCCGCAGCAGGGCGGCCAGACGATCCGGACGGAAGTGGCGGCCGTGGACTCGCTGCGCGAGTACCTGGGCGCGCTCGGCCAGATCGGCGCTGCCAGCGTGGCCGGATCGGGCAAGGCCTACCAGCTCGCGGTCGATTTCCATCAGGCGTCGACGGACCCGGCGGCGAGGCCGTCGCCGGTCCAGGCCATGATGCAGACCTTCGCGCGGCTGCGCTCGCTGACCGGCGACGACGATGCGTCGACCGAGGCGATCTGGCGGCTGGCCCAGGCGCCGTCGGACTTCCTGCTGCGCTACATCGAGCAGCAGGCGTCGTGCGAGCTTCAGAAGGACTGGCAGGCCGACGTGCTGTGGCCGCTGCAGACGGTGACCGGCGAGGCGGCGACGAACGACCAGTTGTTCGGCGCGAAGGGCTCCGTGTGGACCTTCGCGGACGGCCCGGCGAAGCCGTTCCTCGTGCGCGGCGCGATGCGTTACGGCGTCGTGCAGACGACCGGTTACAGCATGCCGTTCACCGAGGCCTTTCTGCCGATGCTGAACGGCGCGGTGGATCAGCGCGTCGCGCTGCTCGTGAACGCGCAGCGCAGCGCGGCGCAGCAGCAGTCCGACCAGTTGCAGGCGCAGCAGTCGCAGCTTCAGTGGCAGCAGGAGCTTCAGCGCATCGACGCGGCGCTGGCCGCCGCGAAGGCGAAGGCCGATGCCGCGTCGGCGCAGTCGCTGCCGCTGACCGTCAGCGCGCAGCCGACCGGCGTGAACCCGGACGCGAACGCGCGGCCGTTCGCGACGATCCTGTCGATCCAGTGCGCGGCCGGCGCGCAGGTGCTGAACAACTACAACTTCCCGGTCAGCAGCAGTTTTGTCTGGGTGCCGAATCAATGCAGCGACACGACGTTGCAGATCAAGATCGGCGACCTCGTGCTGACGCGCAAATACACGGGCCAGTTGGGTTTCGCGGGTTTCATGACGGATTTCCGCGACGGCGTCCATGCGTTCGTGCCGAACGATTTTCCGTCGCAGCGGAGCGCGCTGGCGGCGCTCGGCGTGACGCAACTCACGGTGCGCTACAACTTCGACGGATTGTCCGCGGCGCTGGGCGCGGCCGACGACATCGGCGCATACGCGGCTTTGCAGAAGAGCAGCGAAGCGCGCACGCAGCAGATCAAGGACGCGCAGTTCCAGCAACAGCAGCAGGATCTCGCGCAGAAGATCGCCGCGCAGGGCGCTGGTTTCGCCGTGCCGCTGCCGGCGAGCCTCGCGCCGGCCGACCCGGGGACGCCCGCCGTGCCGCCGACGATCGGCCAGTGCTGGGCGACCGATGCGGACGCCACCGAGCGCCGCGTGCGGCCGGACGTGTCCGCGATGATCCGGCGGCTCGTGCGCGCCGCCGGTCAGGAGCAGAACGCGATTCCGTCGCCGCTGCCGCCGCGTCCGCCGTTGCCGCCCGGCTTGCAGATGTCGGCCGGGCCGGTCGCGGGGCAGTAGCGGATCAAGCGAGGATCAAGCCGGCATCGAGCCAGGATCAAGCGCGGCGCGCGGCTCAGGTCACGAGCAGGACGGCGGCGGCCGCGTCGAGCGGCGCGATGCGGGCGAGCAGCGCATCGGCTTCGGCGCGGTTTTCGTCGTTGCGCGCGAGGATCGCGTAAGCGGCGCGCAACCCGTCGATGGCGAGCGGCGCGTCCCACACGTCCAGCTCGAAACGATCGACTTCGGCAATCAACGCGCGCGCGAACGGGTCCAGATGCGCGCCGGGGCGATGCTCGAACAGCAGCTCGCACAGCGCGATGCGCAGCCGCAGGCGCGACGCCGGCGCGTCGCGTTGCGCGATCGCCTGCTGGATGAACGCGGCCGCGCCGCCCAGGTCGTCGGCGGCGAGCGCGCGGGCGCGCTGCAAGGCCTGCTCCAGCGCGTCGGGCGCGGCGGGGGCGTCGCCGCTCGCGGCGGCGCCGAGCGTTTGCAGCCACTGCTTCGTGTCGGCAGTCGCGAACGGCATGCCGCCCGCGAACTTCAGGTCTTCGACGCCCGGCAGCCGTGCGAGCAGGCGCGCCGTTTCGTTGCAGACTTCGCGCCGCGCGGCTTCGCCGCGTTCGCCGAGCCGGCCGAGCGCCTGCGCGGCCACGCAGTTCAGATCGAGCCAGAACGGAAACGTCTGCAACTGGGCCTCGGTGAAGTTGATGAGGCTGTCGTTGTCCAGGCGGCCGAGCAACCCCTTCAGCGCATCCTGCACCGGTTGCACCGGGCCGGGCAGCATGGTCTGTCCGCCGTGCGCGGGCGGCGCGGCCTCGATCGCCGTCCACGCCGCGATGCGCCGCAGGCGGAATCCGGACGCGGCGAGCGGGTCCGCGTCGGCCAGCCACGCGCCGATTTCGGCGAGGCGGTCGAGCGCCTCGCCGGTCGCTTTTTCGACGCTCTCCGCGCTGTCCAGCGGCGTTTGTCCGGGCGCGGGCGCGGATGTGGTCGAAGCGGCCGCCGAAGGCGCCGGGTTCGCGCCGTTGCCGTTCGCCGTCGGCGCGTCCGTGTCCGCAGCCGGCGTTTCGGGCGGCGGCTTGACCGGCTCGGCGACGGGAATCGAATTCGTCAGCGTGAGCAGCGGGCGCAGCGACGGCGCGTCGTCGTCCTTCCCGACGAGAATCGCGTCGATGGCGTTCAGCGCGCCGCGCAAGCCGTCGACGAGTTCCGCGTCCTGCGGCGGCAGCGACGACCAGTCGCGTTCGTCGCCGTCCGCCTTCACGCGGTCGATCAGCCATTGCATCGCGTTGCGGCGCGCGCGGATCCGCTGCAACGGCGGATACAGTCCGTCCCAGTGCGTTTGCAGCAGATCGGCCAGCACCTGCAGGCCGTCCCTGAGTCCGGGCAGCCCCGAGGTCCGCAGCAGGCCGCCCGCGAGATAACACGCGACCAGCATGTCCTTGCCCTTGTCCGCGAGCAGCGCGGCGGACAGTGCGCTCACGCGGTTCCAGTCGACGCTGCTGTTCGCGAACGGATTGGACAGCTTGCCGATTTCGTCCTGAAGCAGCTCGAAGCCGGGTTCGTCGCGCACGTCGTTGCCGCACGGCTGCGCGTCGCTGATGGGCTGCTTGCCGAGGCCGGAGAGATCGTTCATTGAGTCGGGGTCCGTGGTGGTCGGTTGGCGATGGGGCGCTCAGTTCCAGAGCGGCTCGATGTCGGCGTCGGGAAAGTCGCCTGCGCCGCGCCCGGCGCGCAGCAGGGTCGGCCCGGCTGGGTCCGCTTCGGGCTTGCGGCGCAGTCGCGGGATCTGCACGCCGATGGCGCGGCCGTCGATGTCGTCGAGCGCGCGGGTGTTTTTCCGAAGCGGCTCGCGAGACAGGATGCGGACCGGCGTGCTCAGGCGCACGACCGGCAGGTCGAACCCGGCATGGGTCGGCACGATGGCTTGATCGTCCGGCGACGTCGGGCGGCGCGAATTGAGATTGAGCGTCCAGCCGGCGAAGCGGTGCGCACGCGGATGCTTGCCGCGCGTCACCGGTGCCTGCGGGGATGCGCCCGCGGACAGGCCCGCGCGACGCATCACCGCGCGCATCCGCGCTCGCGCCTCGCGCAGCGAGAACGGCCTGGTCACGTAGTCGTCCGCCGCCGCGCGCGCAGCGGCGTCACCGCGCGCGTGATTCATCGCGGGGCGTTTGCCGGCGGCCGGCGCGTCGTCGCGGTCAGGCCGATGCGGGCCGCCAGCGGCGATGGACACGCGCTCGCCGTTCGGGCAATGATGCGAGGGCTGCCGGGGGACGTCCGTTCGACCGAACGGGACGGATGCGGGAATGGCGAGAAGGACGACAGGAACATGCAATGGATCATCGTGGCGCTCAAGCTTCTGGCTGGGACGGTTTTGATACTGGCATTGCCGGCGATCGCCGTACTCGTCGTCACGCTCCTGCAACGTCTGCCGGGATTCGTGGTGCGCAAATCCGGCCGGCGCGAGCGCCCGGGCACGGTTGTGCGCGGATGAGGATTATCCCGCTATATATCGGAAAAAAACGCGCCGGCTTGATGGGTAAATCGCCTGCGGCGCGATCGGGCGAGCGGGCCGTCGGCCGTTTTGGCCGACGATGAGGCCGCCGGTCCTGGGCGGCCGCCGGGTTTCGTTCGCGCCAGCCTGAAGCGCCGGTCCAACGGCTTGCCGCCGCCGCAATTCCGCCCGTTCCGCCCAACCGCCGCGCGTCCCGCGCCGGGAGCGCCGGCTGGCGCCATCGCCCCGATTTGAGGGGCCATTTGTACTCTATTACCGCGTTTGGATCAGCGCGCGTTGCCCTATGATCGGCACAGTGCGGCCGTGCGCGATTTTGCGTCGCGGCCTGCCGGCGCGCGCCGCGCGCCGACCAGCCGTGGCACGGCGCGGCGTTCCGCGTCCGCCGCGGCCCGCAGGTCTCCGTCCGGAGTGGGTCGCAATCGTTATCAGGAACCGGGTGTCCAATGAGCGTTGAAGGCATCAAGAGAAGCGCCGTCTTGCTGATGGCGCTCGGCCAGCAGGAGGCCGTCGAAATATTCAAGTTCCTGGGGCCGCGCGAAGTGCAGAAGATCGGCGCGGCGATGGCCGGGATGAAAAACGTCACGCGCGAGCAGGTCAGCGAAACGCTCGACATGTTCATGCACGAGGCCGAGTTGCAGACGGGCCTCGCGCTCGATTCGGGCGACTACCTGCGCTCGGTGCTGATCTCGGCGCTCGGCGAGGACAAGGGCGGCCAGGTGCTGGAGCGGATCCTCGGCGGCAACGACACGTCGGGCATCGAAGGCCTCAAGTGGATGGACGCCGAGTCGGTCGGCGAACTGGTCAAGAAGGAGCACCCGCAGATCATCGCGACGATCATGGTCCACCTGGACCCGGATCAGGCGTGCGAGGTCGTGTCGAGTTTCCCGGAGCGGCTGCGCAACGACGTGCTGCTGCGGATCGCGACGCTCGACGGCATCCAGCCGATTGCGCTGCGCGAACTCGACGACGTGCTGAAGAACCTGCTGTCCGGCGGCGAGAACATCAAGCGCAGCCCGATGGGCGGCGCGGGCGCGGCGGCCGAGATCATCAACTTCATGCAGACGCCGTACGAGCAGAGCGCGCTCGAAAACGTCCGCGAGTACGACCCGGAACTGGCGCAGCAGATCATCGACAAGATGTTCACGTTCGACAACCTGCTCGATCTGGACAACACGTCGATCCAGTTGCTGCTGAAGGAAGTCGACGCGGAAACGATGATCATCGCGGTGAAGGGCGCCGATGCGGACCTGCGGCAGAAATTCCTGTCGAACATGTCGAAGCGGGCCGCCGAGCTGTTCAGCGAAGACCTCGATTCGCGCGGGCCGGTGCGCGTGTCCGAAGTGGAGGAGAAGCAGCGCGCGGTGATCCAGGTCGTCCGCAAGCTCGCGGAGAGCGGCCAGATCGTGATCGGCAAGAAGCAGGAAGACGCGTACATCACCTGAACGCCGCCGCTCGTTTTCGCACGGCCAGGCGCGGCAGGTAACGCATCTGGCTCGCACCTGCAACACATCCGGAACGCGGCCGCACGACGACGTCGTGCGGCCGCGTCGTTCGTGTCATCCGTATTGCGGCAGCGAGAACGTCACGCGCAGATACAGGCAGCCGCGCTGCCCGGACGGACCGCCGAGCGCCTCGCCTTCGAGGCTCAGCCATTTGCCGGGCGGACAGTTGCGCGGAATCTCGACGGCGATCCGGCGGCCGAGCACCTCGACGTCGCACGCGCCGCCGAGCGCGGCCGTCGCGTAGTCGACCGGCAGGTCGCCCATCAGGTTCGGCCCGAGCCGCATCCATTCGGGCGGACACACGATGCGGACGCTGAACACCGCGTCGCCGCGCGGGCCGCCGCTCCAGCCGAGCGCGCCTTCTCCCTTCACGACGAGCGTCTGCCCGTCCCATGCGGCGGGCGGCACCGCCACGACCACGCGCCGGCTGTAGTCGCGCTTGCCGGCGCTGCGGCACGCGGTGCACGCGCAGACGTGGCCGGTCGTGCCGTTGCCGTCGCACGCGTGGCAGGTGTCGTCGTCCAGTTCGCCGCTGTTGCCGCACGTATCGCAGCGCTGCTCGATCACCTGCGTGCCGGCGCCCTTGCAGACCTCGCACGGCTCCGTCACGCGAAAGCTCGCGGCCACCTCGCCGCCGCCGAGCGCGACTTCGAGCGGCACGCACAGCACGCGCCGCAGGTCCACGCCGGGCACGTTGGTCGGCCGGATCGCGGACGAGGCCGGCGACGCGAACGGCGCGGCCGGCGACGCGCGATGGACATACGCGTCGGGATCGGCGACGTCGGGGGCAGGCGTGTGCGGCGGCCTGGCGCGCGCTTCGTCGTGCGGGTCGTCGTGCATTCCGCCGCGCGCGCCGTCGTGGGTTTCGCCGCGGGGTTCGTCGTGCGCCCCGTCGCGCTGCGCGCGCGACAGCGCGTCGTATGCGCTGCGAATCTTTCTGAACTGGCGCGCGGCCTCGCGTTCGTTGCCGGGGTTGCGGTCCGGATGCCATTTCATCGCGAGCCGCCGGTACGCGGCGACGATCTCGCGACGGGACGCGTTCCGTGCGACGCCGAGTGTCAGGTAGGGGTTCCTCATTCCTGTGTGCGGGCACCGATGCCATTTTTACCGATGTGCGCATTCTGGCGTCTTTTGCGGGTTCGTGCATGCGTCGAATCGGTATTGCGGGCTTACCCTCAAGATCGGCGCGCGCGTGCCGATATTGCATCCGTGACCACTTTGTCTCTGTGCAACACGGTCCCGATGTCCCGTTGCTGCGCGTCACCGCGCGATGCGCGCCGGCTGGGCGGGGAATCGGGCAACGTTCGACGGGAATGCAGACCGAATGACGGGTACGGCTGAAAGCGAGATGCAGTGGCGGGGTGTCCGGCGGGCGACGGCAGTCGCATGGCCGGTCGGCGACGAGGTCCGGGGGCGCGCGGCGCACGCGGCGGGCCGTTTCGACGTCCGCCGCGCAAACGATCCACCAACGGGCAGCCGTCCGCACAAGGGGGGCTGGTGTTGACGAAAGCGACGGCGCTGACCGAGGCGTCCGCCCTGACGGAAGAACACGCGCTGCTGCTGAACGATCTGCTCGGCGCGTTCCATGGCTTGAAGACGGAAGCGGAAGAGCGCATCGTCGCCGCGTGCATGGCGAAGCTCGGCTCGGTGCGCTCCGAGCAGGGGCGCAGCCGGATCAAGCTGACGGCGGCCGAGTACGCCGACACGTTCGGCCTCGATCCGGCCGATGCGTATCAGCAGTTGAAGACGGTCGCGCAGTCGCTGCTGGTGCGCGTCGTGCGGCGCGAGGAGCAGACCCGGCGCGGCGTGCGCGTGCATCTCGACCACTGGGCGAGCGGCATCACGCTGCACGACCGCGACGCGTGGGTGGAACTGCGCTTCTCGCACGAGGCGACGCTGTACATGGTCGCGCTGAAGGGCGACTACTCGGCGTATCTGCTGAAGCAGGCGGCCGGCCTGCGCTCGATCCACTCGTGGAGTCTGCTCGAAGTCTTCCTGCCGTTGCTGGAAGTGGGCTCGCGCGAGATGACGATCGACGAGTTCGTCGACGCGATGGGCGTGAAGCCGGTTTATGCGACGAGCTTCGCGCGGCTGCGCCGCGAGGTGATCGAGCCGGCCGTGAAGGAACTGACCGAAAAGGACGGCTGGCAGATCGCGTGGCAGCCGGTGAAGGAAGGCCGCAAGGCCGTTGCGGTGCAGTTCACGTTCCGCCGCAGTCCGCAGGGCCGTCTCGATGTGTGAGCGCGCGCGGCGGCGCGGGGACGGGCAGTGAAGGAAGCAGGCGCGTGGCCGGCGTGGCGGCGCGCGCCCGAAGATGACAACACCGGAATATTTCTGCTGTCGCATTCGCGTCGGCGCTGCGGACGGCGGAGCTTGCCGTTCGCGGTTGCACGACGATGGACGTCAGCGTCAAAGGGGAGGTAGTTCATGTCGTTGACGGTTCACGTCGAGTATCAGTATTGCCAGCACGGAAGGAAAACCGTCCAGACGGGGAGCGACCTCGTGACCGTGGACGAGCACACGGACCGCGCGGTGCTGTCCGTGCTGCGGCTGCTGCATCCGCACTGGGAAGCGATCAAGGTGCTGTCGTCGTCGCTCGCGGCGCCGCCGGAGACCACGCCGGGCGTGTAACGCCTGCGCGGCAGGCTGCTTCGGCGTGCGGGCCGCGCCATCAGCGATGCGCGGCGCGCGGCCGGCTACTCGCGGCTCGCGGCTCGCGTCACGACGGACCCTGGACGTCGCCGCTTCGACGAAGCGGCGGCGCGCCGGCCCTCGCGTGCGGCGGGCTTCTCGCCGGACCCTCGCCGGCCCCTCCTCACGCGGACTCAGAACTTCCAGCTCGCATACGCGTTGACGCCGCTGTCGCGCAGGCGTCCGCCGTATTGCCCCGAGTACGCGATCCCCACGTTCAGCTTCTGGTTCGGCGCGCTGTCGATGCCGACCGTGACGACCGCCGCATCGCGCGCGATCGGCACGCCCGTCACCGTGAACGGCGAACTGCCCGCGAACGCCATCGTCGTCGCCGGCGTCGCGTTGCCGAACGCGTGACGCCAGCCGGCCGAGCCGCTCACGCTCAATGCGAGCTTCGGCGCGAGCGCGACCGGCAGCGACGCCCGCAGGCCGAGCGTCGAATAACCGACGTCGTCGGTGCTGGCCGCGCCCGATAGCGCCGCGACGTCGCCGTTCTCCGCGAACGAATCCGTATGCAGCCGGACATACGCGAGATTCGCGAACGGCTCGAACCGCAGCGCGTTCATCTGCATCTGATACGCGACCTCGCTGAAAATCTGCAAGGTGTTCGCGTGATAACCGGCGGACGGCGCATCGGCGACGCCGGGGAACACCACCGAACGCGACGTCGATACGTCGTGCCACGTCCACGACACGCCGCTCCTGATCGCGAGCGCGCCCCACTGCGAGCCGACGTACGCGCCGATGTGATAGTCGTCGCTGTGTCCGGACGACTGCACGTCGTCCGCGTCGAACGACGTGCGGCTGTAGCCGAACAGGCCGCCGACGCGCCAGTGGCTGTTCAGTTCGTCGTCGGCGCCGGCGAAGAAACCGCCGACGCTGCGGTCGAACGTGGCCGCGTTGCGGTCCGACGTGCGGCCGAGCGTGCTCCACGAGCCGAACGGCTGGATCCACAGGCCGGGATCGAGTTCGGCCGGTGGCGCGCTGGCGGGCCGTTCGGGGCCGGACGCGGTGCGCAGCCGGTCGAGGATCGCGTCGCGCGCGAAGTGGCTGTCCTCGATCAGCACGCTGCGGGTCGACGCGTAGACCTGGCCGGACAGCAACTGGAACGCGCGCCGCGCGTCCGCAAGGCTTTGCTGCGACGCGACCTCGCGCGCGAGCGTCGCATCCTCGCCGAGACTTTCGACGCCGCGCGCGGTCGAGCATTCGTTGGCCGTCATGCCCGGCTGGCACAGCGGCTGCTGGTTGCGGATCGCAACCAGATACGCGTTGTTCGCGTCGTAGCGAAAGCCGAGGTCGATGTACGGATACCCCTGCGCCAGCGAGCCGAACGTGCCGCTGACGCCGTTGGCCGCCGTCAGCACGCGCCATTCGCTGCCGGGCAGATAGATGCCGCTGCCCTGGTTCACGACGACGCTCGCGCCGTGCAGCGCGGCGCCGCCGGTCACCGCGATCAGGTCGCTTTGCAGCGCCGGCGTGATGTTCAGGTCGAAGTAGGTCGAGCCGGGTTCGAACGCCAGGTCGCCGTTCACGCGGAGGGTGCCGAGCGAAGCGACGCCCGGCGACACCGCGCCGCCCGCGTGGATCGTCGTCGCGCCGACGCTGCCGGTGCCGATCAGGCTGCCGCCGCTGTTCACGTCGAGCGTGCCGCCCAGCGTGCCGGTCACGCCGAGCGTGCCGCCGTCGACCGTCGTGCGGCCGGCGAACGCGCCGCTGTCGCCGGCGAGGAACTCGGTGCCGGCCGCGAGCGAGAACTGGCCGGTGCCGGTCAGCGCGCCGTCGAACGTGTCGGCGGCGTTCGTCAGGTTCAGGTGCTGCGCGCCGACGTTCACGGTGCCGCCGCCCGCGAGGCTCCGGATGTTCGCGGTCGCGCCCGCGGCCGATATGTCGAACGTCGCGTCCGCGATCACGCGGCTCGACGCGGCGATGCTGCCTGCGCCGGCCAGCGCGAGCGTGCCGGCCGCGATTGTCGTTGCGCCGGTGTACGTGCTCGCGCCGGTCAGCGTCGTCACGCCGCCGCCGTTCTGCACGACGTTGCCCGCGCCCGAGATCGCGCCGTCGTACGTGTACGCGTTCGAGCGGTCGAACACGAGTGTGCCGCCGTTCGACACGTCGCCGGCGATCGATCCGGTCGCGCCGCCGTTGCCGAGTTGCAGCGTGCCGGCCGTGATCGTGGTGCCGCCGGTGTACGTGCTGTCGCCGACGAGCACGAGCGTGCCGCTGCCGGCTTTCGTCAGCGCGCCGCTGCCGGCGAACGCGGACGTGTCGGTGCCGATCGGGTTGCCGCCGTCGTCGATCGTTAGTCCACCGGATGAAATGACGAGCGGCGACGTGAACCCGCTGATGAAGCTCGCGTTCGCGCCGGTCGCGATCAGCGTCGCGCCGTCGAAAGCGACGTGCGTTGCGCCGCCGCCGGCCGCCAGCGATTGCGTCTGCAACGTCGCGCCGCCGGTGACGTTCAGCGTGCCGGCGCTGCCCGCGTTCGCGGCGACGACGAGGCCGGCCGGCGCGACGACGGTCGCGCCGCTCGCGATGTTCAACGTGCCGGCGCCGTCATTGCCGACCACGAGGCCCGACGTGCTGGTCCAGTTCGCGCCCGCGCCGCTGACCGTGACGGCGCCGGTCGAGCCGGACTGCTTGCCGACGCTCGCGGTCGCACTGGTCGCCTGTGCGCCGTCGGCTATCGCGAGCGAGCCGCTGCCGCCGTCGCCGACGTCGAGTTCGCCGGTCGTGGTCCATGTCGAGCCTGCGCCGCTGACCGTGACGGCGCCGGTCGAGCCGGACTGCTTGCCGACGCTCGCGGTCGCGCTGGTTACCTGTGCGCCGTCGGCCATCGCTAGCGAGCCGCTGCCGCCGTCGCCGACGTCGAGTTCGCCGGTCGTGGTCCATGTCGAGCCCGCGCCGCTGACCGTGATGGCGCCGGTCGAGCCGGACTGCTTGCCGACGCTCGCGGTCGCGCTGGTCACCTGTGCGCCGTCGGCAATCGCGAGCGAGCCGCTGCCGCCGTCGCCGACGTCGAGTTCGCCGGTCGTGGTCCATGTCGAGCCTGTGCCGCTGACGGTCGCGGCGCCGCTCGCGCCCGCCGTCGCCCCGATGTCGCCGGACGCGCTGGTGACCGTCGCCGCGCCGAGCACGTTCAGCGTGCCGGTTCCGCCGTTGCCGACCACCAGCGCGCCGCCGTTGACGAACGTGGACCCCGCGCCCGACACGGTCAAGGTGCCGGCGCTGCCCGCGAGGTTGCCGAGATAGGTGGTCGCGCTTTGCAGCTTCGCGCCGGCGAGGATCGAAACGGATGTGCTGCCCGCGTAGCCGGCGTACAGCGTGCCGCTGTTGACCCACGAGGAGCCGGCTCCGCTCACGGTGATCGTGCCGGTGCCGGTCGGCCGGAAGCTCAGGTAGCTGTCCGCGCTGACGAGCGCGCCGCCGTCGACGATGTCGAGCGAGCCGGCGCCCGCATCGGCGACGCCGAATACCGCGGTGCTATGCCATGTGGACCCGGCGCCGCTGAGGGTGATCGAGCCCGACGAGGCGGCGTCGCGGCCGACGATGGCCGTGCTGTTGGTCACGGTGCCGCCCGAGGCGATCGACAGGTTGCCGGCTCCCTCGTCGCCGACGCTGATCGAGTTGGTCGTGAACGTCGCGTTGGGACCCGTGACGGTGACGGTGCCGACCGCGCTCGCGACGTTCGACACGATGGCGTCGGTCGCGCTGACCGAACCGCCGCTGTCGATGTGCAGCGTTCCGTCGCTCGTATATCCGACGTACAACTGATCGCCGATGGCCCATGGCGACGTCTGCGTGCCGGGCACCGTCACCACCTGGCCGCCGTCGATGAACGCGGGCGCGGCCCGGCTTTCGGTCACGCCGAACGCGCCCAGCGTGCAGGTCGCGGCGCACAGTTTCCGGATCGAAGCTCTGTTGTTTTGCATGATCGAACCTCCATCATCGGTACGGCGTCGGCGACCGTGTCGCCGGGTTGCGCGAATTCGTTGTCTGGGCGACGAAGTCGGGGCGGGGAAACCGGACGATGGCGCATCGTATCCCATCGGTCGACGCGGCGTTCTTAACGTGCGAGGCGTCGCCGCGGGTCGTTGCCAATGCGAAACGATGCGCCGCAGTGTTGCTTCACGCGTGTTCAATCGCCGCTGCGGCGCTGCGGCGCGGTGTTCGCGCGCCGCAGGGATGATCGCTTTCGTCCGTACCGTCCCGCATACCGCGCTACAATCGGCTCCGTTTTCCGGAAGCCCTCTACAATCGACGGGTCTGGAAAATGCAGGCATCGTTTTCAGCATTGCGTCCGCAACCCCTTGTGGAGTGAGCGATGAACGAGGCGACTAGCGCGGGTCATGCGGCAGGGCATGCGGCCGCTCACGGGGCTGCTCAGGCGGCCGATTCGTCGGCCTGGCATGCGGCGACCGCGGAAGAAGCGTTGACGCGGCTGGACGCGAACCTCGCGTCGGGCCTGAGCGCGGCGGAGGTCGAGACGCGCCGCGCGCAGCACGGGCCGAACCGGCTGCCGGAAGCGGGCCGGCAGAGCCTGCTGCGCAAGTTCCTCGGCCAGTTCCACAACATCCTCGTGTACGTGCTGCTCGGCGCGGGTTTCGTGAAGCTGATGCTCGGGTTGTGGGTCGATGCGTCGGTGATCTTCGGCGTCGTCGTCATCAACGCGCTGCTCGGTTTCGTGCAGGAAGGCAAGGCCGAGAAGGCGCTGGACTCGATCCGCAACATGCTGTCCGCGGAAGCGCGCACGCTGCGCGGCGGCGAAACGCGGATGATTCCTTCCGAAGACCTCGTCCCCGGCGACATCGTGCTGCTCGAATCGGGCGACAAGGTGCCGGCCGACCTGCGGCTCGTCGACGTGAAGAACCTGCGGGCGGAAGAAGCAGCGCTGACCGGCGAGTCGGTGCCGACCGACAAGTCCGTCGCGCCCGCCGCCGAAAACGCGACCGTCGGCGACCGCCACGGCATGGCGTACTCCGGCACGCTGATCGTGTCGGGCCGCGCGACCGGCGTGGTCGTCGCGACCGGCAGCCACACCGAACTCGGCCGCATCAACCAGATGCTTGCGAACGTCGATGCGCTGGAAACGCCGCTGCTGCGCCAGATCCGCAAGTTCGGCTATGCGATCACCGTGGCGATCTTCTTGGTCAGCGCGCTGGTGTTCGCCTATGGGCACTGGATCGAGGAACTGCCGTTCGTGCAACTGTTCCAGGCGGTGGTCGGCATCGCGGTGTCGATCATTCCGGAGGGGCTGCCCGCGATCATCACGATCACGCTCGCGATCGGCGTGCAGCGGATGGCGCAGCGCAACGCCATCATCCGGCGTCTGCCGGCCGTCGAGACGCTCGGCTCGGTGTCGCGGATCTGCTCGGACAAGACCGGCACGCTGACGCTGATGGAGATGATGGTCGTGTCGGCGGCGACCGCCGACGCCGCGTACGAGTTCGACGGCGCGGGGTATGCGCCCGAAGGCCGCGTGCTGCGCGACGGCCAGCCGGCCGGGCCGGACCCGGTGCTCGACCTGATGGCGCGCGTGTCGGTGCTGTGCAACGACGCGGAACTGCGGCAGCAGGACGGCGTGTGGAAGGTCGAGGGCGACCCGACCGAAGGCGCGCTGTATCCGTTCGCGGCGAAGATCGGCGTCGCGCGCGATGCGCTCGAAGCCGCGTTCCGGCGCGTCGACGTGATCCCGTTCGAGTCCGAGCACCGCTTCATGGCGACGCTGAACGAGGACGCGCACGGCGCGTCGTGTCTGCTCGTGAAGGGCGCGCCCGAGGTGATCCTCGAACACTGCGACCGGCAGCAGACGCGCGACGGTCCGCGGCCGCTCGACGCCGCATTTTTCCAGCAGGCATCGGACCGTCTCGCGGCGCAGGGCGAGCGGGTGCTGGCGCTCGCGTGGCTCGACGATCCCCGCCTGGGAAAGGCGAATCTGGCGCCGGCCGACCTGCCGGCGACGCTGGTCCTGCTCGGGCTGATCGGCCTGCTCGATCCGCCGCGCAAGGAGGCGATCGAGTCGGTGAGGGAGTGCCATGCGGGCGGCATCCGCGTGACGATGATTACCGGCGACCACCGGATCACCGCGGCGGCGGTCGCGCGGATGATCGGCATCGGCGACGGCAAGACCGCGCTGACCGGCGTCGAGATCGAGGCGATGGACACGGCCGCGTTGCAGGACGCGGTGAAGCAGGTGGACGTGTTCGCGCGCGCGAGCCCCGAGCACAAGCTGCGGCTCGTGAAGGCGATGCAGGCGAACAACCAGATCGTCGCGATGACCGGCGACGGCGTGAACGACGCGCCCGCGCTGAAGAAGGCGGACATCGGCGTCGCGATGGGGATCAAGGGCACGGAGGTCACGCGCGAGGCCGCCGCGATGGTGCTCGCGGACGACAACTTCGCGTCGATCACCGCGGCCGTGCGCGAAGGCCGGACCGTGTACAACAACATCGAGAAGGCGATCCTGTTCATGCTGCCGACGAACGTCGCGCAGGGCGTCGTCATCATGGCCGCGATCTTCGGCGGCTTCACGATGCCGATCACGACGCCGCAGGTGCTGTGGGTCAACATGGTGACGTCGGTGACGCTCGGCCTCGTGATCTCGTTCGAGCCGCACGAGCCGGACGTGATGCGCCGCCCGCCGGCAAAGACTGGCCGCCCGATCCTGACCGGCTTCGGCATCTGGCGCGTGATCTTCGTCGGGCTGGGTCTGCTTGCGCTGACGCTCGCCGCGTTCTTCTGGACCTACGGACAGGGCGTGCCGATCGAATTCGCGCGGACCGTCGCGGTCAACGCGCTGACGATCGGGCAGATCTTCTATCTGCTGAACACGCGCTACCGGATCGAGTCGTCGCTGTCGATCGGCGCGCATCTGCGCAACCGCTATCTGCTGATGGGGATCGGCGCGGTGATCGTGCTTCAGTTGCTGTTCACGTATGCGCCGCCGTTGCAGGAACTGTTCGGCACGGCCGCGCTGCCGGCCGGCGTGTGGCCGTGGCTGTTCGCGGGCGGCGCGGTGTTTTTCCTCGTCGTCGAGGCGGAGAAGTGGGTGATACGGCGCTGGCGCGGCGCGAAGGATACGGCGGACGCGGCAGACACGGCAGACACGGCGCAGGGGGATCGATGAGACCCGGCCGCGCGGCGAAGCAGGGAGACCCGCGATGACGCCCTACCTTGCGGAACTCGCGTCGAACCGGCTCGACCTCGTGCTGATGCTCGGCCTGCTGCTCGGCGGGCTGGCGCTCTTCCTGCTCGGCCTGGAGTTCATGACCGCCGGGCTGAAGGCGATCGCCGGCAACCGCTTGCAGACGCTGATCGGGATGCTGACCGCGAACCGCTTTCGCGGCGTGCTGACCGGCGCGCTCGTGACCGCGCTGCTGAACTCGTCGACGATCACGACCGTGCTGATGGTCGGTTTCGTGTCGGCGGGGCTGATGACGCTCGCGCAGTCGGTGCCGATGATCATGGGCGCGAACATCGGTTCGACGGTGACCGCGCAGATCATCGCGTTCGATGTGTCGAAGCTCACGCCGTTCATGCTCGCGGCCGGCTTTCTGCTGCACGCGTTTTCGTCGCGCAGGCTCGTCAAGCAGATCGGCGGCGCGGTGATGGGGCTCGGGCTGCTGTTTCTCGGCATCCAGTTCATGGGCGACGCGATGCGGCCGCTGCGCACCTATCAGCCGTTCATCGACGCGATGCAGGACATGGAGAACCCCGTGCTCGGCATCGTGGTCGGCGCGATCTTCACCGCGATCGTGCAGAGTTCGGCCGCGACGCTCGCCATCGTGATCGCGCTCGGCGGCCAGGGGCTGATGCCGCTGGAGGCCGGCATCGCGCTGATCCTCGGCGCGAACGTCGGCACCTGCGGCACCGCGCTGCTCGCGGCGATCGGCAAGTCCGCGGAGGCCGTGCAGGTCGGCATCGTGCATCTGCTGTTCAACGTCGTCGGCGTGCTGTTCTGGGTGTTCTTCATTCCGCAGATGGCCGACCTCGCGCGTTACGTGTCGCCGTCGCATCCAGAGTTGCAGGGGCTCGCGCGGCTCGCGGCCGAGACGCCGCGCCAGGTCGCGAACACCCACACGATCTTCAGCGTCGTGAACACGCTGGTGCTGATCTGGTTCACCGGGCCGATCGCGAAGCTCGCGCAACTGATCGCGCCGCGCCGCGGACCGCTGGTGAAGCCGGCGGGCGAGCCGGTTTATCTCGACGAATCGTCGCTGACGGTGCCGTCGCTCGGGTTGCAGCGGGTCCGGCTGGAACTCGCGCGGCTCGGGCAGCAGGTGCTCGACATCGTGCGCGACAGCGCGCGGCTGCTCGCGGACGGCGACCTCGACGACATCAGCCATCTGCTCGACCGGAAGCAGGACGCTGACCGCCTCGCGTCCGCGATCCTGCAGTACATCGGGCGGCTGTCGCAGGTCGAGCATTCGGCGGTCGAGGGCGAGCGGATCGTCGGTTTCGCGCGGATCGCGAGCATTCTCGCGAGCATCAGCGGGATCACCGGGACGAATCTTGCGGCGGTGAGCCAGCGGCGCAGCGCGGAGCCGGGCAGCTTCACGCCGTTGAGCGACGACGCGACGTCGCGTTTCGTCGACGCGGTGGTGCTGCGGCTGGAACGCGCGATCGGCGTGATCGGCGAGCCCGGCGACGACGCGGACGACGTGCTGGAGACCGACGTGCCGCCGGTGAAGGAGAAGATCCAGGCGCTGGCGGCGACCGCGCGCCAGAGCGTGTTCGGCCGGCTGCGGCTGGCGGACCGGAAGGACGTGGTCAGTTACCAGCTGGTGGTCGATCTGATCGAGCAGTTCCGGCAGATCGCGCAGTTGTCGAAGGCGATTTCGAAGACGGTACGGGAGTTCGGATAGGGGCGATCGGCGGCCGGGGTTTCGGGCGGCATCGACCGGCGATCGTGAAACCGGGCGGAATCGCGGAGTGTCCGATGTCGTGCTGGCGCGGCGCGAACTGGCCGCGGGACCACCGCGGACCCCGCCCGTTCGAACGGTTGCGCAGCCTGGACGGTTCGGGTATAAATGCAAATCATTCCTATTTGCGCGTCCCGAGTTCCGAAAGGTTGCCCCATGACCGCCGCCCAGCCTCCCGTGCAGCAGGAGATGCACGCCCTCTACCACGACCATCACCCCTGGTTGCAGGGCTGGTTGCGCAAGCGGGTCGGCAACGCGTTCGACGCGGCGGATCTCGCGCACGACACGTTCGTCCGGATCATCGCGTCGCGCCGCGCGCTGGACCTGCGAACCGAGCCGCGCGCGCTGCTCGCGCATATCGCGAAGGGGCTGGTCGTCGATCACTGGCGACGCCAGGAAGTCGAGCGCCTCTATCTGGAGACGATCGCGCATCTGCCCGAGCCGGAAGTGCCGTCGCCGGAAGTCAGGCAGCTCATCCTCGAATCGCTGTGCCGGATCGACGCGATGCTCGACACCATGCGGGCCGCCACGCGCGAGGTGTTTCTGCTCGCGCAGCTCGACGGCCTGACTTACGCGGAGATCGCGGCCCGGCTCGGCATCTCGCTCGCGACGGTCAAGCGCCACATGCGCGCTGGTTTCGCGGCCTGCATCGTCGCGCTGTGAGCGCGGCGGCCGGCGCGCGCCGTCATGGCTGATCGCGCTTATCCGCAGACGCGGCGTGCGCGGACCCGCCGCCTCGCCGACGACGTCGTCGCCGAGGCGGCCGACTGGCTGGTCCGCATGCAGTCGGGCGAACTGACGGCGGACGAGCGCGCCGAACTGGAGCGCTGGCGCAACCGGAGTCCCGCGCATGCGGACGCATGGAGCCGCGCCACCCAGGTGCTCGCCACGTTCTCACGGGTGCCGTCGCCGTTCAGCGGCGATGCGCTTCGGCAACTGCGCGGCCGGCGCCGGCAGGTGCTCCGCGGGCTTGGCGCGCTGCTGATCGGCGCGCCGTCGGCCTGGCTCGCGTGGCGCGCGATGCCGTGGTCCGAATGGACCGCCGATTGCCGGACGGCGGCCGGGGAGCGCAAGCGGATCGAACTGGCGGACGGCACGCAACTCGTGCTCAACACCGCGACCGCCGTGGACGTCGCGTTCAGCGCCGGCGAGCGCCGGCTGCGGCTCGTCGCCGGCGAGATCCTGGTGACGACCGGACACGATCCGTCCGCTGCGCGCTATCGGCCTTTCGTCGTCCAGACCGCCCAAGGTATTGCGCAGGCGCTCGGCACGCGCTTCACCGTGCGCGTCGACGGCGAGGCGACGCGCGTAGCCGTTTTCGACGGCACGGTGGCGATCCGCCCGGCCCGGTCGTCCGATCGGCAACTGCTTCGCGCCGGCGATGAAGCCGATTTCCGCGAGACCGACGTATCCGCGGTGCGAGCCGCCGATCCGTCCGCGTCGTCGTGGGAGCAGGGGATGTTCGTCGCGCGGCACGTGCGGCTCGCCGATCTGATCGGCGAACTGGCCCGCTACCGGAGCGGCGTGCTGCGCTGCGATCCCGCCGTGGCCGACCTGCGCGTGTCCGGGGCCTTCCCGGTCGACGACACCGACGCGAGCCTCGTGCTGCTCACCAGGACGCTGCCGGTCAGGCTCGCGTCGCTGACTCCGTACTGGATTACCGTCGAACCGCGCTGAACCACATGCCGCCAAGAAGCGGCGGCCCGCATGACACCTTTTTCCGTTTCGTCCGGTGTACCGGATAGAGGCGCGCAAACCGCGCCCTGTCCACACGCTTTCACGCACGCTCACTGACGAAAGGAAAACCAGCATGACCTCGATCCGGCCCAGCACCGTCCGCCGTAACCGTACGCGTTCGGCGCGCCGTTCATCGGAGCCGTCGGCGACGCCCGGATGGCGCAGGACGGCGGGCGTCGCGATGCGGTCGGCGCTGCTGGCGACCACGCTCGCCGCGCTGCTGCCGGCAGGCGCGGCGCACGCGCAGCCGGCGGGCACGAGCGGCCGGGCGTCGTACGCGATTGCACCGGGGCCGCTCGGCGACGTGCTCGCGCAGTTCGCCGCGCAGGCGCACGTGCCGCTGTCGTTCGATCCGTCCGCGCTCGAAGGCATCCGCAGCCTGGGGCTGTCGGGCCGTTATTCGGTGCAGGAAGGGTTCGACGCGTTGCTGAACGGCACCGGCTACGCGCCGGAAGACAAGGGCAACGGCTGGTCGCTGCGCCGCGTGGCGCAGCCGTCCGCTTCGGCGACGGTCGCGGGCGAGCAGACGCTGGCGCCGGTCGCCGTCACCGCCGGACGCGATCGCGCAGCCGCTTCGGTCAATCCGGCGACGACGGTCGGCTCGAAGTTCCCGGTTTCGCAGCGCGAGCTTCCGCAGTCGGTCACGGTCGTATCCCAGCAGCAGATCCAGCAGCAGAACATGCAGACGCTGAACGACGCGATGCGCGCGACGCCGGGCATCAGCATCGCGCAGGACGACTCGGAGCGCACGACGTTCTATTCGCGCGGGTTTCCGGTCACGTCGTGGCTGCTCGACGGCGTGCCGACGGTGCAGAACCTCACGTCCGTCGCGCCGAATCTCGCGATGTTCGACCGCGTGGAAGTGCTGCGCGGTCCCGACGGTTTTCTGAACGGCTTCGGCAGCGAGGGCGGCGCGGTCAATCTGGTCAGGAAGCGCGCGCCGTCCACGTTCAGCGCGAATGCCGAGCTGTTCGGCGGCACGTATAGCGACTTCGGCGGGATGCTCGACGTCGGCGGCCCGCTCAATCAAGCCGGCACGCTGCGCGGCCGGGTGGTCGGCGACGTGCAGACCCAGCATCTGATGCAGGACAGCACGTGGCGGCACGACAAGCTGCTGTACGGCACGCTCGAAGCGGACCTGACGCGCGACACGCTGCTGCGGGTCGGCGCGAGTTTCAGCGAAATGGACCAGAAGGCGATGTGGACGGGGCTGCCGTCGTATTCGAATTACACGCTGCCGGATTTCCCGCGCTCGACCTATCTGGGCGCGCCGTGGAACGACAACACCTATTTCAACACGACCGCCTTCGCGGAACTGGACCAGAAGCTGGCGGGCGGCTGGAATGCGCGGCTGGCGTTCAACTACCTGGGCAGCCGCGATGACGTGCTGAACGGAACGGTCGGCGGCCCGCTCGATCCCGCCACCAACGACGGAACCGCGTCGAGCACGAAGTGGCATCAGTCGGACGACCAGGAGTCGCTGGATGCCGTGCTGAGCGGTCCGGTGCGGCTGCTGGGGCGCACCCATCAACTGACCGTGGGCGCGAGCTGGCGGCACGAAAACCTGCGTGTCGTGAACGACTATTGCTCCGCCGACAACCCGTTCTGCAGTTCCCCCGCGAATGTCTTTTCGAACCTGCCCGAGCCTTCCTTCGACGGCCCGGTGTCGGACGAAACGACCACGAGCAACGAGTACGGCCTTTACGGCAACGCGCGGATCAGTCTGGCCGACCCGCTGACGCTCGTCGTCGGCGCGCGCGTGAGCTGGTGGAACTCGAACTTCACGCCGAACCCCGACGCGAACTATTGGGGCGATCCGGGCAGGCATAACGACGTCTCGGGACGGGTGACGCCGTATGCCGGCCTCATCTACGACATCAACAACAACTATTCGGTGTACGCGAGGTACACGAGCATCTTCCAGCCGCAGAGCACGTACGACATGAGCGGCAACCTGCTCAAGCCGCTGGAGGGCGAGCAGTACGAAGTCGGCGTGAAAGGGGAGTATTTCGGCGGCAAGCTGAACACCGCGCTGGCGCTGTTCCAGCTCACCGAAAAGAACCGGGCGCTGTCCGATCCGCGCTTCCCCGGCGAAGGGTTTTCGATCGCCGCCGGCAAGGCCCGCAGCAAGGGTTTCGAGGCGACGGCCACCGGGCAGCTCACGAACGACTGGTCCGTGTTCGGCGGCTATACCTATACGCAGACCGAGTATCTCGACAACAGCACGAATCCGACCGGCATCGGTTTTTCGAGCATCGCGCCGAAGCATCTGTTCAAGCTGTGGACCCACTATCAGTTGCCGGGCAGGCTGCATCCGTTCAGCGTCGGCGGTGGCGCCTACGTTTCGAGCGGCATCTCGGCGACCGACGGCACCGGCACGCTCAGGCAGGGAGGGTTCGCCACGGTCGATCTGCGATTCGGTTATCAGGTCAACCGGCAGTTGTCGGCGGCGGTCAACGTGACCAATCTGTTCGATCGTCGTTATTTCGCGTCGATAGAGGGGACCGGGAGCGCGTTCTACGGCAACCCGCGGCAGGTGTTGTTCACGCTGCGATATGCGATGCAGTAAGTAGCAGTAGCGGGTCGGCGGCCGAATGTGTCCGCGCCATGCGGCAAGCCCGAACCGGCACGACGCCGGTTCGGGCCTTTTAGCTAAACGGCCCCGGTATCGCTCAGTCCGCTGCCGGCTTCGGCTTCGCCAACACCGATATCAGCGCGACCAGAATGACCGCCGTTCCCGCCAGCGCCGACCCGGTCAGCCGATGGCCGAGGAACACATAATCCATCAACGCGGTGACCACCGGGACGAGATAAAACAGGCTGGTGACGTTGACCAGATTGCCATGCCGGATCAGCTCGTAGAGCAGCAGTTGCGCGACGACCGATATGACGATCGCCAGCCACAGCAGCGGCCAGATAAAATTCCAGTTCCACTCGAACGTGAACGGCTGGAACATCGCGCACACGACGCACATCAGCAGCGCGATGCCGTATTGCAATGGCAGCACGTCCGCCGGCGCCTGCCGTATGCCTCTTTGCAGGATCGCCCCGAAGGTGATGCAGAGCAATGCGCCCAGTGCGAAGCCGGTGCCGGCGCCGAGTAGGTGGGTTGGGTCGAAGCTGCCGGGCAGTACCAGCACGAGTCCGGCCAGCGCCGCGACGAGGCCCAGCGCGCGGCGATACGAAAACCGCCGCTCCAGCAGCAGAAGCGTCAAGACCGGCTGCACGCCGAGCACGACGCCGATCACGCCGGGATTGACGCCGTGCGCGAGGGCCATGAAGTAGTTGATCGAATAGCCGCCGACCATCAGCGCGCCGGACGCGCCGACCCGAAGCCGCGTGCCGCTGGCCGGCAGCCATCGTCGCCGGCGCATGCCGACGCCGAGCATGATCAGCAACGCCAGCGCGAAGCGCATCACGAGAAACGCCAGCGGCGACGCATAAGCGAGCCCCCACGAGGTGAATATCGCTCCGCTGCTCCAGAGCAGCACGAAAAGAGTCGTCGAGCTGCGCGAAGCCCAGCCCGTTCTGAAAAAGAACATGATGTCGATTACCTGTCGAAGAAACGAACAGGCTTCCGCGCGGATGCGCGAGCATCCGTGATCCGTAACGATCAAGGGCAGGCAGGTGACGCGCGGAAACCGCCGGATGGACCGAACTAGTCCTGGACGAATGCGGCCGGCGGAGGAGGCGCGACGCCGCCGACGATGCGGATCGTCGGCGTGGCGGCGGAGAACGCGGGCGCACACGGGCGAGCGGCCGCCGGCGATGCTGCGGCGGTGGCGATTACGCGGTGTGTGGCCTGGGACATGGAGGACGTATTCAGGTTGACCGTCTGGTTCGACGGGGCTGGGCCACTTTGACATGCGGGTCTGTCGATGTCAATGGAGCGGGTGGGTGGCCGGTTGAATCCGCGGCCTGTCCTGGCCATTCGGTTCACGTCCATCGGCAGCGGATTCAAAACTCCCCGATCGTCATTGGCGGTTCGTTTCTTCGAGCGGGGTGGCGGCTTTCGCTGGGCGAAGCCGACGTGATTGTTTCGGCATTCCATCGCTCGCCTGCTGGTCCGCTCCGAGTCGCCACCCGCAGAGTAGCGCGCCCATCGCGAGCAGTGCGACAGCGAGGCCGATGGATCGATGCATGCCTGCCATGAACGCACGGTTGTCCGTGTTGCGCACCAGATAACCGAACACCGCGACGCCCAGCAGTCCGCCGACCTGGCGCGCCGCGTTGAGCACGCCGGAAGCGATCCCCGCGCGCGTGGCATCCACCGACGATAGCGTGACGTTGGTCATGGTCGGCACGATCAGGGCGATACCGCTCGCCGCCAGCAGCATTGGCGCGACGAGCCACGCATAAGCGCCGTCCGCGCGGACCGGCAGCAGCAACAGATAACCGAAAGCCGCGGCCGCGAGGCCGCACGTCATCAATCGCCGCGCGCCGATTCGAGAGATCATCCGGCCCGCCAGCACGTTGACGGCGACCAGTACGACGGTCATCGGCAAGAAGGCGAGACCGGTCAGTTGCGGCGACAGGTGCTGCTGGATCTGGAAAAACAGGCTGAAAACGAAGATCAACCCGTAGTATGCGAAGTTCACGATGACGCCGCATAACGACGCAATCGCGAGGCCGGGCGCGCGGAACAGCTCCAGCGGCAGCATCGGCGAGCGACCGCGCGACTCGATCCAGACGAATGCCGCGACGCACGCGACCGTCAGTGCCCATCCTCCCGTCACCCACGCGCTGGTCCACCCGACGCGGCCGGCTTCCGCGAGCGTTGCCGTCAGCGCGCCCAGGGAAAGAATCGCTGCGAGCTGCCCGGGCCAGTCAAGGCTGCGATCATGGCCTGGGCCGTCGGTCTGGACGTAACGCAAGGTCAGCCCCATGCCCACGAAGCCAATGGGCAGGTTGATCAGGAAGATGCTGCGCCAGCCCCACTGCGTGACCAGCGCGCCGCCCACTACCGGGCCGGCCGCCAGCGAAATGCCGCCGATCGCCCCCCACCAGCCGACGGCGCGGCTGCGTCGTTCCTTGTCGGGGAACGCGCGCTGTAGCATCGCGAGCGAATTCGGCACCAGCAGCGCCGCACCGATGCCCTGCAACAGCCTCGCCGCCACCAGCACGCGCAGGCTCGCAGCCCCGCCGCACGCGGCGGACGCCAGCGTGAACAGCGCAAGGCCGCAGAGAAACATTCTGCGCGGACCCAGGCGGTCGCCCAATGCGCCGCTGCTCAGCAGCAGCGCCGCGAAGACCAGCGTGTATGCGTTAACCACCCATTGCAGGCCCGCTACCTCGGTGCCGAATTGCCGGCGCAGCGCATCGAGCGCCACGTTGACCACGCTGACATCGAGCAGCACGACGACAAACCCGAATGCCGCGGCCACCAGGGTGCCTTGCGGCGAAACCCGTCGCATCTTCATATCGCTCCATTCCTCAAGCACGAACAACCTCGATGGTGGAGCGGCGCGTGATACGCGTAAATTCCGTAAGATCGCACATCATCGTTGAGAAAATGCACAGATGGCGGACTGGGAAAATCTCCGGCACTTCCTTGCCGTAGCGCGCGCGGGCACGCTGTCCGGCGCGGCGCGGGCGCTGCACGTGGACCATGCCACGGTGAGCCGGCGAGTCGCGGCGCTGGAGGCGGAACTGAACGTGCCGCTGGTCGAGCGGCTGCCTCGTTCGTGCAGGATCACGGCCGCCGGCATGCAGGTCTTTGAACAGGCCAGGCTGATGGAGGGGGCTGCGTTCGCGATCGAGCGCCAGAGTCAGGCGCGTCAGACCACGCTGCTCGGCCGGGTGACGCTCAGTGCGTCGCCGGTGTTGACGTCGTTTTTTCTGGCGCCGCGCATGGCCGATTTCCAGGCCCGGTATCCGGGTATTCAACTGTCGGTGACGGCGGAGGCGCGGCAGATTTCGTTGAGTCGCGGCGAGGCCGACATCGCGCTGCGCCATGCGCGGCCGACCGACGCCAGCAACGTTGCGCGCCGTATTGGCCGCATGCCGTTTGCGTTGTATGCGAGCCGCGACTACCCGGTGCTCGCGACGCCCGATCATTGGCGCTTCATCGCGTACGACGAGCGGTTCGCCAGCATGCCGCAGCAGCACTGGCTGCTTGGGATGGCGGGCGGACGCGCGGTCGGCTGCGAACTCAGCGATATCGGCAGCCACCTCGTTGCGGTCCGTTCAGGCGCCGGGGTGGCGGGCTTGCCCTGCTTCCTCGGGGATGCGCATGCCGATCTGGTCAGGCTGGATCACGGGGAAAGCGGCTTTTCGCGGGATATCTGGCTCGTGACTCATCGCGACCTGAAACGCTCGACCACCGTGCGCGCCGTGATGGACTATCTCGCGGAGTCTTTCGAAAACGAGCCTGGACTGGGAATCCGCTAGTCGCTCGATGCGACGGGCGATGAGAGCGGGCGGCAGCGATCGCCTCGGATCAGTGTGATTGCCCTATGCGTCGATCGCTCAAACGAACAGTTCGCTGGCCGCCGGCGTATCGATCCGCGATTCACGTTCGCGTTCATCGAGCGCGGTTGCAGGGCGGACGGTTTTTTCGAGGCCCGTGCGACCGTTCAACAGCGGACACCGCTCGAACAGATCCGCGATCCAGTCCACGAAAACCCGCACCTTCGGCGGCAGATGCCTGCCGCGCAAATAAACGATCGAAACCGGCGCAGGCACCGGCCGAAGCTCCGGCAGCACTTCGACGAGCGCGCCGGTGCGCAGATGGCCCAGCGCCACGACGCGAGGCGGCTGAATGATGCCGAACCCTTCGAGTCCGCACGCGACATAAGCGTCCGAATCGTTGACCGACAGGCTGTCGTTCATCTTGACCTCGACTTCTTCGCGGCGGACCAGGAACGACAGACTGGGCGCACGTGCGCCGCGGTGCGGGCAATAACCGACGCAATAGTGATGCGCGAGATCGTCGAGCGCGCGCGGGCAACCTTCGCGCTTCAGATAATCGGGCGACGCGCAGGTGACGCCGTCGAGCAGGCCAAGGCGGCGGCCGACCAGCGACGAATCCTTCAACGCGCCGACGCGCACCGCGCAATCCACGCCTTCCTGCAGCAGGTCCACCGCGCGTTCGGTCAGGTCGAGCTGGACGTCGAGGTCCGGATAACGCGCATGGAACGCGGATAGCGAAGGAATGACGAGCAGCCTGCCGATCGAGCCGGGCATCGCGATCCGCAGCTTGCCGCGAGGCGATCCGCTGCCGCTCTGAAAATTCGCTTCGGTTTCCTCGATGTCCGCGAGAATGCGCACGCATCGCTCGTAATACGCCGCGCCGTCCGGCGTCAGCGACAGCCGCCGCGTGCTGCGGTTCATCAGCCGCACGCCGAGCCAGGCTTCGAGGTGCTGGATGGTCGTCGTGACGGAGCCGCGCGGCATGTCGAGCGCTTCCGCGGCGCGCGTGAAACTGCTGGCGTCGACGACGCGCGTGAATACCTGCATGGCCAGGAACCGGTCCATGGCGAATCTCCTGGTGCGCGAAGTGATGCGCAAAAGTGCGTTGGGGTTGTCGAGCGGCTTTCGGGGCGGTCGGCATTCGCCGTCAGCCCAGCGGTGCCAGGGGACGGCGGGGTGACGGGCTTGCTGGCGGTTGTTTTATCGAACCGCGGCTTGCTGGCGCGGCGTTGGGCCGCCGGACGACGGGCGAAGCGCGCCGCAACGGACGAGCAAAACCGTTTGCCCGTTGCGGGATGAGGAGCCGCGATTCAGCGCTTCGGCTCAGCCGGAATGCCCGCTCGCTTCGTTCAGCAATTGCCGCGCAATACCGATTGCATCGTCGGTCGATGCAACGATGCGCATCGGATATCCCCAGAACCGCTCGTAGACCGATGTGAACGGCTCGTTCGCCCGACGCTTTTCCGTATCCGGCTCGATGAAAATCGCCGCCTTGACGAAGGCTTGCAGGTCGCTCCGGTGCTGCTTCATCCACAGCGACGCCTCTTTCAGTTCGTCGGGCGAGCGTTCGGGCCGGCTGTCGCCAAGCCCTTCGTCGTTCAGAAAGACGAACGGCCGCCGGCGCGCGAGCAGGGCGTCGAACGCGGCGAATGCGTAGGTCGTGCGGTCGATGGGTTGCGCGTTCATGCGCATCCAGACAAACGGGAAATCGGCGGGATCGATCAGCATGGTTCAGATTCCTGATAATCGTGAGGCGGACGACGGGTTCGATAGCGCCCACGATACCGAGCGGAAGGCTCGACGTCATTGCACAACCTGGTCATAATATTTTTCATTTCAGCCAGGCCACGCGACTTCCCGGACCCGAACCTGCCCGATGCGTACCGCTATCCCTACTGATATTCCTGTTGACCCCGCGATGGACGACGACGTCGACGGCGTTCCCCGGCCGGTTTTCGCCCTCACTGGCGTGGCGGTCTCGAAGGACTGGGAGCGCGCGCGGCATAAGCATCGCAAGGCGCAACTGCTTTATTCGGTGCGCGGCGTGCTCAATTGCGAGATCGAAGACGGCGTGTGGATCGTGCCGCCGCAGTGTGCGGTGTGGATTCCGGGCGGCGTCCCGCATTCGGCGAGAGGGTCGGGCGAGACCGAATGCCATTGCCTGTTCGTCGAACCGGACGCCGCGCCGGACATGCCCGAAAGCTGCTGCACGATCGCCATCCATCCGCTGCTGCGGGAACTGCTCATGGCGGCGGCCGGTTTGCCCGCGTTATATCCGCAGGGCGGACGCGAGGACCGTTTGGTCGCCACGCTGCTCGACGAACTGGCGGCGGCGCCGGTGGAAGACCTGCACCTGCCGATGCCGCGCGACCGGCGGCTGCGGCGGCTCGCGCAGCGGCTGCTGGCCGATCCCGCCGACAAGTCCACGTCGGGCGAATGGGCGAGCCATATCGGCATGAGCGAGCGGAGCATGAGCCGGCTGCTGCTCCAGGAACTCGGCATGAGCTTCGGCCACTGGCGTCGGCAGATGCATGTGATCCTCGCGCTCCAGCGGCTGACGAAAGGCGACAGCGTGCAGACCGTCGCGCTCGACCTCGGCTATGAAAGCGCGAGCGGGTTCGTGACCATGTTCCGCAAGGCGGTCGGCAAGCCGCCGGCGCGTTATCTTTCCGAGCGAAGCGCGGATGCGGCCGGCCGGCAGTCCGCGGGGGTGCCGGCGATCACGTTGCCGGATCGGGGATGAGTCCACGCGGGACGGTGGTTGTGCTGTCGCGGGCCGGGCGTCGATATGCGGTGTGCACGCTCCGCGACTGAAGGATCTTTGGCCGTTGGATTCGGGAAAGTACATTGACATCACTACGACTCGAATGATGACAACGAGGCATTCAGCGTCACCGACCGCATAAGGCTGTCTAACCCGTGCACCCTGCCAGACAGGGCGCGCGGCCTGGCAGGACCGCATCGTTTCGTCCGCAAAACTGACCGCCTGGCGAAACAGTTACAAGATAGCTATTGACGCTGGTACCATCCGACGATTACTGTGTCGTCTGAAGTTCAAGAAGTTCGATTGCTGTTCATCAATTGCTCGCTTCTCAGCGGTATTCGTTGTCCTCTCTCTCCTTGACACTTCACGCGCTCTTCAACAGAGCAAATCTTCGTAATTTTTTCCTCAAGGATTTTTCATGGATACCGGTACCGTCAAGTGGTTCAACGACAGCAAGGGCTTTGGCTTCATCACCCCGGACAAGGGCGGCGACGATCTGTTCGCTCACTTCTCCGAAATCAGGTCCGACGGCTTCAAGACGCTGGCAGAAAACCAGAAGGTAAGCTTCGAAACGAAGCAAGGCCCGAAGGGTCTGCAAGCGGCTAACATCACGCCGCTGTAAGTTTGAAGGACCCGGCCTCCCGCGACGGACGCCGGGTTGCAGCGACACCCTCGCGGAGCCTTGTCTCCCAAAGTGGGCGTGATGGCTGCTGGCGGCGTCTGTTTATTCAGCAGCTTGCCAGGCGCCACACGCCTCGTTGCGCTTCACTCCCCCCTGGCGGCAACGCCCATTTTTCGTTTCCGACTGCTTCAGATTCGGCCTGCAATGGCTTTGAATCGGCGTACGCATGCTCATTTCGCACGGCGCGCGCGCACTCGAACATCATTAAAATTAAAAATTAAAATGCAGAACAACCCGATTCAGCAATACAACGGCTATGCCGTCCAGCCATCGGCGCATCGTTCGCCCGACGGTAGTTTTTCATCCAACCTGCTGCTCGAACGCACTGACGCGCGCGCCGAAGGCCGCTACCAGTTCTATTCGCTCGATTACTTCACGAGTGAAGAGCAGGCGCTGCAGCACTCGACACGCTGGGCCCGCAACTGGATCGACACGCGCGGTTAAAGGCGACGCCGGCAGGCAAAGCCCGGGCACGAGGCCTCTACCGCATATGAGGCATCAGGGCGCGCGCAACAAAATGCGCCCAAACATCATGCACGGTCGATGCGTTACCTTCCGGTCATCGAAGTCGACGACGCGCGTGAGAGGGCAGGGCAGACCGAAGTGTGAACGCAGGCGCGGCCGGACGGCGATTACCCATCGGCCGCTGCCTGGCCATCAACCGTCGTTCGCATCGGGCGTCAGTCCGGCATTCGACCGTCTGAAACTGGCTGGATCACTGAAGGGCGAACGAGGATCGCGTCTCTATCGTGACAAGATCTGGCAGCGCGCAATTTCTTGCGAAAGCGAGCGCCTTTGGCTGCTTCCAACTGCTTCCAATGTTATTTGCGCAACGTGCGGTGTTGTAGCCCACACACGTTGCGTTGATCGAGTTGGGCCCGAGTAAGAAACAAAAAGGAGTTACAAGTTTATGGCTTGTAACCCCTCGATTCCCTGGTCGGAGCGATAGGATTCGAACCTACGACCCTCTGATCCCAAATCAGATGCGCTACCAGGCTGCGCTACGCTCCGACGAATCCGGGATTGTATCGGGGCAGAGCATCTCCAGTCAAATCGGCGTCGCGCCGGCTTGCGGAGCGTCGGCCGGGCGCGCAACATGCGGGTGGCTCTGAGCGGGCGCGGCCGTGTTGTGTCGCGCCGTACCGCATCTTCCGAGGAGACGTCGATGAACCTGATTCTTTGGCGCCATGCCGAAGCCGAAGACACCGCCGCCAACGATCTCGCCCGTCAGTTGACGACCAAAGGCCGCAAGCAGGCGCAGCACGTCGCGAAGTGGCTGCGCCCGCGTCTCGAAGACGACGCGGTGATCCTCGTCAGCCCCGCCGCGCGCACGATCCAGACCGCCGAGGCGCTGACCGACCAGTACCGCGTCGTCCGCGAGATCGCGCCCGGCGCGAGCGCCGATCAGGTGCTTGCCGCGGCCGGCTGGTCGCACGGCGTTGCGCCGACGGTCGTCGTGGTCGGGCATCAGCCGACGCTGGGCGAGGTTGCCGCGCGGCTGTTGCACGGCGACGCCACGCGCGGCCTGTCGCTGAAGAAAGGCGCGCTGTGGTGGTTCGCGAGCCGGGAGCACCACGGCGACGAAACGGCGGTGCTGCTGGCCGCGATGTCGCCGGATCTCGTCTAACGAACCAGTCGCGCCGCGCGCCGCCGCCATGTCCATCGGCACGCCGGCCGGCGCGCGAGCGACGCCCACGCCGCTGCGCCAGGCACGCGAACCAGGACACCGTCCGCGCCGTTGGGCTCCCCGCCGACCCCGCCGAATCTTCCTTCCCGAACCCTCACAAAATACTGTATAAATATACAGCTTCCGACGTCGTATACGGCGCCGGCTGACACTCCCGTCGTACCCCGTTTTCCATCGCGGGGACGGCGGGTTATTCCCTTTTTGACAGAACGCAATCATGGCGGCGGCAATCCAGCTTGCGACCACGCTTCCGTCCCGGCTGCAAAGCCGGGTCTGGCAGGGCGACCAGCTCGCCCATGCGGGCGCCCGCGCGGTGTCGAGCGGGCATCCGGCGCTCGACGCGCTGCTGCCCGGCGCCGGCTGGCCCGCCGGCAGCCTGACCGAACTGCTGGTCGAGCACGGCGGCATCGGCGAGATGCGGCTGCTCGCGCCCGCGCTGAAGGTGCTGACCGCGCAGTCCGGCCGTCATGCGCTGCTGGTCGCGCCGCCGTGGCAGCCGTACGCGTGCGCACTGCACGCGTGGGGGATCGCGCTCGACCGGGTGGTCTGGGTTCGCGCGGGCGACGGCGACGCGCCGTGGGTCGCCGAGCAGGCGCTGAAGCAGGACGGCATCGGCGCGGTGCTGGTCTGGCTGCCGAAGGCGCGCGCGGATGCGGTGCGGCGTCTGCAGGTCGTCGCGCAGGATTCGCAGGCGCTCGCGTTCCTGATCCGGCCGCCGGCCGCGCGCGGCCAGTCGTCGCCGGCGCCGCTGCGGATGGTCTGCACACCGGTGCCGCCGCCCGCCGACGGCACGGTCAGCCGGCGTCGATGGATGCAGCACACCGCGTTGTCCGTCGATATTTTCAAGCGCCGCGGGCCGCCGCTCGCACAACCGCTCAACGTCATGCTGCCGCTGCAGGACGCGGTGCTGCCGGACCCGGCCGCATCGTCCGACGAGCGGCCGCCGTCCGGGACCAATCATGCTGTGGATCGCCGTCACCTTGCCGCTGTTGCCGCTGGAGGCCGTGAGGCCGCCAGTGCCGCATTCGATGTCGCCGATGTCGTCGCCGGCCTCGCCGGAACACGGGTTCCCGTCTGACGCATCCGGCGCGCACGCCGGGTGCGCCGTGCCGTCCGCGCCGCGCTGCTACGCGCTGGCCGACCCGTCGCGCGTGCTGATCCCCGATCTGGACGCGCTCGGCCTCGGCGTGAGCGCGGGCTGCACGCGCTCGCATGCGCTCGCGCTCGCGCCGGATCTGGTGCTGCTGAATCCCGATCCGGCTCGCGAGCAGCAGGCATTCGAGGCGCTCGCGCTCGCATTGCTCGCGTATACGCCGAAGCTGTCGTTCGCGGAATCGCACACGCTGCTGCTGGAAGTCGGCTCCGGGCTGCGTCTCTTTGGCGGCATACGCGCGCTGCTCGCGAAGGTCGCGGCGACGGTGGCCGATTGCGGGCACGTGGCGCGGATCGCGTGCGCGCCGACCGCCTGGGGCGCGTGGCTGCTCGCGCAGTCGCACGCGCAGCGCACGCCGCGTCGCTGGCATGTGGTGCAGGACAAGACGCTGCCGCGCGTGCTCGATGCGCTGCCGGTATCGCTCGCGCCGTTCGCGGCGCAGCACGATAACGCGCTGCTGCAGATCGGCTGCGCGACGCTCGCGGATTTGCGGCGTCTGCCGCGCGAGGGCGTCGTGCGGCGTTTCGGCGACGGCGTGCTGACGTGGCTCGCGCAGGCGTACGGCGAGCATCCGGATCCGCGCGAATCGTTCCGCGCGCCGCCGTCGTTCCAGGCGGCGCTCGAATTGCAGGCGCGCGTCGACAGCGCGGAGGCGCTGCTGTTCGCCGCGCGCCGGCTCGTGATGCAACTGGCCGGCTGGCTCGCCGCGCAGCATGCGGCGGTCAGCGCGTTCGAACTGCGGCTCGAACACGAACTGGCGTCGCGGCATGCGGATCCCCTCGGGGGCGCGCGCACGTCGAGCCTGACGATCGGCTGGGCCGCGCCGTCGCGCGACGCCGACCATCTGCTGTGGCTGTTGCGCGAGCGGCTGAACCAGACCGAACTGGCCGCGCCGGTGATCGGGCTGAGGCTCGTCGCGTCGGAGGTGCGCGAATACGCGGCGCCGACCGATACGCTGTTTCCGCTGCCCGAAGCGTCGGACGCGTCGCTCGCGCAACTGTTCGAGCGCATCGGCGCGCGGCTCGGCCCGCAGAACGTGCTGCAACTGTCGCTCGTGGACGACCATCGGCCTGAGCATGCGATGCAGGCCGACGCGTGGCGCGCGCCGGCGCGGCGCGGGCGCGCCGGCACGCGCCGCAAGGCGAAAGACGCGAAGGATGATTCATCGGCCGCCGCCGCGCCGATGCAAACGACGCTCGATCTGCCCGACGTGCCGCTGCCGTCGCAGCCGCGTCCGGCGTGGCTGCTCGAACGGCCGCTGAAGCTCGCGACGCGCGGCGACCGGCCGGTCTATCGACGTCCCTTGAAGACGCTCACGCGTGCCGAGCGTGTCGAGTCGGGCTGGTGGGACGGCGACGGCGTCGGCCGCGACTACTACGTCGCCGCCGACGATCAGGGCCGCATGTTCTGGGTGTACCGCGAGCGCATCGGCGGGCAGTGGTATCTGCAAGGGCTGTTCGGCTGACCGTCATGTCCTTATCCGATCCGCCACGCGCCGCGCCGTCATCGTCGTTCGGGGGGCTGCCCGATTACGCGGAGCTGCATTGCCTGACGAACTTCACGTTCCTGCGCGGCGCGTCGCATCCGGGCGAACTGATCGAGCAGGCGAGCGAGCATGGTTATCGTGCGCTCGCGATCACCGACGAATGCTCGCTTGCCGGCGTGGTTCGCGCGCACAGCGCGCTGAAGGAGCATGAGGCGGCGCGCCGCAACGCGCATGCGGACGCGGTGAACGCGGCGCGCGAGCAGGGCGGCGAAGCGGCCGCCGCCGCGATTGCGCCGCTCGCGCCGGCGCTGCATCTGCTGATCGGCAGCGAGTTGAGCCTGGTCGATCAGGATGGCAAACCGTTCTGCACGCTGGTCGCGATCGCGATGAACCGCGAAGGGTACGGCAATCTGTGCGAGTTGATCACGCTCGCGCGTTCGCGCGCGGCGAAGGGCAGCTACCGGCTGCATCCGGCCGACTTCACCGCGCCGGAGCCGGAGTTCGAGCATCTGCGGCATCTGCGCGACTGCGTGCTGCTGCTGGTGCCGCAGCGCGCGGCGACGTTCGCGCAGACGCTGCGCGGCGCGCGCTGGCTCGCGGGTTTTGCCGCGGATCGCGCGTGGCTCGCGCTCGAACTATGGTGCGGCGGCAGCGACGAAACGCAGATCGACGCGCTGCGGCTGATCGCGCGGAACAGCGGCCTGCCGCTCGTCGCGACGGGCGGGGTGCTGATGCATGCGCGTTCGCGCAAGCCGTTGCAGGACACGTTGAGCGCGATCCGCGTCGGCCGGCCGCTCGCCACATGCGGCCGCGAACTGGAGCCGAACGCGGAGCGGCATCTGCGCGCGCGGGTGCGGCTCGCGTCGCTGTATCCGCACGACACGCTGCGGGAGACGCTCGAAGTCGCACGCCGCTGCACGTTCTCGCTCGACGAACTGGCGTACGAGTATCCGGAGGAACTGGTGCCGGCGGGCGAGACGCCGGCCACGTGGCTGCGTACGCTCGTGATGCAGGGCGCGGCCGAACGCTGGCCGGATGGTCTGAACGAAAAGCGGGAAAAGCAGATCAACCTGGAACTGGGAATCATCGCGGAACTGAAGTACGAGAAATACTTCCTGACCGTGCACGACATCGTCCGCTTCGCGCGCAGCCAGGGGATTCTGTGCCAGGGGCGCGGGTCCGCGGCGAACTCGGTGGTCTGTTATTGCCTGAAGGTCACGGAGATCGACCCGGTGCGGATGAACATGCTCGTCGAGCGTTTCATCTCGCGCGCGCGCAACGAGCCGCCGGACATCGACGTCGACTTCGAGCATCAGCGCCGCGAAGAGGTGATCCAGTACATCTACGGGAAATACGGCAACCGCCGCGCGGCGCTCGCGGCGACGCTGATCACGTATCGCACGCGCAGCGCGGTGAAGGACGTCGGCAAGGCGCTCGGGCTCGACGCGGCGCTGATCGAACGGATCGGCAAGGCGCAGCAGTGGTGGGACGGACCCGATGCGGTCGCGCATCATCTGGAAGAGGCGGGTTTCTCGCCGGACTCGCACGTGACGCAGCATCTGGTGCGGCTCACGCGTGAACTGCGCGGTTTTCCGCGGCATCTGTCGCAGCACGTCGGCGGTTTCGTGATCGCGAAGGACAAGCTGTCGCGGCTCGTGCCGATCGAGAATGCGGCGATGGCGGACCGCTACGTGATCGAGTGGGACAAGGACGACATCGACGCGCTGCGTCTGCTGAAGGTCGACGTGCTCGCGCTCGGGATGCTGTCCGCGATCCGCCGTTCGCTGGAGTTCGTCGCGCTGCGGCGCGGACTGCCGGCGTTTCGCGTGCAGGACATTCCGGCCGAAGACCCGGCCGTCTACGAGATGTGCTGTCACGCGGACACGGTCGGCGTGTTCCAGATCGAATCGCGCGCGCAGCAGAGCATGTTGCCGCGCCTGCGGCCGCGCAAGTATTACGACCTCGTGATCGAAGTGGCGATCGTGCGGCCGGGGCCGATCCAGGGCGGCATGGTGCATCCGTACCTGAAGCGCAAGCAGGGGCTCGAAGACGTCGTGTACGAGAAGCCGGAGTTGCGGCCAGTGCTCGAACGCACGCTTGGCATACCGATCTTCCAGGAGCAGGTGATGCACCTCGCGATGGTGGCCGCCAATTTTTCAGGCGAAGAGGCGGACAAGCTGCGTCGCGCGATGGCCGCATGGCGGCGCGATGGAGATCTGCGTCCGTATCAGGCGGACCTGAAGCGAAGGATGATGAAGAAGGGATATGAAGAGGAGTTTGCCGATCGTATCTGCAAGCAGATCGAGGGTTTCGGCGACTACGGTTTCCCGGAGAGCCATGCGGCGAGTTTCGCGCTGCTCGTCTACAACAGCGCGTGGCTGAAGCGTTACGAGCCCGCCGCGTTCCTCGCGGGGCTGCTGAACAGTCAGCCGCTCGGGTTTTATTCGCCGTCGCAACTCGTGCAGGACGCGAAACGGCATGGCGTGAAGGTGCTCGCGCCGGACATCGCGATCAGCGACTGGGAATCGACGCTCGAACAGCCGGAGGCGCCGGGCGTGCGTATCGCTGCCGATGCTGCGCGTATGCGCCAGGCCGAAGCCATGCAAAAGATGCTGCGCTGGCGTGCCGCGATATCCGGTCCGAAGCCGCGCCTCGTGACGAACGTTCGGCGCGTCCTGCGCGCGCGCGTCGTGCTGCCGCCGCATCGTTATGGTCGCGGCGGCCCGGCGGTGCGGCTCGGCTTCAGTCTCGTCAAAGGGTTTTCGGAAGAAGCGGCGCAGCGCGTGATGCAGGCGCGCGCGTTCGCGCCGTTCATCGACGTCGACGACCTCGCGCGCCGTGCGGCGCTCACGCGTCGCGAACTCGAAGCGCTGGCGGCGGCGAACGCGCTCGCGAGCATCGCCGGCCATCGCCGCGAGGCATGGTGGGCGGTGACCGCGCAGCACGCGGTGCCGGCGCTGCTGCGCGACGCGCCGATTGCGGAGGCGCCGCTTGCGCTGCCGCGCGCGTCCGAAGGCGCGGAGATCGTCGCCGACTATGCGAGCCTGCGTCTGACGCTGAACCGGCATCCGCTCGAACTGCTGCGGCGCGGCCTCGCGAAGCAGCGCTTCAAGACCTCGGCGCAGCTCGCGAAGTGCCGTCACGGGACGCTCGCGCGGGTCTGCGGGATCGTCACCGTGCGGCAGCGTCCGGGGACCGCGAACGGCACGATCTTCGTATCGCTGGAGGACGAAACCGGCTCGGTCAACGTGATCGTGCGCGAGGCGCTCGTCGAATCGCAGCGCAAGGAACTGCTGGGCGCGTCGCTGATGGCGGTCGCCGGCGTCGTGCAGCGCGAGGGCGAAGTGGTTCACCTCGTCGCGCAGCGGCTGGAGGATCACAGCCGGCTGTTGGGGCGGCTCGCGACGGAGAGCCGGAATTTTCATTGAACGCGCGGTTCGCGCGCGTTCGCGGCTTCAGCCTTCGGCGGTCGGCGCGTCGCCGCGCCACGGAAATGCGTCGAGCACCGCGCGGATCGCGACGTTAAACGGCGTCCGTCGGCCGATGCCGAGCGTTTCGAGCCGGCTCGCGTCGAGATGGCAGTCGCGCGGGCGCGGCGTCGCGTCGGCCGGCGCCGGCAGTGGAACGAGTCGCGCGTTCAGGCCTAGCGCACCGGCGAGTTGTTGCGCGATGTCGTATTTCGTCATCGGCTCGTCGCCGGACCACTGCGCGATGCCGCAGACCGGGTTTCCGTCCGCATATCGCGTGAGCAGTTCGCGGATCACGAACGCGACGTCCGGCGTGAAGGTCGGGTAGCGGGTCGCCCATGCGTCCATCATGGCCGGCGCGGCGTTCGCGCGAGCGGATGCGGCGATCGCCGGCACGAGGCTCGTGACCGCCGATTCGCTCCAGTCCACGATCGGTCCGTACAGCAGCGGCAGGCGCAGCACCAGGCCGGCGTCCGTGCTGTCGAGCAGCGCGCGCTCGCCTTCGAGCTTGCTGCGGCCATACGCGTTGAGGGGATTCGGCGTGTCGTCGCAGCGATAGGGCGGCTGCGTGCCGTCGAACACGTAATCGGTCGAGATCGACAGCACCCATGCGCCGCGTTGCCGCGCGGCCGTTGCGATGCTGCGCACCGCGTCGACGTTCAGCGCGCGCGCCGCGTCCGGGTTCTGCTCGCAGACGTCCGGCCGGCGTTCCGCTGCGGCGATTACGATCGCGTCCGGCGCTTCGTGCTCGACGTAACGCGACACCGCCTGCGCGTCGCGCACGTCGAGCGTCGTCTGATGCGGGCCGGCGCGCCGGAACGCAGTCTGCGCGAGTTGCCAGCCGGTCGTCGCGGCCAGTTCGTCGACGATCGCGCGCCCGAGCAGTCCGGACGCGCCGATCACGGCGACCTTGAACATGGCGGGGCCGCCGCTCACGCGCCGGCCGTGCCGACGACCGTGTAACCGGCGTCGTCGATCGCGGCCTTCAGCACGTCGGCGGACTGGCTCGACTCGACGCTCACGCGGCCGGCAGGCAGATCGACCTGCACCTGCGCGGCGGCGTCGCGTTCGTGGATCGCGCGCGTGACGGCCGCGACGCAATGCTGGCAGCTCATGCCTTCCACGTTGAACTGGATCATCGTTGGTCTTCCTTTGAAAGTAAGTGACTACGCAGCGCGCGATGGCGAGCGTAGCCGATTATGCCAGCCGGTTGCCGGCGAGGCGCTGGAGCTTCCCATGATGGGAAGGTGTACGATCGCCGCATCGGTCCAACCGCAGAGGGCAACACGATGAACATCGGCGAAGCGGCGCGCGCGTCGGGCGTCACCGCGAAAATGATTCGTTATTACGAGAGCGTCGGGCTGCTGACGCCGAAGGGGCGCACCGCGTCCGGCTATCGCGTGTACGGGATGGAGGAGGTGCATTCGCTGCGTTTCGTCCGCCAGGCGCGCCGGCTCGGGTTTCTGGTCGAGGACATCCGGCGCCTGCTCGCGCTGTGGCACGACCGGTCGCGCGCCAGCGCGGAGGTGAAGGCGATCGCGCTTCAGCATGTCGAGGAACTGGACCAGCGGATCGCGGAACTGACGCAGATGCGCAACACGCTCTCGCATCTCGCGTCCCATTGCCACGGCGACGGCCGGCCGGACTGCCCGATCATCGAACGCCTCGCCGATCCCGAGCCGGTCGAAAAGGACCGGCACGCGGCGCATGCGTGACACCGTCGGCGGAAGCGAGGGGTCCTTGCAACAGTTTGGATGGGCGGGATGCGTCATATTGGTGCAAATGAGTGTGCGATCCGGGTGCCTGCTGGCGGGCGACGCCGATTTTCGTTGTCGAATCAGTGGATTGCCTTCCGTGGGCGCATGCACCATTCCAGTTTGGAATGCACTCCATTCGGGCAATTCACTGGCAAATCGTGCCTGGATCGCTATACTTCGGGTTATCCCTGATTAGGGAAATCCCTGATACGAAGTCCGAATCGCCCGGGGATGCCTATTGGTCCTTGGAGAACCTCATCATGTTTGCGTACGTTCTGGAAAAGCTGAGCACCTGGTTCGAAACCGCCGAAGCCCGCCGCCGTGAAGCGTGGCTCGCCTCGTCGACCGACATCGTGCAGCTCGAACAGCGTATCCGCTCGCTCGAATCGAGCGGCTTCTCGCTGTAATCCGGCAGTCCAGCCGCACCCCCCGGTGCGGCCGTTTCACCGCCCAGGCCCCGCATTGCGGGGCTTTGTCGTTTCCGGTACCCGCGTTCCGGGCCTTGTGGACCCCGAAGCGTCACGCAAAAGTCTGAAGCTTGCCACTGCGGTAAGGTAAAGTGCTTTTTGAGACAAGAGCCGTCCACCCGATGACGGCGCCATCCACGGGGCTTGCCGATGATCTCGATCCGTTGTGTGTCGCGCGTGATGTCGCTCGCGGTTTGTACGATCGCGTGCGGGGCTGCGTTCAGTTCCGTCAGCGCGGCGGATCGTCAGCCGCTCGTGCTCGATACGCAGCACGGAATCAGCGACGGGCAGTCCGGAGTGGTGCTGCAGAACGCGCCGTTGTCGCATGCGCCGATGGTCGAAGCGCAGCGTGCGGCGCGACCGGCGGAACTCGCGCCGGATGCGTCGCCGCCGCTGATCGTTGCGCCTTATGTCGAAGTGCCGGGCGCGGGCGGCGGCCGGCCGACGAAACCGTCGTCTCCGTCGTCGCCATCTCATTCGCGCCCGCGTCCGCGGCCCACGCCGCCGCAGTGACGGGGCGGGCGGCCGTCAGTCGCCGCGGTACTCGACCTTGAACTGCGCGCCCTTGTCCTGCCCGAGCGCGTCGACGAGCCAGGGCAGCGTTTCTTTCATCGTCGCCGCGAGCGTGTACGGCGGATTCAGGACGAACATGCCGCTGCCGTACAGCCCGTAGCCGTCCTTCGGCGGCTCGCTGACGGTCAGCGTCGCGTGCAGCCAGTTCTTGTCCTGCAGGCGTTTTAGCTGATCTGCAAAACGCTGCGATTCCGGCCGCGTGACCTGCGGATACCAGATCGCATACGTGCCGGTCGAGAAGCGCTTCAGGCATTCCTCGACGCAGGCGAGCGTGTGCGCGTAATCGCGTTTGTCCTCGTACGACGGGTCGATCAGCACCAGCGCGCGGCGCGGCGGCGGCGGCAGCAGCGCCTTGATGCCTTCGAAGCCGTCGCCCGCGTACAGCATCACGCGCCGGCCCGCGTCATGAAAACGCTGGCGCAACACGTCGATCTCCGTGCTGTGCAGTTCGAACAGCCGCATGCGGTCCTGCTCGCGCATCAGCCGCCATGCGAGATACGGCGAGCCAGGATAAAAACGCAGCTCGCCGTCCGCGTTCAGCGCGGCGACTTCGTCCACGTATTCGGCCAGCGCCGGCGGCAGATCGTTGCGCGCCCACAGCTTGCCGATGCCGGTTTCGAACTCGGCGGTCCTGGTCGCGTAACCCTCGTGCAGCGCATACGCGCCCGCGCCCGCGTGCGTGTCGATGTACCAGTACGCCTTGTCCTTCTTGCCGAGATAGCGCAGCAGTTGCACGACGACGGCGTGCTTCAGGACGTCGGCATGATTGCCTGCGTGAAAGGCGTGGCGATAACTCAGCATGATGGCAGGACCGGGTGTCGGGATGAACGGATGACGCCGTCGCGCGGCGGTGATGGCCGCCGCGCCGGAGAGGCCGCGTATTGTACGCGACCGTACGCTACGCAACCGGCGGCCCGGGTTGGCGCGGCGCCCGGATCAGTCGTCCGCGTCGCCGACGACCAGTTCGATCTGCGCCTTCACGTCCGGCGTGATCTTGTCGGCGACTTCCTGGGCCTTCATGTTCTGCGCGATCTGCTCGACGTTCGATGCGCCGGTAATCACCGTGCTGACGTTCGGGTTCTTCAGGATCCACGCGATCGCCAGTTGCCCGACCGTGCAGCCGAGCGCGTCCGCAATGCCCGCGAGCTTGCCGACGATCTCGTTCTTGTCCGCGTTGGTCAACTCGTTGCGCAGCCAGTCATAACCCTGCAACTGCGCGCGGCTGCCCTGTGGCACGCCGCTGCGATACTTGCCGGTCAACAGGCCCGACGCGAGCGGGCTCCATGTGGTGAGGCCGAGGCCGATGTCCTCGTAGAGCCGCCGGTATTCCTGCTCGACGCGGCGGCGGTGGAACAGGTTGTATTGCGGCTGCTCCATCACCGGCTTGTGCAGATGATGCCGTTCCGCGATTTCCCACGCGGCGCGGATCTCGTCGGCGCTCCATTCCGATGTGCCCCAGTACAGCGCCTTGCCGCGCGCGATCATGTCGCTCATCGCCCACACGGTTTCCTCGACCGGCGTCGCCGGGTCGGGCCGATGGCAGAACACGAGGTCGACGTAATCGAGTTGCAGCCGCTGCAGCGAACCGTCGATTGCGTTTAGCAGATACTTGCGGTTCAGCGTGTGATACTGGTTCGGCGCCTGGTTCAAGCCCCAGTAGAACTTCGTCGACACGACGTAGCTGATGCGCGGCCAGCCGAGATCCTTCAGCGCCTGGCCCATGATGACTTCCGACTGGCCGCCCGCATACACCTCGGCGTTGTCGAAGAAGTTGACGCCCGCGTCGCGCGCGGCCGCCAGCGATTCCCGCGCCACGCTCCGGTCGACCTGGTTGCCGTACGTGACCCACGAGCCGATCGACAGTTCGCTTACCTGCAGGCCCGAGCGGCCCAGTCTCCGATAATTCATGAACGCCTCCTTGAGATGAAGCCCGATGGTACCGCCGCTGTCCGCCGTTTGCCGTTCGTCGGCAGAGATTCACGCAGGATGCGGGTCGCTTCATGCACAATAGCGCGGTTGGCCGCGGCGCGGCATTCGACCGGACGGCATAGGCTGACCGGCCAGGTTGACGGCGCGCGCGCGTCGAGGTGTCATCCCATCTATCGCAAGGAGGTCTCGATGTCGTCACTCACCCTGAATTCGAAACTCGATGGCAAGGTCGCGGTCGTCACCGGCGCGGCAAGCGGCATCGGCAAGCAGATCGCGCTTACGCTGTCGCAGGCCGGTGCGGCCATCGCGATCGCCGACCTGAACCAGGACGGCGCGAACGCGGTTGCCGAAGAGATCAACAAGGCGGGCGGCAAGGCGATCGGCGTCGCGATGGACGTCACCAGCGAAGACGCGGTGAACCAGGGCATCGACCGCGTGGCGGCCGAACTGGGTTCGGTCGACATCCTGATTTCGAACGCCGGCATCCAGATCGTCAATCCGATTGAAAGCTACGCGTTTTCCGACTGGAAGAAAATGCAGGCGATCCACGTCGACGGCGCGTTCCTCACGACGAAGGCCGCGCTGAAGCACATGTACAAGGACGATCGCGGCGGCGTCGTGATCTACATGGGCTCGGTGCATTCGCACGAGGCGTCGCCGCTGAAGTCCGCGTACGTCGCCGCGAAGCACGCGCTGCTCGGCCTCGCGCGCGTGCTCGCGAAGGAAGGCGCGAAGCACAACGTGCGCTCGCATGTCGTGTGTCCGGGGTTCGTGCGCACGCCGCTCGTCGACAAGCAGATTCCCGAGCAGGCGAAGGAACTCGGCATCAGCGAAGAGGACGTGGTGAAGCGCGTGATGCTCGGCGGCACCGTCGACGGCGTGTTCACGACGGTCGAGGACGTCGCGCAGACGGTGCTGTTCCTGTCCGCGTTCCCGACGGCCGCGTTCACCGGGCAGTCGTTCGTCGTCAGTCACGGCTGGTTCATGCAGTAACACGGAGGCGCGGTCATGGCGCAACGCAGGACAGCACGCCCGCAATCGAGCGCGGTCGACGACGAAGCCGGCACCCGTGCCGGCACCGTGCCGCGGCCGCGTGCGAGCCAGTGCGGCGAAGCGGGCAGACACTGGGAGACGGTCGCACTGACGCTGCAAGGCGGCGGCGCGCTCGGCGCGTATCAGGCCGGCGTCTACCAGGGGCTCTCGGAGGCCGGCATCGAGCCGGACTGGATCGCCGGCATTTCGATCGGCGCGCTGAACACCGCGCTGATCGCCGGCAACGCGCCCGAGCATCGCGTCGCGCGGCTACGCGAGTTCTGGGAGACGATCTGCCAGCCCGCGTTCAGCGTGCCGCTGCCGGGTTTCATCGAGCATGCGCTGTTCAATTCGGGCGAGTCGGTCCGCAAGGCGTTCACCGCGATGCAGGCGGCCGGCGCGCTCGTCGAAGGGCAGAAGGGCTTTTTCGTGCCGCGTTTTCCGCCGCCGATGCCGCACGCGTCCGGGCATCCGGAGAAAGCGAGCTATTACGACACGAAGCCGCTGAAGGCGACGCTCGAACGGCTATGCGACTTCGACCGGATCAATTCGCGCGAGACCCGCGTGTCGGTCGGCGCGGTGAACGTCGGCACCGGCAACTTCGTGTATTTCGACAACACGACGACGAAGCTGCGGCCCGAGCACTTCATCGCGTCCGGCGCGCTGCCGCCGGGTTTCGCGGCGGTCGAGATCGACGGCGAGTATTACTGGGACGGCGGGCTGATGTCGAACACGCCGCTCTACGAAGTGGTGCAGACGACGCCGCGCCGCGACACGCTCGCGTTCCAGGTCGATCTGTGGAGCGCGCGCGGGCCGGTGCCGGACAACATCACCGACGTGCAGGGGCGGATGAAGGACATCCAGTATTCGAGCCGCACGCGGATGGTGACCGACATGCTGCAACGCTCGCAGCGGTTCCGCCACGCGCTGCGCGAGGTGCTGGACCGCGTCGCGCCCGAACATCGCGACGATCCATGGTGCCGGCTCGCGGACGATCTGTCGTGCTCGAAGAAGTACAACGTGATCCACCTGATCTACCGGCAGAAGGAGTACGAAGGCCACTACAAGGACTTCCAGTTCGGCGTGTCGACGATGCGCGAGCACTGGCAGGGCGGGCTGCACGACATCCGCCTGTCGCTCGGCCAGCCGGGCTGGCTCGACAAGCCGGACAACGATGCGGGTTTCGTCACGCACGACATTCATCGCGACGGACGCGTGCACGAAGCCACGCACGAGCAGGGCGGCGATATCGAGCCGAAGGGCTGATCGGCCGGGCCGAACGGGGAAGGGCTGATGCGGGTGGCGTGACCTGAACGGCCGCGCCGAAAAAGAAAACGGCGCCCACACGTGAGTGTGGGCGCCGTTTTCGCGTGACGGATCGACGTGATCCGCGCGGGCCGCCGTCGGGCGGCCCTGGCTTGACGCTTACTTCAGCACCGTCGCGATCGCAGTCGCGACCACGTCGATGTTGCGCGTGTTCAGCGCGGCGACGCAGATGCGGCCCGTGCTCACCGCGTAGATGCCGAACTCTTCGCGCAGACGCTCCACCTGCGCGGCCGACAGGCCCGAGTACGAGAACATCCCGCGCTGCGCATTCACGAAGCCGAAGTCGCGTTCGACGCCGGCCGCCTTCAGGCGCTCGACGAGGCCGCCGCGCATCGCGCGGATGCGGTCGCGCATCTCGCCCAGTTCCGCTTCCCACGTCGCGCGCAGGTCCGCCGAACCGAGCACCGCCGCGACGATCGAGCCGCCGTGCGTCGGCGGGTTCGAGTAGTTCGTGCGGATCACGCGCTTCAGTTGCGACAGCACGCGCGCGGCTTCGTCCTTGTTCGCCGCGATGATCGACAGCGCGCCGACGCGCTCGCCGTACAGCGAGAACGACTTCGAGAACGACGACGACACGAACGCGTTCAGCTCGGCTGCCGCGAACAGGCGGACCGCCGCGGCGTCCGCGTCGATGCCGTCACCGAAGCCCTGATACGCGATGTCGAGGAACGGCACCAGTTCGCGCGCCTTCACGACTTCGACGACCTGTTTCCACTGGTCGGTGCTCAGGTCGACGCCGGTCGGGTTGTGGCAGCACGCGTGCAGCACGACGATCGTGCCCGGCGCATAGCCGTTCAGCGCGGCGAGCATGCCGTCGAAGTTCACGCCGTGGGTGGCCGCGTCGTAGTACGGGTACGCGACGACCTCGAAACCCGCGCTTTCGAACAGCGCGCGGTGGTTTTCCCAGCTCGGATCGCTGATCGCAACCTTCGCGGCCGGGTTCACGCGCTTCAGGAAATCAGCGCCGATCTTCAGTGCGCCGGTGCCGCCGAGCGCCTGCGCGGTGACCACGCGGCCCGCCGCGATCAGCGGCGAATCGTTGCCGAGCAGCAGCTTCTGCACGGCCGCGTCATAGGCGGCAAGACCTTCGATCGGCAGATAACCGCGCGGCAGGCCGGCCTCGACGCGGGCCTTTTCCGCGTCGCGCACCGCGCGCAGCAGCGGAATCTTGCCTTCCTCGTTGGTGTACACGCCAACGCCGAGGTTCACCTTGGTCGGGCGCGCATCGGCGTTATAGGCTTCGTTCAGACCCAGGATCGGGTCGCGAGGGGCGAGTTCGACGGCGGAAAAGAGGGACATGATGGTTCGGCAAGCAAGAGTCAAGGGAGAAATGCTGGCATGGCCGGAATCACACGAAGCGCGGACGCCGCGGCAGGCGGCGCGGACGATGGCCACGCAACACGCTATTGTAACGAATCCCGTTGGCGTTTTCGGCCGTGGGCGCGATCCGCGGGTCCATTTCGGGGCTGTTCGCCGTGGCGCGATCCGGCGCGCGGCGCTCGCGCAGCCCGAACGCCGCAGCGGCGGATGCCGGCCTGACTTCGCTCCGCCGCCGCCCGGCGTGCCGCCGCGATCGCGATGCAACGAGCGAAACCACGCCGCCCGCCGCCCCGTTCCGCCCGCACCGCGCTTCCCGGCGCACCCCGCCCGGGTTTTCGCAAGACGCTAGAATGGTCCTTTGCTCCAGGCAGAGGATGCCGCCCCATGTCAGAACATTCCGTGACCGGCGTCGCCGAGGTGCTCGACGAGTCGAAGTTCGTCAGCTACGAAGGTTCCCCGTTCCAGCTTTACCAGCCGTATCCGCCCGCCGGCGACCAGCCGGCGGCGATCGACACGCTCGTCGAAGGCGTGGGGGACGGCCTGTCGTTCCAGACGCTGCTCGGCGTGACCGGCTCCGGCAAGACCTTCACGATGGCGAACGCGATCGCGCGGCTCGGCCGCCCGGCGATCGTGTTCGCGCCGAACAAGACGCTCGCCGCGCAGCTTTATTCGGAATTCCGCGAGTTTTTCCCGCGCAACGCGGTCGAGTACTTCGTGTCGTACTACGACTACTACCAGCCGGAAGCCTACGTGCCGCAGCGCGACCTGTTCATCGAGAAGGACTCGTCGATCAACGAGCACATCGAGCAGATGCGGCTTTCCGCGACGAAGAGCCTGCTGGAGCGGCGCGACGTCGTGATCGTCGCGACCGTGTCCGCGATCTACGGTATCGGCAATCCGTCCGAGTATCACCAGATGATCCTGACGCTGCGGACCGGCGACCGGCTCGGCCAGCGCGAGATCATCGCGCGGCTGATCGCGATGCAGTACAACCGCAACGAGCAGGACTTCCAGCGCGGCACGTTCCGCGTGCGCGGCGACACGATCGACATCTTCCCGGCCGAACACGCCGAAATGGCGGTGCGCGTCGAACTGTTCGACGACGAAATCGAGACGCTGCAACTGTTCGATCCGCTGACCGGCCGCGTGCGGCAGAAGATTCCGCGCTTCACCGTGTATCCGTCGTCGCACTACGTGACGCCGCGCGAGACCGTGCTGCGCGCGGTCGAGACGATCAAGCTCGAACTGCGCGAGCGGCTCGAATTCTTCCATCGCGACAACAAGCTGGTCGAGGCGCAGCGGCTCGAACAGCGCACCCGCTTCGACCTCGAAATGCTCCAGGAACTGGGTTTCTGCAAGGGCATCGAGAACTATTCGCGGCACTTTTCGGGCGCCGCGCCCGGCGAGCCGCCGCCGACGCTCGTCGACTACCTGCCGCCGGACGCGATGATGTTTCTCGACGAGTCGCACGTGCTGATCGGCCAGTTTAACGGGATGTACAACGGCGACCGCGCGCGCAAGGAGAACCTCGTCGACTACGGATTCCGGCTGCCGTCCGCGCTCGACAACCGGCCGCTGAAGTTCGCGGAGTTCGAGCGCAAGATGCGCCAGGTGATCTTCGTGTCCGCGACGCCGGCCGACTACGAGAAGAAGGTGTCCGGCCAGGTCGCCGAGCAGGTGGTGCGGCCGACCGGCCTCGTCGATCCGGTCATCGAGGTGCGGCCGGCGTCGACGCAGGTCGACGACGTGCTGTCGGAAATCAACGAACGCGTCGCGGTGGGCGAGCGCGTGCTCGTCACGACGCTGACGAAGCGGATGGCCGAGCAGCTGACCGAATTCCTCTCCGACCACGGCGTGAAGGTCCGTTATCTGCACAGCGACATCGAAACGGTCGAGCGCGTCGAGATCATCCGCGACCTGCGGCTCGGCACCTTCGACGTGCTGGTCGGGATCAACCTGCTGCGCGAGGGGCTCGACATTCCGGAGGTGTCGCTGGTCGCGATCCTCGACGCGGACAAGGAAGGTTTCCTGCGGGCCGAGCGCTCGCTGATCCAGACGATCGGCCGCGCGGCGCGCAACGTGAACGGCAAGGCGATCCTGTACGGCGACCGCATCACCGACTCGATGCGCAAGGCGATCGACGAGACCGAGCGCCGCCGCGCGAAGCAGATCGCGTTCAACGCGGAGCGGGGGATCACACCGCGCGGGGTCGTCAAGCGGATCAAGGACATCATCGACGGCGTGTACAACGTCGACGATGCGCGCGCCGAACTGCGCGAGGAGCAGGAGCGCGCGAAGTTCGAGGACATGTCCGAAAAGGAGATTTCGAAGGAAATCAGGCGCCTCGAAAAGCAGATGATGGACTACGCGAAGAACCTCGAATTCGAAAAGGCCGCGCAGGCCCGCGACCAGCTGGCCGTGCTGCGCGAGCGCGTGTTCGGCGCGAACGTCGGCGATCATCCGGTGTAACGCTTTTCGCCGCAGTCGCCGGGGCCGGCGCTCAGGCGGCCCCGGCGGCGCGCTCTTCGTGCCGCGACCCGTCTGTTGCCGGTGTCGGGCGCCGTCGAAACCCCTGCTTTCATTTCCGCAAACGCCACTGCAAGCCGCCGGAAAGCCTTGCTGCGACAAGGCTTTCCGCACTTTTTTCACTTGTTCCTCGCCGCTAACGTGATACACTGCGATCTATATGAGAATTGTTCGCATTAGCGTTTGTGTGGCTGGTGCGGCGGGTTGGCTCTTCTGTCTCTTTATAAAAAAACAAGGAGTTTCGATGCGGGTCCAATTTCTTTTGCGTAGTGCGGTAGCGGTCGCTGCCGCGAGTGCCGCTTTTGCGGCGACGGCTGCCGAATATCCGATCAGCAAGCAGCAGATCCAGAGCGGGATGGAAATCGGCGTGGTTTATCTGCAGCCGATCACGATGGAGCCCGAAGGGATGATGCGCAAGGCGTCGGATTCGGACATCCACCTCGAAACCGACATCCATGCGGTCAAGAACAACCCGACGGGCTTCGCGGAAGGCGACTGGATGCCGTACCTGCAGGTTCACTACGAACTGACGAAGCCGGGTTCGAGCTACTCGCAGAAGGGCGACCTGATGGCGATGGTCGCGAACGACGGCCCGCACTATGGCGACAACGTGAAGCTGGCCGGCCCGGGCAAGTATCACCTGAAGATGATCGTCGAACCGCCGATGCAGACCGGCCACATGGCGTTCGGCCGCCACGTCGACAAGGAAACCGGCGTAGGCCCGTGGTTCAAGCCGTTCACGCTCGAATACGACTTCCCGTTCGCGGGTATCGGCAAGAAGGGCGGTTATTGATGGACAATACGCGGCGGCCCGGATCGGGTGGCCGCGCAACGCGGCGGGTGCCGGAAGGCGCCCGCCGTTCGGCATCAGTTCGCCGGATACGGCAGGAAGAACCGGATAGATGACAGTCAACAGGAAGATTGCGGCATTCGCGCTGTGCGCGGCGTTCGTTGGCATCGCTCACGCGGCGGACCTGCCGACGTTCCAGCTCGAAATGGCGGACGGCAAGCTGAACCCGGCGCGCATCGAAGTGCCGGCGGGGCAGCGGATCAAGATCGAAGTGCGCAACACCGGCAAGGGCGCGGTCGAGTTCGAGAGCGTCCAGTTGCGCAAGGAAAAGGTGCTGGCGCCGGGCGCGGAGTCGTTCGTCGTGATCGCGCCGCTGGAGCCGGGCGAATACAAGTTCTTCGACGATTTCCACCAGCAGGCGCAGGGCGTGATCGTCGCGAAGTAATGCAGTCGGCGCGCCGCGCGCGATGCGCGGGCGGCCTCGGGAGAGTCTGAATGGGTCAGGTGTTGTTCATCGTGTGGCGGGAAAGCGTCGAGGCGTTGCTGGTCGTCGGCATCCTGTACGCGTGGCTGAAGAACGGCGACGCCGCCGCGCGGCGCGGCTTGCCGTATCTGTGGGCGGGCGTCGGTCTCGGCGTGCTGGCGGCGATCGCGCTCGGCGCGGCGCTGGTCGGCTTCACCGAGGTGCTGTCCGGCGACGCGCTGGACTACTTCCAGGCCGCGATGGTGCTCGTCGCGTGCGTGCTGATCGTGCAGATGGTGCTGTGGATGAAGCAGCACGCGCGCACGCTGAAGCGCGAGATGGAGCAGTCGCTCGCGGAAAGCACGCGCAACGCGAACTGGTGGGGCGTCACGCTGCTCGTCGCGCTCGCGATCGCGCGCGAAGGCAGCGAGACGGTGATCTTCCTGTACGGCCTCGGCTTCGGCCAGTCGGGCCACGTGGACGGCAGCCAGATCCTCGCGGTCGTGCTCGGCCTCGCGCTCGCGTTCCTGACTTTCTACGTGCTGCAACTGGGCGGCAAGCTGTTCTCGTGGCGGCACTTCTTCCGCGTCACCGAGATCATGCTGCTGTTCCTCGGCGCGGGCCTGTTCCAGACCGGCGTCGACAAGCTGATCGACAAGGAACTGCTGCCGACGATCGTCGACCAGGTGTGGAATTCGTCGGCGCTGCTCGACGACTCCAGCACCTTCGGCTCGCTGGTCGCGACGCTGACCGGCTACCGCGCGCACCCGGCGCTGATGAACCTGATCGCGTATGCCGCGTACTGGATCGTCGTGTGGCTGCTCGCGCGGCGCGTGAACCGGCCGGTGGCCGCGGCGGGGCGGGCGGCATGAGTTGCGTACAGGCCGCGCCGGCGACGCGCCGCGGCAAGCTGGCCGCCGCCGGCCAGTGGATGCAGCGTCACGGCGCGGCGATCCGCGGCGTGCAGTGGGTCGTGGTCGCGGTGTATGCGCTGCTGCTGCTCGTGCCGGCGGTGATGCCGCTGCCGGGCGACACCGCGCATCTCTGGAACAATCTGACGCTGGCCGCGCAGTTCGTGTTCTGGGGCATCTGGTGGCCGTTCGTGCTGTTGTCGATGGTGATGCTCGGGCGCGTGTGGTGCGGCGTGCTGTGTCCGGAAGGCGCGCTGACCGAGTTCGCGAGCCGGCATGGGCGGGGCGGCGCGATTCCGCACTGGATGCGGTGGGGCGGCTGGCCGTTCGTCGCGTTCGGGCTGACGACGATCTACGGACAGATGGTCAGCGTGTACCAGTATCCGAAGGCGGTGCTGCTGGTGCTGGGAGGATCGACCGTCGGCGCGATGATAATCGGCTTCCTGTACGGTCGGGAGAAACGCATCTGGTGTCGGTACCTGTGCCCCGTCAACGGGGTTTTTTCGCTTCTGGCGCGGCTCGCGCCGTTCCACTACAAGGTCGATGAGGACGCGTGGCGGCGCTCGTACACGGCCGGCGAGCACGGCGGGCATCGCGTGATTCCGGTCAACTGCGCGCCGCTCGTGCCGTTGCGCAACATGAAGGGCGCCGCGGCATGCCACATGTGCGGTCGTTGCAGCGGCCATCGCGACGCGATCGCGCTGACGTGGCGCTCGCCGTCCGACGAAGTCGTCGAACTCGGCGACCGGCAGGCGAGCGGCTGGGACACCGCGCTGGTCCTGTACGGCCTGCTCGGCATCGCGATCGGCGCGTTCCACTGGACCGGCTCGCCGTGGTTCATCGACATCAAGCAGTCGGTCGCCGGGTGGCTGATCGACCGCGACATCACCTGGCCGCTCGAAACGAACGCGCCATGGTTCCTGCTCACGCACTACCCCGAACAGAACGACGTGTTCTCGTGGCTCGACGGCACGATGATCGTCGGCTACATCGTGACGACCGGCATCGTGTACGGCACCGCGCTGTTCGCGCTGCTCGCGGCCGGTACGGCTTTCCTCGGCCGCTTCGAACTGCGGCGGCTGCATCATTTCGCGCAGGCGCTGGTGCCGCTCGCGGGCGCGGGCGTGTTCCTCGGACTGTCGGCGACGACGCTGTCGCTGCTGCGCGCGGAACACGTGCCGCTCGACTGGGCGGCGGACGTGCGGATCGCGATTCTGGTGATCTCGAACGCGTGGAGCGCGTGGCTCGCGTGGCGCGTGACGGGCCGGTACAGTGCGCGGCTCTGGCGGCGCGGGCTCGCGATGGCGGGTTTCGTCGCCGCGCTCGCGGTGGTCGACAGCGCGTGGTGGCTGATGTTCTGGGGTTGGGCGCACTGACGGCTGATTTTTCTTTCGGCTGAAAAGGAGCGTCCAGTGAGAACGAGCGTTGCGTTGACCGACGAGGACGTCGTGAAGATGACCGATGCGGCCGTCGCGCACGCGGTGGCGAACCGGTGGAGCGTGACGGTCGCCATCGGCGTGTCGGGCGTGAAGTCGGAGCAGGATGCGGCGGTTGCCCGCGCGGGAATCGTGGCGCTCGGGACCGGCTGACGGTCGATCGCGGTGCCCCCTGGCCACGCAAAACGAAGCAACACGCCAAGATCAAAAGGACGAAGGCCGCGGGATCTTCCGATCCTCGCGGCCTTCGTCCTGCTGGCAGCGCGTCTTTTACGCGCTGCCGCAATCATGGTGAGAACAAAAAAATGGCGTGGCTGGCTGCGACGGCCGGCTTGAAAATATCTGCACGAAGGGGTCTAGATCTCGCGTGCAAGCCGTCGTGACTGGCTAGTGCCTAACACCTCCCTGGCGGAGGTGGTCCCCACAATACCCGGTACGTCCTACTTGGTCAGGATCAGTTTGCCGAGCCGCGTGGCCCGCAACTGATAGGTTTCCCCGTTATGCACGATGTTCACGTAGTTGCGCCCTTGCAGCAGCGCGTCGCTACGCACCACGCGCTCGTTGCTGGCCGGCGCAGCCGGTTGTTCCGCTGGCTTGTGCGCCGGCGCGGCAGAGCCGGTGCCCGTGCCGTTGCGCGACGCGGTCAATGCCGGGCCGGCGGGACGCCGCACGGTAAGCGTGGAAGAGCGGTTCAGATCGCGCATGAGATAACGGGGGTTTGTCGATTCGATGGATTGATTCTAAATGATAATCGTTCCTATTTTCAACAACGACATATTCATCGGAATCGGGCGCCGATAGTCTGCGTGTTGCGTCGGCTGTGCGGGGTGGGGACGACGACGGCGCGCGGGTCCGCGCGCCGTGCGTTCAGTGAACCATCTCGGGACGATTGTCGCCGAGCACGAACTGGCGGATCAGCCGCACCGTGTCGATGTCCGACTCGCGGTACGCGGACTTCACGATCTCCGAGGTCTGCCGCACGTCCTCGTTGTCGGCGGTCGGCAGCGTGGTCCGGTATTCGAAGCGCAGGAACAGTTGCAGGTTGTCCGGCTGCTCGATCGTCATCGTCAGCGAGCCGCCGACGTACGACTCGGTCGCCATGATGTCGTAGCGCACGCTTTCGTTCGGCGTCAGCGTGACGTGGTCGCGCACGGTCGCGTTGCCGTAGTGCAGTTCGCGCTCCATCGTGCTGCCGGTGCGCGACAGGATCGTGCAGCTATCGAGGCCGAGCACGAACAGTTGCGGCTGCTCCGCGCGCAGCACGAGGCCTTCCCACAACTGGTCGCGCGTCATCGAGGGGACGAGCGGGTTCAACGGGTCGTTGATCTGGATGAGGTGTTCGAAATTCAAGTCGACGGCTTCCTGTGTAGATGCCCGTCCTTCCGACGTCGTGCGATCCGTGGGATCACGCGACGGCGAGCCCGGAGCGGATCGTGACCGAGCGCGTGAGCAGCTTGTGGACCGGGCACGCGTTCGCGATCTGCAACAGCCGTTCGCGCTGCTCGCCGGACAACTCGCCTTCGAGCACGATCTGGCGGTCGATGGTCGCGCCTTCCGGGCCGTCCTCGATCGACAGCTTCACGCGGACGCCTTCGAGCGGCCAGTCCTTGCGCTGTGCATACATCCGCAGCGTGATCGACGTGCACGCGCCGAGGCTCGACAGCAGCAGCGAATAGGGCGTGGGGCCGCGATCGCCGCCGCCGAGCGACGGCGGTTCGTCGGCGATCCACGTATGGGCGCCGTCGTCGAATTGAACCTGATAGTCGGTCGAGCCGATCTGGGCGGTGACTACGGTGTCGGCCATGCGCTCCTCGTGGGCGGGGGACGGGGTTCGCCGCGCGGCGCGCGGCACGAGGCCCTATTGTGACGGAAACTGGATGAAACGGTAGACGTCCGGGTAGGCGTCCCGTAGACGTCCGATTCCCGCGCGCGCCGTTCAGTGCGCGATGCGGCCCATCCGGCCGGCCTGATAATCGAGCACCGCGTCGCGGATCTCCTGCTCGGTATTCATCACGAACGGGCCGTAGCGGACCACCGGCTCGTTGAGCGGCACGCCGCCGATCAGCAGCACGTCGAGCCGCTCGTCGCCAGCCGCGAGCGCGACCGTATCGCCGTCGTTGCCGAACACGACCATCTGCTGCGCGGGCACTGGCTCGCGCTGCGCGCCGTACAGGCCCGCGCCGGACAGCCCGTACGCGAACACCCGATAGTCGGCCGGCACCGGCTGCTCGATCCGCGCGCCGGGCGCGAGCGTGAAGTGCTGGTACAGGATCGGCGTGCGCGTGTCGATCGCCGCCTTCACGCCAAGCGCCTCGCCTGCGATCACCTTCACTGACACGCTGCCGTCCGCCGTGCGACCGACCGGAATGCGCTCGTTCGGCACCTCCTGATAGCGCGGCGCGATCATCTTGTCGCGGCGCGGCAGGTTCACCCACAACTGAAGCCCGTGGATGCGGCCGCCGGCGCGCGTGAACTCGGGGTCCGGCATCTCGCTGTGGATCACGCCCGCGCCGGCCGTCATCCATTGCACGTCGCCCGGATTGAGCGTGCCCGAATGGCCGGCCGAATCCTTGTGGCCGAAGCGGCCTTCGAGCATGTACATGACCGTCTCGAAGCCGCGGTGCGGATGGTCCGGCGCACCCTTCGCGGCGCCCGGCGCGTAATCGACCGGTCCCATTTCGTCGAGCAGCAGGAACGGATCGAAGTCCATCAGCGTGCGGGTCGGAAACGGCCGATGAACGACGAATCCGCCGCCCTCGGTGGTGCGCACGGAGGGGAAAACGCGTTCGATCGTGCGGGTCGTAGCCATGGATGTCACCCTGAAAAGAAAGGGATTGCGCGGGTTGGCGAAACAAAACGGCTATTATAGGGAGCCGATTCGGCGTATTTGATGGCTCCGTCGCAATGGATTGTCCTGGTGGTGAAACGACGACATGAAAATCGATTCGCATAACCTGAACGACCTGATGTACTTTTCGCAGGTCGTCGAGCACGGCGGTTTCTCCGCCGCCGAGCGGGTATTGGGCATTTCGAAGTCGCGTCTGTCGCGGCGGGTCAGCGAGCTGGAAGCGTCGCTCGGTGTGCGGCTCTTGCAACGCTCGACGCGCAAGCTCGCGCTGACCGAGGCGGGCGACCTGTTCTACCAGCATTGCCAGGCGATGCTGGCCGAGGCGCAGGCGGCCGTGAACGTCGTGCAGTCGCTGCGCTCGTCGCCGCGCGGCACGGTGCGCGTCAGCGTGCCGGTCACGCTGTCGCAGACGATCCTGTCGCGCGTGATCCCCGAATTCATGCATCGGTTTCCGGAAGTGCGCGTCGTGATGCGCGTGACGAACCGCGTGATCGATCTGTTCGAGGACTCGGTCGACGTCGCGCTGCGCGTGCGTTCGGAGCCGCCGGAGAATGCAAACATCGTCGTGCGGCCGCTGTGGCGCACCGAGCAGATGCTGGTCGGCTCGCCGTCGCTGCTGAGCCAGAACGCGCCGCCGCTGACGCCGGCGGACCTGGCGCGCTTCGAGACGCTCGACACGCCGACGAGCGACGGCCGCCACGTGTTCCATCTGATCGCGCCGGACGGCACGCGGCACGCGCACGAACACGAGCCGCGCCTGATTACCGCGGACCTGACGACGGTCCGCGAAGCGGTGCTCGACGGTCTCGGCATCGCCGCGCTGCCGGAGATGATGTACGGCGCGCCGCTGCGTTCCGGCAAGCTGTCGCCGGTGATGCCGGGCTGGACGCTGCCCGCGCCGCAGCTTTATGCGGTGTTCCTGTCGCGGCAGGGGATGGTGCCCGCGGTGCGCGCGTTCGTCGATTACCTCGTCGAAGTGCTGCACGGCGATACGAGTCCGCAGCCGGAGTGCCCGTTGCGCGAGGACGTCGTTGCGGCCATGGCCTCGCGTTCGCAGACGTTGGACGGCGAACGCGAGGCAGCCGCGCAAGCCGCTTCGGGCCGCAATGCGCAAACGGCTTAAACGCCGCGCGCGCCACCCGCCACACGTGATGGCCTCGCTTCATTTTTTTTCGCATTTAAGCGTCGCCGGCGATCATTACTTTCAATGGCCGTACGCTTGAATGCATTCCGTGCACAGCCTATATTGAAATCCCTCTCGCCAGGCGCCAGGCTTGTGCGGGAATCGATGGCCGCTATCATAGCGAGCCTTCAGGGCTGAACGCGCGGTCCGTGTCGATCACGGCATGTCGCATGCGATGACGCAAGCCGGTCGACGGCAAACGTCACCGCCGCCCGAATGCGCCGAGCGCGCACGAAAAAAGGCCTTCATCCGACGATGAAGGCCTTTTACTTTGCGCTGAAGAAACCGCCTTTTTAAGCCGTCTCCACGTCACGCGATGCGCGCTTCATTGATGCGCGGGATCGGTGACGAAGCCGATCTTCGTGAGACCGCCGCTTTGCGCGGCCGACATCACCTGTGCGACCTTCTCGTACGCGACCTTGCGGTCCGCGTTCAGATGCAGCTCGGGTTGCGGTGTCGTCTGCGCCGCGGCCGCGATCTTCGCGCGCAGCGCCGCGTCATCGACCTGCGCGCCGTCCCACAGCACCGTGCCGTCTTCCTGCACCGACACGTTGATCTGCGCGGGCTTCGCATCTTCCTTCTGGCTGCTCGCGTGCGGCAGGTCGATCTTCACCGCGTGGTGAATCACCGGGATCGTCACCATGAACACGATCAGGAGAACCAGCATCACGTCGACGAGCGGCGTCATGTTGATCTCGTTCATCAGGCCGTCGTCATCGTCGCCGGCAAAAGGGCTCATCGCCATCGAAAACCTCCGTCGTTACTGGCCGCGCGCGGCGACCCGCAGGTTGCCCTTCGACGACGACAGTTGCGTGCCGGTCACGAAGAACGCATGCAGACCGTGCGCGAAGCGGTTCAGCTTGGTGACGATCGCCTTGTTGGCGCGCGTCAGCGCGTTGTAGCCGAGCACCGCCGGAATCGCGACGAACAGGCCGAACGCGGTCATGATCAGCGCCTCGCCGACCGGACCCGCGACCGCGTCGATCGACGTCTGGCCGGTCGCGCCGATCGTCAGCAGCGCGTGATAGATGCCCCACACCGTGCCGAACAGGCCGACGAACGGCGCCGTGCTGCCGATCGACGCGAGCACCGCGAGGCCGCTCTGCATCTTCGCGACCGCGTCGTCCATCGTGTCCTTCAGGCAGCGCGTGATCCAGTCCGACACGTCCATCCGGTCGTGCAGATGCGGCTGCGTCTGGTGATGATGTTCGGCGGCTTCCTGGCCCGACAGCGCGAGCGCGAGGAACGGGTTGTCCTCGCGGGTGCCGCGGCCGAGATTCTTCACGCCGTCGGCGAAATCGTCCGAATGCCAGAACGCCCGTTCGGCGTTCTTCGTCAGACGGTTCAGGCGCATGACGTTCCAGCCCTTCACGACGATCACGCACCACGACAGCACCGACATGATCAACAGCGCGAGCGCGATGCCGCGCGTCACGAAATCCCCTTGCGCCCACACGTGGGCGATACCGTAGTTCTGCATTGCCATTCCTCTTTTTAATTCATGAAACCCGTAGCTTCCGCCGTGCTCAATCGTGCAGGCTGAAGTCGAAAGGCTGTGTGTACGCGGCGCGCACCGGCTCGCCGTTTTCCAGGTACGGCTTGCACGAGCTGTCGCGCATCGCGGCGAGCGCGGAGTCGTCGAGACGGCTGTAGCCGCTGCTCTTCTTCAGTTCGATGTTCTCGATCTGGCCGGTGAGGCCGACCACGAAGCGCACGTACGCGGTGCCGGTCTCGCCGCGACGCTTCGACAGCATCGGGTAGTCCGGCTGCACGATCCGGCAGTCGAGGTGCGACACGTTCTTCGGCGCGCTCATCGCCATGACCGGCTTGCCCTGGGCGGGCGCGGCGGCGGCTGGCGCGGGCGCCGGGGCCGCCGGAGCGGGCGGCGTCGGCGCGGCGGGAGCCGGCGTCTCGATCTGATGCTGCGACGGCGCTTCCGCGACCGGCAGCGGGGTCGGCGTGGGCTTCGGCTTCGGCTGGACCTTCGGTTTTTCCCGCGTCACGTGCGGAACCGGCTTCGGCGGCGGCGGAGTCGGCGTGGACTGGATCGCGGCCGGCGCGGCGACCGGCTCCGGCTGCAACAGCTCGGCCGTGATCGTGCGCGATTCGAGCGCGACCGGCGTCGCGGTGTCGCGCTTCGTCAGCACGATCGCGATCAGCGCGGCATGCAGCGCCACGACGACGGCGGCGGCGGTTACGACGCGGCGATTCATTCGGACAGCGGGAATCGGCAACGGGCCGACGGGAGAATGAGAAGCCTGCATGTTAACGTGGGGAACCAGCAGAAGACGCGCCGGCGGGCCGGCGCGTCGGATCAGACAGCTTCATTTGCGGAAGATCAACAGCGAGATGCACAGCGTGGTTACGAATCCGATCAGCAATTCCATCCCGACCTCCATCAGAGGGAACGAGCGGTAGCTGGCTGGTCGCGAAACTGGCTTGCTGTCGGCGGGGTGAGGCGGCGCGCACGCGGTTCATCGGGACTCGCATGCGCACGGGCGTTCAGGCCGCTTTGCGCTCGTAAAACGTCAGCGGCACGGCAACCGGCGCGGTCGCCGGCTGCGTGACGCCGCAACGGCTCGCGCAGACGCCGCTTTGCGCCATCACGTCGCGCACGGATTCCTCGCACCGGCCGCAGCAGGTGGCAACGCCGAGTTCGAACTGGAGTTCGTCGAACGACTCCATGCCATCGGCAATGGAGGCACGGATCGTCCGATCCGACACCGATTTGCACACGCAGACAATCATGATGGAGCGCAATAGCTAACGTTAATGCGAATTATTATCATTTTGTAGCGTGGGTTTGGCAACCCCAAAACGGGATTTTTTTAACAAAACCGGATGGTTAGCAGGGTCTTGGGTCGATTCGGCCGGTCGACCAACGGCTCGGACCGGCGTCTGGCGGGGCTTTCGGGATGGAAAGGCGTCGCTCAATCGGGGAGCGATCGACGCCGGCAAGCAGGGGAGGAGGGGCCGTGAGGCGACGTTATGCGGCGTCGGCGTCGATGTCGGCGGTCCGGCGCGACGGAATCCGCACCTGCTCGGCCGGCGCGTCGAGTTGCAGCAGCGCGGCGGCCAGCGCGCGCAGCTGCGCGCCGTCGCCGGTGGAGCACAGCCGCACCGCGTCCGGCGTCGCGCGGTCCGCGGTTGCATCCGCGCGCACGCCGTGGTCGTCGAGCACGCGCTGCAATTGCCGCGCGACCGCGACGCCGGTGTCGATCAGCGTCATCCGGTCGCCGACGATCGAGCGGATCGCCGCGTCGAGGAACGGGTAGTGCGTGCAGCCGAGCACCAGCGTGTCCGCGCCCGCGTCGAGCATCGGCTGCAGATAGCCGCGCAGCAGCGCGAGCAGTTCCGGCGAACCGACGTCGCCGCGCTCGATTGCCTGCACGAGCCCGAGGCCCGGCTGGCACAGCATCCGGCAGCCGGCCGCGTGGCGTTCGAGCAGCGCCTGGAAACGCGCGCTGCGCAGCGTGCTTTGTGTGGCGAGCACGCCCGCGACCCGCGACTTCGAGCCGAGCGCGGCCGGCTTGACACCCGGCTCGACGCCGACGAGCGGAATCGCGAGCCGCTCGCGCACCAGCGCGATCGACTGCGCGGTCGCGGTGTTGCACGCGACGACGAGCGCCTTCGCACCCTGCGACACCAGCCATTCGCCGATCGCGAGCGTGCGGTCCGCGATGAAGTCGTCGTCGCGTTCGCCATACGGCGCATGGCGCGAGTCCGCGACATAGATCACACGTTCGGCCGGCAACTGCGCGCGCACCGCGCGCAGCACGGACAGGCCGCCCAGGCCGGAATCGAAGATTCCGACCGGCGCATCGCGGGAAGAGGACGTCACGGCGTGCAAGGGAAACGGCTAGTGGCGAAAGGACGCCCGCACTGTTACGCGTGCGGGCAATGCGGTGACCCGGATTTTACTCGTCCACCGAGCCCATGCCCGATTGCTGGTAGTTCTGGATGCCGACCTTGTCGATCAGGTCGAGTTGCGTTTCGAGCCAGTCGATGTGCTCTTCGGTGTCGTCGAGGATCTTCACGAAGATCTCGCGCGAAATGAAATCGCGTACCGATTCGCAATACGCAATCGCTTCCTTGCAGGTGCTCTGCGAGATCTGTTCGAGCTTCAGGTCGCATTCGAGGATCTCCTTCGTTTCCTCGCCGATCAGCAGCTTGTGCAGGTCCTGAAGGTTCGGCAGCCCGTCGAGCATGAAGATGCGCTCGATCAACCAGTCCGCGTGCTTCATCTCGCCGATCGACTCGTCGTACTCGTGCTTGCCGAGCTTGTCGAGGCCCCAGTGCTTGTACATGCGCGCATGCAGGAAGTACTGGTTGATGGCGGTCAGCTCGTTTTTTAGCTGCGCGTTCAGATATTCGATGACTTTCTTGTCGCCTTGCATGATTTTTTCCTTTGTGGGGCGGAGTTCTGGTTTCCAACAATAAACGCTGCGCCCGCAAAAGCCAAGGTTGCCGGGGCGTGATAAGACTCAGTCTCAGTCACCGTCGCAGGCGGCCTCTGCGGTGCGCGCAATGTCGCATCACGGCCCGTGCGACACGCTGCGTCGAAAACAAAAAAGCCGGGGCGGCAGCCCCGGCTCTTCATCGCGTGGCGAACCGAATCAGGCCGTCGCGACCGGGATCTTGCCGATCTTCGCCTGCCATTCCTTCGGGCCGGTCTGATGCACCGACGTGCCCGTCGAATCGACCGCGACCGTCACCGGCATGTCCTGCACATCGAACTCGTAGATCGCTTCCATGCCGAGGTCTTCGAACGCGAGCACCTTCGCGCCGCGGATCGCCTTCGACACGAGGTACGCCGCACCGCCGACCGCCATCAGGTAGGCGGCCTTGTGCCTGCGGATCGCCTCGATCGCGACCGGGCCGCGCTCGGCCTTGCCGATCATCGAAATGAGGCCCGTTTGCGCGAGCATCGTTTCGGTGAACTTGTCCATCCGCGTCGCGGTGGTCGGGCCGGCCGGACCGACGACTTCGTCGCGCACCGGATCGACCGGGCCGACGTAATAGATCACGCGGTTCGTGAAGTCCACCGGCAGCTTCTCGCCCTTCGCGAGCATGTCCGCGATGCGCTTGTGCGCGGCGTCGCGGCCGGTCAGCATCTTGCCCGACAGCAGCAGCGTCTGGCCCGGCTTCCACGCGGCGACTTCTTCCGGCGTCAGCGTATTCAGGTCGACACGCTTGCTGGTTTCGGTGTTCGGCTCCCACTGCACCTTCGGCCATGCATCGAGCGACGGCGCTTCGAGTTTCGCCGGACCCGAGCCGTCGAGCACGAAGTGCGCGTGGCGCGTGGCCGCGCAGTTCGGGATGATTGCGATCGGCTTCGATGCCGCGTGCGTCGGCGCGGCCATGATCTTCACGTCGAGCACGGTTGCGAGGCCGCCGAGACCCTGCGCGCCGATGCCGAGCGCGTTGACCTTCTCGTGCAGTTCGACGCGCAGTTCCTCGATCCAGTCGCTGGGACCGCGCGCAATGATCTCCTGGATGTCGATCGGGTCCATCAGCGATTCCTTCGCCATCAGCATCGCCTTTTCGGCGGTGCCGCCGATGCCGATGCCGAGCATGCCCGGCGGGCACCAGCCCGCGCCCATCGTCGGCACGGTCTTCAGGATCCAGTCGACGATCGAGTCGGACGGGTTCAGCATCGCGAACTTCGACTTGTTCTCCGAGCCGCCGCCCTTCGCGGCGACCTGCACGTCGATCTTGTCGCCCGGCACGATCTCGTAGTGGATCACGGCCGGCGTGTTGTCCTTCGTGTTCTTGCGCGCGCCTTCGGGCGGGCTCACGATCGACGCGCGCAGCACGTTGTCCGGATGCGTATAACCGCGGCGCACGCCTTCGTTGATCATGTCGGTGACGCCCATCGTCGCGCCGTCCCAACGCACGTCCATGCCGACCTTCACGAACACCGTGACGATGCCGGTGTCCTGGCAGATCGGGCGCTTGCCTTCCGCGCACATGCGGCTGTTCGTGAGGATCTGCGCGATCGCGTCCTTCGCCGCCGGACTCTGTTCGAGTTCGTATGCGCGGCCGAGCGCCTGGATGTAGTCGAGCGGATGGTAGTAGCTGATGTACTGCAGCGAATCCGCGATGCTCTGGATCAGGTCTTCCTGTTTAATGACGGTCATGGCTTGGCTTCAGTGGGGACTGGATTCTGTTTTTGTCGGCCGCGCGCGCGGCTCACTCGTGCGGGACGGGCGAGTCCGGCGCGGGATGCCGCGCGGCGAGGTCGTGGTAATGCTCGGGATGCGTATGCGTGGTCAGGCGGTCGATCACCGCCATCACCAGCGCCGACAGGAGGAACGCGCCGTGGATGCTCACCTGCCACACGATCGTGTGCGTCGTCTGCTGATCCGGGTTGATGAAGGTCTTCAGCAGATGGATCGACGAGATGCTGATCAGCGCCATCGCGAGCTTCACCTTCAGCACGCCCGCGTTCACGTGATCGAGCCATTCCGGCTCGTCCGGATGGCCTTCGACGCCGAGCCGCGACACGAACGTCTCGTAGCCGCCGACGATCACCATGATGAGCAGGTTCGAGATCATCACGACGTCGATCAGGCTCAGCACCGCGAGCATGATGTTGGTTTCGTCGAGCGTCAGCGAATGCGTGACGAGGTGCCAGACCTCCTTCACGAACAGCACGCAGTAGACGATCTGCGCGATGATCAGCCCGAGATACAGCGGCACCTGCAGCCAGCGGCTCATGAAGATCACGGCGGGCAGCGGTCGCAGCCGGCGGCGTGCCGGGCCGGCGGAGGGAGGGCGTGCAGCGGTCATAGGCATCTGATGACAGGGTCGGGCAGGGCGTCGCCGGCGGTCGCGGCGCGGTCCGCGCCTGCGCCCGGTTCCCGGCGCTCGGTCCGGCTCGCGTGGGGTTGCGGCGCGCCGTGCGCGCCGGCACGAACCGGGCGCGCGCTATTGTACAGCGTCAGCCGGCGGTTCCGTCGCGACGCGGGCAGCGTTGTCCGCGCCGAACGGCAGCGCGGCGGACGATGCCCGCGGCAGAGGCTCCGTCACGACGCGACCGGCGGCACCCGCTTCGTCCGCAGGCTCGCGAGCGCGATGCCGCCGAGCACGCACGCGAGCGCGATGCCGTGCGCGGGCGTCGGCCGCTCGCCGAGGAATGCGATCCCGTACAGCGCGGCCGCGACCGGCAGCACCGCGGTGAACACGCCCGCGACGCTGCCCGGCACGTGGCGGATGCCCTTCATCCACAGCCAGAACGAGAAGATGCTCGCCGACAGGCCGTACCACAGCGCCAACCCCCAGACGCCGGCCGGCACTGTCGAATAATCGAACGACAGTGCGGCGGGCAACCCGACCGGCAGCATCAGCAGGAAGCCGAACAGATGCGTGTAGGCGCAGATGTCGATCGGCGCGAGCGTCTGCGTGAGCCGGCGCGACAGGATCACGTACAGCGATTCGCAGCAGACCGCGCCGAGCACCATCAGGTTGCCGACGAGCGAACCGGCCGCGCCGGCCGCCGTGTCCGCCGCGTTGTCCGCATGAGCGACGTTGATGACCGCGATGCCGGCGATCGCGAGGCCGATCGACGCGAACGCGCGCGCATCCGGCCGCTCGCGCAGGAAGAGCCACGAGAACAGCGCGACGATCGCCGGAATCGTGCTCGTGATCACGCCGGCCGCGACCGCGCTCGTGCGATGCACGCCGCCGAGCATCAGCAGCGTAAACCCGAAGGTGCCGAACAGCGCCTGCAGGAACAGGTTGATCCATTCGCCGCGCTTCACGCGCCGCATCTTCGCGATCCGGAACAGCGGCCACAGCACCGCGAGCGCGATCACGAAGCGCAACAAGGCGAAGAGCGGGACGGGGAGGAAGGCGACGATCGACTTGCCGATGCCGACGTTGCTGCCGACGAGCAGCATCGACGCAATGAGTAACAGGGAATGGCGATTCAAGCTGGAATCCGGACGCTGAGTTCAGTTAGCATTCTAAATGTCCGCTTATCTGCTTGCCACCGCGCGCCGGCTCGTATTGGCCAGTTCGGGCCAGTTCGCGCGCGTAAGTGGCCGGTAAGTTGCTACGCTTACTCTTCGTGACAGGGACATGCTGCGTCCCGCGCGCATGCTGCATCGCCGCAACGCGCGCCATGCCGAACGCCGCCCCGCTGCGCCCGCCGCACGGCCCGGCGTTCGAGAACAGAAGTGCCGCCGGCCTCGGCGGCACCCGGGAGACAGCGCGCTGCCAGCGCGGCCTGCACGTTTTACGTTTCATCTTCACCAAGGGGTTGTCGATGTCTGCGATTGAATCGGTTCTTCAGGAACGCCGCGTATTCGCGCCGTCCGAGCAGGTCGTGGCGGGTGCCACCGTGTCCGGCATGGACGCTTACCGCGCGCTCGCCGCCGAAGCGGAGCGCGATTACGAAGGTTTCTGGGCGCGGCTCGCGCGCGAAACGCTGAGCTGGCAGCAACCGTTCACGAAGGTGCTCGACGAATCGAACGCGCCGTTCTACACGTGGTTCGAGGACGGCCGGCTGAACGCGTCGTACAACAGCCTCGACCGCCACGTCGAGGCCGGCAACGGCGCGCGCGTCGCGGTGATCTTCGAGGCCGACGACGGCACCGTTACGAAGGTCACGTATGAAGACCTGCTCGCGCGCGTGTCGCGCTTCGCGAACGCGCTGAAGAAACGCGGCGTGAAGAAGGGCGACCGCGTCGTGATCTACCTGCCGATGTCGATCGAGGGGATCGTTGCGATGCAGGCGTGCGCGCGGATCGGCGCGACGCACTCGGTCGTGTTCGGCGGCTTCTCGTCAAAGTCGCTGCACGAGCGGATCGTCGACGTCGGCGCGGTCGCGCTCATTACCGCCGACGAGCAGATGCGCGGCGGCAAGGCGCTGCCGCTGAAGAGCATCGCGGATGAAGCGTTGTCCATGGGCGGCTGCGAAGCGGTGCACACCGCGTTCATCTATCGCCGCACCGGCGGCAAGGTCGGCTGGACCGAAGGGCGCGACGTGTGGATGCACGAAGCGGCCGAGGCGGAGTCCGCGACCTGCGCGCCCGAATGGGTCGGCGCCGAGCATCCGCTCTTCATCCTGTACACGTCCGGCTCGACCGGCAAGCCGAAGGGCGTGCAGCACAGCACCGGCGGCTACCTGCTGTGGACCGCGCAGACGATGAAGTGGACGTTCGACTGGAAGCCGGACGACGTGTTCTGGTGTACCGCCGACATCGGCTGGATCACCGGCCACAGCTACATCGCGTATGGCCCGCTGACGATCGGCGCGACCCAGGTCGTGTTCGAGGGCGTGCCGACGTATCCGGACGCGGGGCGCTTCTGGGCCATGATCGCGAAGCACAAGGTCACGCTGTTCTACACCGCGCCGACCGCGATCCGCTCGCTGATCAAGGTGTCCGACGCGGACCCGAAGGTGCATCCGAAGAGCTACGACCTGTCGTCGCTGCGGATCATCGGCACCGTCGGCGAGCCGATCAATCCGGAAGCGTGGATCTGGTATTACGAGCAGGTCGGCGGTTCGCGCTGCCCGATCGTCGACACGTGGTGGCAGACCGAAACCGGCGGCCACATGATCACGCCGCTGCCGGGCGCGACGCCGCTGGTGCCGGGTTCGTGCACGCTGCCGCTGCCGGGCATCATGGCCGCGATCGTCGACGAGACCGGCCAGGACGTGCCGAACGGGCAGGGCGGCATCCTCGTCGTGAAGCGGCCGTGGCCGTCGATGATCCGCACCGTGTGGGGCGACCCGGACCGCTATCGCAAGAGCTATTTCCCGGACGAACTCGGCGGCAAGCTGTACCTCGCCGGCGACGGCAGCGTGCGCGACAAGGAGACCGGCTACTTCACGATCATGGGCCGCATCGACGACGTGCTGAACGTGTCGGGTCACCGGCTCGGCACGATGGAGATCGAGTCGGCGCTGGTCTCGAATCCGATCGTCGCGGAGGCCGCGGTGGTCGGCCGCCCGGACGACACGACCGGCGAGGCCGTCGTCGCGTTCGTCGTGCTGAAGAGCGCGCGGCCGGTCGGCGACGACGCGGTGAAGCTCGCGAACGAACTGCGCGCGTGGGTCGGCAAGGAGATCGGGCCGATCGCGAAGCCGAAGGACATCCGCTTCGGCGAGAACCTGCCGAAGACGCGCTCCGGCAAGATCATGCGCCGCCTCTTGCGCTCGCTCGCGAAGGGCGAGGCGATCACCCAGGACGTGTCGACGCTGGAGAACCCGGCGATCCTCGACCAGCTCGGCGAATCGCTGTAACGGTTGAGGCTCTGCGCGGCTTCGCGCCGCGCAGAGCCGCGCAATGCAGGCCGCCGCCGCGATATTTTTCGCGGCGGCCATCCCCGCAGTGACAATCCTGATTGCCGGCCCCACGCGTTTTTGTTAAACAGGCGCATGGCCGCGCCGCACGCATCCCCCGACCAGAATCCCCATCCCCTGCCCGAGCCGCCGCTCGTGAGCGACGCGATGGCGCTCGCGCATCGGCGCTACTGGCGCTTCAATCTCGTGCTGATCGCCGTGCTGATGACGATCGGCTTCGTCGTGTCGTTTGTCGTGCCGCTCGTCGCGCACCGGCTCGGCGACGTGCGTTTCGGCGGCTTCCGGCTGCCGTTCTACATCGGCGCGCAGGGGGCGATTCTCGTGTACGTCGCGCTCGTCGCCCTCTATATCGTGCTGATGCAGCGCGCCGACCGCGTGCTGCAGGCCGCGCTCGACGCCGACCACGCCGTCCGCCAGGCACAGCAGCGATGAGGCTTGCGCATCGGCTGATCCGCTCGTATGCGTTTTATGCGCTCGGCTTCCTCGCGTTCGTGTTCGTGATGTGGCGCATCGAACTGAAGACCGGGCCGGGCATGTGGATCGGCTACGTGTTCCTGTTCGTGCCGATCGCCGTTTATGCGGTGATCGGGCTGCTGTCGCGCACGTCCGACCTCGTCGAATACTACGTTGCCGGACGGCGCGTGCCGTCCGTGTTCAACGGCATGGCGACCGCCGCCGACTGGCTGTCCGCCGCGTCGTTCATCGGCCTCGCCGGCTCGCTGTACGCGAGCGGCTACGACGGACTCGCGTACCTGATGGGCTGGACCGGCGGCTACTGCCTCGTCGCGTTCCTGCTCGCGCCTTACGTGCGCAAGCTCGCGCGCTACACGATCGCCGATTTTCTCGGCACGCGCTTTTCGAGCAACCTCGTGCGCGCGCTCGCCGTGCTCGCGACGATCATCTGCTCGTTCGTGTACCTCGTCGCGCAGATCCAGGGCGTCGGGCTGATCGCGATGCGCTTCATCGGCGTGGACTTCGCGATCGGCATCTTCTGCGGACTCGCCGGCATTCTCGTGTGCTCGTTCCTCGGCGGGATGCGCGCGGTCACGTGGACCCAGGTCGCGCAGTACATCATCCTGATCGCCGCGATGCTGATCCCTGTGTCGCTGATCGCGCATCGCGACGGTTTGGGCTGGCTGCCGCAACTGAACTACGGGCATCTGATGCAGCGGGTCGAGACGCTGGAGCGCACCGTGCGCGACGCGCCCGCCGAACACGACGTGCGCGACGCCTACCGGCGCCGCGCGGCCGCGTGGCAGACGAAGCTCGATACGCTGCCGCAGTCGTATGTCGAAGAGAAGACGCGGCTTGCCGATACGCTCGTGGACCTGAGACGGCGCAACGGGCCGCTGCGCGACATCGATTCCGTCGAGCGGCAACTGGCCGCCTTTCCGCGCGACGCCGAAGCCGCGCGGGCCGCGTGGACGCAGCAGCGCGACGACCTGCTCGAACGCGCGTCGCCGCCCGTGCCGATGCACGAGCCGTTTCCGGACGACAGCGCGGACGCGCGGCGCATCCACCTGCGCAACTTCCTGTCGCTGCTGCTGTGCCTGTCGCTCGGCACCGCGAGCCTGCCGCACATCCTGACGCGCTACAACACGACGACATCGGTGGCGTCCGCGCGGCGCTCCGTCGGGTGGACGCTGTTTTTCGTCGCGCTGTTTTATCTGACCGTGCCGGTGCTCGCGGTGCTGATGAAGTACGAGATCCTTGCGCATCTCGTCGGCCAGCGGTTCGACGACCTGCCGCACTGGGTGATGCAGTGGCGGCGCATCGAGCCGTACCTGATCAGCATCGCGGACGTGAACGGCGACGGCCTCGTGCGCTGGAGCGACATCCAGATGCAGCCGGACATGGTCGTGCTCGCCGCGCCGGAGATTGCCGGGCTGCCGTACGTGATGTCGGGGCTGATTGCGTCGGGGGCGCTGGCGGCGGCGCTGTCGACCGCGGACGGACTGCTGCTGACGATCTCGAACGTGCTGTCGCACGACGTGTATTACCACATGGTCGATCCGAAGGCGTCGAGCCAGCGGCGCGTGACGATCTCGAAGATCCTGCTGCTCGGGGTTGCGCTGTTCGCGTCGTGGGTGGCGTCGCTGAACGCGGGGAACATCCTGTTCCTGGTCGGCGCGGCGTTTTCGCTGGCGGCGTCGAGCCTGTTTCCGGTGCTGGTGCTCGGCGTGTTCTGGAAGCGCACGACGCGGCTCGGCGCGGTGGCGGGGATGGTCGCGGGGCTGGGAGTCTGCGTGTACTACATCGTTTCGACGTATCCGTTCTTCACGCAGTTGACCGGGTTCGAAGGGCGGCGGTGGTTCGGGATCGAGCCGATCAGTTCAGGCGTGTTCGGGGTGCCGGCGGGGTTCCTGGCGGCGATCGCGGTGAGTCTCGCGGACCGGAAGCCGGACCGGTATATGGTCGCGCTGGTGGATTATATTCGGCATCCGTGAGGGGTACGCGGCTTGCCTGAAAATGAAAAGTCCCGCGAAGCGACAAGCTTGCGGGACTTCTTTTTTCTGGCGGAGAGACGGGACGACCGACGCAGGCCGCAAAGCCTTGCTGGGTTTGAATCCCCCACGCGGATTTGCGGCCGACCCCAGTTCTCACCCCTGTTTATGCCGGCGCCGATTCTGCGACCCGCAAATCCTCCGATTCCGCCTTCCGTCCGGCCTTGACCGCCAGCCACGCGTCGATATCCTCCTCGAGCCAGCCCACCCGGTTCGGCGCGAGCTGGAAGGGTTTCGGAAAGCCGCCCTCGGCGATCATCTTGTAGATCGTCGACTGACTCAGGCTGACTTTCTCGATCACCTGCTTGATGCGAATGGCTTTCATGGCGTTAGCTCCCGTTCAGCCGCGGCAAGCGCCGCATTCAGTTCGACGCGGCGCGTCTGCGTCTTGCGGCCGTCGAGGATCGCGCGGATCATCGGTCCGCTGAAGAGGATGGGGGATTCGTTCACAGTCTCACCTCGGCGTATTCTGTCTTGACGCTCGCGTCATTTGAGTGGTGCCGCTGCAACACGAGCCGCACGCCGTGTCCGAGGTCAAGCGCATGGCCACGGCTATTCGCCTCGTTGAGCGCCGCACCATGTACGCTCCCGACCAACTCGGCCATGATTTCTCCAAGAATCTCGGGATGCCGTCGCAGGTTGTGCAGGAAGTCGTGATTGATTTCTAGAAGGGTGCGGGTGCTCATGCTACTTTGCTCCGATGGCGTCGATGGCGGCATCGCACGCGCGATCAAGTTCCTCATTCACCACGACCTTCTGACTCGGAATTGTTCCGGGCGCATGGACGTAGACGCATGCGAAAACAGTTCCGTTTTCAGGAGCGCCGGGTTTTCGCAAAACGCGATACCGCGCCGCATCCTGCTGAAGATCGGTGATTCGAGCGCGCAGCGCAGCGATAGCGTCGATCGCCTTCAGTTCGACGCTTCCGACAACGTGCACATCGGTTTGCGTTAGACGTTGCGATTGTTCTGCCATATTTCGGAGAGCCGCAACCACTGCATCGATTTCTTTGTCAGTCATGGTCTTTCTACGCCTGAATGATGAAGTTCGACTTCGCATACACCGGATTGCATGCCCACACTTCAACGCCATCGCGATAGAAGCTCGCCCAACCGTCTTTGACGATCACACGTGCCTGCGGAAAGACTTTGCTGTGTCCGTTCAGGGCCGCGGCGATTTCGTTCCGCTCGCGGCATGTGGCCCAGTATTCGCCGTCGGGAAGCGCTTCTTTCAGTTGTCGGGTCATCCCGCCTCTCCTGTTTCGAGCGGCCCTGCGAACAGGTCGCCGATAGCCTTGCGCGACCGACGCGTCTCACGCGCAGTGGCAGCGTGGTGCTCGGCGTCGTATGCGAGATGGCACCGCTGGCATAACGCCTTCAGATTGCCGTCGTCACAGTGCTCGGGTACGTGGTCGAGATGGGCGATCGTCAGCACGACGCGCGTCCAGCGGTTGCCGCAGTATTCGGATGCCCTGCAACGTCCGAGCAGCCGGCCGTCGTCGGCCGCATAGACTTCACCGTCGCCCTCGAAGCGCTGGAAGGTGCCGGCGTCTTTGTCGATGCCGCGGACGATCAGGTCACCATTGGCGACGCGGCACTGCTCGCAGCAGTTTCCGGCTCGCGCGAGGATGCGTGCCCGGATCTCGCCCCAGTTCGCCGGATAGCGGCCACGGTTCTCAGGCTTGATCGGCATGGTCGCCTCCCGTTTCGAGCGGCCCGGTGTCGCGCCATTCGTAGGGCTGGCGCGGCTCGGACTCGGGGTGCTGGACGTTCTCTCGCGGCTCACCCTCTCCGGTAGAGGGATGGGCGGCGAGAATGGTGCGCACCTCCATCACAACCTGCATGGACTCATAGTCCCATTGGCTCTGCGGCTCCGGCGGAGAATCGAAACTGCTCTGTCCGTAGGAAATGCAGCCTTCGAGCCGGTCGGCGCAATCGTGGATGGCCCGAAGTTGCTCTTTCGTCAGCGTCACACTTCTTGTCAGTTCTGCCGGACGAGCATTTTTCGCCCTGCATCGCCGCTCGATCTCCTTTGCGAAGTTCAGCCATCCCCACTTCTTCATGAAACCTTCGAGCATGTCGGGAAGCGATTCGAACGCAGCCTGCCGATCCTCGTCTGTGAGCGCGGCCCACTGAGTCGCACCGGCTTGCGCTACTGCTGCGCGCGGAAAGCAGTAGTGGCCGCCATCACACCCGATGGCGCTGCAACCCCCGGGCTTGCATCCATTGCCCATCACCGTGGCTTGCGGTGCGGTGGCGCGGGCTTGCCAGCCAGCGCAGAACACATCGAACGGCGTCATCGACTGCCACCGCCCATTCAACTGCTCGAACGCCGCGCGCTCGTCGGGCTGCGCGGCAGCATCTGCGAGCGCAGCAAATCCGCGCTGGATGGCGAAAAGCCTTTCCACGCTGCTTGACGCTCCTGTATCGGCGGCGTGGGGGGCCGTAGGGGCGGAGTCACCCTGATTGAAGCCGTGTCGATGCGTCATGCAGAAACCACAGGGGCACGTCGCGCGCGGCAGGCCGCTACCGATATGTACACCGTCCCGATATTGGCGCTCCACGTCCTCTACGGTCAGGCTATGCGCTGCCGCATCTGCTGCGACGGTAGGCGAAGGGGCGGCATGCGACATGGCAACTTGTCGGAGCTTGGCGAGCACAACGGGCGCATCGCGCTTCTTGTCGATTGCCGAACAGGCCGCCCCCAAGAGGCTGCGCTCGACCAGCACGAAATCGTCGTCCTTCGCCATCGACGGCGCTACCGCAGCGTCGGCGACGGGATGGGCTGCGGTATACAGCCTCGATAGGAGTTGCATTGCAGCGAGGACAGGATACGTATTTTCGACTTCTTCCTGCGTCATCCCTTCAATGTTCGGGTCTGTATCGCCGAGCTTTGCGTCGAGCAAATCCATCGCGCGCTTTAGCGCTGCGCGTTCGGCGCCCGACGCTCCGGCGCAGCAGGCGGGGGCGTTGACCGCGCGCGGCACGTCTTCCGTGTGATAGCGGCAAGTGTTCTGCCCGTAATCGCGACATTGAACGCCGCAATCACAGACCGGCTCGGCCCGCGCAGCATCTGCTACTGGAGCCTGCGGAGCGGCGGCGAGCATGGCGCGCACTTCCTCGGCCAGTTCGATCAGCGACCAATGGTAGTCGCGCTTTGCGGCGGCGTGCGCGCCGGAACCGAACGACAGCGATCCCATGTCGTCGTGGCCGTACTGCTGCGCGTAGTCGTCGGCCTTTTTGTCGAGCAACTTCGCCACAGCCTCAACGCCTTGCTTCCAGCCTTCCGTCGCCGCTACAGCTTGCGTCGCCTCTGCGGGAGCGGAGAGCGCGGCGCGTAGATCGCGGATTTCCGCACCGGCCGTGTTGGCGATTACCGCAGCGCCTTTCGCGGCCTCGCGCAGGGTATCAACTTCCTTGAGCAGGTCACGGATGACCGTCGCGCTCGTGCAGTCGTCGTCTCCGGTGATCGCGTCGATGCCCTCGCCGTTGTTCTCGCTGTGCTCGATGAACTCGCGCAGTTCTGCGGCGGTGTAGCCGCCGTATTTCTTGTCCATGGTGGTTCCTCTATGCGGTAGTCAGGCGGTCAGGGCTTCGTCGGCTGCTGCGATGAACGCTGCCGCCGCTTCCGCGTTGATGGCGTTGCCGTAGGCGCGCAGTCGTCCCACTCGGGCGGGAGCCCCATGAGCCAGCGGGAATGTGCCGGGTTCAACTGGCCGCCACTTTCCATCCCGGCAGAGGAGCCAATCAGCAACTCGCCAGAAGCCGTTAGTCGGGCCGGGAAGGCGGTCCGCATTACGCCCTGATTCGAGAAGCGCATCCTGTCTTTCCGCCCTTGGTCGTACTGATAATCCCCGCGCCGGCTGTCGATCGACGTTGGCGTTTGCCACGCCGCTAGTTGTGCCGCATCGTCCAGATTGCGCTTGCCCTTGGCGAACCGTTTCAGCGCTGTTTGTGGCGTCGCGCCGCGGCCGTCCCCTTCCCGTGATTGAGGCGTCGGCCACGATGCCAGCCACACCACTCGTCCGAGCAATGCGTTCAATGGAACGTTCGCGCACTCCGTGCCGTCCTTGTGATCGCGCATCGTGGGCGTGGGCCACGAAGAAAGTACGGTCTCGGATGTGCGGCGCACCGAGGCCCGCAGACGGGAAAGGGTTCGCTGCGCAGGCGTATTCCATGGCTTCCAGGTCATCGAAAACAAGGTCGATCCAAGGATCGACGTCTTTGCTCGCAACCTGCTCGCCAAAGATAACTGGAGGGCGGCACTCGCTGATGAGGTGGTGCCACGCCGGCCAAAGGTGCCGCTCGTCAGCAAACCCAAGTCCTTTGCCTGCCGCGCTGAAAGGTTGGCACGGCGCACTACCGGTCCAAACAGGTCTCTCTCCCCATCCGGCCAGGTTGAGCGCGTAGTCCCAAACGCCGATCCCGGCGAAGAAGTGACAGCGGTCGAATCCTCGTAGCTCATCTGGAAACACGTCCTCAATAGATTTATCGCAAATGACGCCTGGAGTGATATGTCCGGCATCCATCAAATTACTCAGCCAGTCGCAACAGTACGCGTCTATTTCGTTGTAGAAAGCTCGCATTTAACCGGCCTCTTGCCTGTTGACGGAACGTATTGATTTCCAGCGAAACCGTGCGCTTTCCCATGCTCTACGCTGCTGAGCAACTCGAAATTTCCAAGCTCGTTGATTTCCTTGTCGCCATTCCTGTGATGAACCTCATAACCTTCTGGAATCGGGCCGTGCGCTTCAGTCCACATCGCACGATGCAGATATTCGCGATCACCAGTTGTTTCTGCGTAATAGCCGTTTTCTCGACGCGTAAACTTTCGTCCACGCCATTCAACTACCGGCTGCAGATTAGGCTGTCGCATTTCAACGCCGCGGCGCGCGAGGATCTTGTGCATCGCCTGACGAGTCACCGAAAACTGTTCGGCTACGTCGGCAAGCGAAAGACCGGCTTTATAAAGGTCAACCGCTCTTGTGTAATCCTTCCTCGGTGCTGGCATTTCAATGCTCCTTTCGTCAACGTCGCCGCCATTGATATGACCGGCGGCGATCAGGCTGCGCAGCCACTGTGCGCAGTACGGGTCGATCTCGTTGTAATAAGCCGTCACGCGCTACCTCGATAGGTCTTCGTGAACGCCGCATCGACAGCGCGGCCGCGGTCGCGCACGACGTTCGCGAGCATCGCGCGGTCGTGATGGCTGGCGCTCGCCTGCCGTAGCAGCCCGAAATAGGAGTTCGCGACCTGCATCACAGCACCTCTTCGTCGGCATGCTCATCAAATGCCGATTCGAGTTCCGCGAAACGCCGAAATGCGCCAGCCATCGATCGAACAATGCTGCGCAACTCGCGCACAGTCGTATCAGCCTGTGCGAGTGCGATCATGGCGTTGAGGCGTTCGCGCATGTCGTAGGTGTTTTCGGGATTCGCGTCGGCACCCACCACAGCAGCGAGTTTCGCAATCGACTGACTGGCGATGCTGTCGAGCGATTTCAACTCGGTATCGCGCCGCGCCTGGACGTCGCGAATGCGGCGCTCCATACGCTCGATCTCCGCGTCGTATTGCGCGCGAAGCGTGGAGAGGCGATTTGTGGTGCGATTGAGGTGATCCTGAACTGCGGCGGCTACTACGTCGCCAAACTTCTCTCGCAGTTTGGCCGCCGCAGCCCATTCGTTCAGATCACGCCGACCCGCATTCAGCATGTATGCCTCGCGTTCATGGTCGCGCCGCTCGCCGTCCATCAGCAACTTCAGCCAAAGTTGTCGCGGCAACTCTGGGCATTTCGCCAGCGTCGGAGCCTTGATCACATTCCAGCGGTCTGCATGCCGAACCATCAAACCAGCGCCGCGTGGAATGTCGTCTTTTCGGAGAATGTTCGCGGGCGCCGCGAATATCACGCCGCTCGCGAACTGCAGATAGTCGAGATACTTGCCCTTCGTGACGTCCTGCAGGAAGTCGGAGCGCGACACCTTGCACTCGTATGCGAGCGGCGTAAAACGCGTGAAGCTGCACGGTATCGTGTACACATCGGGCCGTGTGCTGCCGACCGGCCCCAGTTGCATATCGACCCAGACGCGGCGATCAGTCATGCCGCGCAGGTGGGCGGCAAGATCATGAGACAGATCGTCGTGTTTCCATTCCCCGAACTTCGACATGATCAGCTCTCGATGACCGGGCGATAGGTCTCCGGCGTCTTACCGAAGCTCCACGCAACGCCGGCGTGCGCACTACGCGTATCGGGCGGCACGCGAAGGAAATACGTTTTGAACCGCGGCTCAACGTCGATGCGCATGCCGATCGTGCGCATCGTGTCGAGTCGCGATTGCACCGCCGCTTCGCCGAACGCCTCGGCCGCCTGTTCGCGCGTGAGTTCGCCATCGGGCTCCGGCGTGCTATTGAGCACGCGCACCATCACGAGCGGCTCATCATCGGGTAATTCCTTCCGGTACAGCACGCCGTAGTCGTCGCGTTGCAGCTGGCGCGCACCGGAGTCGAGCAGGTAGCGCGCCGTGTCGTACCGCTCGATCATCACGCGCCGCACTTCGGCGTTCGTTTCGGCTTCGATACGCTGGACGGTGATTGAAGTCGGATCCTCGATGATGTCGGCTGGCACCAGCACGCCGTGCACGTGGTAGAGCTTCCAGTCGTCCCGATAGGCGATCGACGGGCCGCTCTCGCAATGAAGGCGACCTCGCGCATCACGATTGATGACGGCCGGCCGGTCGGAGATCGCGAGGATGTTCTGGTGCCACCACACCCAGCCACAGGATTTGTGCAGCTCGTCGTGGACGTTGAACTTCGCATCAACCTTCACGCCGACGACGTCGCGCATGAACGTGACGAAGGCGCACCACTCGGCGTCGTAAATCGAGCCGCCGAACTGGTTGTAGAGGCCATCGCGCGCGAGCGCCCCGACCTGATCCCGGACCTGAGCCCAGACCTGATCCCCGACCTGAGCCCAGACCTGATCCCCGACCTGATCCCAGACCTGAGCCCCGACCTGATCCCAGACCTGATCCCGGACCTGATCCCCGACCTGATCCCCGACCTGAGCCCCGACCTGATCCCAGACCTGAGCCCCGACCTGATCCCCGACCTGAGCCCGGACCTGAGCCCGGACCTGATCCCCGACCTGAGCCCAGACCTGATCCCCGACCTGATCCCCGACCTGAGCCCCGACCTGATCCCAGACCTGAGCCCCGACCTGATCCCGGACCTGAGCCCGGACCTGAGCCCGGACCTGATCCCAGACCTGAGCCCCGACCTGATCCCGGACCTGAGCCCGGACCTGAGCCCCGACCTGATCCCGGACCTGAGCCCGGACCTGAGCCCGGACCTGAGCCCCGACCTGATCCCCGACCTGATCCCAGACCTGAGCCCCGACCTGATCCCCGACCTGAGCCCCGACCTGATCCCCGACCTGATCCCCGACCTGAGCCCCGACCTGATCCCCGACCTGATCCCCGACCTGAGCCCGGACCTGATCCCCGACCTGATCCCCGACCTGAGCCACGCTCGTCGGCTTCGCCGACTTCAACTGCTGCAGCATCCAGAAAGCCAGCGCGCCGCCAACCGCGCACGCATATGGCGAACCGACACGCAGGACGATCATCGGTTTTTTGAGGTTGACGTTTTCGTACGCACGCAGCGCCGCAGCGTTCGCACGGTCGAAATCGGCCGGTTCCGTGCTCAGGCCGATCTGGATGTACCGCTCGACCCATTCGCCGAACCGCGCGCGCTGTGCATCGGTCAATTTTTCGATTTTGGACATGATTGCCTCGTGGTGGTGGGGTGTCGGGTCGAGCGCCGATCAGTCGGCGACGCTGCGGATTTCCTCGGGGCTGTATTCGCGCTGCGTGCCTGCACCGAACTTGGAGACACGGTAGATGCCGGGCTCGAGCGGGATCGCGCCATGCTCTTCGTGCCGGATCGACGTGCGCTCCATCACTTGCAGGAAGCGTTCGGCGTCCGCATCCCACAGCTTTGCGGGCAGCACACCCGCTTCCGGATAGATCGCGTGCGCGTGGCCGGTAACTTCACCATATGCCAGCACGACGCGGCCATCGGCGAGAACTTCAGTCAGCGGCGCATCGGGCAGCGCGTCGACGCGCTCGATGAGGACATCACCTTGGCGAAACTGGTTTTGCATTTCAATCTCCAAAAGGACTGCGAAAAAGGACCGCCCATACAGGCGCGGCCAAACACACGCGACGCAGCCTCGGGCAGCTGCGCCACGGGACTTCTCACTCGCGCGGCTGCGTCGCATCCAGATGCCGGATGCGCGCGACGACGCGATCGGGGATACGGATGGCCTGAGCGCCGTGCATGGCGGCGAACGCAGGTCGGAGCAGTTCGCGGTCGACGCTGGACAGATCGGCGTGTTCGAGCCGCGTCAGCGCTTTCCAGATAGCGTCTTGCGTGGTCATAGGTTCACTCGTTCTTGAATGAGGCTCTACCGCTCAGCGCTTACCGGGATCCGTACGGGAGGGGGCATCCCGCTACACCGTGGCTGGCGGCAGAGCGTTCGGTCATTGCGACGCGTCGAGGGACGTCATCGCGTTCTTGATGTCCTGCACTCGCTGAGCGTCGAAGGCGTCCTGCTGGCTCTTCTTGCCCCGTCTCGGCGCGTTGGACTTCGTCGGCTCTTTAGCCGTTAGCGGCGCCGTATCCGGCTCTTCATCGTCGGGATCGGAATCGATCGTGCCGGTGACCTCGCTCTGGAGAACCGTGCAGACGCGCGCCACATCCGCTTCATCGGGATGACACTGGATGCGCACACTGTACGTCGTAGTGCCGCCTTCCTTCGCCGAGAAGCGGATGTTGTTGATGTCGACGTCGCGCATAACGATGTCGTTCGCGCCATCGTCACCGTGGTGGATACGGAACGCACCCTCGGAGAACTCCTCCAGCCACTTCACCGGCATCGCGAGGTGCTCGAAGCGGAGATTCGGGTAATCGGTGACGCGCTCGACGCCTTCGAGGTCTTCCTGCTGCGCGCCGGCCGGATTCTTCCAGTAGAAGGTCTGGACGAGCCGGCCGTCGAGTTTGTCGAGCGAGCGGTTCGACTGGTTGAACTCCAGACCGATGTCCATCGCGAGGCGATGCTCGTCGCCGTGCAACTCCTGTCGAACATTCACGCTGGTGACCTTCATCTTGATTTTGAAGAATCGAAACTCGGACATGACGCAGATTCCTTGTGTGAAGGGGGTTTAGGCGGTCGCTTCGAAGCGCGCGAGTTCGGCCTTGAAGTCCATCGTCGACAGGAGGGCGGCGACCTGTTGCAGCGTCGCGCCGTAGTGCTCGGCGAGGACGTCGAGGATGTCTGCGGCAGTCGGGCGCGGAATGCGGCGCGCGGGAGCGCTGGCAGCCTTTGCGCCGTCGCGGGCGGTCGGGGCGAGCGTGGCGGCCACCGACTCTTCTGCGGGCTTGCTGGACGTCTCGACGGCCGGGGCTTCCGCCTGTACCTGCTTTGCCGCTTCGGCGGCGGCAGCTACGCGTTGTGCTTCCGCTGCTTCGGCGGCTTTGCGACGATCTTCTTTCTCGGCCTCTTGCCGCTTGTGCTCGGCGATGCGCGACGTCACGACGAGTTGGAAATCGTCGGCTGGCTTTTGGATAAGCGTTTGCAGATCGCGGAACAGGAACGCGTGCTCATCGTGCGCGGCGAACCATTGCAGTTTCGCGCGCAGGTCCTTCGCGGCGGCATCGGCGGCGATTTTGCCGTTCGCAACTGCGGTGTCGATCGCCTCGTGCAGGCTCGCGAGCGTGCGCTTGTTCTTGGCCGCAGTGATGAAGTCCGGCGCGGCGATGTCGAGCTTCACGGCACCGAGTTCCGCGTTCAGTGCGTCGACGTGCGCCGCGTACGCCTTACGGCCGTCCTGCACGATCTCGGTCTTGATCTCGTCCTTCCGCTTCTTGACCAACTTGTCGAGGCCAAGGCGCTTGTCTCGCAACTGCGCCTTGATATGGTCGAGGGTGCGCATCAGATCGTCGATGCTGGCTGTCTGAGCGATCGCAGCGTTCTTCGCGACCTCCAGTTCCTTTTCGGCTTTTTCGCAGAACTTCACCGTCTCTTCGGCGTTCGCGAAATCCTCGTCGGTCTGGAGGTCGGTTTTGATGTTCGCGATGAACGTCTCGGCCGCCGCACGGAAGCGCGGCAGGTTGCTCGCGACCACTTCGCCCTTGATCTGGACGGCAAGTGTCGGCAGGCCCATGATCGCTTCTGCCTGCGGCTTCTCTTTAATCTCACGCGGTTCGTAGGTCGCGAGATCCTTTTCGAACTGTGCCCAGCCGGCACACAGGCGATCGAACCACATCGCGTCCGGAAGCACTTCCATCCAGACCGTGCCGGATTCGGTGCCGTCCGAGCACGTGAAGATCAGTCGCTTGGCGCCGGTCACGAACAGCACCTGTTGCGCCTGCGGCATGTGCTCTTCCGGCAGTACGCCGTTCTCGATCGACGCGTACAGGCTCTGGTTGAACTGCTTGTTTTCCCAGGCGGTGTCCTCAATCATCGTCAGGCCGTCGCACGACGCAGACATCCGGCCGAGGGAAAAGACCATCGGATAGAGGTCCTCGCCGAGCATCTCTTCCACGATCGGACGCGCGAGAGCTTCGACTTCGTGCCCCTTGTCGAGGATGTGCTCCTGCACCCAATCGCTGAACTCCTTCGGCGTGCCGGTGTACTTCATGTGCAGCAGTTCGTTGCGCTTGACCTTCGTCGAGAGGCCAAGCATTGCTGCGGCTTCGCTCGCGCCGAAGTGTTTCAGGCGGAACTCCATCCATTCGGGAGACCCCTGAACAAGGTCGTGGGTGATGCGTTCAATCATTTCGTCCGTCCATGGTTTGCGTGATAGCCGAGTCTGGCTTCGGCGGATTTGCGAATCTGGACCGCTTCGTCGAGAGAATCGAAGTAGCCGAGATATTCCGATCCGATCGTCACCCGGTAATGGTTGTTGATGAAAGCAACCCCGGGAACGCCCGTCTTGTTCCGAGTCTGCAAACTGAGATTCTTTGCGTTCTCTGCCCGCGACACGATGCGCAAGTTCTCAATTCGGTTGTCGGCCTTGTCCCCATTGATATGGTCAATCTCATTGCCGGCTGGAATCGGACCGACCATCATTTGCCACACAAGGCGATGGGCTCGGTATGACTGCGATCCGTACCCGATCTGCACATAGCCGGTCTCAGGCTCGACATACCCGACAATGTCGCCAACGGAGTGCTTCATCAGGTTGTATTGGCAGACAAGACGGCCGTCGTCGTATCGGAAAGCCTCAAGAACGCTAGGCCGCGAGCCATCCGCCTTGACGATCTTGTTGTCTACCTTGAAGCGGACTACAACCCGATGAGCCTCTTCTTCATTCTCGAAGAATCCCAAGTGGTGAAGATCCCGCCTGAAGCGAACTTGCGCGGCCCATTTGGACATAGCGGTGTTCCACGAGACCCCAGCGTGTCGAGAAGTCTTCGCCATCTCAGTCCTCGTGCGCCCAGCTATCAATCGTCAATTGCTGATCTTCCGTGAGCTTCGCGCCCTTCGATTCGATGAACTTGATCATTTGCGCCGGCGTCTTGCGGCCGGACTTCACGAATTCGCGCCACTGGTCCTTGTTCGCGTCGAATTTTTTCTGGTCATAGGGGGCGGATTGAGACTGCGCTGCGCGCGCGGCCGGGCGCTCGTTGGCACGTTGTGCCTGCGCGGTATCTTCCGACTGCTCATCGGCACCGCCGGCGCCGTCGTCGTCCTCATCCTTCGTTGACATCCCGGTCACCGCGAGCAGCGTGTAGCGCTGGAGATAGGTGATCGTGCTCGCCGCCTGCTGGATCAGGTTCTTCTTCCCGCTGGTGTCGGGCGCGCCGGTCATCGTGACTTTCTTCGAATGGCCGAGCACATGCGTGACGATGCAGTCGACGGTAATCGAGCCGCTTGCCTGGTGGATATCCCAGTCGAAGCTGAGGCCGTGCCGCGCCATGACTGGCGCAATCGCGTCTGTCACGTCCGACAGTTCAGCGTGCTTGTAGCCGACGAAGTCACCTTCCTTCGTCTTGTAGCCGACCTGCTTGCGCTTGTAGATTTCGATCGGTTCGCGCTTGAAGGCAGCCATGGCCGTAACGAACGCCTTGCGTGCCTCGTGCGCTTCCCAGCGCTCCTGCAGTTGCATCAACTTTTCGAGGCGATCGAGATCGGCACCGTTCTCGACTGCGATTCGGAGTAAATCGGCCGGCGTGGCGACAGCAATCGCAGTGCGGCTGGCATTCAGCGCCGGTACCGATACTGCGGGAGCTTCGGCAGCTTCGACGTCGACGACGTCGGCGAACGTGGCGGAGTTCATCACTTGTTCCATGGTGATTCAGGTAGCGCTGGACGTGGATACGGAAACGCGCGACGACTGTGGAACTGTGTCGAGCATTGCGTGCGCGAAAAGCACCAGCGCGAGGCATGCGATCAGCCCGAGCCAGACGGCCAGAAGCGGGTTGCGGTCCGCCCACTTTGCGAATCGGCGCATCACGCCAGTCCCCGCACGTTCGAATGGGTGAAGACGCGTGCGACGGCCGGCGGCACGTAACCGGTGCCGATGGGAGTGCGCGGCGTGATGCCTCGCCGGTTCAGCGCTTCTTTTGCGGCGCGCTGGCGGTTCGCAGTCCGGATGCAAAGCGCCAGGTATGCGGCCTCGGCAATTTCCGCGTGCGTCAGTCGCACTCCAGTGCGCACGTGGCGAAGATCGATATTGATCAGGGACATGTGGGTGCTCCGAAATAGACGTACAGGCTGAGAACCGCGATTAGGGTCGCACTGGCGCCGACGAGCACGCCATAGAGCGCGGACACGTATTCCAGGTGCCTGTTGGTTGGGATGGCCATCATTCACCCGTTGCCATGGCGATAGCATCACGGACCTTCCCGTTCCATTGGGCATTACCGGGGAGCGGACCCTCGATGTCGACAAGCTCGATGAGCAGTGCGAGAAGATCCGGCGCAGCAGCGATGAGGCGTGCGTCTTCTTCGGTGTCGCACTCGGCGATAACACGCTTCCCAGTGACATTTGCGGTAGGATCGATCGTGAGAACGGTAGTCTTGGCATGGCAACTCCAATACTCGGCATGCCACGAGCCGGCTGCCGGCCTTGATTTTTGTTCGCTCGAATTCGAATCGTCCATCACGTACTCCAAACTAAACAGGGAACTTGCCCTCAGTGAATGGTTCTGTGGCCGGACGCTACCCGGCTTCTGGCAGAGTTGTCCTGCCGCGGCTCCGGGTCCCCCGCGTTCTCGCGGATCGTTACCGGCTCTCAACTCAGGCCCCGCAGAGGGGTTCCCTTCCGCGCGTGTCTCCGTCTTTCCACGCCGCACAAAACCATTCACTGAAGGTGCCGGCCGCGCCGGCACGCCGGCTCATGCCGTAGCGCTCTCGTTGATCTTCTGGAACGGGAACTTCACGTCGTACGGCTTGATGTGCTTGCCGAAGTGCGAGCCCTTCGACTCGGCTTCGTCGAACGCGACGAAGTCCTCCGGCGTGACGTTCGCGTAGTGGTAGAGCGTCGTCGGCGCACCGGTCGAACGGTTGCGGAAGCGGATAGCGAGCGTCTTCGATGCAGCGTCGTAGCCGATCGAGTGGATCTGCGAAGATTCGACTTCCTTCAGGTCGATCTGCAGGGGCGTTGCGGTGTTCATGTCGTCTGCCTCTCGGGTGGATTGGAATGCCGCCTTGCCGAAGGGCGCTAACCGTTTCGATTTCGCGACGTTCGTCACTACGTCCGGCATGCGAAAACTCAGTCACCGATCCTTGATCGAGCATTCGGTGCAGTCGATCGACCGCAGGCCCAACCGAGTGCCCAAGAAAACACAAGGCCAAATGCCGCGATTACGTACAGGATCGGATGCATGGGGCCCTCCAGCTACTGAAGGCAAATGCGCGAGTAATCCGTTTCTCGAGCGATCTTCCAGACACGGCGAAGCGGATTCGGCTCGCACGGGTTCACGCATACGAGCTCGAGCATCTTCGTGGCGAGGAGAACGATTTCCCAGTGCCGCCTAGATTCGAAGTGCTTCATGGCGGTCAGCTATTGCGCGAAGAGCCAGCCGTACGCGAGCCCGCATGCGACGACACCAAGGCAAACCGCAATCCGGACGCGAACGAGCGCGGGCCGCGCGGCGCGGAGGAGGTCATTGTCGTTTCGGGCGCGTTGCACGGTTGCTCCCCGTCGATGTTCGATTCAGCGAGCAGGCGCGCGCCCAGCCACATGGCGAAATCGTTGGGCCGGACTTTCAGCTTTGACATGGCTCGCTCCCGCGCGGTGTTGTGTGCTGCTCTGGACTTCATTAAACACCACGTTTATGAAGAAGTCAAACACCATGTTTATTTTTTTGTTTAGGCAGGAATGCCGGGACGAAAAAAAGCCCGCTCATGGCGGGCTTCAGACGGACGAGAGGAACGTCAGTTAGCGACGGTGTTTACCGTTATTCACATGACTCCGCACTGGGGAAATTCGAGAACTTGAATTGTGTGGCACCGTGGCTTGACGAGATCACATGCATGCGCACGCCAGGTGGCATCGCGGAGCAGGAGCCCCTACTCGATACCAACGACGGGGCACTAGAAGCATCCGACGCCGTCGTTTTATCCAACATCTGACGAGCCGGGCATGCTACCGCAGCGCCTTCGTAAAGACAGTCGACTTGTATCCTTCGGCCATCGGTCCACGGTTAATTTCCGCCGGCCATTGCCGAGCCAGACCGATAGATCACCTCGCCGATGATCTTGATCAGCTCCATGCTTGCCGGCGGTACCAAGCGGTCGGGATACTTGGCGTTGTATGAGTGCAGCACGATGCCGCCGCCAACCTGCTTGAATATCTGCTTCACCAAGGGCTCATCCTCGAAATAGATCGCATATACCTGCCCGTCGCGCACATTCACCCTGCTCGAATCGACCATCATCATGTCGCGATTAAACAGAAATGGCTCCATGCTGTCGCCTCGCACGGTAAGCAACTTGCAATCTTTAGGCTTCGAGCCGAGTGACTTGAAGAACCCTATATCGAACGGCAGGGCCTTCTTCTGCCTGATTTCCCATTGGATCAACCCCGTCCCCGCCGAAAAATGATAGTCGTAGCGGTCGATCCATACCCGGTTTTCATCGGGCTCGAGATCTTCTGGCCGCTCCCAAGCCACGACGTTACCCTTCTCGGCGGGCAGCAAACGGGAGATCAGATCGTCTCGTTGACCTTTGTCCGACACACCATGTTGACCCGAAATATGCCCTTCGGCCGCCAACATTGATCCGGTCCCATCTTCGATCCATGTAGCACTGACCCCGAGCAATTTCTGGGCAAGCAGTCTTCCCTCCTTCGAGACACCCGTTTTCCTGCGTGACCAGTTGTTGATCACCTGCTCGCTCTGATTGAGTGCGCGTGCCAGATCGGCAGGGCCCTCGATTTCCGGGCGCACCTTTCTCGCCGCCTCAAAAAGACGGCGCGCCGACTCATGCATCGTTTTTTCCATGCTGCGATTCTCTCGCGAGTAAACGCTTTGTTGATACACGCCGTGTTTGCTTAATGGCTAAACATGGTGTTTAATGGGGGATATGGACACCAACGACCCTACTCCGCACCCGGACTGGCAGATGATCGAGCGCCTTGGCGGCGCATCGGAAGTCGCCAGGCTTCTTGGCTATCCCGAAAAGGGGGGCGCACAACGCGTTCACAACTGGAAGTTTCGCGGCATTCCGGCTGACGTAAAGGTCAAGCACCCAGAGCTTTTCTTGTCTGACCTCATCGATCGCGCGAAATCCTCCGACGATACGCAGCCGCCAGTCGGTGACGTTGCTGGTGAGGGGGAGTGATATGGCGCGTTTCGACATTGAACGCATCAGGGCGCGCCGTCGCCGACGCGATGGCGACACGGCTACACCGGGGGAAGATCGGTATCGCGAGACCGTCCGGGAATGCCTACAAGAACTCCGAGAAAGCCTTGCAGGAGTTCGTCGCACTCCTCGCTTAGCAGAGGGCGCCGTTTTAGCAAGCGATGCGACTGCCGCATCGTCTCCAGATGATTCACGAAATCCTGAGCGCTCAGAACCTGAGCGCCGTCGAGATAGCCGATGAGCATGGTCAGAACGAAATCGAGCACGCGACTCTCGTTTTCCAATTGCTCGATCCGCCGGGTGAGGTATTCGATTTTTTCGGTCATGCGAGCCCCGTTGTGCGTGGATTGGAGAGGTCAGAGGCTCTGATTCTCCCACGATGGCGGCTTGCATCTCGGTGGTCTCCTCGCGCGTCCCCGCGCGCGTGGTTTGCCCGGCCTGCGGGCTGGGCTTCTTTATGCATAAGTCGTCTGCGATAAGCGGGCGATCGAAGTAGTACATGGCGATTAGGTGGCGTCTTCGGACGCCTTTAATTTCGCAGCGCATCAATGGTTAATGCAACGGCCAACAATGGCTAACGGTGATGAAAAACTTCAATGACCTGATGCAGCTGGCGCTCCCGGTATTGATGGAGATACCGAAGCCGCGGCTGCTCGAAGAGGGGCTCGTCGAGAGTTGCGACGACTACGGGGACGCCATCCGTCTATGCCTCGATAAGCGCATCCGGCGCGTCCGCGAGAGTGAGATCGCCGAATACCTCGGCTTCAGCGCGCCACACCTGACGAAGGTCAAGAACGGTCAGGGGTATCTCACAACCGACCAGGAGCTTGTTCTCCAGCATCTCTGCTCGAACTGGGCCATCAGCCAATACGCGGAGATGCGCAAGAGCCAGCTCGCGGAGTTGATCGATTCGCCGGCCGCAAAGATCGCCCGCCTTGAGGCTGAACTCGCCAAATACAGGAGTGCCGCTTGAAACCCCGTTCCCAAGCTGCTGCTACCGCGACCGCTCAGATGCTTGATGAGCGTCTGCTGAGACTGAAATCGGCGCGCGGAGACGCCCCAATTCAGAACCCGAGGCTCGCTGAAGTCTCCGAGTTGTTGCATCGGATTTGCGAGGCAAAAACGCTTGACACGGCCCGTTGGATGGCAGGAGACGCACTGGTGTATCTGCGGAACTACATCTCCTTCGATCTGGAACGCAACCGAGACTGAAGTGTGGAAGACGTATCTCCGCAGCTCGAAAACGGCTTCACGCGCATCGCGAACGAGATTCTCGACGCACTCATCGCCGCCAGGCTCACGGCCCGCCAATGGGCCGTGGCAATGGCTGTGATTAGAAAGACATATGGCTTCAACAAGAAAGAGGATGACATCGGTTTGTCTCAGATCGCTGAAATGACTGGCATAGCAAAAGCGCACGTAAGCGTCGCAGTTCGCGACCTCGTCGATCGTCAGATCATGACGCGCGAAGCGGGCAAATTCGGCCATCGTCTCGGTATCAACAAGCGGTACAAAACGTGGAAGGGGGTTACCGAATCAGTAACCCCAAAAGCGGATCAACCTGAGGCCCAAGGGGTTACCGAATCGGTAACCGTAGAGGCCGCTAGTCCGGATATTCCGGATATGCCTGGGGTTACCGAATCAGTAACCCTAGAGACCCCCCAAGGGGGTTCCCAAATCGGTAACCCCAGGGTTACCGAATCAGTAACCCCCCCCGTTACCGAATCGGTAACCACAAAAGACAACCCTTCAAAAGACAACCACCAAAAGACAAAAACCTTCCCGCGCTCGCTTCGCGAACGCTTCGATATTTTCTGGTCTGCTTACCCGCGTAAAACGGACAAGCAGGATGCCCTAAAGGCGTTCACGAAGCTGAACCCTGACGATGACCTGTTTGAGCAGATCCTTGCTGGCCTTGAGGTAGCGAAGCGCTCGCCGCAGTGGAGGGTCAAACGGTTCATCAAGCACGCCTCGGTGTGGCTCAACAAGGCTTGCTGGCAGGACGAACTGGTCGTGGACTACACACCCCGGCAGATTTCCGTCATCGAGGCGTTCAACGCCGCACTGGGCGAGCGGCTCGGCAACGTCGATTTGGTCGTGTTCGTCGAAGACCGCGCGAGTTTGATCGACGACTTTCTGACCTTCAGCCGCAAGGACCCCAATTTCTGGCAGCGCTATTTTCCGTGGGTCGCTGAGAACGTTGATGTCCCGCCGCGTTGTGGATTCGATTGGCTCATTGGCCGCGATGGATTTACGAAGGTGAAAGGCGGCCAATTCACAAGGAATGCCGCATGAAGATCCTCGAGAACAAGTACCACCGGGAGGCAGCATGAACGTGCCCGAAACCTTCGACGAAAACAACTTGCGCGTGCCGCCGCATAGCATCGAGATGGAGCAGTCGGTACTCGGTGCATTGATGCTCGACAACGAAGCGATTGACCGGATCGGCGAATTACGCGCGGAGCACTTCTACCGGTACGAGCACCGCATCATCTTCGAGGCGCTCGCGAAGCTGATCATGTCGAATCGCGCGGCGGACGTGATGACGGTCCACGAAGCCCTGTCGTCGTCAGGGCGACTCGATCAGACCGGCGGCCTCAAGTACCTGAATTCCATCACGGGCAACACGCCGGGGGCGGCGAACATCAATCGCTACGCGCAAATCGTCGTCGACCGCGCGAAGCTGCGGCAGCTGATCTCGGCGGCTGACGAAGTGCAGACCGAAGTTTTCCATCGGAACGGCAAGACTGCCGAAGAACTGATCACTTTCGCTCAGGAAAAGTTTGAACCGTTGTCTGAAGGTCGCGCTGAAGGACCGAGGTTCATCGGTCAATTCCTCACACCGGTGATCGAACGCATCGATCAGGAATACCACGGAGAGGCGCCGCAGGCGATTTCAACCGGTCTGCGAGACCTCGACTTCAAGTTAGGTGGTGGCATCAACGGCGGTGATCTGATCATTCTGGCCGGCCGGCCGTCGATGGGAAAGACTGCCCTTGCGATGGCGATCGGCGAGCACGTCGCGGAGACGCACGGGCCCGCATGCGCGTTTTCGCTGGAGATGCCAGGCGCGCAACTTACCCAGCGCGCGCTCGCGCGGCAGGGCGACATGGCGCTGCAGATGCTGCGCAACGGCTCACGTATGAGCGACTCCGAATGGCCAAAACTCACCCATGCGACTCAGGTTCTGTCGGAGATGAATCTGCTGATCGATGACACGCCGGGCCTGTCGTTGGTGGAGATCGCGAGCCGTAGCCGCGCGGTGAAGCGCAAGCACGGTCTGAAGCTGATCATCGTCGACTACCTTCAGCTCATGACGGGCGGCCCGAATGAGCGCCATGACCTGCGTATCGGCAGCTACTCTGCCGGCCTGAAGGAACTTGCCAAACGGCTCGACGTGCCGGTTATCGCACTCTCGCAACTGAATCGCGGCCTCGAACAGCGGCCCAACAAGCGGCCGATGATGTCGGACCTGCGCGATTCCGGCGCCATCGAGCAAGATGCCGACACGATCATCTTCCTGTACCGCGACGAGGTCTATCACGAGAACTCGCCGGACAAGGGCGTCGCTGAGGCAATCATCGGCAAGCAACGCAATGGCGCGCTCGGCACTGCGTACATGACATTCATCCACGAACAGGCGAAATTCGCGGATCTCGCGATGGGATATGTGCCAACGCCACGCACGGCGCCGACGAAGGCGAGGGGCTTCAGCGATGACTGACCTCGTGACCGAATTCGACACGCCGTCGCCCGTGGTGGCCGAGCCGACGGTGAATGTGCTTGCGCTTGATCTCGGAACGCACTGTGGATTCGCTTTGTCGCGCGGTGGCGTGCTGACCTACGGCACGAAGAACCTCAGTGCGCGCAAGGGCGACGGCGCCGGCCAGCGTTGGCTCAAGTTCCGCGCGATGCTCGCGAACCACTATAACGCTGCGGGCGAACTGCACGCCGTCTACTACGAGGACGTGAAAGCTCACGGCCCGAAGGACAAGCCGAATACGATCGCAGCCCACGTGTACGGCGGTTTTGTGGCCCACCTCGAAGCGTGGTGCGACGTACAGCGCGTGCGCCTCGTGCCGCTCGGCGTTGGACAGGTGAAGAAGTCGTGGACCGGCAACGGCGCTGCGAAGAAGGATTTGATGATCGCCGAAGCGCGCCGGCGCGGATTCAAGGTTGCGGCCGAGGAGGACGACACTGCCGATGCACTGGCGATTCTGCATCTGGCGCTTGCCATGGAGGGACGATGATGGACAGCTCATGGACGCCAGAGCAGGAACAGTTGCTTCGAGACATCTGGCCTACTGGCGAAAGCATCAAGCGCCATATCAAGGCGCTCGGTGATCGCTCGTACAGCACGATCATGTCTCACGCGAAGAAAGTGCTCAAACTTGGCTCCCGACCGAAGACGGCACGCGGTCGCGTGGCCTATGCATGGCCAACGATTAAGGCCGAACTGGAGAAACATCCTGGCACTGCACCGGAGTTGATCAAGCGAACCGGTCTGAGTATGGCTCCTGTTTGTGGCCACCTGCGCAAAGCCAATCCGGGACCAGACGGCGCAATTCACATCATCGGATGGCGTAAGCGTTCGACTGGCGGTAAGCCGGTAGCAATTTACGCTATCGGACCTGGCGAAAACGTGCCGATGCCGGAACCATTCAGCCCTGCCGAAAAATGGAAGCATCGTTGCACGCGCCGCGGCGTCGGCCGAGATCCATTCGCGCTAGCAAAAGGTCATGTCGTCGCGCCGACCACCGGTAACGGGCGCGTCTATCGTCAATCGATGGACGTGCGCGATGACCTGGAGGTGGCGTAATGGAACGCTTGGCACTCGGCCGCCCAGCTCCGATCAACAGCGGCGCGCCTGTTAGCGCCGATTGGAAGGAGGGATTTGCCGTACTGCCCGGCTTCGGCGATGCCGCCCATTACTTCACGCGCGACGTCCCGCGAGTCTGCTCGTTCGACGGGATGTTGACGCTTATCACGCCGGTCACGACAGCATGCGGTCACGAGCGGTTCGAATTCCGCACAGCGCGGCTCATGGAACCGGGCGCGTTTCTTACGTGCCGGCACTGCGCAGCCGCGCGCGGAGCGAAGCGATGACGGCGCGAATTTCAGGCCTCGGCATCCCGAAGGCGCTCACCTATCGTAACAAGCGTATTCGCGAGTCGGCGCGCGACGAAGAATGCCTCGTTCGTTTGCCGGGCATCTGCATGCACGGTACGGCCGCGACGATCTGGAGTCACTACCGCGGCAGCGCCGGGGGCAAAGGTGGGGCGTTGAAGTCCGACGATCTTTGCGGTGCGTACGCTTGCACGGCGTGCGACGCAGCGTATGACGGTCAGCAACCGCCGCCGGCCGGCATGACGTATGCCGACGTCGTTGCAGCTTGGCATGAAGGCCACATCCGTTCAATCGTGCGACTACATGCAAAGGGGGTGATATGAGCGACCGTCTGTACCGCTCCTATCTGCTGACCGGTCCGGGCGTCTGGCGCCATGTCGTCGAAGTCGTGAAGGCGCACGCACGCGCGTTCATCGACCGGGACAAGCCGCTCATGGTGATCATCTGCTCCCAGGAGCACGACGCGACCGACAGCCAGCGCGCGTACTGGCACGGCGTGATGCTGCCGCGCATCGCCGACGAGATACCGGACGAAGAGACGGGCGAACTGCGGCCGGTCGCGTGGTGGCACGAAAAGCTCGTGCTCGAATTCTTGGGCATGACCGAGACGACGAGCGCGAGCGGAAAGATCCGGCGCACGCGGCGCTCGACGGCGCGCGGGAAGATCACGGCCGGCGAGTATGCCGATCTTATTCAGCGCGTGCAGGTATGGGCTGCGCATCAAGGTGTGGAGTGGGACTAAGCATGAGTCGAAACTGGCGCGACGCCGACGATCCGTGCTTAGTGCTGCAACGCAAACAGGAGCGCACATGCGCCGGCTGCGCTTTGCTCACGGTACAGGCCTATCTCGGCACGCGGAAATTCGTATGCCGCCGGGGTAAGCAGAAAGCATCCACGGACATTCAAGAGATGCGGCGGTGCAGGTTTTATGACGATGAGGCTATAGCAGAGGTGAAGAATGGAAGGCATGTTTAATTCGGCCGAGCAGGCCATCCATGTTGCGTATCTGGTGATGTCGGTCGATGCGCGCCAACCGAACGCGTTCGCGCAGATGCTGCGACACGTCCTCGAGGAATTGCCGAGTCGTACGACGAAGCAGGAAGCGATGCTGGAATACCTGGGTGGCGCGCACAGCAGCGATTACATCGATCCGGCCGAATCGTTGACGATGGATGAATACCGCGGTCAGTGTGCGCAGATCACCGATCGCATCCGCAATGTCCTGCCAGGACCGGAATGTTACGCGGTCTGGTCACGATGGGGCGTCAGGACCGGGCCGGAAGGCGAGAAAAGCGTGGGTGTGCAGGGGCTTGCCGAATACTGCGCGCCGCTGCTGCGCATTGGCGAGATCGAGGCGATTCAAGCGCTCGTGTATGGCCGAACGAACGAGCGTTGGCGTCGGCAAGGTCTGTCGTACGAGGAAATCGCCAAAGCATACTCGATCAGCGTGAAGACGCTACGGCTGGCTGCGGCGACCATTCGGACGACGGCCGAAAGTCTGGAGAATAGGGCGATCCAGCGGTTATCCCCAGAGTGGGAACGCGACGGATTGATTGCGGTTGGAGAGAAATCTTACAGTTAAACCTTTCAGCGGTTGACTGTTTGGGGCAGTTAGACTATCCTTTTTCGCAATCGTGGTAAGTGTCCCTTACGAAAGCCCCGCCGGTTAGCACCGAGCGGGGCTTTTTCGTTTCCGTCTCCTCTCGACCATGCGGGTGGTCGGCTTCCCGGCGCTGCCGGGTTTTTTATTCCCATGGCTGCGATCGAGATCTCCGTCCGGACGAACGTGCGGGAGTTCGAGCGCGGCCTGAACGACTGGGTCCGCAAACAGATTCCGTTCGCCACGGTGCAGTCGTTGAACGCGATGGCGTGGGAGTCGCGCGGCGCGGTTCAGGACGCGATGCGCAGCGACTTCGACAACCCGGTGCCGCGCACGATCAACAGCGTGCGCGTGGGGAAGGCGACGAAGCAGAGCCTGCGCGCAACGGTCTGGATTGACGACGAGCCGAACAAGGGAATCCCGCCGGAGAAATGGCTTTCGGCGGAAATTCTTGGCGGCCCACGGCACCACAAGCGTTTCGAACGCGCATTGCAGGCGCGCGGCCTGATGCCCTCCGGAACATACGCCGTCCCGGGTGCGGGCGCGCCACTCGACGCCTCCGGGAACATTCCGGGCAGTTTTCTCGTCCAGCTGCTGTCGTACCTGGCGGCGTTCGGCGAGCAGGGCTACCGCGCGAACATGACGGACAAGCGCAGGAAGCGTTTGCACAACATCGTCGTCAGCGAGAAGGGCTACAAGAAAATCGCCGGCGTTGCCTACTTCGTCTCGAAAGGCACCGGCCGCAACCTGCATCTGCCGGCGGGCATCTATAGCAAGACGGGCACGCACGGCTCGGATATCAAGCCGGTGATCCGCTTCGTACGCATCCCGAGTTACGTCGAGCGTCTGCCGTTCGGCCAGATCGTCGAGCAGCGCGTGAAGTCGCGCTTCGATGAGATCCTGAGCGAGCAGTTCGCGCGCGCCATCGCTTCTGCGAAACGGTGACCGGCCATGGCGAACGAACAGGAGTCGGCGCCCCGTTTTGTCGGGAAGGCCGAGCTGTGCGAAATCATCGGATGGTCGCGCCCGACGCTCGATCTGCGGCTGTCGAAGGACGCCGGTTTCCCGGTGCGGCGCCGCGGCGGCAGGGGGGCCAAGTGGGAGTTCGACGTCTCGGCGGTCCAGTCGTATCTCGCTGGCGTGAAATTGCTGCCTCGCGCCGCGGATCCGGTGAAGCCCGGCCGGCCGCCGAAGCCGCGAACTGACGACGCCGCCGAAGAGGGCGAGAAGCTCACGCAGGCCGAGTTGACGCAGCGGCAGCGCCGCGACGCCGCGCAGGCAGCGCTCCTCGAGGACAAGCTGCGCGTCGCGCGCGGCGAGCTCGTCGACGCCGAAGAGGTGCGGCTGACGCTCACTACGGTGCTGACTCAGCTCGGTAAAGGCCTCGAAGGTTTGGGCGACACGATCGTTTCGCGCCTGCGGCTGCCGGCCGAGCATGGCGTCGTGATTCGTGAACTCATCGACGAGTTGCGCCAGACGTCGGTGCGCGATCTCCGAAGACTGCTCAACGCTCCCATCGATGGCTGATTTCCCGTACGCGTCGGCTGCGAGCATCGCGGCGGACGCACTCGGTGCACTTGTGCCGATCGAGCGGGTATCGGTCGCCGAGCACGCGCGGCAGAAGAGGTTTCTGGCGAACACCGGTGGCGGCTATGTCGGTCGCTGGCGGCATGAGAAGGTGCCGTATGTCGTCGAGCCGATGGAATGCCTGACGGATCTGCAGTACCAGACGATCGCCGTCGTCGGCCCGGGTCAGTCCGCAAAGACCGAGATCGCACAGAACTGGCTGCATCATTCGGTCGACGTCGATCCGGCGAACCTGCTCTGGTACATGCAGACCGACCCAGGCGTCGAGGCGTTCGTCAAGACGCGCATCAACCCGATGATCGAAGCCCACGAGGCGATGGCATCGAAGGTCGGGCAGCGGGCTGTCGACAATTCGCTGCACTTCAAGCGCTTCGCCGGCATGTCGGCCGAATTCCTTTCGGCGACGGACAGCACGCTCATCAACAAGTCGGCGCCGCGCATCGTCGCGGACGAGGTCGACAATTACCAGCTCAAGATCGGCGACATCCGCGCGCTTTTCGACGTGCGGCGCCAGACGTACGGGCGGCAATCGAAGCTGCTCGCGCTGAGCCACCCGGACCGCGCCGAAGGCCTCAATCCTGAGACGGACTGGGCGGCCGGGATCATGGCGATCTACGGCGACTCGGACCGCAGGGTCTGGTACTGGCCGTGCCCGGAATGCGGCGCCTGGTCCAGTCCCGTGCCGATCGCGCAACGGGTGATGGCGCTGAGCTATCCCGAGGACGCGCCGCTCGACGTCATCGAGCGCGAGGCGCATCTCGTCTGCCCGGTCAACGGCTGCATCGTCCATGACCACCAGCGGCACGGCATGAACCTGCACGGCCGCTGGATAGGCCGCGGCCAGGAGATCGACGAGGACGGCCGCGTCGCCGGCGAGCTCGAATACTCCACGACGGCCGGATTCTGGATCGTCGGCGCCATGTCGCCGTTCGTGTTTGGCGGCCTCGGCGGTCTGGCGCGTGCGAAAGCGAAGGCGGACCGCGAATTCGATTCGACCGGCGAAGACCTGACGCTCAGACAGGTCACGGTCAAGCAGTTCGGATTTCCGTACACGAAGCGTCGGGCCGTCGGTTCGATCGACGCGAACGCGGTCGCCGAGCGCGCGGAGGCTGATTTGAAGCTCGGCGCTGTCCCCGAAGGCGTTCGGTTCATTACCGCTGCCGCCGACTGCCAGATCTCGCACTGGGACTGGCTCGTGCGCGGCTGGGGTGTGAACGGCGAGAGCTGGATCGTGGCGCAGGGTCGCCTTCCGGGCGATCCGGCCAATTCCGCGGACGATTGGGACGCGCTGCTCGCGCTCCTGATGGTCGATTTTCCACTGTCGGACGGATCGGGTCGGCGTATGCCGGTCCGCGCGTTCGGCTTCGACGCGAACGGGCTGCCGGGCGTGACAGCTCACGCGTACATGGCATGGCGCCGCTGGCGCGCGAGAGAACGCACGCCGGTGCGTCGTCTCGGTCGCATCGGCGGTCGGGATACATGGACCGTCATCACGATGAAAGGCGCGAAGCTGCTCGACGCGCCGCGGCTCATCGTGACCTACCCGGATACGTTCCGGCAGGCAAACCGCGCGGCGGCGCGCGGCGCGGTTCCGCAGGCGCAGTTCAACCCGAACCTGTTCAAGGATGACCTCGCGGGCCAGCTGCAGCGCGGCGAGCCCGGCGAATGGTACGTGCATTTCCCGTCCGAGTTGCGCTCGAAGCAGGAACCGCATCTGTGGTTCGAGCAGCTCGCTGCCGAGACGCGCACGAAGTCCGGGCGGTGGGAGAAGGTGAGCCGCGGGCGGCGCAATGAAGCGCTTGACCTGATGGTCATGACGCACGTGCTCGCGCATCTGCACGGCCTTGCCGCGATCGACTGGGCGCGGCCGCCGGGATGGGCCGCACCGTGGGAATCGAACACCTCGATCACGGTGGCAAAACCGGAAGTCGAAGTCCGCGCTGAGCCGCAACCTCCAGCACCGGCGCAGCGAACGCAGCTCGCGCGCGAACCTGCGCCGACGGCGGCCGCCAAGCCCAAATCGTGGATCCAGAAATTCCGATAGCCATGACCGTTACCGACATCTCCTCGCCGCTGTACGGCATGACGACCGCGCAGCTGCAGGCGGCGCTCGCTGATGCCCAGAAGGCTTACGCCGAGCTGCGCAGTGGCAGGAAGGTCGTGTCGATCTCGTATGCGCAGGGTGGCGGCTCGCGCAGCGCCACGTTCCAGCAGGCCGATCTCGCCGGCCTGCGGCTGTGGATTCAGGATCTCCAGGCAGCACTCAATCCCGGTCTGCGGATCAACCGCAGGCGCTTCGTCCGGCCGGTCTTCTGATGAGCAAACCGATCACCATCGTCGACTCGCGCGGCGAGCCGCTGCGCCGGGCGCGCGGCGAGTATCCGAACGGGATGCCGCTTGCCAGTGGCGTCGGGCGCTGGTACTTCCCGTACCAGGCGGCCGAGTGGCAGACGCAGGAGATGGGCGCGTGGTTGCCGTGGATCCGCTCGCCGGACGCGGAAATCACGCAGTTCCGCGATCGCATCGTCGCGCGGGCGCGCGATCAGGTGCGCAACGACGGTCGCTCGTCGGGCGGCATCACGCGGATCCTCGACAACACCGTCGGCGCATCGCTGCGCCTGATGGCAAAGCCGGATTACCGCGCGCTGCGCTATCTCAGCGGCGCGGCATTCGACATGAAGTGGGCTGCTGAATTTCGCAGCGAGGTCGAAGCGCGCTGGCGCATGTACACGAACGACCTCGGCCGCTACAACGACGTCACGCGTCAGTTGACCGTCTCGCAGCAGTTGCGTCTCGCGCTGCGTCACAAGCTTGTCGACGGCGAAGCGCTCGTCGTGAACTACTGGATGCCCGAGCGCATCGGCGCGGGCGCTGCGCGGTACGCGACGAGCTATCTCGTCGTGGATCCGGACCGCCTGTCGAATCCGATGCAGATGGTCGACACGAAGCACCTGCGCGGCGGCGTCGAGATCGACGACGACGGCGTGCCGCTCGCGTATCACATCCGTCGCGCGCACCAGAACGACTGGTACAACGCCGTCGAAAGCATGGAGTGGGAGCGCGTGCTGCGCGAGGATGAAGACGGCTGGCGCCGTGTCATCCACGATTTCGAGCGCGATCGCGCGGGCCAGAACCGGGGCATGAGCGCGTTCGCGCCGGTGCTCGCGCACGCGAAGATGCTCGCGCGCTACTACGGCATCGAGCTGCAGGCCGCGGCGCTGGCGGCGACGATCGGCACCTATGTGACGAGTCCGTACGACCCGTCGGAAGTTCAGGATGCGCTCGGCGACGATCACGAACTGGGCTTCTACCAGTCGCTGCGCTCGACCTGGAATGAAGAACGGCCGGCAATGTTCAACGGCGCACGCATTCCCGCGCTTGCGCCCGGCGAAGACATCAAGACGGTGACAGCCGCGCATCCGCACAGCGGCTTCGTCGACTTCGCGCACGAGATGCTCGGCGCGCTCGCGACGCAGTTCGGCGTCTCGATCGAGCAGATCACCGGCGACTGGACGCGTACCACCTATTCGAGCGCGCGCGCTGCGCTCCTCGAAAGCTGGAAGACGCTCGTGCGCCGGCGGCTGGAGTTCTCGGCCGGCACGGCGACGCCGATGTACGCGGTGTGGCTGCGCGAGGTTATGGAGAACGGCGAACTGCCGCTGCCGAACGGCGCGCCCGACTATCTGGAAGCCGAGACCGCCTATGCGGCGTGTTCATGGCTTGGGCCGGCGCGCGGCTGGGTCGATCCCGTGAAGGAACCGCAGGGCTCGATCCTGAAGATGGACGCGGCGCTCACGACGCTCGAGCAGGAAGCGGCCGAGCAGGGCTTTGACTGGGAGGAAATGCTCGACCAGCGGCAGATCGAGATCGAGGCGTTTCGCCGGCGCGACATTCCGCTGCCGGACTGGGGCGGCCAGGAATTGGCGTCGCGGACCGATGAACCTCCCGAGGAACCGAAGGCAGCATGACGAACTTTCCCCATCTCGCGACGCGGCTCTTCAATGTGCCGATCGCCATCGCGCCACAGAAGGCCGAGATCGTCATGGCGGCGCTGGCCGATCGCTTCGGCATTGCGAAGTTCTTCCGTCCCGACGGGCATGTCATCCAGCTTGCGGGCGGCGGCGCTCAGGCGTTCCTCGAAGACATGGACGCGGACGCTGAGCCGGCCCAGTGGAAGCCGTACGAGGTCTGCGAGGGGATCGCCATCATTCCTGTGCAGGGAACGCTCGTGCAGAAACTCGGCACGCTGCGGCCGTACTCCGGCATGACGGGTTACGACGGCATCCGCGCGTTGCTCAGCCTTGCGATGGAAGACAGCGCCGTGCGCGCGATCGTGCTCGACATCGATTCGCCCGGCGGCGAGGTAGCGGGTTGCTTCGACCTGACTGACGCGATCTACCGGGCGCGCGGCGCAAAGCCGATCTGGGCCGTGCTGACCGAATCCGCCTACTCGGCCGCCTATGCGATCGCGAGCGCGGCGGATCGCATCATCGTGCCGCGCACGGGCGGCACCGGCAGCGTCGGCGTGATCTGCATGCACGTCGACTTCTCGCAGGCGCTCACCAGCGCCGGCATCAGCGTGACGCTGATCCATTACGGGTCGCGCAAGGCCGATGGCAATGAGTACGCGCCGCTGCCGAAAGACGTACTGGCGCGCGTGCAGTCCGACGTCGACGAGATGGGCGAGCTGTTCGTCGCCACCGTCGCGCGCAATCGCAATCTTTCCGCCGCCCGCGTGCGCAACACGCAGGCTGGCACGTTTCTCGGCGCCGCCGGCGTCGAGGTTGGTTTCGCCGACGAGGTTCTTGCGCCGGACGAGGCACTTGCCAGCCTGCTCGACGAGCTTGGCTGAATCCATCCTGAAGGGGTCTATCCCATGAGCAACCTGCTGCAAAACATGCTGGGCGGCCGTGGCCTGTCGTTCGGCCATCTCGCCAAGATCAACACACCGCGCGCGGGCAAAGCCCGCGGCGAGGACGATGAAAACCCGCCGCCGGACGACGACAGCGGCAAGGGCAAGCGCGGCAAGCGCGCCGCGGACGGCGACGACGAAGAGGAAGAGCAGCAGGACCGCGAAGACGGCAACGCGAAGAAGGGCAGCCGCGCCGAAGACGACGAGCCCGAGCCGGAAGACGACGACAACGAGGACGGCAACGGCCAGGGCAAGAAGGGCAAGCGCGCGAAGGCCGACGATCCGGAGGAGGACGAGAACGATCCGGAAGCCGAGGACGATGACGACGACGAGGAAGAAATGCGCGGCAAGAGCGCGGCTTCCCGCGCGCGTCGCCGGGAGCGCGCACGCTGCGCGGCGATCTTCGGCAGCAAGGCGGCCGCGCGCAATCCGGTGCTCGCTGCGAACCTCGCCTTCAAGACCACGATGACGCGCAAGCAGGCGCTCGCGGTCCTGAACGAAACGCCGGCACCGCAGGCGACGTACGGCCAGCGCCGCAATCCGAGCCTCGGCGCGGGCGGCGAGCAGGGTCGGTCGCATCAACAGGAGGTCGCGGCGAGCTGGGACCGCGCCTTCGCGAAGGCACGCCGCTAAGTCCCGCTCCCGTCATCTCTCACAGGATCATCGATCATGGCTCAGACTCCCCTCATCGAGAATCGCCACGACGGCGGCTTTCTCGTCACCGAAGCGCGCGGCCACCGCTCGCGCGATATCGCGACGCTTTCCGGCGGCGTGAAAATCCTCGCCGGCGAAGTGCTCGGCTTCAAGTCGGGCGGCACCGCGAGCGCGACGGCCAAGGCCGGCAACACCGGCAACGGCGCGATCACGATGGATGCGACGACGCCGGTGCTCGCCGGCGCGCAGCTCGGCGTCTACACGGCGATCTGTACGACGGCCGCTACCAACGGCGGCACGTTCCAGGTGAAAGACCCCCTGCACAACGTGCTCGGCAATGCCACGGTCGGCTCGGCGTTCAGCAACCAGATCAAGTTCACGATCGCCGACGGCGCGACCGACTTCGCGGTCGGCGACGAGTTCGATATCGAAGTGACGGCGGTCGACGGCGTATTCGAACCGCTCGACTTCGGCGCAAGCGACGGCACGCAGAACGCCGCTGGCATCTCGTTCGCGATCGTCGACGTGACGCTTGCCGACCGGCCGGGCACCGTAGTCGTGCGCGACGCCGAAGTGAACGCGTCGGAACTCATCTGGCCGACGGGCGCCACCGCGGCGCAGATCGCCACCGCGACCGCAGCCCTCAAGGAGCTCGGCGTCATCTCGCGCTGATCGTCGCTGCCGGCGTTTCCCTTTCGCATCTGTCCTTTGGCCGCGTTCGCGGCCATTATTCTTTCTGGAGCCAATAATGGCCAGCTTGGACGTATTCCATCAGGACCCGTTCACCACGATCCAGCTCACGGCGGCGGTCGACAAGTACCCGTTCCAGCCGATGGGCCTCGGCGAGCTCGACATCTTCGACGACGAGCCGATCCGCAACACCGCGCTCGCCGTCGAGCAGCGCCAGGGCAAGCTGATCATCATCCCGACGTCGCCGCGCGGCGCGGAAGGCACGCAGCGTACGACCGAAACGCGTCAGGCGCGGTACTTCAAGGTGCCCCGTCTCATGCATGACGACACGGTCTACGCGAACGAAATCCAGGACATTCGCGCCTTCGGCACCGAATCCGAGCTGATGCAGGTGCAGGTCGAAGTCGCTCGCCGGATGAATGGCCCCACCGGCATCCTGCGCAACATCGAATACACGTGGGAGTACCACCGGCTGGCCGCCGTGCAGGGGCAACTCCTCGACGCCGATGGCTCGGTGCTGTACGACTGGTTCGACGAGTTCGGCATCACCCCGGCGGACGAGGTCGCGTTCGATCTCTCGGCGCAAACGGAGCATACGCTGCGCCCGCTGATCAACCAGATCCGCCGGACGATGGCGCGTCATGCTCAGGGCGCGTTCACTCCGAACACGCGCATCTATGCGCTGTGCGGCGACGAGTTCTACGACGAGTTCACGAACCACGTCGACGTGATCCGGACGTTCATCAACTGGTCGGCCGCCGCGGATCTGCGCGACGACAGCCAGGGTGCCGCATTCGACACGTTCAAGTTCGCCGGCGTGTACTGGATGAACTATCGCGGTTCGGATGACAACACCACGATCAAGGTGCCGGACGACAAGGTCAAGTTCTTCCCGGTCGGCGCGCCGGGGATCTTCCGCCGCGCGCTCGCGCCGGGCGAGTCGTTCGAATGGGTCAACACGCCGGGCAAGCCCACGTACGTGATCCCGATCTTCGACCGCGACCGCAACTCGTGGTGGAAGATGGAAGCGTACAGCTACCCGCTGCACATCTGCACCCGTCCGGAAGTGCTGATGACCGGCCGCGCCGGCGACTGATGATCGACTTCGACGGGACGCTGAACGCCGCGATCGAATCGACGCTCGGCGACGAAAAGACGGTCGTCTACCTGCCGCGCGCCGGCGGCAGTATCCCGGTGCTCGCCATCTTCACGCTGATCACCGACCACGTGCTCGGCGACGACGGCGACGCGCCGGCGAATATCGCGGTCGCGACGCTCGGCCTGCGCGTGTCGCAGCTACCGGTGCCCCCAGCGCAGAGCGATAGCGTGCTCGTTGGCGCGACGACCTACGTCGTGAAGGACGTCGATTTCGACGGCCTCGGCTGGGCCTATCTCGACCTGGGGTTGCAATGACGACGTCTCGTGAACTGCGCGAGCTTGCTGTGCAGGGGCTAACGGTCAGCGGGGCGACGGCGGCCGGCGCGAACGTGTACTCGCCGCGTACGTGGGCGACGTGGGATCGGACCTATCCGGTGCTGCTCGTGCAGACCCCCGACGAGACGGGTACTTCGTGGGGACCTCACGGACCGCCGGCGTTCACCGTCACGACGTTGCTTCGCGTCATCGCGCGCGCCCAGTCGGCGGCGCTCGTCGATGACGCGGCCGCAGCGGAGGTCGAGGAGCAACTCGAGCAGCTGCGCGAGCAGGTGAAGGCGGCATTGATCAACTACCCGCCCATCATGAGCCTGTGCCAGCAATATCCGTCGTTCCGCTCGACGATCGCGGTCTCGCGGGAGGGCCAGTCACCCATCGGCGAAATGGTGCTGGAGATCGAGCTCGAGCACGTGCAGGGTCCGGAGCATTTCTACCAGCCGCCGGCGGTGCCGCTGACCGAGATCGACGTGACGATCCGGATGCCGGACGGCACGACCGAGCCGGGCCTTGTCCTGAACCTGCCTCAATCCTGATTGCGCGCGCTGCGCGATGGAGCTTTCCATGTATGTGAAACCTGCGCCGGGCGTGCTCTTGCGCGACCCGGTCACGAAACAGCTTCTCTCCGCGGTGCCGGTGGAAGGCCTGAACGTCACCGTCGCGCCTGCCGAAGGGCTGCAGGTCGGCGACTTCGACCTGTACTGGGTGCGCCGCCTTCGCGACGGCGATGCTGTTCGCGTGGCGCCGGCCGCCAAAGCAGTGCCCGCAAGCCAGCCCGACAAGACGTCGGCCTGAATACTGAACCTGCTGCTCCCTGAAACCCCACTTCGGCGGGGTTTTTTGTTTGGGGCGCCCGACTCAATACCGGAGCCAGTGAATGGGCGATATCTCTTTCCCGAATATTCCGCAGAACCTGCGGGTCCCGCTGTTCTATGCGGACATCGATCCGAGCCGCGCGAATACCGGCCAGCAGACGCAGCGCGCGCTGATCATCGGCCAGATGCTCGCGAGCGGCACCGGCATTGCGAACACGCCGCAGATCAGCCAGGGCGTGAGCGACGCGAAGTCCGTCGGCGGCCGCGGCTCCATGCTCGCACTCATGACCGCCGCGTATCGCGCGCGCGACACGTTCGGCGAGGTCTGGTATCTGCCGCTTTCCGACGGCGAAAGCTCGGTGGCGGCAGCGGGCAGCCTGACGTTCGCGAGCGCGGCCACGGCGACCGGCGTGCTCTCGCTCTACATCGCCGGCCAGCTCGTGTCCCTCGTCGTCACGTCGACGATGACCGTCTCGCAGCTCGCGACCGCGCTGGTTGCGCAGATCACCGCGCTGCCCGATCTGCCGGTCACGGCTGCGGTCGACGGCACGACCCCGGCGAAGGTGAACATCACCGCGAAGAACAAGGGCCTCGCGGGCAACGACATCGACATCCAGCTCAACTATCGCGGCGCGGCATCGGGCGAGACGACGCCGGCCGGGCTGACCGCGACCATCGTCGCGATGGCGGCCGGCGCCACGAACCCGGATCTCACGACCGCGCTCGCGAACCTCGGCGATCAGGAATTCGATTTCATCGCGATGCCGTACACGGATGCGACGTCGCTCGACGCGATGAAAGCGTTCCTGAGCACGGCGACCGGTCGCTGGAGCTGGAGCAAGCAGATCTACGGCGGCGGCTATGCAGCGTATCGCGGCACGCTCGGCGACCTCACGACGTTCGGCGTGACCCGCAACGACGAGCACATGTCGATCATGGGCTTCAACGGCTCGCCCACCCCTGCCTGGGTGATCGCGGCGGATATCACGGCTGCGGTCGCGGTGAGCGCGCGCGCCGATCCCGCGCAGCCGCTGCAGACGGTCACGCTCGCGACGATGCTCGCGCCACCGCTGCCGTCGCGCTTCGAGCTCACGGACCGCAACACGCTGCTCTACGACGGTATCTCGACCTTCACGGTGGCCGACGACGGCACCATCGCGATCGAGAACCTGATCACGACCTACCAGAAGAATTCGTTCGGCGACCCGGACGACAGCTATCTCGAGGTCGAGACGATGAACACGCTGACGTATGTGCTGCGCCAGCTCAAGTCGGTCGTCACGTCGAAGTACGCGCGCAAGAAGCTGGCGGCCGATGGGACTCGCGTGCTGCCGGGCACGAACGTAATCACGCCGTCGATGATCCGGGCGGACCTCGTCGCGCAGTACCAGACGATGGAGGAGAACGGCTACGTGCAGGGGAGCGCCGTGTTCGCGCAGGGTCTGGTCGTCCAGCAGAACTCGCAGAACCCCAATCGCGTCGACGTGCTCTATCCCGCGATCCTGATCGACCAGCTGCGCATCTTCGCGCTGCTGATGCAGTTCATGAACATCGTGCCGGCAACGACGAGCTGATCGCTGCACGCCTTCCCACCCGGGCCGCCTGATGGCGGCCTTTGCTTTTATGGAGACCAGCAATGCCTGCTCCGCAAGGTCTGCTCGCCGGCACCGCGTCGCTGTCGATCGACGGCACGACGTATCTGATCACGGCGGATTTCAAGTACAAGCCGGCGAACCGTCGTCGCGAGTCGCTTTCCGGCATGGACACCGTCCACGGCTACAAGGAAACGATCTCGCCGCCGTTCATCTCGTTCAACCTGCGCGACTGGGGCGGCCTGACGGTCGCCGACATCAACACGATGACGAACGTCACCGTGGTCGCGCAGTTGGCGAACGGCAAGACCATCATCGGCCGGAACATGTGGACGGTCGAAGAACAGGAAGTCGATTCCAACGACGCGAAGTTCGACGTGCGCCTCGAGGGGCCCGAAGGCTGCGTCACCGAAACCACTGCGAGCTGAACATGGACGACGAGAAAATCATCCGTTTCAAGAATCCCATCACCCTGAAGGGCGACTCCGTCACCTACGAATCGATCACGCTGCGCGAGCCGACCGTCGACGAACTCGATCGCAGCGCGCAGATCGAGGGTTCCGTCTATGCCGCCAACGCGGCGCTGATCTCGTTCGTTGCCGGCGTACCGCTGCCGGTCGTGCGCAAGATGGGCAAGACCGACTACGAGGAGGCGACGGCGTTCCTCTCGGGTTTTACCTGGCAGCCCCCGCAGCCTGGCGCGACCTCGGAGACCGCTGCGCAGACCTGACGTTCTTTTTCAGGTGGGGGCCCGACGACGTCTGGCGCCTTCCGCTGCGCCGGTTCAATTACTGGCACACGCAGGCGCTCCGCCTGAATACGCCCCGGGATAGCTGATGCCTGTCTTCTCCTACACGATCACCGCCGTCGACAAGGCGACCGCGATCGCGCAGCAGGTCAACAAACGGATCGCGCAGGTCACGAAGCCGATCAGCGACGTTCGTGCGTCGGTGGCCGCGTTCTCGCGCGAAACCGGAATGGACAAGCTGGGACGCAGTGTCCAGAAGGTCGGCATCTTCGCGACCGAGACGGCGCGTCGCGTCGCGTCGATCGCGCCGCCGATTGCCGCGCTGACGAGTATCGGCACGATCGCGGGCGTTACGGCGCTTGCGAACAGCTGGGGCCGTAGCGCAGTTCAACTGCGCAACACGGCATCGGTGATCGGCATCAACACGACGCAGCTCCAGGAATATCAGGGCGCTGCCCGGCTCGTCGGTTTGTCCAGCGATTCGATGACGTCCGGCCTCAAATCGGTCGGCTCGGCGTTCGAAGACGCGTCGGCGGGCCGCGACTCGTTCGTCGCAGGCGTTCTTGCCGATAAGGGCATCGGCATTCACCGGCTTCGCGATGGATCGATCGACACGGTGCGTGCATTGCATGACGTCTCCGACGCCGCATCGAAAATCACGAATTCCCAGGCGCGGGAGAAGTTCCTCGACATCTTTGGACTCGGCAGTCTGGCGCCGCTGCTCGCGAAGGGCGGCGCGGCGATCGACGCGTACGTCGCGAAGTACCGCGAGCTGAATGCGGTCATGACGCCGGAACAGATCGCACAGGGCGAGCAGTACAACGAGTCGATGATCAGGCTCGATGCGAGCATCGACAAGTTGAAGAACTCCGTCGGCGCGTCGTTGGCGCCGGCTCTCGCTCGCGTTGCCGACCAGCTCGTGCCGATCGCCAACGATTACGGCCCAAAGATCGCGCGCTGGATCGATGGCATCAATTGGGATCGGGCGATTGCCGACACGCGTCAGTTTGTTGGTGCTGTCGGCGGTATCAAGACCATCGCTGCCGCGGTGGCGGTGATCACCTTTGCAGGTCCGATAGCGAGCACCATCAGCCTCGCGACGCAGTTGATAAAGCTCGGAACCGTCGTCATTCCCGGGCTGGTGACGGCGTTTGGCACCCTCGGCGTTGCGGCTGCCGCAGCGTGGGGCGCGCTGAAGATCGCGAAACTGGCGGGGCTGCCCGATACCGACGTTCAGAAGGGGATCGACGATATCCGCAACGGGCGGTGGGCCGCCGCGTCGACGCATCTGCCGGCAGCGGATTTCATCGGCGCAGTGGCGCGTCACGCTTATGGCGCCGGCGCGTCCAACAGCCAGATCGCTGACGATCTCGCGAAAAAATATCCGCCGGCCCTGCCGTCGCGCGGTGACGCAGATAGTGCGCCGGCAGTCGCGTCACCCACTGTGGATCGTTCGAACTCGGGCGATACGGCGGTCGCCGATCGTAGTCGCTCGAGCGGCGGCAGGCAACCTCTGGGTATCCGGACAAACAATCCGCTGAACCTTCAGCCAAACGGCCAGCAGCGTACGTTTGAGACCCCGGAAGAGGGCATTGCCGCCGCCGTCTCGAATCTGCAACGCAACTATCAAGGCCTCACGCTCGCGCAGATTCAGGATAAGTGGACCGGCGGTGCGCGGACCGGCAACACGCCGCAGCAAATTGCAAATTACACGCGCCTGATGTCGCAGGAATCTGGCGTAGCACCGGGATCGGTACCAGATCTGTCTGATCCACGAGTGGTGTCGTCGCTCGTGTCCGGAATGATTCGCGCCGAGAATGGCCAGATGCCGTACTCCGCGGAGCAGATCGCAAGCGGCACGATGCTCGGCATGCAGCGTTCAAGCGTCCCGGGCAGTGACACGCGGTTTGCTTCGGTCGCGCCGACCGTGATGCCTGTACAGCAGCCCGACACGCTTGAGGCCAGTAGTGGGGTGGCGCCGACCAACGGCAAGGTCGAGGTCGAGGTGCGATTCCCCAATGCACCGCGAGGCACAACGGCGAGTGTGACGACGCGCGGCAACGTCGTGGCGACCGCGCGAATCGGGACCTCCGGATTGACGGGACCAACGGTATGAGCATCGCAACCCTGACGAACTTCGCCGGAAGCATCGGGGGCGTTGCGTCCGCCGCGAGCAGCCTTGCGTCGTTCCTTGGCGGCCCACTGGCCGATAGCTGGTGGGGCTCGCTGCGTCAGGCGTCGTTCGGCGGCGTGCCGTTCGCGGTGCTCGCAACGAACACGCGGTTCGGATCGCGCAACGTCGTTCACGAGTACCCGTTCAACGACGACGTCTGGATCGAGGGTCTAAGCAAGCTGCCGCGCCGGTTCGAGATCACCGGATTCCTGATCGAGAACAGCCTCGTGTATGGTGGCGGCCCGGTGATCGAGCAGCGCGATCAGTTGGTAAACGCGTGCGAGGGTGGTGCGAGCTCGCTGGTGCATCCGACGTTCGGACGCATCGACAACGTGGCCTGTCTCGAATCGGAGGCGAGCGAAAGCGTCGATCACGGCCGGGTCATCATGATCCGCATGGTCTTCATGAAGACCGGGCTGCGGCTCTATCCGTCGGGAACCACCGACTCGCATTCGCTGCTGGACAGCCTCGCCAGCTCGCTCGGCGTGAGCTCCGCGCTGGATTTCGCGCGCCATGCGGCGCAGGAAGTCCAGTTGGGTGCGGCAGTCGTGCAGACTGCGGTATCGACTGCGGTCGGCTGGTACCAGATGGCGCTGACTGGCGTGCATGACGTCACGCGCCTGTTCAATTCCGTCAGCACGCTCTCCGGCAATTTCGGCCGTCTCTTCGGCGCGGGAAATTCGGGCTATGCGGGATCGAGCCCTGCGCTGCAAGCCGCGGTAAGCACGGGCCCGCTCACCACACAAGCCGCAGTTTCGAGCGCTGCTGATCAGTTGCTGGCGGCCGATACTGCGAACGTCACGGCGGTTCAGCAGACCGGTGCCGCATTGCAGGACGCGGCCGCGAATGTCTCCGATACGGCGACCTTCACATCGGCCGTGCAGGCGTTCGTCGCTGCTTTCTCGGCCAGTGCGTCCGGGCCGTCGGACGGCATCCGGTTGCTGACGACGCTTGCCGGTTATGCGCCGGCGGCTGACTTCACGGGTTCGACAATCGGGAGCGTAATGCAGGCGATGCAGGACTGCACCGCCGCGCTTTTTCGGCGCGCTGCGATCGCTGCGATCGCACAGACGGTTGCCAACTGGCAGCCGGCCTCCGCTGATGACGCTGCCGCGATGACTTCCACTGTCACGGATCTGCTCGACGCGGAGATCGAGACGGCGGCAAACGCGGACGATGATGCCAGTTTCGGCGCGCTGCGCGAGCTGCGCAACGGCGTTGTGACCGATCTGCGCTCGCGCGGTGGCGGCCTCGCGGCACTCGCGACGATGACCTTCAGCGACACGATGCCGGCGCTGACGATCGCACATCGCGTGTACGGCGATGCGACGCGCGCCGACCAGCTCGTGCAGCAGGTGCAGCCCGTACACCCGCTTTTCATGCCTACCTCGTTCCGCGCGCTCGCGACCTGATCCATGGAAGACGGCGATCTGTACCTGAGCATCGGTGGTCAGCTCATCACCGGATGGACGGATATGCGCGTGACGCGCGGCATCGAGCGCTGTCCGTCCGATTTCGATCTCGGCCTCACCGAGCGCTTTCCGGGCTCGGCAAATGAGGTTGTCGTTTCGCCGGGCGACGAATGCCAGATCCAGATCGGCACCGATCTCGTGCTGACCGGCTACGTCGACCGCTACGTGCCGTCGTACGGGCCGGCCGAGCACGCGATTCGGGTGTCGGGCCGGGGCAAGTGTCAGGACCTGGTGGATTGCTCGGCGGTCTGGCCAAACGGGCAGATCAGCGGCACGTCGGCAGTCGACGTGGCAACGAAACTGGCAGCGCATTACGGCATCACCGTGAACTGCGACGTGCAGGATCTCGTGAAGATCCCCCAGTTCAACGTGTTCATCGGCGAGACGCCATTCGAGATCATCGAGCGCATCAGCCGGTACAGCGCGCTCCTGGTGTATGACCAGCCTGACGGCAATCTGCGGCTCGCGCGCGCGGAAGGTCAGGTCAAGGCGGCCAGCGGCATCGAGGAGGGGTTGAACGTACAGACCGCCTCGATCGAGTACTCGGCGCAGGACCGCTTTTCCGAATATGTGTGCTTCGCACAATCCGTGCTGTCGTACACGGACGCGGGGATCGGCCCCAATGCCATCGCGCGCGCCACCGACCCGGTGGTCAAGCGAACGCGCGAGCGGTACATCGTCGCCGAGTTCGTGCAGGGTTTCATGGACCTCGTGCAGCGACGTGCGACGTGGGAAATGCAGCGGCGCGCCGGCCGCTCATCCGGCGTCGTGAATGTGACCGTCGACAGCTGGCGCGATTCCGCCGGCACGCTGTGGACGCCGAACACGCTCGTCGATGTCTCACTGCCGCACCTGAAGCTCGAACAGGAGACGTGGCTGATCGGCGAGGTGATCTATCGCCGAACGCTCGAAGGCGGAACGACGGCGGAGCTCACGGTCATGGATCCGCGCGCCTATCAGCCCGAGCCGATCGCTTTGATGCCGGCGTTCGCCGATGGCAGCACGCTGGGGACCGGACAATGAGCGGCGAACAGGGAATCATGAGCCGCCTCGCGCGGCGCGTGTTGCTGCTCGTCGGGCGCGCGCGGGTGAATCTCGTGAACGATGGGGGCGCTGCGCAACAGGTGCAGGTGACCGTCAATGAGTTGGAGACGATCGACAATCTGAACCGGCTCGCGGAGTTCGGCTTCACGTCCGTGCCGCCGCAGGGTTCCGACGTTGCCGTCGTGTTTATCGGCGGCGACCGCAGCAACGGCGTGGTCGTCGCGTCCGGTCATCAGGCGTCGCGCCCGCGCGGGCTGAAGGCCGGCGAGACGATGATTTACACGCAGGACGGCAAGCAGATCTATCTCACCGCGTCCGGCGGCATCGTCATCGAGGCGAAGGGGCAGCCGGTGACTATCAACGATGCCAGCAACGTGACGTGCAACTGCTCCGGCGTCTTCAAGGTGGTCGCGCCCGGCGGCGTCGAATTCGATACGCCGACGGTGAAATCGACGGGCGACATTGTCGACCACTCCGGGACCAATCCGAACTCGATGGCGCAGATGCGTTCGATCTACAACGGGCACAACCACAACGATCCGCAGGGCGGGACGGTGAGCACGCCCAATCAGGCGATGTAATCCATGTCCGACATCCGAATTGTTTGGGACGTCGCCAATGCGCGCGGCGACTGGGCGCTGCTCGCCGATGACATCGCGACGGGCAACGACCTGGAAACGGCGTTGCTGCTGAGCCTCTTCACGGACCGCGAAGCCGCGACGGACGACGTCATTCCGGACGGCTCGAACGACCGGCGCGGCTGGTGGGGTGACGACGGAAATATCGATGGGCTCGGGCCCACCGGCTCCCGCCTCTGGCTGCTCTCGCGCAGAAAGTCACCGACGGACCAGACACTGCGCGACGCATACGACTACATCGTCGAAGCTATCCAGTGGTTGATCGATACCGGTGTGGTCGCGCGCTTCGACGTAAACGTTCAATGGGTCAAGCCAGACATGCTCGGCGCGGTCGTCGTGGCATGGCCACCGGACGGTGGCGCTGCGCAGACTTTCAACTGGGCCTGGAGTGAGGTGAACTGATGCCGTATGCACGACCGACCCTGACGGATCTGCGCAAACAGATCTGGTCGGATATCACCAACGCCTCGGGCACGGTGTTTTCCTATCTTCAGAAGGCGGTGCTCAGGATCGTTAGCTCGGCGCTCGCGGCGCTCGCTTTCGGCATGTACGGGTATCTCGACTGGATCGCAAAGCAGGCCGTCCCGTTCACGGCTGAGGATGAATTTCTGGCCGGGTGGGGAGCGCTGAAAGGCACGTACCTGAAGGCTGCGACGCCGGCGATTGTGCAGGCCCAGTTCACGGGGACACCGGGCACGCCGGTGGATGCCGGCACCGCGATCTCCCGCAGCGACGGCATGGCTTATGTCACCACCGAGAACGCGACCGTGGCCGAGAGCGGGACGGTGACGGTAGTCATGCAGGCGACGACGGCCGGCACCGCGGGAAACTGCGATGTCGGAACGGCCATGACGCTCGACATTGCCATTCCGGGCGTGCAGTCGACCGGCGCGGTCACCGCGATGGTGACTGAGGGTGCCGATGTCGAGACGCAGGACGCGTTTCGCGCGCGCGTCATGCAGGCATTCCAGGATCCGGCGCACGGCGGCGACAAGGACGATTACATAACGTGGGCGACGGCCGTGGCTGGTGTCACGCGCGCGTGGTGCGTGCCGAGCGGTTTCGGTGTCGGCACCGTCGTCGTCTACTTCATGATGGACAACGTCGAATCGGCGCATGCCGGCTTCCCGCAGGGGACGGACGGTGTCTCGCAGTTCGACCGCGGGCCCGGCGGTATCCCGCGCGGCACTGTCGCGACTGGCGACCAACTCACCGTTGCCGACGCCATGATCGACGAGCAGCCAGTCACCGCGCTCGTCTATCTGTGCGCGCCGATCCAGAACCAGATCGGGTTCACGATCGCGGGCCTGTCGAGCGCCAGCAGCGCGACGCAGCAGGCCGTGAAGGACGCAATCAGCGACGTCTTCTTCAGGGAAGGCGAGCCGGCCGGCACGATCGACCTCTCCGATATTGCGGCCGCGATCAACTCGGTACCGGGCACCGGCGGTTACCTGCTCACGCAGATCACCAGTACCGTCGACGGCGTCACGACGACGTATCCGGCCAACACGAACATCACGAACGGCACCGGCCAGTTGCCTGTGCTCGGTGTGTGTAACTTCTCATAACCGTCGATGCCAGCTCCCAACTACGGTCCTGCCGATTACCTTGCGGCACTGCAAAAGCTGCTGCCGCGCGGGCGCGTATGGCCGCGCGATGCGAGCGCCACGCAAACGCGCGTGCTCGCCGGCCTGACGCCGGTATTCGCCGCGCTGTCCGCCCGCGCGAACAATCTGCTCATCGACGCATTCCCGAGCTCGACCTACGAGCTGCTGCCTGAGTGGGAAGAAACGCTTGGGCTTCCTGATCCGTGCGCGGGCGAAGCGCCGACCACGGCGCAGCGCGTCGCGCAGGTAGTCGCGCGTCTCACGGCGACCGGCGGCCAGTCGATTCCGTATTTCACCGCCGTCGCCGCGGCACTCGGCTACCCGATCACGATCACCCAGTTTGTGCCGTCGCGATTCGGCAATTACTTCGGTCTGCCGTTCGGTGGCGCTGACTGGGCGTTCGCATGGCAGGTGAATGCGCCGACGTTCACGATCAACAGCCTGACGTTTGGCGGGTCGTTCGGCACACCGTTCGCCACGTGGGGAAACAACGTCCTGCAGTGTGAGCTTCAGCGCTTCGCACCTGCTCACACCATCCTCAATTTCCAGTATTCGGACTGATCGGACGATCAGGTCTACATCGCAAACAAAGCCGCCTTCGGGCGGCTTTTTCTTTTCCAGGATCGATATCCATGGATCGACTCATTGCCTCCAACACCGTGCCGCAGGCGCAGGCCGACACTGCGCCCGCGACTGGCACGCCCGCCTTCGCGACCGACGGCAACCCCTCGACGAACGTGCTCGCGACGCAGTGGCCGGCGTATCAGTACAACGCCATTCAGGAAGAGCTGATCGCGATCATCGCGGCCGCCGGGCTGACGCCGAACCGGAACAACAACAATCAGATACTCGCCGCGATTCGATCTATCGTTGCGGGGGCGCGGGGTACATTCAACGGGCAGATTGTCACTCCGTCAAGCCTGGTCCTTAATGCATCTCAAATAGGAGCAATTATCGAGTCCTATGGAAGTGCAACGGGAATTGTACTCACCCTACCTTCTAGCGTGACGATTGCCGCAGGAGGATGTTTCACAATTTCAAATCATGGCGCAAATGCTATTCAAATTGCGTCGGTCGGTGCCGACCAAATTACGAGTGGGCAAATTAGCAACTTGTCGCCTGTGTCGGTACAGCCAGGCGACGAGGTCGTTATTATCTCCAACGGCTCCAACGAGTGGGATATTGTCGGTGGCTCTGCGGCACGCCAGTTTCATCCCCTTGTTGTAGGGACTGCAACCGCATCCGCCCACGCCATGCAATTCGGCCAGGCATCGGGCGTCGTCGGCCAGTGTCGCAACCTATTGATGAGCATTTCGGCCGCATCCGCATCGGCGACGCTCTCGGCCGACGAGATCATCGTCGAAAGTGCGCTCGGCGGTCTTCGCTATTGTCTGTCGTCGTTCAGCAAGACGATCAACGTGTCCACGACCGGCGCCGGCGGCATGGATACCGGCAGCGCGCCAGCTTCCGGCTTCGTCGCGATCTACGCCATCCTCAACCCGTCGAGCGGGGCGACCGCGTTGCTCGCGACGGACGCCACCTCGGCTAAGGCGCCGGAGGTGTACGGCGGTACGCACATGCCCACGGGCTATACGGCGAGCGCGCTGGTGAGCGTATGGCCGACGACTTCGGGCGGTTTGTTTGGCAATGGCTTTCAGACTAATAGAACAATTTTCCCGCAGCCGTCTCAGATCATTAGCACTTCAGTGCAGCAGACCAGCCCTACGTTGCTGTCGATTGCATCTATTGCCCCGAAAAACGCGAAAACAGCCAGTTTCATCATTGGAATCCAGTCGAGCGCTAGCGGCAGTGGGTCCGTGAATCTGAACGGCGATTCCGGTGGGACGTATGGCTCATATCTCTCATTCAATGGGTCTAACGGCTCGAATGTGACTTCGGCTGATATTCCGCTAATTACCCCCCAAACGATCTACTATAAAGCCCAAATCAGCTCGGGCACGATGACGTTCGGTCTAAACATTTCCTCTTACAAGTTTTGAGGTCGTTTAATGTCAAAGGCATATGTTCAGTTTTCTGACAGTAGCGAGACTTCCATCGTGTCCATATTCGGAGGGCAGCAGGATGCTGTTGAATTTCCAAATCAGGGGGTCGTAGACACGAGTGATGCTAGGTACATGGCGTTTGTAAAAGCAGCAGAGATCCTAGGTTTGCCGGTAGGATTCCCTGACTGAACAAGGGTCGCTCATGGCTCTTGGGCAGGGGAGGGTCTACGATTTTGGGCAGCACTTTTGGGCCGCTTTATTGACGCTCTGTCAGCCACCTTTCGGAATATCGATCGGAACGGCATTTCGATGCAGCGCGACAGCACATCTGCGATCAGAATCGACATGAAAATGAAGATCAAGCCGACGAGCATTGGTCCGCGTATTGAGTGTAGTTGTGGAGAGAATAGAACGAGGAATCCGGTCAACATGGCATGCACGAGATAGAGGGAATAGGAAATTTTCCCCAGATATTGGAATGCACGTAGCTGGAATAGCCGTGCCACAGGCCCGGCATCTTCAGATAAAGACACGACAAGTGCCAAAAAGATGAGTGGCGCAGCGAAGGCGAGCCAAGGGATTAGGCTTGTAGCTACGATCAGCCCGACAGAAATCGTAAAGACTGGTATCTGAAATATCGCAGTTGAAAATCGTTGTGCCGCTGAGGGAGGGAGCCTGTCGGAGCAAAGCGCTCCAATGAAAAAGCCGGCGATGCATCGCGCCCAGCCATACCGAAAGGTCAGGTCGAAACAGTGCCCATGTGTCAGGCATTCATTCGCAACTGATGACCGGATCGCGATGGCGTAGCCTACAGCAGCGAAGAGCACGAAGAGGGACTGTCTTTTTCGGCTGCTCAAAAATAGGCATAGAACACCGAATAGCAGATAAGTATAGAACTCGTCGGCAGCACTCCAACTCGCACGCGTCCCGACGTTGTGGGAGAACAGGTTGAATCCCTGCGTCATTGTGACAAGAGCGATCGAGACGGATGGAGCTGGAATACTATCTATTCCCAGCGTCACGGTCCCGATTACCAGAATGATCGTCGTCGCGATATGTAGCGGCCAGATTCGTCCAAATCTCCGGATCATGAACCGGAACAATTCCGGCGAACCATCGATCGTCTTTCTATAGGCACGGTTGATAACGAAGCCGCTCAGAACGAAGAATAGATCGACAGCAAGATAGCCGTTGCGCGCCACGAATAGTGCTGGGTAGTCGACTCCAAGCAGGTAGTGGAAGGCGAGATTGAGGTGATAGAACACAACGAGCAGCGCCGCGGCACCGCGAAGGCCTTCAAGGCTCCTGATTGTCACAAGGTGGTCTCCAGCACGGCAGACTGGCGATATTAGCAGACTGCCAGCTTCAGAATCTCACTGTCGCTTCAATGACATCAGCATCGTTCCGCAGCGGCGGCACATTAAAAGCGGTAGCGCACCATGAGCACGTGCGCCCCCGTGGCGAGCCCCGGATAGGGATTCCACCTCGCCGAGATCTGGTAGTAGCGGTAGGAGACCGACAGGCGACCGCGCTCGACGCTTGCGCCGACGACGAAGCCGACCTGCGGCGAGGTCCTGTGCGAGAGGTCCTGCCACTGGTCCGCGAGGTTGTAGAGCGTCTCGTGCCACGTCTGCCAGTAGACCCAGGCGCCGGCCTCGGCGCCGAGCCGCCAGCCGCGGTAGGTGTAGCCGGCATCGAGCGTGAGCGGCACACCCTGCACATGTCCCTGGCCGCTGAACGGCGAGTAGCGCATCTGCGTGGGCAGGTTGACCATGCGGTGTTTCACCGGGTCGTAGTTCGCGTCCGGCACTCCGTCGACGCTGGCGCTGAAGTTGCCGATATAGATGTAGTCCGCGTGGTAGCGAACGTCCCATGGCCCGTGCTGGTAAAGCTGACCGGTGATGCCGGCCATGACCGCGACGGACTTCTGCCGCTCGCGGTTATTGGGCGCGCCCTGCTGAATCCAGGTGCCGTCGCCCATGTCCTTCACGAAGGCTCCGCCGAGACCGGCCTCGAACTGAAACCACGATTCCGCGCGCGCCTGCGTGGCAGCTGCGCAGCCGAGCGACATCGCTACGGCTGCTGCTCTCCATCGGGTACCGGCGTGGCCGGCGGCTCGCTTGTCTCGATCTGCGCGCCCACTGCGCGGCACCAGTCGAAAACTTCCTCGACGCTGAACGAGCGATTGAGCAGCGCTCCCGCGAGAAACAGCATCGGCAGACTCATTTCCCGCGGCTCGCTGCCGCCGCAGTACTTGTGCCATTGCTGAGCGCTGGCGAGCCCGAACAGGTCGGCCATCTGCTTCCCGGAAAAATCCAGCCGTTCCTTCAGATCGCGGAGATCCTTGGGTGTCGGCGCCGTGTAGCGAATGCGCATGGTGACTGGCGTGGCGTGGGCGCACGCGAAAAGAGAGCTTCATTGTGATCATCCTTTCGGAGTAGCGGGCAGTCGCGGAAAGCGCGCCCAACGCAGTCAAGATAGTTCCTTAAAGGAACTCTTGTCAAGTGCAGGAGCACCAGCCGCCTTCGGGCGGCTTTTCTTTTTCCGGGGTATCCCATGACGGATGAAATCGACCCGATCGAATTCGGGCGAATGCTTGCGCGCGTCGAAGCGCAGGGCCAGCAGCTCGCCGAGCTGCGCGCGGAGAACCAGGAGATGCGCACGGACATCAAGCGCCTGCTCGAGATGGCGAATCAGGGCAGGGGATCGCTGTTCGTGCTGATGGGGATCGGCTCTCTGGTCGGCGGGGTGCTCATCGAGGCATCGCGCTACATCTTCTTCGGAGGGCGGTAATCATGCAGCCCGACGATTTCATCGACGCGATCGCGCCGGCCGCGCGCGAACTCGCGACGACCACGAAGATTCCGGCCAGCTTCACTATCGCGCAGGCGGCGCTCGAATCCGGCTGGGCGAAGTCGCAACTGGCGCAGCGGTATTTCAACCTGTTCGGCGTGAAGGCGGATCGAAGCTGGACCGGCCCGACCGTCGTCCTGCCGACCACCGAATACGAGAACGGCAAGCCGGTCACAGTGAACGCGACGTGGCGCGTCTATGACAGCTGGCTCGCCAGTATTCGCGACCGTGCCCAGTTCCTGCTCGACAACCCGCGCTACGCGCCGGCATTCGCGTACACGAGCGGCGCGACGTTCGCGCGCGCCGTCGCCGCCGCCGGCTATGCCACGGACCCGAATTACGCGGCAAAGCTCATCTCGATCATCAAGACGCACAACCTGAGCGCGCTCGACATCTAGCGCTGCGCACCAGCATTTTCACCGGCCGCCGCGTGTGGCCATTTTCATTGGAGCCTCAGCATGACCGTCCGCGCAAAATTTCGCCTCAGCGACATTACCGAGCACCACTGGCCGTGGAGCAAAACTCCGGCGAAGACCCTCAAGTTCACTGCCGACTACGATCCGTCGATTCCCGAGGATCAGCGCTTTCAAGAGGCTACGCCGCAGGGCAATTTCGAAATGCTCTGCACGAATCCGGTGGCGCTCGCGCAGTTCGAACTCGGCAAGTCGTATTACTTCGACATCACGCTCGCGCCGGATAGCGCGGCCTGAACGCCGATCTGACGCTTTACTTTGGCCGCCGCGCGCGGCCATTTTCGTTGAGAGGTAACGATGAATGCCGTTCTCTTCTTCCTTGGCGCGGTGCTGCTGTACGGCGCCTACGGCGCGCTGGTGCTGCTCGGCAAGACCGCACCCGATGGCTATGTCGCCGTGCTCGTGGCGGGCCTCACTTTCCTCGGCAAGCACGTTTCGACGAGCCGCGGCCCGGCCGCCGGCGGCGATGGTGGGCCTGCTCAATCGTCGGCCGACCCATCAGCTGCGGCCGCTGTTGCAGCACCTACTGCGATTGCGCCGGCGGCCGCGGCGAAGAGCGTAGGCGGCGACGCGCCGACGCTGCAGTGAGTCACGCGCTCGCCGCCGCATTTGCGGTAGCGCTGGCAGGCTGCACGGTCATCGAGCACGTGCAGGTTCTGCCGATCATCAACCCGAACACGTACGACGTGTCCTGTTGCGTGGCGTACGCGGAAATACCGCCGAGCACACAGCTGAACCTGTCCATCACGCACTCCGACGCCGCAGGCACGAAGGTGAAGCTCGGCGCGCGCTGGCGTTTCTGAAGTTCTCCCCGCAGTAACCATCCCGCCGCGATTGCGGCATCTCTCCCGAAGGTTCTCACCATGAAGAAGCTCATGCTGCTCGCGGCAGGCGTCGTCCTGTTCGCTCTCTCCGTTGCCGGTTGCACGACCGCGCAGCAACAGGACCTCGCGACGCTCGCCGCGCAGGCGCAGACCAACGTCATCAAGGCGTGCGCCGTTGTTCAGCCGGTGCTGCTCGACCTGAGCGCGTCGATTCCGGCGGATCCCAATCTGGCGCTGCTCGCTACCGACAACGGCAAGTTGTGCGCCGCAGTGGCAACGCTCGATCCGACGAACGTCCAGAGCCTCGTGAACACCGTGATCCCGCAGGCGATCGGCCTCGTCTCACTGCTCCCGATCGACGCGGGCACGCAGACCACGATCCGGCTCGCGCTCGGCGCTGCGTCGATCGCGCTGTCGAACTGGCTCGCGGTCTATGGCACGCCGAGCACGAGCACTGCGCCGGCGAGCGCGCCCGCGGCCGCATCCGCACCGGTCGCCGCGAGCTCGTGATGAAGCCGCTGCGCCTCGCGCTGAGCGGCTCGGGCTTCAAGGTGCCGGCGCACGTCGGCGCGCTGCACGCGATCGCGGACGCCGGCTACACGACGGTGGAGCTCGCCGGTACGTCCGGCGGCTCGATCGTCGCGGCGCTCGCTGCGTGCGGCATGTCGTTGTCGGACATGAAAACGCTCGCGCTGACGTTCGACTGGTCCGGGATGCTCAGCTTCAGTCCGCTCGCGGCGCTGCGCCTGCGCGGCTTCTGTGATGGGAAACGGCTGCTCGCGTGGCTCACCGAGCACACGGGCGGCCGCACGTTCAAGCAGCTCGACGTGCGGCTGTCCGCGATCGCGTCGAACGTGTCGACGGAAGCGCCGTACGTGTTCTCGCGATCGCTCACGCCCGATGTGCCGGTCGCTTTCGCCGTGCGCGCGTCGACGTCGATCCCGTTTGCGTTCGAGCCTGTCTCGTTCGGGCCGGCGATGCTCGCGGATGGCGGGATGGTGAACAACATCCCCGTCGACCGCCTCGCCGTCGACAACGTGCCGCGCCTTGGTGTGCAGCTCGTGAGCCAGGACCTCCCGCTTCAGCCGAACGCGCGCCTGTCGCTCGTCGAGTACTCGATGCGGCTCATCGATCTGATGCTGTCCGCGTGCGAGTCGACGCACGTGTCTGCGGCGCAGGCAGTCGGCGCGCACATGGCGTTCGTGGAAACCGGCTACGCATCCACGCTCGACCGGAACATGCCGCGCGAGATCCGGCAGCGCCTGTTCGACGACGGTTATGCGGCCACGCGCGCCACGCTCGCAAGCCTGCCATCGGCAACGCCTGTGCCCGTCTGCAACTGACCTCACATAACGGTAGCCCTCACGGCTACCGCACCCCTCAATCAGCCCGCATCATGCGGCGCATCCGTCGTCCCGTCCGGGACATTCAAATCATCATTCCAGTTGTCTATCGACACCCTGACCGACGCACCATGCCCCGCCGTGCCAAGACCCATCTGCACCGCGTCAGAAGCCCCGCAGGGCCGTTCCTGATGCCACCCGCCACCTGAACGCGCACCACATGTCGCGGGCCACCAGCGGGTCGTCGGCGCTACCGGGGAGGGTGACCGGTCGGAGGGGGGCAGGGTAGGGTATCCCCTAGGTCGGGGTGACCCGGCGGGTCCTTCCGGGGCAAAGCGTGCGACACGGGTAATTCGCGCCGCGTTATTCGTCACCCGCTATGTAAAAAAATCCCTTTACAGCTTTACGGCGATCTGGCGCAAAGCCGCGCCGGTGCTGGAATCCGGCGATTTACATCACGCCGCGTTTTGGTCCGGAAGGGAGAGGATGGCCGCGCTGCCATCGGTGCAGAAGCGAGCCCAGTCGTTCATCAGGCGCCGGCGGCGCTCAAGCATGTCACCGCGCCGGTATGCGGCCTCGACCTCGTTCTCGACCGCGTGCGCGAGCGCCATCTCCGCGACGTCGCTGGGGTGCTCGGTGCATTCGGCCGTCCAATCGCGGAACGTCGAACGGAAGCCATGGACCGTGATGTCGCTGAAGCCCATGCGTTCGAGCAGGTTCAGCATCGCCATGTTCGACATTGCCTTGTACGGAGACTTGCCGGCGAAGACGTAGCTGCCCGGCGGCGCGCGCTCGAGCAGCGGCTTGACGACGGCGATCACGTCGTCCGTCAACGGGACGCGGTGCTCAATCTCCATCTTCATGCGCTCGGCCGGAATGGTCCAGACGCGGCGCTTCAGATCGAACTCTTCCGGCCGCGCGAAGAGCACCTCAGAGGTGCGCGAGGCGGTCAGGATCAACGTGTGCAGCGCACGTGCGGCCATCGCTGGGCGTTGCGCGAGCTGGCGCATGAACTCGGGGATCTGCGCGTAGGGAAGCGCCGGATGATGCCTTACGCGCCGCGCGCGCTTGCGCTTCGGAAGGATCAATTCAAGGTGCCCACGCCACCGGGCCGGATTCTCGCCGCTGCGTCGCCCCTGAGCCTTTTCGGAGTCGAGAATCGATTCGATGCGGCCGCGCACGCGCGCTGCGGTCTCGCGCTTCTCAGTCCAGATGGGCTGAAGGATGCGCACGACCATCGGTGTGTCGACATCACGCACATCCACGTCACCGATCACCGGGTAGGCGTACGTTTCGAGGGTGTTCTCCCACTGGCTCGCGTGCTTCGCGTTCTTCCATTCGCCGCGGTGCTTTTTGATGTGGTCGGCCGCCGCATCCCTGAACAGCCTGGTCGCCGGCGATTCCATCGCGCGCTGGCGACGTTCGGCATTGCGCGCCTCGATCGGATCGGCGCCTGCTTTCAGGAGAGCCCGGCACTTCTGGGCTTCGACCCGGGCGGCAGCCAGTGACACGTTAGAGAGCGGCCCGAGACCCATCTCGCGCGAGCGGCCCTGCAGCGTGAACTTGAAGATCCACGAGCGCGACCCACTGGGTGATATCTGGAAATAGAGATTGCCGCCGTCCGGATATTGACCCGGCGCGTCGAGCTTGCCGATCTTCAGTGCGGTCAGTCTGTGCAACTGCCTCGCGGCCATTTCTCACCCCCAAATCAACCCCTGTTCGATGGGCGGATTGTGTCGGAACGCGACGGGACGGGCAAGAACGAAAATACCCCCAAAACCACGCTGGTGCTTGGGTCTGGCGGTATCTCGTGGAGAATATCGGAACTGCTAGGAATGCGTCCTGGCGGAGAGACGGGGATTCGAACCCCGGATAGGTATTAACCTATACACGCTTTCCAGGCGTGCGACTTAAACCGCTCATCCATCTCTCCGGCGGGAGGCGCATTATAGCAGACTCGTCGCGGAGGGCCAAACGCTGCGTATCGCCATGGTTCATCCAGCGGGCAAAGACCCCAAGGCCGGTCGAAAAAAGCCGCGCCCGACTCGCCCCGGCCGTCTCACAACGCCCCCCGAATCCTCCCCGCCAGCTCCTCCAGCTTCTCCGTCGCCGCCATCTCCCGCGCATGCGGCCGCAGTTCATGCCCGGCCCAGCGCGGGATCAAATGAAAATGCACATGCGGCACCGTCTGCCCGGCGGCCGCGCCGTTGAACTGCGCGACCAGCAACCCATCCGGCGCAAGCGCGCGCCGGATCGCCGCCGCGACCTGCTGAACCGTGCGTATGCACGCAGCGCCGGCCTCGGGCGACAGCTCGTAAATCTCGATCGCCGCTTCCTTCGGCAGCACGAGCACGTGGCCGTCCGCCTGGGGCATTAGGTCCATGATCGCGAGCGTCGTGTCCGACTCGCAGATCCTGACGCACGGAGCCTCGCCGCGCAGGATGCGCGCGAAGATGTTGTTCACGTCGTAAGCCATCGCGTCTCCTTGTTTTGCCGCGCGCGCGAGCGTCGCGGCTGTCGTTAACCTTTCAATTATCACGCAATACGTAACCTCCCTGGGAGGGTCGATGCAGGCTTTTTCGGCTCAGTGCATCATAGGGGTTTCACGGGATGCACGACGACGAGGGAAAAGATACGGAGCACCTATGGCAACGACAGACGCAACGACAGATCTGGAAACACGTAAGCCCGTCCGCAAAGCGACGGGGGCCTCGGCCGCGAAGTTCATTGCGGCGCTGCTGGAGAAAGCCGACATCAAGGTGGGCGGCAACCGTCCGTGGGACATTCGCATGCTGGACCCGCATGTCTCCGAGCGCGTGCTCGCGCTCGGCAATCTGGGCCTCGGCGAAGCGTACATGGACGGTCACTGGGAGTGCGACCGGCTCGATGAATTTTTCGCGCGTGTGTTGCGCGCGCATCTGGATGAGCAGATCGACCCGGCGCGGCTCGTATTCCATGCGCTGCGCGCGCGCCTGCTGAACCGGCAGACGATGCGCCGCGCGTGGCAGGTCGGCGAGCAGCACTACGACATCGGCAACGAGTTTTACGAAGCGATGCTCGACGGCCGCATGACCTACACGTGCGGCTATTGGGCCGGCGGCGCGAAGACGCTCGCCGAGGCGCAGGAGCAGAAGCTCGACATGATCTGCCGGAAGCTCGGTTTGCAGCCCGGCATGCGTCTGCTCGACATCGGCTGCGGCTGGGGCAGCCTGATGCGCTTCGCGGCCGAGCACTATGGCGTCAACTGCGTCGGCGTGACGATCTCGAAGGAGCAGGCGGAATTCGGCGCGGCGCGTTGCGAGGGACTGCCGGTCGAATTCCGGCTGCAGGACTACCGGATGCTGAACGAGCGTTTCGATCGCATCGCGAGCGTCGGCATGTTCGAGCACGTCGGCCCGAAGAACTATCGCGCGTACATGGAAGTCGCGCATCGCTGCCTCGGCGACGACGGGCTGTTCCTGCTGCACACGATCGGCAAGAACCGCCGCAACACGTCGCCCGACCCGTGGATCGACAAATACATTTTCCCGAACGGCGAACTGCCGACGATCGGCCAGATCGCGGACGCGTCGGGCGGCCTGTTCGTCACCGAGGACCTGCATAACTTCGGCGCGGACTACGACCGCACGCTGATGGCGTGGCACGAGAACTTCGAGGCCGCGTGGCCGCGCTTCGCGTCGTCGATGGGCGAGCGGTTCTACCGGATGTGGCGTTATTACCTGCTGTCGTGCGCGGGCGCGTTCCGTGCGCGCGACATCCAGTTGTGGCAATGGGTGTTGTCGAAGAACGGCGTGCAGGGCGGTTACGTGCGGCCGGCGCCCGGCTGACATCGGCCGGTCGTTCGGCCGCTCGTTCGGCCGGATGGAATGAAGCGAAGGGCGCCGGTTATCGGCGCCCTTCGTTCTTTTCAGCGCATCACGACGGCGACCGTCGCGATGCCGAGCACGGTCATCACGACCGATGCGCATACGTGAATCGCGATCTCGCCGGCGGCCCAGCCGAGCCGTCCGTTCTGCAGGTGCGACACGACTTCGGCGGAGAACGTCGAGAAGGTGGACAGGCCGCCCATCAGGCCGGTAATCACGAACAGCCGCCATTCGGGCGACAGCGACGGCATGCGCCCGAAAAACGCGATCGCGACGCCGATCACGTAGCCGGCGATCACGTTCGATGCGAGCGTGCCGAGCGGCAGGTCCGGAAACAGGCCGTTCATGCGCAGCCCGAGCACCCAGCGCAGCAACGACCCGAGCGCGCCGCCGATGCCGACGGCGAGGATGGAAAGGTACATGGTTGTGAGCGGAATGAAGGCCCGCTTCCGCGCGGGACCGGTAACGGCCGATGCGACAAGCCCCGCAGTTTAGCATCGTGCCGCGAGCCTTCAGACGCCATCCCCTGCCGCGCGCCACGCGCGCGGGCCGCCGGAGATGCGCGGGTCAGGCGAGGCCGCCGTTCGCCCTCAGCGTCTGGCCGTTGACCCAGCCGCCGTCCGGGCCGGCGAGGAACGACACGACCCCCGCGATGTCGGCGGGTTCGCCGAGCCGTTGCAGCGGCGGCAGGCTCGCGAAGTGGCGCACCTGCTCGTCGGTCTTGCCGTTCAGGAACAGTTCGGTCGCGACCGGCCCCGGCGCGACCGCGTTCACGGTGATGCTGCGGCCGCGCAGTTCCTTCGCGAACACGCGGGTCAGCGCCTCGACCGCGGCCTTGCTCGCGTTGTAGAGGCCGTACGCGGGCAGGTTCAGCGCGAGCGCGGTGGTCGAGAAGTTGATGACGCGGCCGCCGTTGGCGAGCTTCGACGCGGCTTCGCGCATCGTGTTCAGCGTGCCGCGCACGTTGATGTCGAAGGTCTCCTCGTACAGCGCGTCCGCGAAGTCCGCAATGGTCGCGGTCTTCATGATGCCCGCGTTGTTCACGAGCACCTGCGGCTGGCCGAGTCTCGCGGCCGTTTCGTCGAACAGGCGGCGCACGTCGGCCGGCTGCGCGACGTTCGCGCGCACCGCGATCGCGCGGCCGCCGTCGGCCTCGATCTTCGCGACGAGCGCGTCGGCCGCGCCGGCGCTCGACGCATAGTTGATCGCGACGGCGAAGCCGTCTTTCGCGAGACGTTCGGCGATGGCCGCGCCGATGCCGCGCGACGCGCCGGTGACGATCGCGACGGGGCGGGAGTTCGGTGTGTTCATGAGGGTGTCCGTCCAGGGTTCGAAGTACGCCGCCATCATGAACGAGTTCGCGCGCGCGATCATTAGCCGGCAGCGGGCATCATCGTTCCACTGCCATTAATAATCGCGCGCGATGCACGGGTTGCAACGCCCGGTCGCAACGCTCAATACGCGATGCAGACGGACTTCGTCTCCGTATAGGCGTCGATGATCGCGCGACCGTGCTCGCGGCCGATGCCTGATGCCTTGAAGCCGCCGAACGGCAGCGCCGGGTCGACCATGTTGTGCGTGTTGACCCATACGGTGCCGGCCTCGACGCCGTCGATCACGCGCAGCGCGCGGTCGAGCTGACTGGTCCACACGCTCGCGCCGAGGCCGTACGCGGACGCGTTCGCGGCGGCGATCGCCTCGTCCACGTCGTCGTACGGCATCGCGACGAGCACCGGCCCGAACACTTCCTCCGCGACGACGGTCAGCGGCCGGTTGTCGAAGTTGCCGATGACGGTCGGCTCGACGAAGAAGCCGGGGCGGTCGCTCGCGCGGCCGCCCGCGACGATCTCGCCGCCTTCGTCGCGGCCCTGCGCGATCATGCCGGCGACCTTGTCGCGGTGGCGCGCGGACACGAGCGGCCCCATCTGCGTGGCCGCATCGAAGCCGGAGCCGAGCACCGTCGAGCGCGCGATCTGCGCGATGCCGCCGACGATCTCGTCGTAGCGCGAGCGCGGCACGTAGAGCCGCGAGCCGGCGGTGCAGACCTGGCCGTGGTTGAAGAAGATCGCGCCGGCCGCGCCTTCGATCGCGCGGCGCGGGTCGCAGTCGTCCAGCACGATCACCGGACTCTTGCCGCCGAGTTCGAGCGACGCGCGTTTCAGGTCGCTCGCGCACTGGCGGCCGATGATGCGGCCGACTTCGGTCGAGCCGGTGAACGTGACCTTGTCGATCTGCGGATGGCGCACCAGCGCCGCGCCCGCCGTTTCGCCGCGGCCGGTCACGACGTTGAACACGCCCGGCGGAAAGCCGGCTTCGTGCGCGAGTTCGGCGAGGCGGAGCGCGGTCAGCGGGGTTTCCTCGGCGGGCTTCAGCACGACGGTGCAGCCGCACGCGAGCGCGGGCGCGATCTTCCACACCGCCATCAGCAGCGGGAAATTCCACGGCACGATCGCGGCGACGACGCCGACCGGCACGCGCCGCGTCGACGCGTTGTAGCGCACGCTGGGCGGGAACGCGAGCGACAGGTCGACGGTGCTGCCTTCGATCTTCGTCGCCCAGCCGGCCATGTAGCGCAGCCACTGCGCGCTGCCGCCGACTTCGAGCATCTTCGAGAAGCCGAGCAGCTTGCCCTGGTTCAGCGTTTCGAGCGCGGCGAGTTCGTCGCCGTGTTGTTCGACCAGATCCGCGAGCTTCAGCAGCAGGCGCTCGCGCGCGGCGGGCGGCAGCCTGCGCCACGTATCGGCTTCGAACGCGCGGCGCGCGGCGAACACCGCCGCGTCGACGTCGGCGTCCGTCGCGTCGGGCACCTGCGCGATCTCGTCGCCGGTCGCCGGGTCGAACACGGCGAACGTGCGGCCGTCGCCGCTGCCGGCGCAACGGCCGTCGATGAACATCTGCGTGCGGATCGGATGCGTGAGGGTCTGGCGGTTCATCAGGTGTCTCCTTGTGGGTAGGGTCGATGGGTCAGCGCAGCGTGAATTCGCTGCCTGGCGCGAACGCGGGCGGCGCGCGGCGGCGCGGTTCGTGACGGGCGTCGCGGCGAACGGCGAACGCCGCCGCGCAGACGAGGTTCAGCGCGCCGCCGAACAGGAACAGCGGATGGAAGCCGTCGCCGAAGCACCACGGCGTGAGCGCGAGCGCCGCGCCGGCGAGCATGCCGGCGTGATGGATCGCGCCGGGGCAGCTTGCGTGCGAGGCGGCGAGCGCAGAGGCGGTGCGGCCGGCTGGCGAGGCGGTATATGCAGTACCGATGCGGCTGGCCGGTTGTGCCGTCCGCGCGGCTTCGACCCGGCCGGTGGGTGATGCGGCGCATGGAGCGCCGATGCGGCCGGCTGGCGAGGCGGTGCGTGTGGCATCGACGCGGCCGGCTGGCGAGACGGTGCATGGGATGTCGAGGCTACCGGCCAGCGGCGCGGCGCCGGAGCAGCCTGCCAGCCATGTCGCGGACGCCGCGCCCGGCGTGCGCAGCAGCGTCGCGATCGTCACGCAGTCGAGCACCGCGAACAGCGGCGCGGCGAGCGTGAAGAAAGGCAAAAGCGCATCGAGCGTGAGCGCGGCGAGCAGCGCGCCGCGCCATGCGAACAGCGCGAGCAGCACGCGGCGGCGTTCGAAGCGGTCGGCCAATAACGCACCGGCCGTTGCGACGACGAATGCGGCCAGCGCATGCGAAGGAGCGAATGCGCCCGCGCCGCAGATCGCGAACAACTGGAAACGGGCGAGCACGCCGCTCGACAATCCGGCGAGCAGCGCGGGCAAGGCGACCGGCGCGGCGGCGCGCAGCCATCCGGCGTGTCGATGGACGTCGCGAGGCGAGGGCAGCGCCGCTTCGCGAGCTGCGCCGATCCCCGCATCGGCGCGCCGCGCGCGCCATAACGGCCGCGTCGACGCGAGCAGCAGCAGGGCGGCGGGCGCGAGCAGCCAGCCCGACGACGAGCCCGCACCGCGCGTCGCGGCGGCCGCTGCGACGCCGGTTGCGATCATCGACAGCATCAGCGCGGCGGCAACCGGCGCACCCGCACGCGAGCCGAACCGCCGCGCCATCGCGGCGGGCAGCGCGATCATCGTCAGCAGCACGATACCCGCGCTCGCCGCCGCGACCTGTCCGCGCGCGACGCCTGCCGCGGCGAGCACGAGACCCGCCGCGAGCAGCGCCGCGCCGCCCGCGAGTCCGCACCATGCGCCCGCCGCATGCAGTCCGGGTGGCATCGCGACGCGGCGGCTGGCCGGCTTCATCGCCGTTACTTCTTGCAGCAGTGGCCGGAGACCGCGCCGTCCTGCACGCTGTGCGGGTCGCGTCCGCCCGGCAGGTCCATCGCCGGGTTGCCGTAGAAGAAGTTGTTCGGCTTCAGCATGAAACCGGCGTACTCGACCGGCATCACCGGGAAGTCCTCCGGCTTGCACACGTGCGTATGCCCGAAGCTGTGCCACACGACGATGTCCTCGTTCTCGACGTTGCGGTTCGCCTCGATGTAGCGCGGCAGCCCGTCGCCGCCCGCGTGCTGGTTCGGATAGTCGCCGCTCGCGTAACGCTGCGCCGGGTCGTACGGCGTGACCCACAGGTGGCGCGTCGCGAAACCGCCGCGCTGGCGCACCTTCGAAGCCGGGTCCGCGAGCATCAGCGGCGAGTCGTTCACGATCAGCTTGTAGCCGGGATTCGCGCCGACCGGGTTCGTCACGTTCGGGTTCACGATCTTCCAGTAGCGGCCGGTGCTGCCGTTCGCGTTGCGCGCCGCCTCGCCCTCGGTCTTCAGCACGCGTTTCGTCGTGTCGAACACGTTGCCGTACGGGTTCGTGTCGCCCATCGGACGCGGCACGAATTCGTGCTCGGTCACCGCGTTCTTCTCGCCGTCGACCATCATGTGCAGACGCGCGTTGAAGAAGTGCTGATGCGTCGGGCCGCCGAGGTGCTCGGTGACCATGCCGCCCCACGGGTAGGTGTCGCCGCTTGCGACCGCCGAGGTCTGGATGATGCCGGTCAGCTTGCATTCGAGCTGGATCGTGCCGTCCTGGTACAGGTACCAGTAGAACCCGTAGTCGTAGTTGCCGACCGTCGCGAAGAACGAGATCACGAGCCGGCGCGAGCGGCGCACCTCGAATACGCCGGTGCGGAACTCGTAGTGCTTCCACAGCGTGCCGTAGTCCTCCTCGTGCATGCAGACCGCGTTTTTCATCGCGAAGCTGTTGCCGAAGTCGTCGGCGGCCGGGATGTCGAAGTAGCGGATCGTGCCGAGGCAGTCGCAGCCGAGTTCCAGTTGATTCGCGAGTTTGCCGAGCCCGTATTCGCCGGCGTCGAACGCGCTTTTCCAGTAGTGGTTCGTGGTCGGGTCCGAGTACGGCACGCACATCTCGGTGACGCTCGCGCGATAGATCACCGGCCGCGCGGTCTTGCCGTCGTCCCACGACAGTTGGTGCAGCACGAGCCCTTCGCGCGGCGTGAAGCCGACGCGGAACTTCCAGTTCTGCCAGCTCACCTGCCAGCCGTCCACCGTGAAGCTCGGGCCTTCCGGCTGGTCGATCGACAGCGGCTTCACCGTGTCGCGCGGCTTGCCGAGGCTCGGCGTGTCGTAGTTATGCTTGTCGCGCGGAATCGGGATGATGCGGCCGTCGTCGATCAGTTCGATCACCTTCTGTTCGAGCAGGTCCACGACGGCGACGACGCCTTCGATCGGATGCGCGTAGCCGTTGTCGGTCAGCGCGTCGCGATAGTAGCTGACGCAACGGACCAGCCGCCGGCCGTTCTCGTTCGGCCGGTCGAACGCGCCGGCCGAGAACGGGTCCACCTGCACGCGTTCCAGATCGTCGTCCGTGAGGCCGCGTTTTTTCACGGCCGCGCGCCAGCCGGCGTCCTCCTTCACGATCCGCTCGGCGTTCATGAAGTCCTCGATCATCACCGGCGGCTGCCCGTACGGCGCTTCGCCGAGCGCGAGCGGCTTCACCGCTTCGACCTGCTTCTCGCGCAGGTCCACCACGTATTCGGTCGTCGTGCCGCGCGTGCGGTCGATCGCGACGACGAACGCGCGGCGCGAGAAATACGCGCCAGGCGTGAACGCGAGCACTTCCGCCTTCGGCGGCTCGCGCAGTTCGACGACCGGAAAGCGTCCATGTGCGTCGAGTGGCTGCGAAGCCTTCACGACGTCGCACGCGAGTTGCATTTCGTCGAGGCTCAACGGGTCGAGCGGATGCGCGCTCGTGCTGGTCGGGTTCGTGTTCATAGGCGTTTCGTCAGAGGAGTCGGGGAGTGCGCCATCGCGTGTGAAGGCTGCGATGTCGATGGGGCAATCGTAGAAACGCCGATTTATTTTCGCGCTTGCACAGTGCGCCAAAGGGGCGATAGAGTGCGCCAGAAGGATCGTGCAGATCCACGCAGGCGAAACGGAGAGAGACGTGCAAAAAGTGCCTGTAAACAGCGGTTTTCCGATGATTCGCGGTGCGGTGATGGGTCCGGTCGTGCGGGCGCTCGATGCCGCGGGCGCGGATTGCGACGCGCTGCTCGCGGAGTTCGGCATGAGCCGGCGGCTGCTGTCGAATCCTTACGAGATCCTTCCGCTCGTGCGTTACGTCGCGGCATTCGAGCGCGCGGCGCAGGTGCTCGACGAACCGTCGCTCGGGCTGCGGCTCGGCAGCGAGCTGCAACTGACCGAGCTGGGGCCGGCGGGCCTCGTGTTCATGTCGTCGCCGACGCTCGGCGTCGCGATGCGCAAGTTCAGCGCGGCGCTCGGGTCGTGGCAGAGCGCGGCGGCCGTCGAAGTCGTGCGCGACGACGAGTGGCCGGTGTGGTCGTACCGGATCACCCATCCGCAGACCGGGCCGCGCCGCCAGGACGCCGAATACAGCGTGTCCGCGATGTGCAACATGATCCGCCTCGTGCGCGGCCCGTCGTGGACGCCGGTCGAGGTGCACTTCGAGCACGCGGCGCCCGCAGACCTGAAACCGTACATGCGGATCTTCCGCGTGCCGGTGCGCTTCCAGCAGCCGGCGAACGGCGTGATCCTGCGCCCGCACGATCTCGACGCGTCGCTGAAAAGCGCGGACCTGCAGATGGCGCGGATGATGGAGCGCCACGCGACCGACCTGATCCTGCGCGACACCGTTCCGCACAATCTCGTCGAGCAGGTTCGCGACCTCGTCACGCGGCGGCTCGCGCGCGAAAAGCTGGTCGTCGCGGACATCGCGAAGGACCTCGGGATGTCGCACCGATCGTTGCAGCGGCATCTAACGGACGCCGGCACGTCGGTGCGGCAGATCATCCGCGAGGAACGGCAGCGCAGCGTCGCCGAACTGCGCCAGCAGGAGGGGCTGACGAACGCGGCGGTTGCGCGCGCGGTCGGCTACGCGGACGCGACGGTGCTGTGGCGCGCGTCGCGCAACTGGGACCGCGACGACGCATAAGCGGCGTATGAGCGGCGCATGAGCGGCAAATAACCGTCGCGCCATCCTTTCGCCGCTGAAAGCATCAGTCCATGCATTCGCGTGAATCGTTCGTCATCCGGAGCAATGCCGGCGTGCCGCATGCCCTCGCTCAGTGAAAACCCGCCATACGATTGGCGCACTTTATCGAAAATCTGGCGCAATGCGCCAGGTCGCCGGATTTTTTAGCTGCCTACCATGCGCTCGTATCGCATCGCCGAAGATCGATGCGGAGAGTGCCCGGCGACTCGTGGATCGCCGGGCGAACCCTAAAAAATACAGGCAAACAGAGGCAGCGATGAATGAACCGTATTCTTCAACCCATCCGGCTGGGGCGGGCGCGGACGTAGCGGCGAAGGGCGGCCTGCTCGGGCTGTGGCAGATCGTGTTTCTGGTGATCTCGGCGGCCGCGCCGCTGACCGGCATGCTCGGCGCGGTGCCGCCCGCGATCAGCCTCGGCAACGGCGCGGGCATTCCGGGCGCGTTCGTGATCGCCGGCGTCGTGCTGCTGGTGTTCAGCGTCGGTTTCGCGTCGATGAGCCGGCACGTGGTCCGCGCCGGCGCGTTTTACGCGTACATCTCGGCGGGGCTCGGGCGGCCGGCCGGCATGGGCGGCGCGTTCGTCGCGCTGGTGTCGTACACCGCGATCCAGATCGCGCTGTACGGGCTGTTCGGCTTCTTCGGCACCGTCGTGCTCGGGCCGCTGCTGCACACGGGTATGCCGTGGTACGTGTATTCGCTCGCGTGCGTCGCGGTCGTGCAGGTGACCGGCATTCGCGGGATCGACCTGAACAGCCGCCTGCTCGGCGTGCTGATGAGCCTCGAACTCGGCATCCTGCTCGTGCTCGCCGTTGCGATCGTGATTCACGGCGGCGGCCCGGACGGCCTCACGCTCGCGCCGCTCGCGCCGCGCAACGTGTTCAGCGGCCACGTCGGGATCGCGGTGATGTTCGCGTTCGCGTCGTTCATCGGCTTCGAGGCGACCGCGATCTACGGCAAGGAGTGCCGCGACCCGAAGGTCACGGTGCCGCGCGCGACCTACGTGTCGGTCACGCTGATCCTCGTGTTCTTCGCGTTCGTCACGTGGGCGATCGTCTGCGCGTACGGGATGAAGAACGTCGCGGACGTCGCGACGAAACAGCCCGGCGACTTCTGGTTCATCCAGTCCGGCCAGTACCTCGGCGGCGCGCTGACGACCGCGATGAGCTTCCTGCTGCTGACCAGCATCTTCGCGAGCCTGCTGTCGTTCCACAACACGATCGTCCGCTACATCCACGCGCTGAGCGGCGAGGGCATCCTGCCGGCCGCGCTCGACCGGCTGCATCCGAAGTACGGCTCGCCGTATCTCGCGAGCTACCTGCAGACGCTGTCCGTCTGCGTGCCGCTCGGGCTCTTCATCGCGGCGGGCAGCGATCCGTTCAACGTCGTGTTCAGCTGGGACTCGGCGCTCGGCACGATCGGCATCGTGATGCTGCAGGCGGTCACGAGCTTCTCGGTCGTCGCGTTCTTCCGCGCGACGAAAAAGGACACGCGGCTGTGGCACTCGCTCGTCGCGCCGGTGCTCGGCGGCATCGGGCTGCTGTGGATCGGCGTCCTGCTGGTGCGCAACCTCGACGCGTTGAGCGGCTCGGACAGCCCGGTCGTGCGTGCGTTCCCGTGGATCGTGCTCGCGGTCGCGCTCGCCGGCGTCGCCATCGGCTTCGTGCTGCGGCGCACGCGCCCGGACATCTACGCGCGGTTCGGGCAGTAACCGGCTCCGTTTCATCGCCCCCGCGGCGCGCCGCGCGCCGCGTATCGACTCGCCACGGCGCACGCATCGGACGCGCGCCGCGCTCCTTCCTCTTCTCGACAGACAACAACGACATGGCAGATCTTCTCGTCAAGCGCGCGGCGCTTGCGCTGGTTTCGTGCGGCCTCGCGATCGGCGCGCACGCACAGTCCTCGGTCACGCTGTACGGCACGGTGGACGCCGGCCTCATCTATTCGACGAACCAGCAGGTCACGCAGCCCGACGGCAGCACGAGCGGCCACGCGAACTATCAACTGGGCGGCGGCAACCTGGTGCCGTCGCGCTGGGGGCTGACCGGCAGCGAGGACATCGGCGGCGGCACGACCGTGAACTTCACGCTCGAAAACAGCTTCTTCACGCAGAACGGCGCGCTGCTGCAAGGCGGCACGCTGTTCAACCGCAACGCGTGGGTCGGTCTGTCGAACGGCCGTTACGGCACGCTGACGCTCGGCCGCCAGTACGACCCGTTCTCGGACGACCTCGGCGCGTACGTGTCGAGCAATAGCTGGGCGACGCTGTACGGCTCGCACTTCGGCGACGTCGACAACCTCAACGAGGCGTTCAACTTCAACAACTCGCTCAAGTACCTCAGCCCGAGCTTCGGCGGCTTCACGATCGGCGGGCTGTTCAGCCTCGGCGGCGTGGCCGGCGACTTCTCGCGCAACCGCGGCTGGTCGGTCGCGGCGAACTACGCGCACGGGCCGCTGTCGCTGTCGGCCGGCTACCTGACGCTGCGCGACCCGTTGCAGGCGGCGCTCGGCGGCGAGAGCGGCTATATCGGCGACTTCTCGTGCGCGAACCCGGGCGCGGCGTTCTGCGAACTGCAGAATGCGTCGCGCGTCAGCATCTACGGCGCGGGCGGCTCGTATGCGTTCGACCGGGTGACGGTCGCGCTCAGTTACACGCATACGCGTCTGTCGCAGAGCCGGTATTTCGCGAGCCCGGCCGCGCCGCAGGGCTCGGACATCTCGTTCGACATCGCGGAACTGAATACGTCGTGGACGCTGTCGCCCGAATGGCAGGTCGGCTTCGCGTACATCTTCAACGACGCGCGGCCGGACGGCGGATCGTCGACGCGGCTGCATCAGGTGAACCTCGGCACCACGTACAGCCTGTCGAAGCGCACCGCGCTGTATGCGGTCGCGATCGGCCAGAAGTCGTCGGGCGCGGGACTCGGCATCGACCCGGCCGATCCGTCCGGCGCGACGCGCAACCTCGCGCAGATTCCGAACCTGGTGAACTCGGATACGGACCGGCAGCTTGCGGTAATGGTCGGCATCCGCCACAACTTCTGACGCCGGCGCGTCGATGCTGCGCCGCACGAACGATGCGGCGCGGCACGGCGCAACGGGCGCGGCGGCGGGCGGGGCGTTCCGGATGGAAGGGCGGCCGGGTTCGGCAGTAGAATGGCCGGACTCACCATTCGATGGGAACGACACGCCATGAAGGTCGCCCTGTTCATCCCCTGCTTCATCGACGCGTTTTATCCCGAGGTCGGCATCGCGACGCTCGAACTGCTGGAGCGTCTCGGCTGCGACGTCGATTACCCGCAGGAGCAGACCTGCTGCGGCCAGCCGATGGCGAACAGCGGCGCGCAGGCCGAGGCGGCCGGCGCGGAGCGCGTGTTCGCGCGCGCGTTCGCGGGTTACGACTACATCGTCGGGCCGTCCGCGAGCTGCATCAATCACGTAAGAGATCATCTGACCGCGATCGAACAGACCGACGAAGTGCGGCAGGTCCGCCGCAACGCCTACGAACTCGTCGAGTTCCTGCACGACGTGCTGGGCGTGCGCGAGTTTCCGTGGGCCGAGTTTCCGTATCGCGTCGGGCTGCACAACAGTTGCAGCGCATTGCGGCATCTGAACGAAGCATCGGTGTCGGAGATCGCGTCCACGCCGTTCTCGAAGCCGCTCGAACTGCTGAAGCGCGTGAAGGGCATCGAGTTCGTCGCCCCGAAGCGCCCCGACGAATGCTGCGGCTTCGGCGGCACGTTCGCGGTGACCGAGGCGGCGGTGTCGGTGCGGATGGGACAGGACAAGGTGCTCGACCACGTCGGCGCGGGCGCGCAGTACATCGTGTCCGGCGACATGTCGTGCCTGATGCATCAGCAGGGCTGCGCGGAGCGGATGAACGCGGACGTGCGGTTCATCCACATCGCGCAGGTGCTGAACGGAGCCCGCGAATGAAGCGCGTCGATCATGCGAAGGCGGCCGGCGCGTTCATCGCGCGGCCGGATCATCTGGCGTTCCACGACAAGCGGTTGTGGGACCTGCGCACGAAACGCGACGCGCAGGCGCACGCGATCCCCGAGTGGGAGACGCTGCGCTCGCTCGCGTCGGGCATCAAGGCGCATACGCTGTCGCGGCTCGCGGACTATCTCGACCAGTTCTCGCGCGCGGCCGAGGCGAACGGCGTGCAGGTGCACTGGGCCGCGAACGCGGAGGAGCACAACGAGGCCGTGTACCGGATCCTGAGCGAGCGCGGCATGACCTCGCTCGTGAAGAGCAAGTCGATGCTGACCGACGAATGCGAGCTGCGCGACTATCTTCAGCCGCGCGGCATCGAAGTGATGGAGACGGACCTCGGCGAGCGCATCCAGCAACTGGACCAGCAGCCGCCGAGCCACATCGTCGTGCCGGCGGTGCACAAGCTGCGCGACGACGTCGCGGTCGTGTTCGGCCGCACGATCGGCACCGATCCGCAGAACAACGACATCCACTATCTGGCCGAAAGCCAGCGCATGAACACGCGGCCGTGGTTCGTGCGCGAGAAAACCGCCGGCATGACCGGCTGCAACTTCGCGGTCGCGGAGACCGGCACTGTCGTGGTCTGCACCAACGAAGGCAACGCGGACCTGTCCGCGAACGTGCCGCCGGTGCATATCGTGTCGATCGGCATCGAGAAGCTGATTCCGCGCGTGTCCGATCTCGGCGTGTTCATCCGGATGCTGTCGCGCAGCGCGCTCGGCTCGCCGATCACGCAATACACGTCGCATTTCCGCGCGCCGCGCGCGGGCGCGGAGATGCACTTCATCCTCGTCGACAACGGCCGCTCGGACCGGCTCGCGATGCCGGACTTCTGGTACTCGCTGAAGTGCATCCGCTGCGGCGCGTGCATGAATACGTGTCCGGTGTACCGGCGCAGCGGCGGGCTGTCGTACGGCAGCACCTATGCGGGGCCGATCGGCGCGATCATCAACCCGACGTTCGACCTGAAGCGGTTCAGCGCGTTGCCGTTCGCATCGACGCTGAACGGCAGCTGCACGAACGTGTGCCCGGTGAAGATCAACATCCACGAACAGATCTACAAGTGGCGCGAGGTGATCGCCGCGCGCCACGAAGTGCCGTTCGTGAAGCAGGAAGTGCTGAAGATGGCGGGCAAGCTGCTGGCGAGCCCGTCGCTGTATCGCGGCGCGGTCGCGTCGCTCGACGGCGCGCTGCGGCGGCTCCCGAACTTCGTGCTGTACAACCCGATGAACATCTGGGGCCGGCAGCGCGACCTGCCGCATGCGCCGGCGACGACGTTCCATGCGTGGTACCGGAAGAATCGCGGCAATGCAGGGGGCGGCAATGGCGAATCGTGAAGCGTTCCTCGCGAAAGTGCGCGCCGCGCAGCCGGCCGCGCTCGACCTGCCCGACGTGCCGCTGTTCGACACGCCCGGGGGCGACCTGCGCGAACGCTTCGCGGCCGCGCTCGCGCTGATGGGCGGCGCGTGCCGCGACGCGGACTCCGCCGACGCGGTGCTCGCGATGATCCGCGAACGGTTCGGCGCGGATGCGTCGATTGCGTCGGCCGCGCCCGAGGTGCCGGGCACGCGCGCGCTCGATGCGGACACGCCGCCCGCGTCGCTCGAAAACGTGCACGTCGGCGTGGTGCGCGCGCGCTTCGGCGTCGCGGAAACCGGCTCCGTGTGGCTCAGCGAGCGCGAGTATCGGGTGAACTCGCTCGGCTACCTGGTCCAGCATCTGGTCGTGCTGCTCGATCCGGCGCAGATCGTCGCCGGCTTGCAGCACGCGTACCGCCGCGACGACTTTCGCGACGCGCGTTATGCGGTGCTCGTGACCGGGCCGTCCGCGACCGCCGACATCGAGGGCGTGCTGATCCAGGGCGCGCAGGGCGTGCGCTCGCTGACCGTGGTGTGGCTGCCGGCGTAGTGACTGACGCGCGCATGGACGCCGCCCGGGCGTTCGTGCGACTCTCTCCGCCTGTTCGCGACAGGAGCCGACGACGATGCACGAGATCGCTTCCGCGTTGCTGGTGTTCGTGCTGCTGCTCGGCGGCACCGGGCTGGGCGTGCTGCTGCGGCCGCTGGTGCCGGAGGAGCACAAGGCGCACGAGACGGTGCAGCTCGTGCAACTGGTGGTCGGCATGCTGGTCACGTTCGCGGCGCTGGTGCTCGGGCTGTTGACCGCGTCCGCGAAAAGCAGCTTCGACGACGCGACGACGACGCTGCGCACCTACGCGGCGGAACTGATCCAGCTGGACACGCGGCTGCGCGATTACGGCGACGGCGCGAACGACGTGCGCGCGCGGCTGCGCAGCTACACGGCCGGCGCGATCGCGTCGACGTGGCCCGCCGACGCGCCGCCCGGCGATTATTATCCGCGCGTGCGGGCGCAGGGCGGCGACGATCTGGAGAGCACACAGCTCGGTGTGCTGCTCGATTCGGTGGGCCGCGAGATTCGCGCGCTCGCGCCGCGCGACCGTTACGAGTCGGCGCTTGTCGGCGAACTCGCGACGCAGTTCGAGCGCGTCAGCGACACGCGCTGGCGGCTGATCGAGGAGGCGCACAGTTCGATTTCGAAGCCGTTTTTCACGATGCTGACGTTGTGGCTGATCGTGATCTTCCTGAGCTTCGGGCTGATCGCGCCGCGCAACGCGCTCGCGCTCGTGACGATCATGCTCGGCGCGGTGTCGATCGCGTCGGCGGTGTACGTGATCGTCGATCTCGATACGCCGTTCGACGGGCCGATCGTGATCGCGAGCGACTCGATGCGCGACGCGCTCGCGCACATGAGCCGTCCGCAGACGGCGCTCGCGCCGTGAGCGCGGGCGGCATTGAACCTGAGGGGTAACGGATGGCGAGAAGAACCTTGAACGCGTCGCGGCTTCAGGAAGCGGTGAGCCGGCGCATCGCGCGGCAGCCGGAAGTGGTCGAGGACGGCGTGCGGATCGGCGTGCCGCGCCCGCAGCTTCAGACGCCGGACGCGGACGGCTGCAACTGGACGATGAAGCACTTCGGCAACGCGGCCGGATTCGAGGCGGTGATCGCGGACGTGCTCGCGCGGGTGCGGGCCGAGTACAACCTGACGGTGGACGAGGGGGAGACGGCGTCCGCCGAGGCCGATCCGACTGCCGATCCGTTTGGCGGTTCGGCGCGCGCGAGCGGGGCGGTGAATCCGTTCGGGGAGTCAAAGGCGGTGGGGCGCGTCAATCCATTCGGCGATGCCGGGCCGCGCAAGGCTTCGGACCCGTTCGGTTCAGCGGCCGCAGGCGGCGATGCGGCGGACGCGCCAAAGACGCGTCCGCGCGATCCGTTTGCGAGCGACTGAACGACTGGCCGTTACACGACGCGGGCAACCGTAACCATTCCGGATACGGTTTCCCGCTTTCGGCATCGACACATCGACACCGGCTGGAACGATCAACCTTCGTCGGCGGTAGCGGCGGGTTTCGCGCGCGCACGCGACGGGCTCTTCTTCTTGCTCTTTTTCTTCGCGGGGGCGTCCGTTGCCGTTGCCGGCTCTTGCGGCTCTTGCGGCTCTTGCGGCTCTTGCGGCGCGGGTGCGGGAGCCGCTTCGGCCTCGGCTGCCGGCGGTGCCGCCGATGCTTCGCGCGCGGCGGTCTTGCGCGCGGGCGTCTTGCGTGCGCGGCGCGGCGAGCCGCGCTTCTGCGTTGGCGCTTCGTCGGGTTGCGCAGCCGGTTCCACCGACGGTTCTTCGGCTACCGGTTCATAGGCGGGCGCGGAGGCAGCCGTTGCCCACATCTCTTCGCTTTCGCGCACCGCCTGCACCGCAGGCTCGCCCGCATCGTTCTGCACCGGCGCAACCTCGGCTTCCACCGGTTCCACCGCCGCAATTCCCTTCTTCGCGGCAGACGCACCGCCGCCGCCGCGCGCATCGCGCCGCCCCTTTCCGCGCCGTCCGCGAACCTCGTCGCCGCGGTCGCCGCGCTGCACGGCGACGTCTTCCGCCGTCGCGGCGGGCGCGGTTTCCGCGCCCGCGCCACCCGCACTTTTACCGGCCGGCTGCGCGAGCCGCGAAACATACGCGCCCGACTTCTCGTCGCGGCCCACTTCGAGCAGCCCGCGCGCCTGTGCCTCGTCGAGCAGGTTGCCGAACGCGCGGAACCCGTAGCGCGCCTCGTTGAAGTCCGGCCGCCGCCGCTTGATCGCGCTTTTGAGCACCGACGCCCAGATCTTGCCGCTGTCGCCGCGCTCCTGCACCAGCGCGTCGAGCGTCTCGACCGCGAACGCGATCGCCCGCGACTTGCGGTCTTCCGTTTCCGGCTTCGGCTGCCGCTCGTCGTTGCCCGATCCGCTGTTGCCGCCGTCGTTGTTGTCGCGCTTCGCGGCCGCGCCGCCGTCGCGCTTGCCCGCCACGCGCGTCATCTCGCGCACGAGGTCGTCGTAGAAGATGAACTCGTCGCAGTTCGCGACCAGCAGGTCGGACGTCGAGTTCTTCACGCCGACGCCGATCACCTTCTTCGCGTTCTCGCGCAGCTTCGACACGAGCGGCGAGAAGTCCGAGTCGCCGCTGACGATCACGAAGGTATCGACGTGCGACTTCGTATAACAAAGGTCGAGCGCATCGACCACGAGCCGGATGTCCGCCGAGTTCTTGCCCGACTGCCGCACGTGCGGAATCTCGATCAGCTCGAAGCTCGCTTCGTGCATCGACGACTTGAACGCCTTGTAGCGATCCCAGTCGCAATACGCCTTCTTCACGACGATGCTGCCTTTCAGCAGCAGCCGTTCGAGCACCGGCTTGATGTCGAAGCGGTCGATCTTCGCGTCGCGCACGCCGAGCGCAACGTTCTCGAAGTCGCAGAACACGGCCATGCTGACGTTTTCCTGGGGTGAAGCCATGAGTTTTTCCATCTGGGGTGCGCGCCGCGCACAGGTCGTTGATTGCACATGATAGCCGGTTGCGCGGCATCGTTCGGAAAACGCACCGGCCGCTCGCTCACGCGTCCTCGTAATGAAAACGAAAGTGTTTGGAAAAGCCCTTGTATGAAGCGGTGGGGTGCATCCGCTCGTTGCGCGTGCAAACAATGGTTGCGTTTTCATGCGTGCGTCATCTGCACTGGATACGCTTGCGCGGCCTGGTCAAAAGTGGGGCCGGGCCGGCACCGCGAGGCAGTCGCCGTCCGCGCGGCCGATACCAACGACATCACCAACGATACCCAACAAGAGGTTCTCTCATGGCAGTGCGCTTTCCCGGCAAAATCTGGTGGACGCTGTTCGCGGCGTTGTTCGCCGCGCTGTTCGTCGCCGCCTGCGGCTCGTCGTCGTCGGACTCGAAGCCGGCGTTGACCGGCCAGCAGCAGATCCGTCACGTGTTCGTGATCACGCTCGAAAACGAGAACTACTCGACGACGTTCGGCTCGACGCCGAAGGCGCCGTATCTCGCGACGACGCTCGCGGCGCAGGGCGCGCTGGTGCAGCAGTACTACGGCACGGGCCACGTGAGCCTCGACAACTACATCGCGATGTTGAGCGGCCAGTCGCCGACCACCGACACCGACAACGACTGCATGACGTACTCGGACCTCAAGTCGACCGGCACGACGCCGGACGGCCAGACGATCGGCACCGGCTGCGTGTACCCGGCGGCCGTGAAGACGCTGCCGGACCAGCTGAAGGCGGCCGGCTTCACGTGGAAGGGATATGAAGGCGACATGGGCAACGACCCGGCGCGCGAGGCGGCCACCTGCGGCCACCCGGTGATCGGCACCCAGGACATGACGCAGGTCGCCGAGGCGCCGAGCGCGGCCGTCCCGCAGGGCGACATGTACGCGACGCGCCACAACCCGTTCATGTATTTCCACTCGATCATCGATTCGTCGGATTGCGGGACGAACGTGGTGAACCTGAACGCGAACCTCGAAAAAGACCTGCAATCGGTCGACACGACCGCGAACTTCAACTTCATCACGCCGAGCCTGTGCGACGACGGCCACGATGCGCCGTGCGCGGACGGCCGTCCGGGTGGCCTGACGAGCGCCGACGCGTTCCTGCAGGAGTGGGTGCCGAAAATCACGTCGTCGCCGGCGTTCAAGAAGGACGGCCTGCTGATCATCAACTTCGACGAAAGCTCGTATGCGCCGACGAACGGGCTCGACACCACCACCAACCCGCCGACGCTGACGCTCGCGTTCACCGGCACGACCTGCTGCAGCCAGCAGCCGGGTCCGAACCTCGGCGCGTTCCCGCAGACGTCGGACGCGATCTCGACGGTGCCGGGTTCCGCGCTGGGCATGCCGTCGGTGCCGCAGGTGACGGTCAACCTGACGAAGCAGAGCTTCGGCGGCGACCAGACCGGCGCGGTGCTGATCTCGCCGTTCATCAAGCCGGGCACGGTGTCCACGGTGCCGTACAACCACTATTCGATGCTGAAGAGCATCGAGGACATCTTCGGCCTGTCGCATCTCGGCTACGCGGGCCAGGCCGGCCTCGTCGGCTTCGGCTCGGACATCTTCACGAACCTGTAAGTCGATGGCTGTCCTTTTCGTACGTGCCGCGGGGCGTCGCCCCGCAGTCGCGGCCTTCGCCGCCGCCGCCGCCGCGGTGGCGGCGCTGGTCGTTCCGGGTTCGGCTGTCGCGGCGGGGGCCGCGCAGCCGGCCGTCCCTTCGGCCGCGCAGCCGCCGGTCGTCCAGAACGCCGCCCAGGCCGCGCCCCCCGTCTACAGCGACGCCGCCGCGCTCGGCAAGCTGCTGTTCAACGATCCCGCGCTGTCCGCGTCGGGCCGCATGTCGTGTGCGACCTGCCATAGCCCGTCGCACGCGTACGGGCCGCCGAACGGGCTCGCCGCGCAGTTCGGCGGCCCCGATCTGCGCTCGCAGGGCACCCGCGCGGTGCCGACCTTGCGCTACGTGCTGAACCGCACGCCGCGCTGGGTCCACGTGCAGGCGTCGAGTTTCGCGGAGCGCGTGACCGACGCCGACGCCGCGCCGACCGGCGGCTTCACGTGGGACGGCCGCTTCAACCGCCTGCAGGATCAGGCGACGTTCCCGCTGTTCAATCCGAACGAGATGGCGAACCGCGATCCGGTCAAGGTCGTCGCGCAGATCGAGCATGCGCCGTATGGGGCGCGCTTCCGGCAGGTGTTCGGCGACACGATTTTCGCGACCCCGGCCGCCGCGCTGCGCCAGGCGATGTACGCGATCGAGCGGTTCCAGCTTGAGGACCCGAGCTTCCATCCGTACACGAGCAAGTTCGACTATTACCTCGACGGCAAGGTGCAACTGAGCGCGGCCGAACTACGCGGCAAGCGGCTGTTCGACGACCCGACGAGCGGCAACTGCGCGTCGTGCCACCTCGACCAGTCGGGCGTGAACGGCGCGCATCCGCTGTTCACCGACTACACGTTCGAGGCGCTCGGCGTGCCGCGCAATCCGGAACTGCGCGCGAACCGCGACCCCGCGTATTACGACGAGGGGCTGTGCGGGCCGCTGCGCACCGACGTCGCGTCGAACAAGGCTTACTGCGGCCTCTTCAAGACGCCGACGCTGCGCAACGTCGCGACGCGCGCGGTGTTTTTCCACAACGGGCGCTTTCATACGCTGCGCGACGCGCTGCGCTTCTATGTCGAGCGCGACACCGATCCGGCGAAGTGGTATCCGAAGGACGCGCACGGCCGCGTGCAGAAGTTCGACGACCTGCCGGTCGCGCTGCGGGTGAACGTCGATACGACCGACGAGCCGCTGACGCGCAAAGCGGGCGGCCGGCCTGCGTGGAACGAGCGCGACATCGACGACGTGATCGCGTTTTTGAAGACGCTGAACGACGACTATCCGCTCGATAACGGTCCACACGCGCAGAAGGTTGCCGGGGGGCGTTGAACGTTGAGCGGGGCGGGCGGCATCGGGCAGCGTCGCCGGACGTCGCCGGACGTCGCCGGATGTTGCCGGACGTCGCCTGACGTCGTCGGATTTCGTTGGATCAGCCGCCGTTGCCGACGTACCCAAGCTGCGCGCTCGCCGCGGCCGCCTCGCTGCGCAGCGCGACCGCGATCGGCCCGTCCGGCGACGCATCGAAACCGCCGGTCGCGCCGAGCGCGGTCAGCACCGCGCACAGCCGCCCGGTGTGATCGAACACCGGCGCGGACACCGCGCTGATTCCCTTCAGGTTCGTGTCCTTCACCGTCGCGCAGTGCGCGGTCCGCACGTCGGCCCGCAGCCGCCCGACCGGGTCGTCCGCGTCGAGCTGCGCGCGCAGCGCCGGGGCCGCGTCCGCGAGTTCCTCCGCCGCCTGCGCGAGCACGCGCGCATCGTCGAGCCACGCGAGAAATGCGCGGCCCGTCGCGGACCACAGCAGCGACATCACCGACCCGACCCGCACGTTCATCGTGACCGGCAGCCCCGGCTCCTCGAAGCGGATGATCGTCGGCCCCTTGTTGCCCATCACCGCGACGAAGGTCGTCACTTCGAGCTTCTCGCGCAGCCGCACGAGCGCGGGTTCCGCGAGCCGCACCGGATCGGCCTGGCGCATCGCGGCGACGCCGATCAGGAGCGCCTGGGCGCCGAGCGCGTATTGCTGCGTGCCGGCGTCCTGCGCGACGAGACCTTCCTCGATCAGGCTGACCAGATACCGATGGACCTTCGCGGGGCTTTCGCCGACGTGCGCGGCGAGGCCGGTCAGGCTCGCGCGCCCGCCGAGCCGCGCGAGACCCTTCAGCACCGCCATGCCGGTCTGCGCGGACTGCACGCGCTGGCGGCGCTCGCGCGCGCCGCCCGGGGCTTTCGCGCCGGCGGCGGGGCCGCCGGCGTCCGCGCGCGTTTCGGCGGCGGAACGGCGGCTCGCGCGCGCGGGTTCGGCGGGCGTCGCGGCAGGGTCGGCGGGCGTCTTCATCGGGCGGCTCCGGGCGGCGCATAGGGCCGCGCAGTGGGGCTTGTGGGGGAACTTTTTGGGGAACGGCGGGGTGCGTTCGAGGTTAACCCCAATCCGCGATTTACGCAACGCGTACTACATTTACGCAAAATGAACGATGCCGGAGATGACCCGATGAGCGAAGCCGCTTCTTCACCCGCCGCCGCGCGCTGCCCGTTCCCGCACGGCGCGGCGGCGGCTGCCGCGTCCGCGTGCCCGGTCAGCGCGGGCGCGGCCGCGTTCGACCCGTTCAGCGACGGCTACCAGCAGGACCCGCCCGACTACGTGCGCTGGGCGCGCGAGCAGGAGCCGGTGTTCTACAGCCCGCAACTGGGCTACTGGGTCGTCACGCGCTACGACGACATCAAGGCGATCTTTCGCGACAACCTGACGTTCTCGCCGTCGATCGCGCTGGAAAAGATCACGCCGACCGGCCCCGAGGCGAACGCGGTGCTCGCGTCGTACGGCTACGCGATGAACCGCACGCTGGTGAACGAGGACGAACCCGCGCACATGCCGCGCCGCCGCGTGCTGATGGAGCCGTTCACGCCGGAGCATCTGAAGCATCACGAGCCGATGGTGCGGCGGCTCGCGCGCGAATACGTGGACCGTTTCATCGACGACGGCCGCGCGGATCTCGTCGACCAGTTGCTGTGGGAAGTGCCGCTCACGGTCGCGCTGCATTTTCTCGGCGTGCCGGAAGAGGACATGGCGATGCTGCGCCGCTACTCGATCGCGCACACGGTCAACACGTGGGGGCGGCCGAAGCCGGAAGAGCAGGTCGAGGTCGCGCACGCGGTCGGCCACTTCTGGCAGTTCGCGGGCAAGGTGCTCGACCGGATGCGCGAGCACCCGGACGGCCCAGGCTGGATGCAGTACGGCATCCGGCAGCAGAAGTTGCATCCGGACGTCGTCACCGACTCGTATCTGCATTCGATGATGATGGCCGGCATCGTCGCCGCGCACGAGACGACCGCGAACGCGTCGGCGAACGCGATCAAGCTGCTGCTCCAGCACCCGCGCGCATGGCGCGAGTTGTGCGACGACCCGGGGCTGATCCCGAACGCGGTCGAGGAATGCCTGCGCCACAACGGCTCGATCGCCGCGTGGCGGCGGCTGGCGACGAAGGACGTGCAGATCGGCGGCATCGACATTCCGGCCGGCTCGAAGCTGCTGATCGTCACGTCGTCCGCGAATCACGACGAGCGCCACTTCGCGGACGCGGACCTGTTCGACATCCGCCGCGACAACGCGAGCGATCAGCTGACGTTCGGCTACGGCGCGCATCAGTGCATGGGCAAGAACCTCGCGCGCATGGAGATGCAGATCTTTCTCGAAGAACTGACGCGCCGGCTGCCGCACCTGCGGCTCGCGGCCCAGGACTTCACGTACGTCCCGAACACGTCGTTTCGCGGACCGGAGCATCTGTGGGTCGAGTGGGACCCGGCGCGCAATCCGGAGCGCACGAACCGCGCGCTGCTCGACGCGCGCGCGCCGGTGCGGATCGGCGAGCCGTCCGCGCATGCGTTGAGCCGCCCGGTGCTCGTCGAGCGGATCGACGCGGAAGCCGAAGGGATCGTGCGGCTGCGGCTCGTCGCGCCCGACGGCGCGGCACTGCCGCGCTGGGCGCCGGGCGCGCACGTCGATATCGAATGCGGCGATGGCGGCCTGTCGCGCCAATACTCGCTGTGCGGCGATCCGGCCGATACGCGCGCGTTCGAGATCGCGGTGCTGCGCGAGCCGCACAGCCGCGGCGGGTCCGCGTGGATACACGATGCGTTGCGGCCCGGCGCGCGCCTGAAGCTGCGCGGGCCGCGCAACCACTTCCGGCTCGACGAGACCTGCCGGCGCGCGCTATTCATTGCGGGCGGCATCGGCATCACGCCGGTCAGCGCGATGGCGCGCCGCGCGCGCGAACTCGGCATCGACTACGAACTGCACTACAGCGGCCGCTCGCGCGCGTCGATGGCGCTGGTCGACGCGTTGCGCGCGCTGCATGGCGAACGGCTGCATCTGTACGTGTCGGACGAAGGCGCGCGCAACGACTTCGCGGCGCTGCGGGTCGACGAACGGACCCGCGTGTATGCGTGCGGCCCGGCGCGGATGCTCGACGCATTGCAGGCCCAAAGCGGCGCGTGGCCCGACGACGCGCTGCGCGTCGAGCACTTCGCGGCGAGCGCCGGCACGCTCGATCCGGCGCACGAGCACGCATTCGAAGTCGAACTGAAGGACTCGGGGCTCGTGCTGAACGTCGCGGCGGACCAGACGGTGCTCGACGCGCTGCGCCGCGCGAACATCGACGTGCAGAGCGACTGCGAGGAAGGGCTGTGCGGATCGTGCGAGGTGCGCGTGCTCGGCGGCGACGTCGATCATCGCGACGTCGTGCTGACCCGCGCGGAACGCGACGCGAACACGCGGATGATGACCTGCTGTTCGCGCGCGAAGGGGAAGCGGCTGGTGCTCGAACTATAACGGCCGCACCGCCGCGAACCGATAAAAAACGGGGGAGACAGATGAACGCCATTCGAACCGGCGCGCGCCGGCATCGCGAGGAGGAGCGCCGTGCGCCGACGCCGATGGAGTGACGCGCGCGTGAGGCTCGTCGAAGCGGCGCTCGCGCCCGAACGACGCCACCACGGCCATCGCCGCGAGCGCGCGGACCTGCTGCCGTGGCATCCGCACGAGCGGCCGTGCGTGCTGCGCGCGGCCGCGCCGAAATGAATCTGAATCCATGCTGAAGTCTTTCTGAAAGCATTCGCGGGCATACGGACGGCCGCAAAGGCCCGCGCTGCAACGGACGCTGCACGAAACGCCGGAATCGGTTATGTTTCGCCGTCCTATGACATCCGGCGCGCATCCACAGCCTCCCGCTGCATGCGCAACATACGAAGCCGGAGAACCGGCGACGCCGCGCGCGGCGTCGCGATGCCAGAAACAGAAGGAAGACTGAACATGGAACAGAGACAACCCCTCGCGTCCGCCGCCCGCGGTCGCGACGGCGGGCGCGGCGTGGTCGCCGGGCTCGTGTACGTATTCGAGCAGGTGATGCCGGACCCGTTCGTGCTGTCGATCGGGCTCACGTTCGTCGTCTGCGTGCTCGCGGCGGTGTTCGGCCCGCACGCGACGCTGCCGACGATCCTCACCGCCTGGTACAACGGCACGTTCAACATCCTCGGCTTCGCGCTGCAGATGATCCTGATTCTCGCGACCGGCTTCGCGATCGCGGATGCGCCGCTCGTGCAGCGCGGATTGCGCGCGATGGCCGCGCACGCGAGCACGCCGACGCGCGCCGCGCTGATGGTGTTCCCGATCGTCGCGGTTGCCGCATGGCTGAACTGGGGGCTCGGGCTGATCGTCGGCGCGCTGCTGTCGCGCGAGATCGCGAAGCGCGTGAAGGTCGATTTCGCGTGGCTCGTCGCCGGCAGTTATTCCGCATGGTCGATCTGCAACAGCGGGCTGTCGAGTTCGATCGCGCTGTCCCAGGCGTCGCACGGCAACGCGCTGAATCTCGTCGAGAAAGCGACCGGCCACGTGGTGCCGCTGACCGACACCGTGTTCGCGCCGTTCGTGTTCGTGCCGAGCGTGCTGGTCGTCGTCGTGATGACCGCGATCTTCATCCGCATGCATCCGAAGCCGGACGACGTCGTGCCGTTCAGCGAGCCCGCCGCGGCCGAAGGCGGCGCGGCCAACGCCGACCCGCACGCGCGCGGCGCCGCGCCGACGTCGTTTGCCGCGCGCGCGGAACGCTCGGTGCTCGGCACGCTGCTGCTCGTCGCGCTCGGCGTCGGCTACCTCGCGATGACGTGGCGCGACAAGGGTTTCGAACTCGACATCAACACGACGATCCTGATCTTCCTGCTGATCGGCCTCGTGCTGCAGGGCCGCCCGATCGCGTATGCGGACGCGATCCGCCGCGCCGCGCGGCAGACCGGCTCGATGCTGCTGCAATACCCGGTGTACGGCGGCATCATGGGGATCATGACCGGCACCGGCCTCGCGTCGACGATCGCGAAGACGTTCGTCGCGATCGCGACGCCGGCGACGCTGCCGGTATGGAGCTTCCTGAGTTCCGCGATCATCACGCTGCTGATTCCGAGCGCGGGCGGCCACTGGGCCGTGCAGGGGCCGTTCGTGCTGCCGGCCGCGCTCGACCTGCACGCATCGGTGGCGCGCACCGCGATGGGCGTCGCGATGGCCGAGAACGTGTCGAACATGCTGCAACCGTTCTGGGCGGTGCCGGTGGTCGCGATCGCGGGCATCCGGATCCAGCGCGTGATGGGGTATACGGCGATCACCTTTGTCGTGTCGCTCGTGATCTACGCGGCCGCGCTGTGGCTGATCCCTTGACGTGACGTAACGCGATGCCGCGCGCCGGCCAGTTGTGCCGGCGCGTGAACAGGGCGCACCGCCTGCGGGCCGTGCGCCCTTTTTCATGGGCGCGCGGAGCCGATGCGGGACCCGCACCGCGATCATGCCGGGCGTGCATTAAGCCAATCCGGAGACCCGGTTCGGAAATGCGAACTTCGCGAACGCGCGCGAACGGTTCATAGTGAGGCATTTCATCGCCCTGGGAGACAGAGCCGTGCCGGCATCCGAAACGCCTTTCCACGCCAACGCAGACGCCGACGCAGACGCCAACGCAACCGCAGCGCCGCTCGACGCGTGGCTCGACAGGACCGAAACGCTGACCGACGACATCACGTCGTTCCCGCTGCGCGCGCTCGCGGCGACGCTCGACCGCGAGCCGCCCGGCGAGGTGGTGCCGCCGCTGTGGCACTGGCTGTATTTCCTGCCGGTCGCGCCGCTGGCGCAGGTCGGGCCGGACGGTCATCCGAAGCGCGGCGGATTCCTGCCGCCGGTGCCGCTGCCGCGCCGGATGTGGGCGGGCGGCCGCTTCTCGTTTCATGCGCCGCTGCGCGCCGGCACGCGGGCGACGCGCACGTCGACGATCGCGTCGATCGAGGACAAGACCGGCCGCAGCGGCCGGCTCGTGTTCGTGACGGTCCAGCATCGCGTCGAGACGGACGGTCAACTGTGCGTCGACGAGGAACACGACATCGTCTATCGCGACGAGCCGCGGCCGGGCGCGGGCGGACCGAAGCCGATCGCCGCGCGCGCGGATCAGGCATGGGAGCGTACGCTGAACGCCGACCCGGTGCTGCTGTTCCGCTATTCGGCGCTGACGTTCAACGGCCACCGGATTCACTACGACTTCCCGTACGTGACGAACGAAGAAGGTTATCCGGGGCTGATCGTGCACGGTCCGCTGATCGCGACGCTGCTGGTCGATCTGGTGCGCCGCGAGTTGCCCGGCGCGACGCTCGAAACGTTCGCGTTCCGCGCGGTGCGCCCGACCTTCGCGGGCCATGCGTTGACGGTCTGCGGCAAGCCGTCGGACGACGGCCGCACGGTCGAGCTGTGGGCGAAGGACCACGAAGGCTGGCTGACGATGCAGGCGAGCGCGACGCTCGCGTAACGGCGCTTCATCGAACGGAACGAAACAGGCGGACGGAGACGAAATTCGCCGCCGCGCCGATACTGTGCATGCCGTTCGTCGTGAAGCCGTTGCCGGTTCGGCGTGCGTTGCGCGCGAGCGGCCGCTGCGTTTCCACACCTAAAACGCTTATGCCGCTTCGCGCATCGACACGGCCAAGCAAAACCGGCTCATGCCACCAGGTCATGATTCCATTGACACCGATGCGCTCGCTATATCGACCCCGTCCACGGACAATCGACGTCGACACGGTGCCGCGCGATCCGCGCGGCCCGCCTGAAACCCGAATGTGACGAAGGAGCTTGTGATGACTGGACTGACTGGACGGCAACCGGTCGCGTTGATCGTCGGCGCGTCGCGCGGCCTGGGCTGGGGCCTCGCGCGCGAATATCTGCGCGGCGGCTGGCAGGTGATCGCGACGGTGCGCGACCCGCACGCGCAAACGCCGCTGCACGCGCTGCAAAACGAAGCCGGCGGCCGGCTGCGCATCGAGGCCGTGGACATCAACGCACCGGCGGAAGTCGATGCACTCGCCGCGCGGCTCGCGGACGTGCGGCTCGATCTGCTGTACGTGAACGCGGGCATCGCGAACGATCCGGACGAGAAGGTCGGCGACGTGTCCACGCAGACGTTCCAGCAGGTGATGCTGACGAACGCGTTGAGCCCGCTGCGCGTGGTCGAGCGTTTCGCGGACCGGGTCGTCGACGACGGCCGCATCGCGGTGATGTCGTCGGAACTCGGCAGCGTCGCGGACAACGTCGACGGCGGCTGGGAGGTGTATCGCGCGAGCAAGGCCGCGCTGAATTCGCTGATGCGCTCGGTCGTCGCGCGCCGCGCCGGCGATACGCGCACGTGGTACGTGATCGCGCCGGGCTGGGTCCGCACCGCGATGGGCACCGACGCCGCGCCGCTCGACATCGATACGAGCATTGCGGGCGTCGTCCGCGCGATCGACGCGCGTCGCGGCACGCGCGGGCTCGTGTTCGTGAACTACCGCAACGAGATCCTGCCGTGGTGAGCGCGCGGCGGCGCCCTGCAATCGCGGCTATCCCGTGACAGACGGACAACCGGAGCGCCGCCGTATGCAAAAAATCCTCGTTAGCGCATGCCTCGTCGGGCAGCCGGTCCGTTACGACGGCGCGTCCAGGCGCGTGCGCGATCCGCTGATCGGCCGTTGGCTCGCTGAAGATCGGCTCGTGATCGTGTGCCCCGAGGTCGCGGCGGGGCTCGGCATACCGCGGCTTCCGGCCGAGATCGTCGCGCGGCGCTCCGGCGCGGACGTGCTCGCGGGCGTGGCGGCGATCCGCGACACGCGCGGCAACGACGTCACGGCTGTGTTCGTCGCCAGCGCGCGGCACGCCCTGGCGCTTGCGATCGCCGGCGGCTGCCGGCATGCGTTGCTGACCGACGGCAGTCCGTCGTGCGGGAGCACGTTCATTTACGACGGCACGTTTTCCGGCGCGGACCATCCCGGCGAAGGCGTGACGGCCGCGCTGCTGCGTGCGCATGGGGTCGCCGTGTACACGCCGGACCGGATCGGCGAGCTGGCCGCCGCGCTCGACGATTCGCAGGGCTGACCCGCGCCTGCCGCGTCGTCACGCACCGTTCCCGGCCATCCTTGAACCTGGCCGTGCGTGCGAATCGCGCGACGCGGGATGCATACAGGGTTGCGAAAACGACCGGGAACGGTTAAACAGTAGCCGGGACATCGAACTCGATTCGCGCAGCCGCCTCGCCGCTGCCTCGATCGAGCCGCCATCCAGCCGTCGAAGCATCCGCAAACGCTGTAGAGTAGGGACCGCGTTGCGTCTGCAAACATAAAGCTGACCGAAGCAAACCGAAGCAAACGGGGTAAGACGTCGAAGGGGGTGCCGTCCGCGGGTAGCGTGGGACGGCGCCGGAACTTACGCTGTCACCTTGAAGGTTTCCCCGTGCGTATCCTGTCGATATTCGGAACGCGGCCCGAAGCGATCAAGATGGTGCCGCTCGTGAAGCGGCTCGAAGCCGACGGCGACGTGCAGTCGGTCGTCTGCGTGACGGGCCAGCATCAGACGATGTTGCAGCAGGTGCTCGACCTGTTCGGCGTCGTTCCCAACCACAACCTCGCCGCGATGACCGCGAACCAGACGCTGAACGGTCTCGCGTCGCGGCTCTTCGCCGGCATCGACGGCGTGCTCGAAACGGAGCGGCCCGACCGCGTGCTCGTCCATGGCGACACGCTGACCAGCATGGCGGCCGCGCTCGCCGCGTTCCATCGGCGGATTCCGGTCGGTCACGTCGAAGCCGGACTGCGCACCGGCAACCTGTACGAACCCTGGCCCGAGGAGATGAACCGGCGCGTCGTCGACGTGATCGGCGACCTGCTGTTCGCGCCGACCGCGAGTTCGCAGGCGAATCTCGAAGCGGAGGCGCTCGGCGGCCGCGTGATCGTCACCGGCAACACGGTGATCGACGCGCTGCATCTGATGTGCGCGCGGCTCGACGGCGACGCGCCGATGCGCGCACGCATCGACGCGCAGTTCCCGTATCTGGAGCCGCCCGATCGCGGCCGGCCGCTGCTGCTCGTGACCGGCCATCGCCGCGAGAGTTTCGGCGAGGGTTTTGCGAACATCTGCGCGGCGCTCGCCGCGCTCGCGCAGACCGGCAAGATGCAGATCGTCTATCCGGTCCACCTGAATCCGAACGTGCGCGGCCCGGTGCTCGGGACGCTCGGACACCTGAACGATGTCTATCTGACCGATCCGCTCGACTACCCGGAGTTCGTGCGCCTGATGCAGCGCGCGTCGATCGTGCTGACCGACTCGGGCGGCGTGCAGGAGGAAGCGCCCGCGCTCGGCAAGCCGGTGCTCGTGATGCGCGACGTGACCGAACGGCCGGAGGCGCTCGCGGCGGGGACCGTGCGGCTCGTCGGCACCGATCGCAACGCGATTCAGCAGTCGGTGCTGCAACTCGTGGACGACGAAGCGGAGCGGCGCGCGTTCGCGCGGCGCGTGAATCCGTACGGCGACGGCCACGCGTCCGAACGGATCGTCGCCGCGCTGACCGGCAAGCCGTTCGAGCCGTTTGCGAGCCGCGTGTTGCCGGGCTATCGCCATCCCGGACGCACCGCGCCGCCGGTCGAGGATTGATGCGGCGGTGGACGTCGGCCGCCGCTGGTCGTGTGGGTTCGTTCGTAAAGGCAGTCTTGCAGTCCGCAGTGATCGATCGGTGTGACGGCTGCTTTCCCGGCGACCGGGAAGCGTGCCGTGCTTCGCGGGCAGCACGCGCGGCCGCGCGTGCCGACAACATGGGACATAAAGACGTGACCTCCAATCTCACTGCGCCGCGCCGCGCGTTCGAACGGGTTGTTCCGGCTGTGGGCGACATGCGGATCGCCGCCGCCTGCGCGAGGCCGCGAGCGCGGCGCACGACGTTTCGCGCCGTGTTTTCCACCGTGTTTGCCGTTCTCGCCGCCATCCTGACGATGCCGGCGGCGCACGCCGCGCCCGGCGATCTCGCGGCCGCGTTCGCGCAACTGGGCGCGGGCCGCGTCGAATCGCGCACGGTGTCGCTCGCGGACCTCGGCGTGCGCGAGCCGATCCTGCTGCGTGCGCCGGACGCGAGCCAGGAGCTTTATTTCCCGGTGCCGCTCGGCCTGCCGGTCAGCAACGCGACGCTGCAACTCGACGGCGGTTACCTGCACGGCGACGGCGGCCGCACGACCTTCGTGCTGTCGCTCGACGGCTCGCCGGTGCTCGCGCGCAGCGTGACCGACGCGCAGGGCGACGGCGCGGTGAACATCGGCGTCGACGGCTCGCCGCGGCCGTCCGGGTTCGTGCGCGTCGGCGTGCAGTGGTCGTCGGTGATCGACGACAACGTCTGCGCGGACCAGACCGCGATCGGCAACCTGTGGCGCATCGCGCCGACGTCGCGGCTCACGTACCAGTACGACACGTCCGCGATCGGCGACGTGCGCGGCGCATGGAGCGCGCTGCCGCCGAAGCCGGTGGTCGCGGTCGGCGGCGGCCGGCTCGGCGCACCCGCGTACGACGTCGCGTGGCGCGTCGAGTCGCTGCTGATGCGCGCGGGCGCGGAGCCGGTCGTGCAGGTCGTGCCGGCGGTCGGCGACACGGTGAGCCTCGCGGGCGCGTCGGTGCCGGCCGCGTTGCAGGCCGTGCCGGCGTTCGCCGCGCTCGCGTCCGGCGGCCAGCACAGGCTCGCGAACCCGGCCGAACTCGGCGCGCTGGTCGCGCTCGCGCCGGCCGGCGCGTTCGCGCCGAACGTCGTGATCGCGGACGACGCGCTGCGCGCGCGGCTTGGCGAGGCATTCGACGCGTTGCGCGCGGAAGTGGCCGGCGTCTCGCCGGACGCGGCCGCCGCGTTCGACGCATGGCGCAGCGGCGCGGCCGGCCCGCTCGGCGGCGGCGCGCCAGTCGCGGGCGACGTCGGCGTCGCGCGGCTCGGCGGGCAGCCGGTCGTCGTGGTCGGCGACACGGCCGGCGTCGCCGCGCTGTCGCGCACGTGGACGCCGCTCGACGTATCGAACCGGCTCGTCGTGCATGCGCTCGACCGCGCGCCGAACCTGAGTGCGGGCGGCGACACGGACCGCCTCGCGCTGTCGCTCGTCGGCGGCGCGCCGCGCACGCTCGACGTGCTGACGAGCGCGTCGTGGGACGCGACGTTCGATCTCGCGGCGGTGTCCGGCAACGGCAAGGTGCCGCGCGCGGTCGTGCTCGATCTGGCGGCCGCCGCCGCGTCGGTGCGCAACGCGCAGACCGCGTCGATCTTTTTCAACGGCGTGCTGATCGGCTCGCGGCTGCTGTCGACCGACGGCCGCCCGCAGCGCGTGAGCGCGGCCATCCCCGGTTATGCGCTCGGCTCGGTGAACCAGTTGCGCGTGCTGTTCCAGCGCCAGCCGGAAGGCGGCTGCCAGCCGCGCGCGGCCGGCTACCCGGCGGCGGTGCTGCCCGGCAGCCATCTGGTGCTCGGCGAAGGCCGCCTCGAAGACAACTTCACCGGGATGATCGTTCGTTACGCGCAGAGCGCGAGCCTGCTGGTGCCGGACGCGTATCTCGCGAACCCGGCCGACTCGCTGCCGCGCGTCGCGCGGCTCGCGAACGCGGTCGGCATCGCGCCGACGCGCGCGACGCTGGCGGTCGTCGCCGGCGGCCAGGCCGCGCAGCCGGCGGGGCCGTTCCTCGCGGCCGACGTCGCCGTCACCGATCTGTCCGGGCCGGCGACGTTCGACGGCGGCCGGCTGACGATCAAGGGCCGCTCCGGCGCGCCGCTCGCGGACCTCGCGGGCCTCACGCGGCTCGGCGTGCTCGAAGTCGTGCATTCCGGCGGCACGACGGGCGTGCTGTACCGGACCGTCGGCGCCGCCGCGCCAGTGCTGCCGGCGACGCTGCAACTGTTGAGCGGCGACATCGTCGTCGTCGATGCGACCGGCGCGCTGAAGTCGTTCGACACGCAGCGGCCGGGCGGCGTGCCGCCGGAGGACCGGCAGCGCGCGTGGCTCACGCAGCACTGGTCCGCGTGGGGCATGCCGGCGCTCGCGATCGTCGTGCTGCTGCTGCTGATCTTCGCGGCGAACGCGGCGCGCAGGCGGCGTCGCGAGAAGAACGGCGGGCCGGGCGAGCCGCCGCCTGCGTCGGGTTCGTCGGGTTCATCGGCTTCATCGGCTCCGCCCCCGCCGCCGGGACCGGATGGCGGTGCCGCGACGCGGGGAGCGGCGGAGTCGTCCGGATCGCCGGCTGAACCCGGAGCGCCAGGCACATCGGGCAAACCCGGCAAACCCGGCGAAGGCCCCCCCGACACCCCTCCGCACGACAGGCAGGGCTGACCGTGACGTTCGACACGCTCAAATGGTGGAGCGGTTATCTGCTCGGCCACTACTACCACGGGATGGAATACGTCGCGATGGGGGTCGCGGTGCTGATCCTGCTGTCGAGCGCCGACGACCTGTTCATCGACGCGTGGTACTGGGTCCGCACGACGTACCGCTATTTCACGGTTGCGCGCCGCTACCGGCCGCTGCGCCCGGAGGAACTGTACGCGCGCGAGCAGCAGCCGCTCGCGATCATGGTGCCCGCGTGGAAGGAGGACGACGTGATCGCGTCGATGGTCACCGACCTCGTGCGCGTGCTCGACTACACGAACTACGTGGTGTTCGTCGGCACCTACCAGAACGACGCGCCGACCATCGCCGAGGTCGAGCGGATGCGCCGGCGCTACAAGCAGCTGCATCGCGTGGAAGTGCCGCACGACGGCCCGACCTGCAAGGCCGACTGCCTGAACTGGATCATCCAGGCGATCTTCCGGCTGGAGCAGGAGACCGGCGTCGAGTTCGCCGGCGTGATCCTGCACGACAGCGAGGACGTGCTGCATCCGCTCGAACTGCGCTTCTTCAACTACCTGCTGCCGCGCAAGGACATGATCCAGTTGCCGGTCGCGTCGCTGGAGCGCGACTGGTACGAACTCGTCGCCGGCACCTACATGGACGAGTTCGCGGAATGGCACGCGAAGGATCTCGTCGTGCGCGAGAGCATCGCGGGCGCGGTGCCGTCGGCCGGCGTCGGCACCTGCTTCTCGCGGCGCGCGCTGATCGGCCTCGCGGAACAGACGAACAACCAGCCGTTCAACACCGAAACGCTGACCGAGGACTACGACGTCGGTGAACGGCTCGGCCGGATGGGGATGAACTCGATCTTCGCGCGTTTTCCGGTGCAGTTCTCGACGCGCCGCAAGTCGTGGTTCGGCTTCGGCCGCGAGCGCGACGTCACGCTGACGATGCCGCTGTGCGTGCGCGAATTTTTCCCCGACACGTTTCGCACCGCGTACCGGCAGCGCGCGCGCTGGACCCTCGGCATCGGCCTGCAAGGGTGGCAGCAGACCGGCTGGCGCGGGTCGCTCGCGAACCGCTATCTGCTCGCGCGCGACCGCAAGGGGATCGTCACGTCGTTCGTCGGGATCGTCGCGTATGTCGTGCTCGTGCAGTTCATCCTGTTCGCGTTCGCGGACACGCTCGGGCTGATGCCGCAACTGATCGCGTCGCCGTTCATCGACTCGCGGTTCCTGTACTTCGTGTTGTGGGCGAACGGCATCGCGTTGTCGTTGCGGGTGCTGCAACGCGTGTATTTCGTCACGCGGCTGTACGGCTGGGAGCACGGCGTGCTCGCGGTGCCGCGGATGGTGATCGGCAACTTCGTGAATTTCATGGCGGTCGCGCGCGCATGGCGGATGTTCCTCGTGCATCTCGCGACCGGCAAGCGGCTCGCGTGGGACAAGACGATGCACGACTTCCCGTCGTCGGACGGCTTCACCGACCGGCGGCAGCGGCTCGGCGAACTGCTGGTGTCGTGGCAGGCGATCGACGAGGAGAAGCTCGCGCGCGCGCTCGGCGACGAGCATGCGGGGCAGGCGCCGCTCGGCCGCGTGCTGCTTGCGCACGGCTGGCTCGACGAGGAGACGCTCGCGGAGGCGATCGCGTTCCAGTCGGACCTGCCGCGCGACCATCTGGACGAAGCGCGGCTGCGGGCCAACGCGTCGCAACTGCCGCCCGAACTGGTCGTGCGCAACCGCGTGCTGCCGTATGGCGACGACGGCAACGGCCATGCGGTGCTGCTGACCGCGAGCCCGCTGCCCGACGATGCGTTCGCGACGCTGCAGGCCGCGCTGAAGCGGCCGGCCGTGCAGCGGATCGTGCGCGAGGGCGAGATCGCGGCCGGCTTGCGGATTTTGCGCGGCGTGCCGGTGGCGGGGACGCCCGACGACGAGACGGCCGCGTCGCGCGCGGTGCCGCTGCTAGGCGACCTGCTGATCGAGCGCGGCGCGGTGAGCCGCAAGGACTTCGAGGATGCACTGCTGCGTTACCGGCCGGCGGATCATGGGCGCATCGGCGACTACATGGTCGCGCTCGGCGTCATCACTGCCGACGCGCTGAAGGACGCGATCGATGAACAGAAGCGCCGGATGGGCGAACCGGTGATGTCGCGATGACGGCGCCGCCGGTTGGGTCGTTGGCGGGCGGCGATGGGGCTGGCGGGGTCGCGGGCGTGGATCGGCGCGATTCGGCTTGGGCGTGCGAGGGTGATGATGCGGATAGGGCGATCGACGCAGGCGCCGGGTTCCGTGCGGGCCAGTCGGGCGATGAGCTTGATGCGCGGGGAGTGGGTTATCCGCACGACACGCACGACACGCACGGCGGTCGCGTGCGTGTGGTGGTCCGTGACCCGTCGTCGAACCGCTTGCCGATGCGCCGTTCGCTCGCGCTTGCCGCGTTATGCGCGAGCCTCGGCCTGCATGCGCAGTTTGCCGAAGCCGCGCCGGCCGCGGGCACGTTGCCGCTGCCGCTGACCGGCGCCGCCTATCGCGTCGCGCAGCAGGGTTACGACGCATACGCGCGCCACGACTACGCGGCCGCCGAACGCTACGCGCGCGAGGCGATCCGCCAGCGCCCGGACCTCGCGTCGCTGCGCCTGCTGCTCGCGAACGCGCAGGCCGCGCAGCGCCGCTGGGGCGATGCGAGCCGCACGCTTGCCGACGCGCAGCGCGACGTCGGTCCGGACGCGTCGCTGGTTGCGCGTCGCCGGCAGATCGATGCGCAGATCGCAGCGGCGACGGCCGCACCGCGCGCGTCTCCATCGCGCGGCGGCGCGACGCCATCGACCAAACCCGGCGCGGGATCACCGGACAATCTGACTGGCGAGGCCTACGTGCTCGCGCAACGCGCGTATGCGGCCTACGCGAGCCGCGACTACGCCGGCGCGGAGCGCGACGCGAACGCGGCGATCGCGTTGCGTCCCGACGTGCTGCGCCTGCAACTGCTCGCGATCGACGCGGCCAGCGCGGCGGGCCGTCCCGACGATGCGTGGCAAGCGGCGCTCGACGCGACGAAGCGTTTCGGCGACCACGACGAACTGCGCCGCCGTCGCGCGTTCGTCGGCGAGGAGCTTGCGCCGAAGTCCGCGGCCGCCGCGCAGAAGGCGCGCGATGCGGGCGACTTCGCACAGGCCGCCGCGCACGCGCGCGACGCGATCGCCTATGCGCCGGACCGGCTTGGCTACCGGCTGCAACTGTTCGATGCGCTCGCCGCGTCGCGCGACATGCGCGCGCTGGAGCAGGCGGCGACCGACGTGATCGGAGCCGGCGTGCAGCCCGTGCTGATGCCTTATGTCGTGCGCGGTTATGCGCGCGCCGCGCAGGGCCGCTTCGACGACGCCGAAGCCGACTTCTCCCGTGCGTTGCAGGCGGCGGACGCGTCGCAGCGCGACCAGCGCGTTGCACGCGCGATCGTCGCGGATGTGTGGACCGCGGCCGGCGAGCCGCAGCGCGCGCTCGACGCGCTCGCGCCGCTGAAGCCGGCCGGCGACGACACCGACGCGCTGATCGCGAGCCGCCGTTTCGACGCGCGCGAGCGGCTCGCTGTGGCCGGGCAGCGCGAAAACGCGCCGCAGCCGGTGGACATCGCGATCGCCGCGCGTCCGGTGTTCGACTGCATCGTCGATGCGTACGGCGCCGCGTGCGACGTCTATGCGGCCGATCCGGGTTTCGCCGCGCGGCGCAAGTCGATCCTCGCCGCGCAGCGCGGCGACCACGCGGCGGCGGTCGCGTATGCGCGCGAGGCGGTCGCCGCGAGTCCGCGCAGCCCCGAGCGGCGCATCGAACTGGTCGATGCGCTCGTCGCCGCCGGCGACATGGCCGGCGCAAAGGCGCAGGCGCGCGCGGCGCTCGACGCGGGCCTGCTCGACGGCGCGCCGCCGTTGCAGGCCGCGTACGTCGCGCAGCGCGCGGGCGACGACCGCCGCTCGCTCGCGTATTTCGCGCAGGCGGACGCGGCCGGCGAACTGCCGCCGGCCGCGACGGCCGATGCGGGTTATGCCGCGTTTCACGCGCATGCCGACGCGCCCGCCGCGGGTTACTTCGCGCGCGCGATCGACCACGGCGCGTCGCCGCCGGACGGCGTGGCGCCCGCGACCCTGCTGCAACTGGAGGACCTGCGCAACGCGCACGCGGACGTCACGCGCAGTTGGGGTTTCATCGCGTCGCTGAACTATCGCGGCGCGGGGTTGCAGCCGGGCGTCGCGACCGGCACCGCGCCGGGCACCTACAACAGCTGGCAGACCGGCCTCGAAGCCTACTGGCGGCCGTTCGGCTCGCTGGGCGAGCGGATGTTCGAGGTCTATGCGCGGGCCTATCAGGACTTCGGCGCGGGCGGCACCGCGCCGAGCGGCATCTCGACCGCGCTCGGCGCGATCGGCGCGCGCGCAAAGCCGTTCGAGACGGTGAACGCGATCGTCGCGTTCGAGCGGCTGATTCCGATCGGCTCGCACGCGCCCTCCGACTGGCTCGCGCGGCTTGCGTATTCGGGCGGTTTCGGCACGGAGCGGCGGCTCGACGTGCCGTCGTGGTGGACCGTGCAGGACTATGCGGAAGTCGGCCACTACGTGAGCAACGGCTGGAACTACGGGACCGCCTATTTCGAGGCGGGCCGCACGTACCGGCTCGACCGGATCAGCCCGAAGCTCACCGTGTTTCCGTATGGCGTGATCGGCGCGGACTACGATTCGAGCATCGATCACAGCATTCCGGTCGGGATCGGCATCGGCGTGTCGTCGCGCTACTGGTTCCGCGACAGCTTCTACGATTCGCCGCGCTCGTACATCGACGTGTCGGTGCAGTATCGCTGGCGAATCACTGGCGACGGGCGCGGCGGCGGCGTGTTTTTCGGCACGGTGCTGTCGTATTGACGGGCGATCGCGCTGCCTGGTGCGAAGGAGATCGGGACGATGGCGGGGAGCGTTGCAGGTCGGGTCGGCGGAGCGGGGCTTTTGCGGCGGTGGCGCGGCGCGCGTACATCGCTTACATCGTGCCTCGCGCCGGCGTTGCGGATGCTCGCGAGCGCGCTTGCGATGGCCGCGGCGGCCGGCTGCACGTTGCAGGTTCCCGCCCATGCGGACGCATTGGCGCAGGGCGTCGCGTGGCAGCTGTCGAACGACCGGCTCGACGTGCACGGCGACTGGGACCGGCTCGGCGTGAACGAACTGCTGCTGCAATGGACGGCGGTGGACGACGTCGCGTTCGTCGCCGGCGCCGGGCTGCCCGCGCCGCGCCAGCCCGACTGGGTGAGGATCGCGAACGAGCCGTGGGCGCGCGGCGTGATCGTCGGGCTGGCCGGTTATTCGGACGAACGGAAGGCGCGCGCGAACGTCGCCGAACTGGTCGAGCGGTCGCTGAGGATCGCGGCCGTGCGGCCGCCGGTGCACGTCACCGGCTGGTATTTTCCGGTCGAGGTCGATCCGACGTGGACCGACGCGCCGAAGCTCGCGCCGCTGCTGGCGCGGCTGCCGCGTCCGCTGTGGATCAGCGTGTACGACAACGGCAACGTCGGCGGCGACGCGCTCGCCGCGTGGCTCGCCGGCTGGCTGCCGCGCGACGTCGGCGTGCTGTTGCAGGACGGCTGCGGGGTCTATGCACGCGGGCCGGCCGCCGCGCGCGAGTATGCGGACGCGCTCGCGACACGGCTCGGCCGCCGCCGGGTGCGGATCATCGCGGAAGCGTTCAGGCCAAAGGAAGGCGGCGGTTTCCGCGCGGCGACCGCCGACGAACTCGGGCCGCAGCTCGACGCGTATCGCGGTTATCGCGTGTATCTGTTCGACGGGCCGCACTACGTGTCGCCAGCGCTCGTCGACACGCTGCTGCAACGGCGCGCCGCCGCGCGGCGATAACGGCGACAACACCGGTCACGGACCGGTCGAGACTCCCTGATTCGCCGCGGAACGCGGTATCGTACGGCCTTCGATCTCGCGGGCGCGGCGCGCAGTGCCGCCGCGTCGTGCGGAGCCGGCGGCGACGCGGCCCGCGTGCGCCGCGTTTCCCGTTCAATTCCTCTTTCAGCCCACGGCTCGACCACGCATGGACGCGATAGACCGGCAGATCATCGCCTTGCTCGGCACGGACTCCAGAATGTCCGCGACGGAAATCGGCAAACGGGTACACCGGTCGCGGGTCGCGGTGATGAGCCGGATCGACGCGCTCGTCGCGAGCGGTGAGATCGCGTCGTTCGGCGTCACGCTGAAGCGCAAGCCGTGGCCGGTGCTGTTCGAGATCGCGATGCGCTCGGCCGGCACCTGCGAAGTGCTGGTGCCGAGGTTCCGCGCTTCGCATCCGTTCAACAAGGCGTGGTCGGTGACCGGCAGTTCCGATCTGTTCATCTGGACCGAGGCCGAGACCGCCGCCGACGTGCATGCGATGCGCGATTATCTGCAGGCGCAGCCGGAAGTCGCGCGCGTGTCCACGCACTCGATCATCCGCACGTACGAATAGGCGGCTTGCGGGCGTTTGTTGTCCGGTGTCGCTTCGCATCGCCACTTCCGTCGAAACGCACGCGACGACCGACGAAGCGTCGGCGGCGCGCGTGATGCGCGGCCCTAGAATTTCCCCCTTCGTGATACGCGATGAAGCGGGGAGGGCGGGCCATGTTGCCGACAGCACAAGCGGACAGAATGAAGACGCGCAGGTCCGGCGCGGGGCGTGGCACGCGGTGCGCCGATGCGTGACGATCGGAAGAAGATCGGCGCGGTCGTGGCGACCGCGATGTCGGTGACGATCGTCGTCGGCGCGGGGCTGCTCGCGCTGGCGGGCCTCAGTTACGCGTATGCGGGACGGCTCGGCTATCTGCCGTGGCTGCTCGTCGCCGCGGCGATGCTGCCGCTGCTCGAAATCTTTTCGTACTTCGGCCGGACCCATCCGAGCGCCGGCGGGGTCGTCGGCTACGTGCGCGCGAGCCTCGGGCCGCGCGCGGCGACCGTCGCGGAGACCATCGTGCTCGGCACGTTCACGCTCGGCATCCCGGCGATCTCGCTGATCGGCGCGGGTTATCTGCGGCAGGTCGCCGGCGCGGTGAGCGTCACCGAAGGCGCGCTCGGCGTCGTGACCGTCGCGTTCGTCGCGGGCATCGTCGGGCTGCGGGTGTCGGGCGCGATCCAGACGGCGATCGCGGTGTCGATCGTCGGTGGCCTCATGACGGTCGGCGTCGGGTTCCTGTGTAGCGCGCATCCGCCGCCTGCCGCCGCGGTCGCGTTGGAGGACGCCGCCGCGTGGCACGGCGTCCTGCGCGCCGTGCCGGTGATCCTGTTCGCGTTCACCGGCTGGGAGTTGACCGCGTTTCTCGCGGAGGACATGCGGGACCCGCGCCGCGATCTGCCGACGTCGATCTGGGCGAGCTTCGTCATCGTTACCGCGCTGTATCTGTTCATCGCGTGGATCGTCGCGACGTATGCGCTGCCCGACGACCGCTGGAAGGTCGCGCCGGTTGCGCAACTGGCGAACGAATGGCTCGGCGCAGCGGGGCGGGGATGGGTCGGCGCGATCGGCGCGCTGCTGGTCGTCGCGAACGTGGTCGCGGCGTTCGTGTCGGTGTCGCGGGCGATCTTCGCGGCGGGACGCGACGGACTGCTGCCGCGTTTCGTCGGCCGGCTCGACCGCCGCGGCGCGCCGACCCGCGCGATGCTGCTGACCTATGCGGTGTTCGTCGCGGTGATCGCCGCGGCCGGTCTCGGCGCGGTGCGCATCGATACGCTGCTGCAACTCGCGGGGCAGAACTTCTTCGTGCTGTATCTGCTCGCGGTCGTCGGATACGTGTCGATCCATCGCGGCGGCGCGCGGCGCTGGATCGGTTATGTCGCCGCCGTTGCGGTGCTCGGGATGATGTCGTTGTTCAGCGTCGAAGGGCTGGTTTATTGCGGCGGGCTCGCGGCGCTGGGGCTTTGGCTCGGCAGGCCGGTGCGGACGGCGGCCTGCGCGGACTAGCGGCGGGGTTGTGGTTCGACGCATCGGCGCATCGCGTTCGACGGATGCGCCGATCGCGTCGAATTTCATCCGCTTTATCGCGGCGCGCCTTCGATGGCGTGCGCTTATTGCGCGTTCGGCCGCAGGGCTCAGTCGAAACGCGTCACCGCAACTGCGTGACCGCAAGCATCAACACCATGCCGCCGATCGCGCCGTCGAGCACGCGCCATGCGCTCGCGCGCCGAAACAGCGGCGCGAGCGCCCGCGCGCCATAACCGAGCCCGACGAACCATACCGCGCTGACCGCCATCGCGCCGAGCGCGAACGCGAGCCGTCCGCCTTCCGGCTCGCGCGCGCCGGCGGTGCCGATCAGCAGGAACGTGTCCAGATACACGTGCGGGTTCAGCCACGTGAACGCGAGCGTCATCAGCACGACCGGCAGTGCGCGTTGCGCGGACATCGGCGCGGCAGGGTCCCGCGCATCCGGTGCGTCGCCCGCTTCGAGCATCGCATGGCCGGGCCGCAGCGCGCGCCGCAGCGCGTTGAAGCCGAACCACGCGAGATACGCGAGCCCCGCATACAGCATCGTGTGCACGAACACCGGAAAGCGGCCGACGAGCGCGGACGCGCCGCCGACGCCCGCGCCGATCAGCACGAAGTCCGACAGCATGCACAGCACGACGATCTTCGCGACGTGCGAGCGCATGATGCCCTGGCGCAGCACGAACGCGTTCTGTGCGCCGATGGTGACGATCAGCGACGCGCACAGCGCGACGCCATGAGAAAACGAAATCCAGTTCATTGCGAGGCCGGTTGGACAGAGCGGGAAAACGGCGCTAGTCTGCCGCGAGGCGTTGCCTAAGCAAAGCTGATTTTCTTAAACCCGATTAAGGAACGCTAATGCTCGACTATGCGCTGCTCGATGCGCTGGCCGCCGTGGTGCGCTACGGTTCGTTCGACCGCGCGGCGGCCGCGCTGAACGTGACGCCGTCCGCGGTGTCGCAGCGCGTGAAGCTGCTGGAGGAGCGCGTCGGCACCGTGCTCGTGAAGCGCGGGCAGCCGTGCGTTGCGACCGCGTCCGGCGCGCTGCTGTGCCGCCACACCGAACGCGTGCAGATGCTCGAAGCGGAACTGGGCGGCATGCCGTCGCTGTCGGCCGCATCCGAGGCGGCGCGGCCGACGTTGCGCGTCGCGGTCAACGACGACAGCGTCGGCACGTGGTTCATCGATGCGGTCGCCGACTTCTGCGTCGAGCGCGAGATGCTGCTCGACCTCGTGATCGACGATCAGGACCACACCGCGCAGCGAATCCGCGACGGCAGCGTGCAGGGCGCGGTGACGACCCAGGCCGAGCCGGTGCAGGGCTGCCGTTCGACGCGGCTCGGCCGCATGCGTTATCTCGCGGTGTGCTCGCCAGCGTTCTTCGCGCGGTATTTCGCGGCCGGCGTCGGACGCGACGCGCTGCGCCGCGCGCCGTGCATCGAGTTCAATCCGAAGGACCAGTTGCAGAAGCGTTTCATCCGGCGCATCACGCGCGCGCAGGTCGATGCGCCGCTGCACTGGATTCCGCACGTCGCGGGTTTTCTGCGTTGCTGCGTGAACGGGCTCGGCTGGGGGATGTGTCCGGAGCGGATGATCGCGCCGCATCTCGCGAGCGGCGAACTGGTCGAGCTGACGCCGGGACGCGGGCTGGACGTGGAACTGTACTGGCAAAGCTGGCGGCTTTCGATCGGCTGGCTGGACGATTTCGGTGCGATGCTGAAGCGCCGCTCGGCCGAGTTCCTCGATCAGGGGCGCGGTGGCTGACCGGGCTGCACGGTCAGCAATGCGGGTTACGATTTCATGAATCGGCACGCCGGCGGCGCGCGTGAATCGGCATGCAAAAGCGTAACGATTCACCGAAATGGCGCATATGAAAGTGTTAAAGCCAATTCCAGAATTTAATTAATAGAAGCAAAATTGGCGAATTGTCGCAAAAAATGAAGGCATGCCGGCGACAGTCGTCGGCTGACGCCTGTCGCCGCCGCTCTTGTGTACGGTATGCGTAATGCAGGATGCACGGGCTTACGTCCGATTATTCATCGCGAATCGTTTGCGGCCGAGAGCGATTGTCCATTCACCGGCAACGTGTGTAGAGCCGGAACCCTTGCCGGACGGCCATCCAGGCCCGGCCCGCCGCCGTGAAAGCGGTTTTCCTGCGAATCTTTAAATACGGTTGCCTGGTCAGGCTTTGCGTGGTCAATTGTTATTTTTTCTCGCCACCATTGTCGTCGATCATGGTCGCATGGAAGAAATTTCATAAAGGTAAAGAAACTTGACATTCTCTCCGGCCGGGCTAACGCACACGTTGCAGTATCCGAATTTTCCAATGCCAATTAATGTTTCGATAGCCTAATATTTTCCCTGGGGATTACGAGATGAGGAGCTATAATCCGGACGTGGCACAGCGGTAATTCGACCGGCATATTTGAATCGTTTTCACGTGCACGAGGTGCATTATGACGAAACTAGATACCGGCAGCGCATGGCAACAAACCATCGACCTCCTGTCCGCCGCCTCCGAACCGTGGAGTCCGGCGAGCGACCTGGAGGGCAGCGGTGGCTGCAAACCGGTGCCTCTGAGCCGCGGCGCGTCCGACGCGGCGAACCGGCGGCGCGCCGCCGCACGGTCGTGGGATGCGCAGGGCATCACGCTGATCCGCCGGCACGATCCGGAAAGCATCACCGTCTGCTGGAGCGATCCGACCTACGGCCGCTACTCGGACCAGTTGTGGCGGGTCTGCACCGCGCGCCGCAGCGCGGTCTGCGCGTTGACCGGCGAGAAGATCCGCCGCGGCGACGCAGTGTTTCGGCCGAGTCCGAACCGCCGCCATCGCCCGGCGAATGCCGACGCGATGATCCTCGCGAGCAAGCTGGACCATCTGGGCGGCGGCCTCGTCACGATTCGCGGCGAAGAGGCGCTGGCCGCCTGAGCTTTTCCCCTTTCACGATCATCGCGCCGGGTTTATCCCGGCGCGATGCCGTGTGCGGGACGCGCAGGCGCCGCGTGACCGGCCGGCCGCCGCGTGGTTGCAGGCGGGTGGCCGTGGCCGCCACGGACGGCGGCGGGGCGCATGCATCGACGATGCAATCGTTGGCGCGGACGCCGCATGCGGGTCGCATTGATCCGCTTCTTCTCCAGTCATCTCCTGCATGCGGGGCGAAAAAAAACGCAGGCACGTGGATACGCGCCTGCGTTTTTCATGACGACCCCAACCGCTCCGACGATGCGTGTCAGGTCGGCGCGGAGCGGCTTTCCTGCTCTTCCGCGAGCGCGTCGTCGCGCGTTTCCGGCATCGCGAACCACACCATCAGCACCGCCGCCGCGCCCGCGGCCGCAAGCACGACGAAGCTGACCGTATTGCCGAGGCGGTCCGCGATGAAGCCGGCGATCGCGGTCGACAGCGTCGCGCCGATCCCGGCCGCGAGTCCGAACAGGCCGATGCACAGGTTGTAGCGCCCCTTGCCGCCGGCGACGTCGGCCGCGATCAGCGGCAGCATCACGCCGAACACCGCGGCCGAGAGGCCGTCGAGCATCTGCACTGGCACGAGGAAGTACGGATTGCCGACCGCCGCGAACAGCAGCGCGCGCACCGGCAGCGCGCAGAAGCCGAGGATCAGCACCGGCCGCCGTCCCCAGCGCTGCGCGGTGCGGCCGACCCACGGCGACATCAGCGCGACGATCGCCTGCGGAACGATGATGCACGCGGCGATCACGAGTTGCACGTTGTCGCCCATGCCGGCCGTCACCTCGCCGGCCGCGAGGTTCAGCATCGCCGCGTTCGACAGGTGGAACAGCACGACGCACGCGGCGAACGTCAGCATCCGGCGGTCGCGCAGCAGCGCGCGCAGCGTCTCGCGCTGTTCCGGCGTACGCGCGGGTTTCGGTCCGCGCGGTGTCGCCGCGAGGCCCGGCTGCTCGATCATGCTCAGCGCGACCAGCGCCGGCAGCGCGAGTCCGGCGGTCAGCCAGAACACCGCGCGCGGCGAGAAGTATTCGCCAAACAGCCCCATCAGCCCCGCCGCGACCGCGCTGCCGATCGACGCCCAGCGCGCGTTGCGCCCGAGCCGGTCGCCGAGGTCCATGCGGCCGACGAGCGCGAGCGACAGCGCGGCCATCGCCGGCACCAGCATGCAGCTCGCGAAGCCGTGGAAGATCTCGGCGGCCATCACCGGCGCGACGGTCGGGCTCAATGCGAGCAGCATCGCGCTGATGATGATCGCGCCGATCGCCCACGCGGCAGCGGCCTTCTTGTTGCGCAGCGCATCGACCGCGGCGCCGCCCGGCACCTGGCTCAACATCGCGGTGATCGTGCCGACCGACAGCGCGAGGCCGATCTCGCCCTGGGTCCACTTGTGCGACGCGAGGTACGACGCGATGAACGGACCGAAGCCGGTCTGCACGTTCGCGACGAAGAAATTCAGCCAGTCGAGCGCGCGCAGGCTCCGCGCCGTGGCCATCGAACGCATCGTCATTTGACACCGCGCGCGGGAACGGACGACGCCGGCGCGGCCGCGAGCGGCGTCACCGCGCGGATCGGCTGGTCGTTCTCATACGGCGGCGACGCGTCGATCTGCTGGTCCGTCATGTCGAGCAGCCCATGCAGCGTGTTGTCCTTCGTGACGAAGCGCAGCGCCGACCAGTCGGCCGCGATCGTGCGGCGTTTCTGCAGCGTGCCGCTGACGTCGAGCACGATCGCGAGCGGGTCCGCTTCGCCGTCGAGCAGCACGTCGACCACGCGGCCGACCTTCGCGCCGTTCGGGCGCTCGATCGACGCGTCGAGCATCGGCAGCCGCGTCGGCGTCGCGTCGGCGGGGCCGGCCGGCGGCGCGCCGGTCGCCTTCGGCCGGTCGGGCGCGGGCTGCTGGCCGGGGCCGAGCACCAGCGTGATCGCCGGCGTTTTCGCGCGCGTGCTCACGCGAACCGTGCTCCACGGGAAATTCGCCTTACGGTCGCCGACACCCATGAAACCCTGCAGGTTCACGACGATGTCGGCCGGTTTGCCGTCCGGCCCGGCGATCAGATCGACCGCGCGGCCGACCACCTTGCCGTCGGGCCGCTGTACTTCGGCGTCGAGCAGCGTGCGAAAGCTGCCGTGCTCGATCGCGCGTGTCGAGATGATCGGCGCGGGGGCGGGCATGGGCGGCGGAGGCGGCGGGGGAGGCGGCGGCGGCGCGGGACGGCGGCGGCGCACCGGCGCGGGACGCGGTTTCCTCGGCGTGTGTTTCGCCTCGCTCTCTTCCTCTTCGGGTTCGCTCGCGGCCTCGGGCGGCGTCGCGACGTCGGGCTCGCTGGCCATCTCGGGTTCGCTCGCGGCGACCGGCGCTTCCTGTTCCGGCGGCGGCGCGGGGCGGAACAGGCTGCACCCGGACAGCAGCAACAGCAGCGCGACGATCAACGCATACGGGGTGGCAATGGCAGTGCGTGCGAAACCGCCTCTCATCGACGGGAACTCCTTGGGCTGCGGGCGCGATGCGCGGGCCTGGCCTGGGTGGCTCAAGCGGCTTGAATGGCCTGAGCGGCGCGCATCGTACCGGGAAACGGGTTCATGACAGCGTGAGAGTGTAACCCGCGAGCGCGCGCGGACCGCGTGCGGTATGCACGCGCGCCGCGTTCGTGCGCCGGCTGGTCGGCGTCCGGCGGGTGTCGTGCGGGTCCGTGGCGTTGCCTGCGCAAGCGCCGCGAACCGTAGGTGTTAAGTAGGTGTTAACGCGCGGGCCGCCGCTTCGCAATGCAGTGCGCGCGGCGATATACGCGTCGCGGCATGGGCTGAATGCGTTCCGTGCGATGGGAGCCGCGCAGGCGTTGACCTAACCTTCGCTGCACCCGCGGCGCCGGCGCGGCCGCATCGGCCGCGTCCGCGCGCGGCGCATTCCCCACGAGACGAACCTGACGACGGCCCGCGCGGGACCGTTTCAGCACGCTGATAAAGGAGACACTCACGATGATCGAACTCGATTCCACGGCCGCGCCGCTCGCGGAAGCAGGCGGCTCCGTCGTTTCCGGCGCAACCGACACGGATGCCGATGCCCGCCCGCGCGCGATGAGCGGGACCGGTTTCGCCGCCGCGCTCGACCGCTACTTCGACATCGCCGCGCGCGGCAGCAGCGTGCGGACCGAGGCCGTGGCGGGCGTGACGACGTTCCTCGCGATGGTCTATTCGGTGTTCGTCGTGCCGGGGATGCTCGGCAACGCCGGCTTCGACACGAGCGCGGTGTTCGTCGCGGTCTGCGCGACGACCGCGTTCGGCTCGCTGCTGATGGGCCTGTGGGCGCGGCTGCCGATCGCGGTCGGCTGCGCGATCTCGCTGACCGCGTTCACCGCGTTCGGCCTCGTGCTCGGCAAGGGGCTGCATCCGGACGTCGCGCTCGGCGCGGTGTTCCTGATGGGCGTCGTGTTCACCGCGATCTCGGTGACCGGCGTGCGTGCGTGGATCCTGCGCAATCTGCCGCACGGCATCGCGCACGGCACCGGCATCGGCATCGGGCTGTTCCTGCTGCTGATCGCCGCGAACGACGTCGGTCTCGTCGTGAAGAATCCCGGCGCGGGGCTGCCGGTGTCGCTCGGCCATCTCGGCTCGCTGCCGGCGCTGCTGTCGGTCGCCGGGCTCGCGGCGATCGTCGGGCTGGTGCGGCGGCGGGTGCCGGGCGCGATCCTGATCGTGATCGTCGCGATCTCGGCGCTCGGCTTCGCGCTCGATCCGCACGTCGCGTTTCATGGCGTGTTCGCGTGGCCGTCGTTGGCCGCGCCCGGCCACGCATCGCTGATCGGCGCGATGGACGTGAAGGGCGCGCTGTCGCTCGCGGTGCTGCCGAGCGTCCTCGCGCTCGTGATGACCGCCGTGTTCGACGCGACCGGCACGATCCGCGCGGTCGCGGGCCAGGCGGGGCAACTGGATGCGCACGGCCGCATCGCGAACGGCGGACGCGCGCTGACCGCCGACTCGCTGAGTTCGATCTTCGCCGGCCTGGTCGGCGGCGCGCCCGCTGCCGCGTACATCGAATCGACGGTCGGCGTCGCGGCCGGCGCGAAAACCGGCCTCGCGGCGGCGGTCGTCGGCGCGCTGTTTCTCGCGGTGATGTTCTGCGCGCCGCTCGCGGGCCTCGTGCCGCCGTATGCGACCGCGCCCGCGCTGATGTACGTCGGCCTGATGATGCTGTCGAGCGTGAGCCGGCTCGACATGAACGACCGGATCGACGCGATGGCGGGCCTCGTCTGCGCGGTGTTCATCGTGCTGACCGCGAACATCGTCACCGGGATCATGCTCGGCTTCTGCACGCTCGTGATCGGCCGCGTGGTCGGCGGCGAAGCGCGCCGGCTCAACGTCGGCACCGTCGCGATCGCGCTGGCGCTGGCCGCGTTCTATCTCGGCGGCTGGGCGATCTGACGCCGGTTTTTGCGCCTTGACATCCGCGCCGCGTCGTCTATGTTTAACCGTATGGTTAAGTATGGCGACGCTCTCGACCGCACGTTCGCGGCCCTGTCCGACCCGACGCGGCGCGCGCTGCTCGCGCGGCTTGCCGAGCATTCCGAACTATCGGTGAGCGCGCTCGCCGAGCCGTTCGCGATGTCGCTGCCCGCCGTGATGAAGCACCTCGACGTGCTGTCCGACGCGGGCCTCGTGACCCGCGAGAAAACCGGCCGCACGGTCGCGTGCCGGCTCGCGCCGGGTCCGATGGAGGAAGCGATGCAGTGGCTCGCCCGCTATCAGCGCTTCTGGACCGAGCAACTGGATCGCCTTGCCGCATTCGTCGAGGAGGACACATGGCAGCCCAACCCACTCAAGCCGCCCGCGCAGCGCAAGCCGCGCAGTCAGGCCGACCCGCCGAGGCGCCGAGCCTCAGTCTCCGCCGAAGGATCAACGCCAGCGCCGCGAAAGTCTACGCCGCGTGGACGCAGCCGGCGCAGTTGATGCAGTGGATGCACCCGCACGATACGACGTGCATTCACGCGGAAGCGGACGTGCGCGTCGGCGGCCGGTTCCGGATCGTGATGCGCGCCGCGGACGGCGAGGAACACGACGTGAGCGGCGAATATCGCGAGGTCGTGCCGGACGAAAAGCTGGTGTTCACGTGGGCGTGGCGCAGCACGCCGGAGCGCGAGTCGCGCGTGACGATCGTGCTGCGCGCGGACGGTGCGGCAACCGACCTGACGCTCACGCACGAACGCTTCTTCGACGAGGCGGCGCGCGACGCGCATCGCGGCGGATGGGCGAGCGCGCTCGACCGGCTCGTCGAGCACTTTGGTTGACGGGTCCATGTGGGTCCATGCGGGTCCATGCGGCCCGTGTGTCTGTGTCTGGTGGAGACGGAAGTCATCGATGGAGGAACCGACGATGGAATCGCATCGCATCGTATCGAAGGACGAATGGCTCGCGGCGCGCAAGGCGCTGCTCGCTGACGAAAAGGCGTTCACGCACGCGCGTGACGCGCTGGTCGCGAAACGGCAGGCGCTGCCGTGGGTGAAGCTCGACCGGACGTACACGTTCGACACGCCGGATGGCAGGCGCACGCTCGCGGACCTGTTCGACGGCCGCAGCCAGTTGATCGTCTATCACTTCATGCTCGGGCCGGACTGGGACGAGGGCTGCACCGGCTGCTCGTTCGTTTCCGATCACATCGACGGCGCGCTGCCGCATCTGCTGCATCACGACGTGTCGTACGTCGCGGTGTCGCGCGCGCCGCTCGCGAAGATCGACGCGTTCAGGACGCGGATGGGCTGGCGTTTTCCGTGGGTGTCGTCGAACGGCAGCGACTTCAATTTCGATTTCCACGTGTCGTTCAGCGACGCGGACAAGGCGCGCGGCAAGGTCGACTACAACTACGAAGAGCGCGACTACATGATCGACGAACTGCCGGGCGTCAGCGCGTTTTATCGGGGCGACGACGGCGCGGTGTACCACACGTATTCGACTTACGCGCGCGGCGGCGAGATGCTGATCGGCACGTATGCGCTGCTGGAGCTGACCGCGAAAGGGCGCAACGAGGCGGGCGACATGCGCGAGTGGATGCGCCATCACGACCGTTACGACGAGACTGCGCAGCATGCGTGCTGCGCGCACGACAGGCACGAATAAAACGCGCGGCGCAGCGCGACGGATGCGCGTTACAGCGCCATCTCGAACGCGGGTTGCAGGAACTCCTGGATCGCCATCACGATGAGCCCCATCGCGGCGGCGGCGAGCGTCAGCGTCCCGTATTCGTCGTAGCGCGCGTCGTGCAGACACGCGATCACGAACAGGATCGCGAGCAGGTTGGTCAGCCAGTCGAAATTCAGCGCGAGCAGCATCGTCGGTCGAGCGATCCTCGACGGGATCGCATCGGCTGGAGAAGTGAAAACCGACGCGATTCTAGCGGCCCGAGCTTACGGAACAGCAACAGCGGCCGCATCATGCGGCCGCCGTGTTGTTTTCCCGTTTGATGGATGCAGCGTTATGGCTTCGGCACCGGCATCCCGCTGCGGATCCAGTCGGTGACCGACGTGCGCCTGGGTTGCCAGCCGAGCAGTTCGCGCGCGCGTTGACCGCGCACGCGGCTGTTCGAACCGAGGCCGTAAGACGCCATTTCATAGCCCCATTCGCGGATCGCGTCTTCGAGCGGCCAGTCCTGCGGCGCGCCGAGTTTCATCACGTCCGCGAGCGCGGTCGTCATCTCGCGGAACGACGCCTCGCCGCTGTCGACGAAATAAAAGGTGCCGGCGGGCGAGCGTTCGAGCGCGAGCCGGTACAGCTCGACGACGTCGTCGATGTGCACGTTCGACCAGATGTTGGCGCCGCGCCCGACGTGGCGCATCACGCCGCTTTTTTGCGCCTGGCGGATGAGGCGCGGCAACTGCACGCTCGCGGTGTCCGGCACCGCGCCGACGCCGTAGATCAGCGTGTTGCACAGCACGGAGCCGCGCACGCCGCGCGCGGCCGCCGCGAGCACGAGGTTGTCGATCGCGACGCGCGGGGCCTTGTCGGCGGTCGGTTCGGGCAGCGCGTCCTCGTAATAGATCCTGTCGGTCGGCTCGCCGCCCGATGCGTCGCCGACGATGCTCGATCCGCTCGTGTGCAGCAGCACCTTGTCCGAGCCTTCGAGCCCGTCGAGCAGCGCCTCGACTGCGCTGCGATGATCGCTGTCTGCTGCGTTGATTACTGCATCGGCTGCGCGCGCCTCGGCGACGAGTTGCGTGCGGTCGTCGAGGTCGCCTTCGACCGGTTCGATGCCGAGTTTTTGCAGCGCGGGGAAACGCTCGCGCCGGCGGGCGAGGCCGCGTACCTGATGTCCGGCTTGAGCGAGACCCGCGGCGATTGATCCGCCGATGAAACCGCTTGCGCCTGTCACGAAAATTTTCACGGTTGATTCTCCTGTCGATCGGAGTTAGCGCTTCAGCGCTTACTCCGATCCCATGCAACGCGGTCGATCGGAGTTAGCGCTTCAGCGCTTACTCCGATCCCATGCAACGCGGTCGATCGGAGTTAGCGCTTCAGCGCTTACTCCGATCCCATGCAACGCGGTCGATCGGAGTTAGCGCTTCAGCGCTTACTCCGATCCCATGCAGAGCTGTCGATCAGAGTTGGCGCTTTAGCGCCTACTCTGATCCCATGCAACGCGGTCAATCAGAGTTGGCGCTTTAGCGCTTACCCTGATCCCATGCAGAGCAGCCGCTCAGAGTTAGCACTTCAGCCCCTACCCCAATCCCATCCACCCTGACTGCCGGATCGAAAGTCTTTCTCTCCGGCCGCTGAAAGGTGAAACGAAGTATCCGCCGCAATCGCGCGCGCAAAAACCGTGCGGGTCTCAAATCATTCTTGACTGCGATTCAAGAGTCGCCGCATCGACAGGTATTCGCCGTCAACGAAGCTCATGGATTTCCCCAGGTCTCGATATTAAAAAACGAGTTGTCTATACAAGCCGCGCAAGCTAGACTTCGCCCAACTTGTATAGACAGGATGCGACGATGATACTCACCCCCGGCCAATTGACGCTGCCCCAGCTTCGTCAGATCGCCCGCGAACCCGTCACGCTCGAACTCGATCCGGCGAGCTTCGCCGCGATCGACGCCGGCGCGCGCGCGGTCGCGGACATTGCCGCGAAGGGCGAGCCCGCGTACGGAATCAACACCGGCTTCGGCCGCCTCGCGAGCACGCACATTCCGCACGATCAACTGGAACTGCTGCAACGCAATCTGGTGCTGTCGCACGCGGTCGGCGTCGGCGAGCCGATGGCCGCGCCGGTCGTGCGCCTGATGATCGCGCTGAAGCTGTCGAGCCTCGGCCGCGGTCACTCGGGCATCCGCCGCGAAGTGATGAACGCGCTCGTCACGCTGTTCAACGCGGACGTGCTGCCGCTGATTCCGGTGAAGGGCTCGGTCGGCGCGTCGGGCGACCTCGCGCCGCTCGCGCACATGTCGGCGGCGCTGCTCGGCATCGGCGAGGTGTTCATTCGCGGCGAGCGCGCGAGCGCCGAAGCGGGCCTGCGCGCCGCGGGCCTCGCGCCGCTCACGTTGCAGGCAAAAGAAGGGCTCGCGCTGCTGAACGGCACCCAGGCATCGACCGCGCTCGCGCTCTTCAACCTGTTCGCGATCGAGGACCTGTACCGCACGGCGCTCGTGTCCGGCGCGCTGTGCGTCGATGCGGCCGCCGGTTCGGTGAGCCCGTTCGATGCGCGCATTCACGAACTGCGCGGCCATCGCGGGCAGATCGAGGCGGCCGCCGCCTATCGCGCGCTGCTCGAAGGCTCCGGCATCAACCTGTCGCATCGCGACTGCGGCAAGGTGCAGGACCCGTATTCGCTGCGCTGCCAGCCGCAGGTGATGGGCGCGTGTCTCGACCAGATGCGCCACGCGGCGCACGTGCTGCTGATCGAGGCGAACGCGGTGTCCGACAACCCGCTGATCTTCCCGGACACCGGCGAAGTGCTGTCCGGCGGCAACTTCCATGCGGAGCCGGTCGCGTTCGCGGCGGACAACCTCGCGCTCGCGGCCGCCGAGATCGGCGCGCTCGCGGAGCGCCGCATCGCGCTGCTGATCGACGCGACGCTGTCGGGCCTGCCGCCGTTCCTCGTCAAGGATGGCGGCGTGAACTCGGGTTTCATGATCGCGCACGTGACGGCCGCCGCGCTCGCGTCGGAGAACAAGACGCTCGCGCATCCGGCGTCGGTCGATTCGCTGCCGACGTCCGCGAACCAGGAGGACCATGTGTCGATGGCGACCTTCGCCGCGCGCAAGCTCGCGGACATCGCGGACAACACCGCGAACATCCTGTCGATCGAACTGCTCGCGGCCGCGCAGGGCGTCGACCTGCGCGCGCCGCATCGCACCAGCCCCGCGTTGCAGCGCGTGATGGACGCCGTGCGCGGCGAGGTCGCGCACTACGAACTCGACCACTATTTCGCGCCGGACATCGCGGCGATCACGCGGCTCGTGCAGCGCGGCGAGATCGCGAAGCACAGCCCGCTCGCGTTCGCGTCCGAAGCCGCGCGATGAGCGAAGCCGACAGCGGCGTGCGCGCGGCGAGCGGACCCGCGTACCAGGAGATCAAGGACTTCATCCTGTCGCGGATCCACGCGGGGCAGTGGCGCGAGGGCGACCAGGTGCCGTCCGAGAACGAGCTGGCGCGCGAGTTCAAGGTCGCGCGGATGACCGTGAACCGCGCGCTGCGCGAACTCACGGCCGAGCAGGTGCTGACACGCGTGCAGGGCGCGGGCACGTTCGTCGCGCGGCCGAAGTACGAATCGACGCTGGTGGCGATCCGCAGCATCTCCGACGAGATCCTCGCGCGCGGGCATCGTTATCACGCGCAGGTGCTGGAGATCGGCACGCTGGTCGCGGACGATCCGCTCGCGGGCGAATTGCAGGTCGGCGCGGGCGAACCGGTGTTTCATTCGCGCGTGCTGCACTACGAAAACGACGAACCGGTGCAACTGGAAGAGCGCTGGGTGAATCCGGCGGTCGCGGCCGGTTACGTCGAGCAGGACTTCACGCACATCACGCCGAACCAGTACCTGACGCGCGTCGCGCCGTTGCAGCGCGTCGAGTACCGGATCGAGGCGCTCGCGCCGGACGTCGCGACCCGCGAGCGTCTCGCGATGGACGCGACCGAGCCGTGCCTCGTGCTGCACCGGCGCACGTGGTCGCACGGCGTCGTCGCGTCGGTCGCGAACCTGTGGCATCCGGGCAGCCGTTATCGCTTCACCGGCCATTTCTAGCGGTATGTCGCGGCTCACCGAACCGTATCCGATGGAGAGAGACTCATCATGAACCGTCCCGAAAGCCTCGCGCCCGCCGCGAATCCCCGTCTCGATCCGACGCGCACGATTCGCGCGCCGCGCGGCAGCGAGCGCGTCTGCAAAAGCTGGCTCACCGAGGCCGCGTACCGGATGATCCAGAATAATCTGGATCCCGAAGTGGCCGAGCATCCGCATGCGCTCGTCGTGTACGGCGGCATCGGCCGCGCCGCGCGCAACTGGGCGTGCTTCGACCAGATCCTCGCGTCGCTGCGCGACCTCAACGACGACGAAACGCTGCTCGTGCAGTCGGGCAAGCCGGTCGGCGTGTTCCGCACGCACGCCGACGCGCCGCGCGTGCTGATCGCGAATTCGAACCTCGTGCCGCACTGGGCGACGTGGGAGCATTTTCACGAACTCGACCGCAAGGGGCTGATGATGTACGGCCAGATGACGGCCGGCAGCTGGATCTACATCGGCTCGCAGGGGATCGTGCAAGGCACCTACGAGACGTTTTTCTCGGTGGCGAACCAGCACTTCGGCGGCGCTCCGGATGGCCGCTGGATCCTGACCGGCGGCCTCGGCGGGATGGGTGGCGCGCAGCCGCTCGCGGCGACGATGGCGGGTTTCTCGATAATCGCGGTCGAATGCGACGAGACGCGGATCGACTTCCGGCTGAAGACGCGTTACGTCGACAAGAAGGCGCACACGCTCGACGAGGCTCTGGCGCTGCTCGACGACGCGAAGCGCGCGGGCCGGCCGGTGTCGGTCGGCCTCGTCGGCAACGTGGCGGACGTGTTCGCGGAATGCGTCGCGCGCGGCATCACGCCGGACTGCGTGACCGACCAGACGAGCGCGCACGATCCGGTCAACGGCTACCTGCCGCAGGGATGGACGCTCGAACAGTGGCGTCACGCGCGCGACGCGGACCCGCAGCGCATCGTCGGACCCGCGAAGCAGTCGATGGCCGCGCAGGTCCGCGCGATGCTCGCGTTGCAGCAGCGCGGCGCGGCGACGCTCGACTACGGCAACAACATCCGGCAGATGGCGTTCGAAACCGGCGTCGAGAACGCGTTCGATTTTCCGGGCTTCGTGCCCGCGTACATCCGGCCGCTGTTCTGCGAAGGGAAGGGGCCGTTCCGCTGGGTCGCGCTGTCCGGCGACCCGGAGGACATCTACCGGACCGACGCGAAGGTGAAGGAGTTGATCCCCGACGACGCGCATCTGCACAACTGGCTCGACATGGCGCGCGAGCGGATCGCGTTCCAGGGGCTGCCCGCGCGGATCTGCTGGGTCGGCGTGAAGGATCGCTACCGGCTCGGCCTCGCGTTCAACGAGATGGTGAAGAACGGCGAACTGAAGGCGCCGGTCGTGATCGGCCGCGATCATCTGGACACCGGCTCGGTCGCGAGCCCGAACCGCGAGACCGAGTCGATGCAGGACGGCTCCGATGCGGTCAGCGACTGGCCGCTGCTCAACGCGCTGCTGAACACCGCGGGCGGCGCGACGTGGGTGTCGCTGCATCACGGCGGCGGCGTCGGGATGGGCTTTTCGCAGCATGCGGGCGTCGTGATTGTCTGCGACGGCACCGATGCGGCCGCGACGCGCATCGGGCGCGTGCTGTTCAACGATCCGGCGACCGGCGTGATGCGTCACGCGGATGCCGGTTACGAACTCGCGCAGCGCACCGCGCGCGAAGTCGGGCTGAATCTGCCGATGCTCGGACGGTGACGATGGCGGCAGTGCAGGGTGAGGTGCGCGCGAGCGTGCTGCGCGCGGCCGCGCGGGTTGCGTCGCCATGGAAGAACGGCGGCGGTGTCACGCGCGAGGTCGCCGCGCAGCGGCCGGCGCGGCGTGCGGGCGATGTTGCGGCGTCGGCGCTTCACGATGCGTTCCTGTGGCGCGTGAGCGTCGCGGACGTCGCCGCCGCCGGCCCGTTCTCGCGCTTCGACGGCGTGGACCGCACGCTGGTGCTGCTCGACGGCGGCGGGATGGTGCTCGAAGCAGCAGCCGGCGCGAAGCATGTGCTTGCCAGGCCGCTCGACGTCGCGCGGTTCGCCGGCGAAGCGTCGATCGACGCGCGGCTGACCAACGGCCCGACGCGCGACTTCAACCTGATGGTGCGGCGCGCGGCGGTCTCCGCGACGCTCGATATCTGGCGCGGCCCGACGCAGCGCACGCTCGACGCGGACGTCGTGCTGCTTTATTGCGCGTCGGGCCATGCGAGCGTGATGCTCGACTGCGACCGGCATTACGCGCTCGCGCAGGACGATGCGCTGCGTATCGACGCGCCGCGCGCGCTGCGTTGCACGGCCACCGGCGCGGCCGCGCTGATCGTCGTGCAACTGCGCCTGCTGCGCGACCGGCGCGACGCGTCGGCCGAAGAACCGAACGAACCGAACGGACGGTGACGCGATGACCTCGACTCAAACGGTGTGGCAGAACCTGAACCTGTGCCTATCCGGCGATCCGGACGAAACCGTGCTCGACGCCGCGATCGCGGTCGAGCGCGGCACGATCGTCTGGCTCGGCGCGCGCGCGGCGCTGCCCGCGCTGTACGCGGCGTGGCCGCGCGAAGACCTGGCCCGCGCGTGGGTGACGCCGGGCCTCGTCGATTGCCACACGCATCTGGTGTACGGCGGCACGCGCGCGGACGAGTTCGCGCAGCGGCTCGCCGGTACGAGCTACGAGGCGATCGCGCGGCGCGGCGGCGGCATCGTGTCCACCGTGCGCGCGACGCGCGCGGCCAGCGACGACGAACTGTTCGCGAGCGCGTCCGCGCGGCTCGAAGCATTGCTCGCGGAAGGTTTGACGACCATCGAGATCAAGTCGGGCTACGGCCTCGATCTCGCGACCGAGCGCAAGATGCTGCGCGTCGCCCGGCGGCTCGGCGCGGCGCATCCGGTGACGGTCTACACGACGTTCCTCGGCGCGCACGCGTTGCCGCCCGGGTTCGCGGGCCGCGCGGACGATTACATCGACGAAGTCTGCACGCGGATGCTGCCGGCGCTCGCGGACGAAGGGCTGATCGACGCGGTCGACGTGTTCTGCGAGCGCATCGCGTTTTCGCCGCAGCAGACCGAGCGCGTGTTCGAAGCGGCCGCGCGGCGCGGGCTGCCGGTGAAGCTGCATGCGGAGCAGCTGTCGTCGAACGGCGGCGCGGCGCTCGCCGCGCGGCATCGCGCGCTGTCCGCCGACCACCTCGAATATCTGGACGAGGCGGGCGTCGTCGCGATGAAGGAGGCCGGCACGGTCGCGGTGCTGCTGCCCGGCGCGTTCTATTTCATCCGCGAGACGCAGTTGCCGCCGCTCGACCTGCTGCGCCGCCACGGCGTGCCGGTCGCGCTCGCGACCGACTGCAATCCGGGCACGTCGCCGTGCACGTCATTGCTCGCGGTGCTGAACATGGGCTGCACGCTGTTCCGGATGACCGTCTCCGAAGTGTTGCAGGGCGTCACGCGCCACGCGGCGCGCGCGCTCGGCCGCGCGGACCGTCATGGCGTGCTGGCGGTCGGCCGGCAGGCGGACTTCGCGGTGTGGCCGGTGACGACGCTCGCGGAACTCGCGTACTGGATCGGCCGCCCGCTGTGCGCGCAGGTCGTGCGCGCGGGCGAGACCGTGTATCGGCGGCCGCCACGAACCGCAACGGGAGACGCACGATGAACGCACGCGCCTTGTTCGCCGCCGATGCGTGGCTGCCGGACGGCTGGCGTCGCGACGTGCTGCTCGAATGGGACGAACGCGGGCTGCTGACCGCCGTGACGCCGGACGCCGACGCACCCGCGCACGTGCCGCGCGCGGCCGGCCCGGTGCTGCCCGGCATGCCGAACCTGCACTCGCACGCGTTCCAGCGCGCGATGGCGGGCCTCACCGAATATCGCGGCGACCCGGCCGACAGCTTCTGGACCTGGCGCGACCTGATGTACCGCTTCGCGCGGCGCATCACGCCGGAAGGCGTCGCGGCGATCGCGCACTGGCTGTACGTCGAGATGCTGAAGGCCGGTTATACGTGGGTCTGCGAGTTCCACTACGTGCATCGCGACGTCGACGGGCAGTCTTATCCGAACGTCGCTGAACTTGCGCAGCGCGTGGTCGGCGCGGCGCGCGACGCGGGGATCGGCCTCACGATGCTGCCGGTGCTGTACCAGCACAGCGGCTTCGGCGAGCGGCCGCCGCGCGACGACCAGCGGCGCTTCATCGAGACGCCGGACGGCCTGCTCGGCCTGCTCGACGCGCTCGCCCGCGCGCTGCCCGAGCACGCGGGGCTTCGTTACGGCGTCGCGCCGCATTCGCTGCGCGCGGTATCGGACGGCGGGCTGCGCGCGCTGCTCGACGGCCTGCGCGGCTTGAGCCGCGTCGCGCCGGATGCGCCGGTGCACGTGCACGTCGCGGAACAGGAAGCCGAAGTGGCGGCGTGCATCGGGCACTACGGCGCGCGGCCGGTGCAATGGCTGCTCGACCGCTTCGGCGTCGATGCGCGCTGGTGCCTCGTGCACGCGACCCATGTCGATGCGGCCGAAACGGCCGCGCTCGCCGCGAGCGGCGCGGTCGCCGGGTTGTGCCCGACCACCGAGGCGAATCTCGGCGACGGCCTGTTTCCGGCCGGGACGTATCTCGGCGCGCGCGGCCGTTTCGGCATCGGCTCGGACAGCCACGTCGCGGTGGACTGGCGCGCGGAGCTGCGGCTGCTCGAATACGGGCAGCGGCTCGCGCGCCGGGCGCGCAACGTGCTATCCGACGAAGCGCAGCCGTCTGTCGCGGACCGGCTGTTCGCCGCCGCGCTCGCGGGCGGCGCGCAGGCGGCCGGCGCGGCGGCGGGGGCGCTCGTCGCGGGCCGGCGCGCGGACTGCGTCGTGCTCGATGCCGCGCATCCGGCCATCGCGGAGCGCGAGAGCGCGGTGTGGCTGTCCGGCGTGGTGTTCGGCGAGCACGGCGGGTCGCCGGTGCGCGACGTCTATGCGGGCGGGAAGCGGGTCGTCGAGAACGGACGGCACCGCGGGGAGGACGACGCGTACGCGCGCTATTGCGCGGCCGTCGCGGCGCTGCGGGCGGGCTGAACCCGGCCCGGCGGCAGGCGCAGGCTCATTGGCGGGACACGACATGGACACGACGTCTTCGGCAGCGGCGGTGCCGCTGTTTACGCTGCAACAGGGCACGGCGCCGCTGTTGATCTCGATTCCGCACGTCGGCACGGCGATTCCGGACGACATCGCTGCGACGATGACGCCGGCCGCGCGCCGGGTCGACGACTGCGACTGGCATCTGGACCGGCTGTACGCGTTCGCGGCGCGGTTCGGCGCGTCGTTCCTGATGCCGTCGTGCGCGCGTTACGTGATCGACCTGAACCGGCCGCCGGACGGCGCGAGCCTGTACCCGGGGCAGGACACGACCGGCCTGCTGCCGCTCGACACGTTCGACCGCGAGCCGCTGTACGAGCCGGACCGGCAACCCGACGCGGCCGAGGTCGCGCGCCGGCTCGACGCGTACTGGCAGCCGTATCACGAGGCGCTCGTCGCGGAACTCGGCGTGCTGACCGCGCGCCACGGTCGCGTGCTGCTGTGGGAGGCGCATTCGATCCGCTCGGAGGTGCCGCGCTTCTTCGAAGGCCGCCTGCCCGACTTCAACTTCGGCACCGCGGACGGCGCGAGCGCGCTGCCGGGCCTCGCGGACGAACTCGCGACGATCGTGGCCGGCCACGGCGGCTACACGGCGGCCGCGAACGGCCGCTTCAAGGGCGGCTACATCACGCGCGCGTACGGCAAGCCGGAGGCCGGCGTGCACGCGGTGCAACTGGAGCTTGCGCAATGCACTTACATGCACGAAGCGCCGCCGTATGCGTATGACGAAGCGCGCGCCGCGCAGGTCGCGCCGCTGATCGAATCGGTCGTGCAGGCGGCGCTGTCGCGGGTGATCGCGGGCTGACCCGGCCCCCAGGCCGGCGGCCGTGCAGACGCCGTTGCCGGTCGGCGTTGTACGAACTGCCGGGGGCGCGCAGGTCGCGCCGCGCATCGGGCGGCATGCCGCCTGCATCGCGATCCGCAGGGACCGGCCCTGTAGCGGCACATGAGTTGCCGCGCCCGGCGCAGACCGGCTAACCTTCAGGCGTGACCCTGTCGCATGGATGACGCGGCGCGGCGGCCGTGCGGGCTGCGCGCCGCGTCGCACGAACGATGGAGGGGCGTTGCAATGGACGATACCGGCACCGCGCTGCTGCCCGTATGGCGCGCGAACCTCGTGCTGCTGACGCGGGAGGTCGGCGCGGCGATGCGGCTGGCGCGGATGATGACGTTTTCCGCGTCGTACCTGAAGCTGATGCTGTCCGGCCAGCGCGATTTCAGCGAGGAGTTCGTGCGCGGCGTCGAGGCGGTGACGGGACTGCCGCCGAACTGGATGGACGCGCCGCACGGCGTGGCCGACGTGCCGGCCGACGCGCGCGACGCGCTCGACAACGAGTCGCCGCGCGCGCGTTTTCGCGGCACCGCGCATCCGGTGCGCAAGGCGTCGGTGCTGCGCGCGCCGGAGCCGATCTTCGGGCAGCAGCCCGCCGCGCCGAAGCGCGACGACACCGCCGCGGAGATCGAAGCGCATCGCCGTCTCGCGGGCGTGCGCAAGTTCCGCGACCTCGCGGTGCAGGACGTGCGCAAGCTCGAACGTTATCTGAGTCTGCCGCCCGTCGATGCGCCCGCGCTGCGCGCGCGCATCGAGGACGTGATCTCGGCCGCCGACCCGGACGACCGCGTGCGCGCGGACCTCGCGGGCCGGCTCGAACAGATCGAGAAGCATCGCGAACTGCTGCTGCGCCACGTGTCGAAGCTGCATGAGCTGCTCGCGCGGCTGGGCGACGAATAGCATGGCGGCCGACTCATGCGGTCGCCGCTGCGATTACAGCCGCAATTCCGCGAGAATCTGCTCGGCGAGGAAGTCGCACGGCGGCCGGTTCGAACGCGCGCTGCGCGCGAGCACCACTTCGAGTTCCGGCAGCGTCGGCAGCCCGTGTGCGCGGCCGAGCGTGACGAACGCGTCCGGCACCGCGCAGCGCGCGAGCGGCGCGATCGCGAGCCCCGCCGCGACCATGCTGCACAACCCCATCAGGCTCGGGCTCTCGTACGACGTGCGGTAGGCGATCTTCGCGCGTTCGAGCGCATGGATCGCGTTCGCGCGCGCGACGCTGCCCGCGCCGAACAGCGCCACCGGCAGCGGCCGCTCGCGCCAGATTTCGCGTCCGCTCGCGGCCGTCGCGGTGGGCGTTGCGGCGGCCGGCGGCCCGGCCCACACCATCGGCTCCAGCCGCACGAATTCGCCCGGCAGCCCGCGCTGGCGCGTCACGCACGCGAGGTCGATCTTGTTGTCCTTCAGCAGCGGCGCGAGCGCGCTGCTCGGCAGGCCGATCACCTGGATCTCGACCTTCGGCCAGCTCGCGGAGAACTTGCGCAGCACCGGCGGCAGCAGCGACGACGCATAGTCGTCCGGCACGCCGATCGACACGCGGCCCTTCACCTCCGGATGCGCAAGCGACGCCCACGCCTCGTCGCGCAGCGCGAGCATCCGCCGCGCGTACGCGATCAGCGTGTGGCCGTCCGGCGTCGGGCTCACGCTGCGCTTGCCGCGCACGAACAGCGTCTTGCCGAGCGACGCTTCGAGCGCGCGCACCTGCATGCTGAGCGCGGACTGCGAACGATGCACGAGCGCCGCGCCGCGCACGAAGCTGCCGGCGTCGGCGATCGCGACGATCATCGCGAGCACGTCCAGATCGAGCGATTTGGTTGCCATCAGAAAACCTGATCGAAAAGTTCAATATAACGCGTTTGTCTGAACGTTGCGTGCGACGGATACTGGGCGGCCCTTTCACGAAACAGCACGCCGCGTGGCGGCAGGAGACCTTCGAGATGCCGATCAGTCCATCCGTCCCGACGACCTGGGAACAATTCCGCGCACGGCGGATGAAGCTCGATATGTCGCGCGGCAAGCCCTCGCCGGAGCAACTGGACCTGTCGCACGCGCTGATCGATGGTGCGGCCGACGCGGGCCACGTCGCGCGCGACGGCTTCGACTGCCGGAACTACGGACTGCCGGCCGGGCTGCCGGAGGCGCGCGAACTCGGCGCGGAACTGCTCGAATTGCCGGCCGCGCAGGTGGTCGCGGCCGGCAATTCGAGCCTCGAACTGATGCACGACGCGCTCGCGTTCGCGTTGCTGTACGGCGTGCCGTCGGAAGCGGGCGACGCCATGCCGTGGCGCGGCGCGCGGGACGTCGCGTTCCTGTGCCCGTCGCCGGGTTACGACCGGCACTTCGCGATCTGCGAGGCGCTCGGCGTGCGGATGATCGCGGCGCCGATGAACGACGACGGCCCCGACATGGATTTCGTCGAGGCGCAGGTGCGCGACGATCCGTCGATCAAGGGCATCTGGTGCGTGCCGCTGTACAGCAACCCGACCGGCGCGATCTGGTCGGAGGACGTGACGCGGCGGCTCGCGTCGATGCCGGCCGCGCCGGACTTTCGCCTCTTCTGGGACGACGCGTACCGCTTCCATCATCTGACCGGCGAGCGGCCGCGCACGCCCGACGTGCTCGCCGCGTGCGACGCGGCCGGGCATCCGGATCGCGCGTTCGTGTTCGCGTCGCTGTCGAAGGTCACGCTCGCGGGCAGCGCGCTCGCGTGGTTCGCGTCGTCGCCGCGCAACGTCGCGTGGTGGCTGAAGCGCACCGCGGTCCGCACGATCGGGCCGGACAAGCTGAACCAGTTGCGCCACGTGCGTTTCGTGCGCGACCGCGCGACGCTCGATGCGCTGATGGACCGTCATCGCGCGATCCTGAAGCCGAAGTTCGACGCGGTGGACGACGTGTTTCGCGCGCGGCTCGCGGGCATTGCGGGCGTGCGCTGGACGCGTCCGCGCGGCGGTTATTTCATCAGCCTGTATGCGCCCGAAGGCAACGCGCGGCGCACCGTCGAACTCGCGGCCGACGCGGGCCTCGTGCTGACGCCGGCGGGCGCGGCGTTTCCGTATGGCGTCGATCCGAGCGACAGCCATCTGCGGATCGCGCCTTCGTTTCCGTCGCTCGACGAGGTCGCGCTGGCGGCCGAAGGGATCGCGCTGTCGCTGCTGAAGGCGATCGACGAGCGGCGGCGCTGACGCCCGGCGCCGCCCGGCGCGCTGCGCGCCGTTGTGCTACAACGGCAGACGGCATTCGTGGACTCGCGAGGTTCGTCGTGCGGAAACCGGGTTGGGGCGTGCAGCGTTGCGATACCGCGTCGGCGCGGGCGGCGGCCGACGCCGCCGCGCCACGCCGACGCGCGACGGAGCGACGGCTTGAGCGGCGATTTCGGATGCGTCGTGCGCGCGACGTTGCACAGGCGCGGATGCTGATGCAGACGCATGGCCGCTTCGGTGCCGCGAAACGCGCTTCGTTTGCGTATCCGGACGAGCGCGCGATTCCGGTCGGGTTGCAGCCGTCGGCGGCGGCCCTGCCGTGTCGGATGCCGGCCCTCGATCGCGGCGACGCATGACGGCGCGCGCGAAGCACGTTGGCCGCAACGGACGCGCCGCGCCGTATGCCGCGCTATGCGCCGCGCTCGGCGTCTGCGTGTTCGCCGGACTCGCGCTACCGGCGTTCGCGCAGCCCGGCACGGTGACCGCAACCGACGACGACACGCCGCCCGCGACGCTGGAGCGCGACGTCCACCAGTTCATCGTGCAGCAAGACGGCTCCGTTGAGGAGCGCGACGACACGGTGCTGCGCGCGAACACGATGGCCGGCGTGGAGGCGATCGCGCAGCGCTACGTGTGGTTCAACAAGGACATCGAGACGATCACGCAGTTGTCGGCGAGCACGATCGACCCGGACGGCCGCGAGCATCCGGTCGGCCCGGACGGCATCCGCGACGTGCAGGAGCCGCGCTCGGCCGGCGCGCCGATGTTCGAGGACGGCGTGTTGCGCACGGTGATCTTTCCGGGCGTGCAGCCCGGCTCGCGCGTGCATCTGATGTTCGCGAAGCGGCGCGTGAAGCCGTCGAAACCGGTGTTCTCGTATTTCGTCGAGCCGTCGCGCGACCCGGTCGGTTTCCAGCAACTGATCTTCGATCTGCCGTCCGGGCTGCCGCTGCACGCGGACGCGCGCGGCTACACCGCGCTTCCTCCTGTCACCGCGAACGGCCGCACTCGCTATACGTTCGAGTACCGGCACGGCCCGTATGCGCCGCCCGAAGCGGGTGCGGCGTCGTATGCGAACTGGGGCGACCGGCTGATGGTGTCGACGGTGCCGGACTACGCGGCGTTCGCGCAACGATACCGGCTCGACGCGGCCGATCCGACCGCGGCCGACCCGTCGATCGCCGCGCTCGCGAACGCCCTGACTGCGAACGTCACGGACCCGCGCGACAAGGCGCAGCGGATCTACGACTGGATGCGCTTCAACATCCGTTATGTCGCGTTGTTCATCGGGCAGACCGCGACGATGCCGCATCGCGCGGTGGACATCCTGCGCAACCGCTACGGCGACTGCAAGGACCACGTCGCGCTGTTCACCGCGCTGCTCGCGGCGGCCGGCATCCGCGCGGAGGCGGTGCTGCTGAACCTCGGCACGACGTACTCGCTGCCTTCGGTGCCCGGTTACGGCGGCGACGCGATCGATCACGCGATCACGTGGCTGCCGGACCTCGGGCTGTTCGCGGACACGTCGTCGGGCGGCATCGCATTCGGTTATCTGCCGGGCGGCGTGATGGACCACCCGGCGCTGCTCGTCGACGACGGCGCGCTCGCCCGCACGCCGGCGACGCAGCCGCGCGCGCGGGTCGCGCGGCTCGCGCTGACGGTGGCGGAGGACGGCAACGCCTCGTATGCGTACCGCGTCGACGACTCGGGCGCGAGCGCGGAGCCGGAGCGCAACGCGTTTCGCCGCGCGACGCGCCAGCGCGCGCAGCAGATCGCCGCGGACCGGCTGCGGCTGACGGGCCTGTCCGGCACCGCGCGCATCGACACCGACGCGGTCGAGGCGACGAGCGGCCCGTTCGCGACGACGATGCACGGCACGATCGACCATCTGGTATGGACCGACGGCACGACCGCGCTGCCCGCGTTGAGCAGCCTGTCGGGCGGCATCCGCACGCAGGTCGATGCGTGGCTCGCGGAGCCGCGCCGCACGCAGCCGTTCGTGTGCATCGACGGCGATTTCGACGAGACCGCGCAGATCGCGCTGCCGGCCGACGTGCGCGTGACCGACGTGCCGGCCGACGCCGCCGTGGACGACCGGTATCTGTCGTTCGAATCGCATTACGTGTTCGATGCGGCGTCGCGGACCGTGCAGATCACGCGGAAGCTGCATACGCGGTTCGGCCGCCCGATGTGTTCGCCGGAAGCGTTCGCGCAGATGCGCGATGCGCTGACGCGCGTGGAGCGCGATACGCATGCGCAAATCGTCGTGCGGGCGGGGCGTGGTGGGGAGGCGGTGGCGCAGCGCGAAAGGGCGGGGGCCGATGACGGAGCCGGCGTCGGAGGCGGGATTACCCGGTGACGCTCAGGCCTGGTCGGGCTGGCGATCTCCGCCGTGAACCGATTGCGCGATGCGCATAACGCAATGTCGAGTGCGCGGCGCAGTGCGGATGGCGGGGTTCAGGCAATTGAGCGCATGCGAAAGGGCGGGTGTTGGCGAGCGGCCTGGTTCGGGCGGCGCGGTTCCGCAACGGCCTTGCGGCCTGGGCGGCGCAGCCGACCCGGCCGTGAACCGATGGGCCGTCAGGCGAACGGCTGGGCGGGCAACGCGAGCGTTGCCCACGATCGGGTCCTGGTGAGCGAACCCGCACGGGCGGCGCGGTTGCGCAGCCGCTTTCAGCCGGTCGGCGCAGCCATTCCGGCCGTGAACCGATAGATCGTGAGGCGAATCGGCGGGAGGGGGCGCGAATGGGACAGCTTGATCGTCGCCCACGATCGGGGCTACACCGTCACGCAAACGCACCACGCGCCAGCCGTGCGAACCGCATCAACCGCCCGACGTAACAACCGGCGTCCACGCGCCCTGGCGCACCTGATACAGCGTCGATACGCCGTTCTTCAGCGCGCCGCGTTCGTCGAACGCGATCCGGCCGGTCGCGCCGTCGAAGCCGATCGTCTTCAGCGCGGCGCGCAGCGCGGCCGGGTCCGACGACTTCGCGGCGACCATCGCGCGGATCGCGGCCCATGCAGCGTCGTAGCCGAACGGCGCATACGCGAGCACGCCGACGCCGTAGCGGTTCCGGTAGTTCTGCGCGAAACGCTGGCCTTCCGGCAGCGCCGCGAGCGGCCGGCCGTATTCCCACGCCATCGCGCCTTCGGCCGCCGCGCCGGCCTGCTGGATGAAGTCGCGGTTCACGACGCCGCCGCCCGCGACGAACTGCGCGCGCATCCCCATCGCCTTCATCGTCTTCACGATCGACGCGGCCTGCACGTCGAGGCCGCCGAAGAACAGCAGGTCCGCGTCGGCGGCCTTCACCTTGTCCAGTTGCGGGCGGAAGTCGCCGGCCGGATTCGCCGCATAGTCGCGCACGACGATCGCGCCGCCGCGCGAGCGCACCACGCGCTCGAACTCGTCGGCCTCGCCCTGGCCGAACGCGCTGCGGTCGTCGAGGATCGCGATGCGCTTCGCCTTCAGCACGTCGAGCGCATACGCACCGGCCGCGCCCGCGTTCTGCGCGTCGTTCGGGATCACGGTGAACACGTTCTCGTAGCCCTGGCTCGTGATCAGCGGGTTCGTCGCGGCCGGCACGATCATCGGGATGCCGGCGCTTTCGTACACGCGCGACGCGGGAATCGTCGTCCCCGAGTTGAAGTGGCCGACCACCGCGGACACGTTCTGGTTCGTGAGCCGTTGCGCCGCCTCGACACCGGTGCGCGGGTCCGCGCGGTCGTCCTCGGACACGAGGTCGAAATGCGCGGCCTGGTCGCCGATCTTGAGACCCTGCGCGTTTGCCTCCTCGACCGCGAGGCGCGCGCCGTTCTCGATGTCCTTGCCGTAGCGCGCGTTGTCGCCGGACAGCGGCGCGACGAAGCCGATGCGCACCGCGAGCGGGCCGGCCGCCGAGGCGGGCGGGATGCCGATGGCGAACGCGCAGGCCAGCGCGGCGGCGGATTTCATCACATCGAGCAGGCTCATCGAGGCTCCTGTTTTTATCGTCGGCCCGGCAGCGGTCGTCCCGCGGCGTCCCACGAGCTTGGGACGCCGCGCGGCGTAGCGGTGGATACGGTTACGCAGGCGCTCGCAAAGCGCCTGCGTAACCGCACGGAAGTCGATGTGCGATCGACGGCGACAGGGATGGCCGGACCCGGGGCACGCGGCGCGGGAAACCACGACTCGCGACCCGCGGCCACGTGAGGATCGAATGACGGGACCGGCGCGGATCGACGGGCATCGGCACGCGATGTACGCGCGAGGTCCGCGTCAATATAACAGGTCAATCTGGCGGCGTCGTGTCGCTTCTATCCCGGTTCGCGAACCGGCGCCCGCTCAGTATTGGCCGTGCAGTTCCAGCACCGTGTCGCGCAGTTGCACGAGCGGCGCTTTCGCGTCGTCGCTCGCCCACGTGTCGAGGTCGTCGAGCGCGCGGTGGCAGCCGTCGAGCACGACGTCGAGGTCGACCGGCACGCCGTTCGCGAGCGCAAAGCGGATCGTCTGCGCGAAACGCTCGCATTCGTCGTCGCTGTACGAGATGTCGAGGTTGTCCGCGATCGTCTGCGCGATGTCGCTGCGCTCGCGGTCCTCGGGCGACACGAAGTCGATGATGCCGCGCGCGACTTCCGGCGCGTGGTAGAGCGCGATGTCGAGCCACGGCGCGGCGTCGAAGTCGGGCTCGTGGCTCTGGGTCTCGAAGTATTCGATGGCTTCCTGCTCGTGCACGTCGCCGGCGTCGACGGCGAGGCATAGCTGTTCGAATTGTTCTTCCTGTTCGCTGCGGATCGGGTGGGACATCGGGCAATCTCTTCGGGCGGTGAACGCGGGTCTGCCCGGTCGGCCGGGCATGCGGATCGCATTATAGGCCGCGTTCGTGCGCGCTTCGAGCGGGGGCTGTCGGCGGGGGGGGGGGCGGGGAGGGTGGGGCGGGTTGTGAGGCGGGCGGCGTCGCGCGGTGGCGAGTTCATCGGGCTACGCTGGCCGATGGCAGTGCCAGTGCGGACGTTCCCCGCACACCGAAGCCGCTGCCTATGCCGCCTCAATCCGCGAGGACGCCCCTCAAGCCGCGTCCGGCGCCCACGCGTCGAACCATTCGCGCGGCCGCGCGATCTGGTCTTGCGCCGCGACGAGTTCGAGTTCGTAGCGCCCCGCGTCCCACGTCGCCTTCACGACCGCGTTGACCGCCGCGAGCGTGTGCTCGAACGCGGCGCGCAGCGAGTCGCCGAGCATCATCCGCGCGACGAATACCGCGCTCGTCACGTCGCCGACGCCGACCGGCTGCCGCGCGAACGGATACAGCGGCCGCTGGCCGACCCACGCCTCGTGCTCGCTGACGACCAGCATGTTGAAGCGGTCGGCCGGGCTGTTGCGGTCGAGCAGGTGCTTCACGAGCACGATCTTCGGCCCGCGCTTCATCAGTTCGCGGCACGCGGCGAGCGCCTCGTCGACGGTTTCGAGCTTGCGGCCGACGAGCCGTTGCAGTTCGCTGTGGTTCGGCGCCATCGCGTCCGCGACCTCGGGCATGCGGGACACGAGGAACTCCTGGATGCCGGGCTCGACGCGGCAGCCGGTGGCCGTGCCCATCACCGGGTCGCAGAAGTACCACGCGTTGCGGTTCACGCTCTTCACCGCGCGCACGATGTCGATCACCGCCTGCGCCTGGTCCGGCGCGCCGAGGTAGCCGGACAGCACCGCGTCGCAGCGCGGCAGCACGCCGATCGCGCCGATGCCGTCGACCAGCTCGACCAGCTGGCCGGGGTCGATCGCGCTGCCGGTCCAGTGGCCGTACTGCGTATGGTTCGAGAACTGCACCGTGTTGAGCGGCCACGCGTTGACGCCGAGCCGGCGCATCGGAAACACGGCCGCGCTGTTGCCCGCATGGCCGAACACGACGTGCGACTGGATGCTGAGGACGTTTTTCATGATCGGTTCCGGTGCCAGGGCGTGGAGAGCGCGGCGCCGCGCGCGGGCCTGCGCGTCGGGTGCAGGTGCAGCAACGATAACCGAATTCGGCGCCGGCAGTCGATTCGGTTGTAGACGGCGGTTGCGCGAAATCGACGGTGGCGGAGCGGGGTGACGTGCGGGCGGGACGCTCGGCTTTGACGATGCAACGGCGGCAGTGTGGGAGCGAACGCGCCGGCAGGTTGGCGAGGGCGCTCGCGTGAGTCCGCGTGGCCGTTAGCTTCGAGCGTTATGCCAGGCGTTGCCCGTGCAAATGGCGTCGGCAGCCGCGCATCTCGCGACCTTGCAGACGTGGCAAGCGCGAGACCGGATTCCTATGGCCGCGAGACGCATCCCGCGTTGTCCGGACAAACAGCCTGGGCAATACGCGGTAGGCGCAAGATCCAATTCGCGTGAGGCGTAGCCCGCGTTGTCCCGGCGAACAGCCTGGGCAAGCGGGCGTCTCGCGATCTCTTCCATCCGCGGTAAGCGCGAACGCCGGTCCTCACGACCGACCGACGGCCCCCGCAATAGTGCGTCTCGCGACCCGTCGTATGCAGTCGGCGCGAATGGCGACTCCCCCAACTGCGCGATGCGGCCCGCACGGAACGCAGTCCGCGCCACTGTCCCATTCGTTCAGCCGACGACCTCGATCGCCTGCACGCCACGCATCAGGCCAGTTCCCGATACAGCGCCATGTACTGCTGCGCCGACGCCGCCCAGCCGAAATTCGAGCGCATTGCGCGCTGCTGCGTCGCGCGCCAGTCGCGGTGCCGCGCGTGCAGCGCGAACGCGCGGCGGATCGCGGCGGTCATCCCGCGCGGCTCGAAGCGTTCGAACACGAAGCCGGTCGCGAGGTCGTCCGCGAGGTTTTCGAGCGACGCGTCGACGACCGTGTCCGCGAGCCCGCCGACGCAATGCACGAGCGGCAGCGCGCCATACGCGAGCGCATACAGTTGCGTGAGTCCGCACGGCTCGAACCGCGACGGCACCGCCACCACGTCCGCGCCCGCGACGATCGCGTGCGCGAGCGTCTCGTCGAAGCCGAGTTCGATCGCGACCGACTCCGGATGCGCGTGCGCGACGCGCGAGAATCCCTGTTCGAGCGTCGCGTCGCCGGTGCCGAGCACGACCAGCTGGCCGCCGCGCGACACGATCTCCGGCACGACCGCGAGCAGCAGGTCGAGGCCCTTCTGCTCGGTCAACCGGCTCACGACGCCGAACAGCAGCGCGTCGTGCTTCTGCGCGACCTGAAAGCGCGCCTGCAGCGCGGTCTTGCAGCGGAGCTTGCCGGTGAGCCGCGTCGGCGTGTAGCGCGCGGCGATCGACGTGTCGGTCGCCGGGTTCCATACCGCATGATCGACGCCGTTCAGGATCCCGGTCAGGTCGTGCGCGCGGGCGCGCAGCAGCCCTTCGAGCCCGCCGCCGTGCGCGAGCGTCTGGATCTCGCGCGCGTAGGTCGGGCTGACCGTCGTGATGCGGTCCGCGTAATAAAGCCCGGCTTTCAGGAACGAAAGCTGGCCGTAGAACTCGACGCCGCTCATGTCGAAGAAGTCGGCCGGCAACCCCAGGCTCGCAAACTGATGCGCGGGGAACACGCCCTGATACGCGAGGTTGTGGATCGTGAACACGCTGCGCGCGACATCGGCCCCCGGCGCTAGCCCGCGCTCGCGCGCGGCCGCGCGCAGATACGCCGGCGCGAGGCCCGCGTGCCAGTCGTGCGCGTGCACGACCTGCGGGCTCCAGTCCGGATCGATCCGCAGCGCGAGTTGCGCGGCCGCCCAGCCGAGCAGCGCGAAACGCTGCGCGTTGTCGCCGTACGGCACCTGCTGCGCGTCGAGATACGGGTTGCCGCCGCGCGCATAAAACGCGTCCGCGCGGATCAGGTACACCGGCAGGCCGCCGCCCGGCAGCCGGCCGAGTTCGAGCGTCGCGTCCGGCGCGCCGAACGTCCGTTCGAGCCGCGCGACCGGGCGCAGGTCTTCGAGCCCTTCCACGACCGGTCCGAAGCCGGGCAGCAGCAGGCGCGCGTCGGCCCCCTGTTCGACGAGCGCGGCCGGCAGCGCGCCGGTCACGTCGGCAAGGCCGCCCGTCTTCAGCAGCGGATAAAGTTCACTGGCTACGTGCAGTACGCGGATCGTCATCGGCGGGCGTCCTCGGTGGATGGCGCGAACGGAATGGCGGACGGCGCAGCGGCTGCGGCTGTGGCGTCCGCCCGGAGCGGCGGGTGGGGCGGCGCGCGGCGCACGGCGTTGCCGCCGCGCCGGCGAGCCGCCCGGCGACGTGCAGCAAGTCCCGTGCGCCGCCGCTACAGCCGCGCGAGCGCCTCGCGCGTGACCAGCACCACGCCGCTTTCGGTCCGGTAGAAGCGCCGCGCGTCGTCGTCCGGGTCCTCGCCGATCACCGTGCCGTCCGGCAGCGCGCAGCCGCGATCGACGACGACCTTGCGCAGCCGGCAGCTCGCGCCGACCGCCACCTGCGGCAACAAGACTGCCTCGGCAATGTTGCAGAACGACTTCACGACGACATTCGACGACAGCACCGAGCGCGACAACTGCGAGCCGGAGATCACGCAGCCGCCGCAGACGATCAGGTTCGTCGCCGCGCCCTGCAGGCCGTTCATGTCGCGCACGAACTTCGCGGGCGGCAACTGCTCCTGGTACGTCCAGACCGGCCAGTTGCGGTCGTACAGGTCGAGCGTCGGGATCGTCGACGCGAGGTCGAGATTCGCGGCCCAGTACGCGTCGATCGTGCCGACGTCGCGCCAGTACGGCTCCGCGTCCGGGTCCGACGACACGCACGACAGGCTGAACGGATGCGCGATCGCGTGGCCGCCGGTGACGACGCGCGGGATGATGTCCTTGCCGAAGTCGTGGTCGGTGGCGGTGCTCGCCATGTTCTCTTCGAGCAGTGCGCACAGGTATTCGGTGTCGAACACGTAGATGCCCATGCTCGCGAGCGCGGTGTCCGGGCGGCCCGGCATGGCGGGCGGGTCGTCGGGTTTCTCGACGAAGCCGGTCACGCGGCGCGTCTCGTCGACGGCCATCACGCCGAACGCGCGCGCGTCGAGCCGCGGCACCTCGATGCAGCCGACCGTGCAGTCCGCGCCGCTTTGCTCGTGGTCCGCGACCATCCGCGTGTAGTCCATCTTGTACACGTGGTCGCCGGCGAGCACGACCACGTATTTCGGCGCGATCGAGCGGATGATGTCGAGGTTCTGGTACACCGCGTCGGCCGTGCCGCGATACCAGTGCGCGCCCTCGACGCGCTGCTGCGCGGGCCACAGGTCGAGGAACTCGTTGAATTCGCCGCGCAGGAAACCCCAGCCGCGCTGCATGTGGCGCAGCAGCGAATGGGCCTTGTACTGCGTGACGACTGCGATCCGGCGGATGCCGGAGTTCAGGCAGTTCGACAGTGCGAAGTCGATGATCCGGTATTTGCCGCCGAAGTGCACGGCTGGTTTTACGCGCTTGTTTGTCAGGGGGCCGAGCCGTGTGCCGCGGCCGCCCGCGAGCACGATGGCGAGAGTTGTGCGTTGCAGGTCGTTGATGCTTGCCGGAGTGTCCATGTTTGTCTCCTGTCGATCGGAGTTAGCGCTTTAGCGCTAACTCCGATCCCATGCAGAGCGGTCGATCGGAGTTAGCGCTTTAGCGCTTACTCCGATCCCATGCAAAGCGGTCGATCCGGAGTTGGCGCTTTAGCGCTTACTCCGATCCCATGCAAAGCGGTCGATCCGGAGTTGGCGCTTTAGCGCTTGCTCCGAACCCATGCAAAGCGGTCGATTCGGAGTTGGCGCTTTAGCGCTTACTCCGATCCCATGCAAAGCGGTCGATCCGGAGTTGGCGCTTTACCGCCGGCCCCGATCCCATGCAAGATGGTCGCTGCCGTACTCCCCGGCGTGGCGCGGGTCGTGCGCCTTTCGTCTGACGCTTCGGCGGCTGGCTGGCTGGCGCGTTGGTTGCGCGCCGTTGGCCGCGAATCCGTGCCGTTTCCCGCCGATGGTCGCGGCTGGTTTGCGGCTGGCATCCCATCGTTCCCGCGTTGCCTGCCGCGCCCTGGGTCCAGCCACGGACACCGCCACGCATGCCAGTTCTACCACCGAATGTGCCGTAAGTACGAAATCCGTAATGTGCGCTGCGTCGCTCAACCCGATGACCGATGCGCGCACCGCGACGCCGGCACGCATCGCGCAGCGCGGCTAGAATCGCGGGACGCCGCGGCGCTGCGACGCGTCACCGCATTCCGCGTGCCGTTGACGTCATCGAAGCTGGCGAAGCCGCCGAAGCGCCGTCTTTCGTTCCTCTCATCATTCACCGACCGATCCGCCGCCCGTGAAGCCATTTCTCTCCCGCCGCCGCTCGCTGTCCGCGTTTGCCGCCGCCTGTCTCGCGTTGTCCCTGTCGTTGCCGGTAGGGGCCGCCATCGCCGCCGACGGCCCCGCGTACGGTCCCGAACTCGAAGGGTTCGACTATCCGATGCCGGTCCACCGCTTCGAATTCCAGTCGCAGGGGCAGGCGTTGCAGATGGCGTACATGGACGTTCGGCCCGCGCAGCCGAACGGCCGCACGGCCGTGCTGCTGCACGGCAAGAACTTCTGCGCGGCGACGTGGGACGACACGATCCGCCGCCTCGCCGACGCCGGTTATCGCGTGATCGCGCCGGACCAGATCGGCTTCTGCAAGTCGAGCAAGCCGGCCGCGTACCAGTTCAGCTTCCAGCAACTGGCGCGCAATACGCATGCGCTGTTGCAGTCGCTCGGCATCGGCCGCGCGACGATGATCGGCCATTCGACCGGCGGGATGCTCGCGGTCCGTTATGCGCTGATGTATCCGCAGGACACCGAGCAGCTCGTGCTGGTGAACCCGATCGGCCTGGAGGACTGGAAGGCGAAGGGCGTGCCGTCGCTGTCCGTCGACGACTGGTATGCGCGCGAACTGAAGACGAGCGCGGACAGCATTCGCCGTTATGAGCAGTCGACCTATTACGCGGGGCAGTGGCGCGACGCGTACGAGCCGTGGGTGCAGATGCTCGCGGGCATGTATCGCGGGCCGGGGCGGAAGCAGGTCGCGTGGGACTCGGCGCTGCTGTACGACATGATCTATACGCAGCCGGTCGTCTACGAGTTCGGGCAACTGCGGATGCCGACGCTGCTGCTGATCGGCGATAAGGATACGACCGCGATCGGCAAGGACGCCGCGTCGCCGGAGGTGCGCGCGACGCTCGGGCATTATCCGGAGCTTGCGAAGGCTGCGGCGAAAGCGATTCCGCATGCGACGCTGGTGGAGTTCCCGGACTTCGGCCATGCGCCGCAGATGCAGGACCCGCAGGCGTTTCATGCGGCGTTGTTGAAGGGGTTGGGGGCGGTGGCGGTGGGGCCTTGAGCGTTTAAACGGCTTTTTGTTCGTGACGTGGGTTTCTGGGGAGGCGCTTGTGGACGGGCTGCAGGGGGCCATGAGAAGACAATCGTCGTCACGACTTCCCGGACGTTCGAACAGCCACTTTGCTTTCGAAAGCCGCCGGACCAGATAGCGAGGTGGCGAGTTACCTCGCTACTTCGCGCTGCCGAATTCGAAGGGATCGCGACGACGCATTGGCCTGTTTTGCTATTGCTTGATGAAGCCATTCAGTGGCGACATCATCCGGATATCGGCATTTGTGCTCCGATGACGCCAAGCCGGTGCCGTCGCGTGAGAACGCAGGGGAAACGGGCGAACCGAGCCGCCCGCATGAAATACACGGCCCTTGCCGTTATGCCTGTTGCCCCGCCCAAACTGCGGGCCGCCGATTGATCCACGGCCGTGCCTGTTCGAGCTGCGCTCCGAGTCGCAGCAATATATCTTCTCGCGCGAATGCGCCCCCGAATTGCATTCCGATCGGCACACCTGTTTCGGGATGATTTGCTAGCGGGACTGACATCGCGGGAATACCGGCGACATTGAACGGCGGGGTAAAAGGCGAATGCTGGAATACTCGCTGGGTCCATTCGAGGCCGTTCATCGATTCCGCGCCCTTGCCGTATTCTCCAATGCGCGGTGGCATTTGCGGCAGCGTCGGCGTGAGCAGAACATCGAAGTCTTCGAACCAATGCCCGACAGCCCGCGTCACAACGTTGCGCATAGCGAGCGCAGCGGCGAATGCTGACGCCTTCTCTTCCTTGCCATAGCGATAACAGGCCAATGTGGCGGACTCCAGCGTCGTCTCATCGATCGGTCGTCCGGTCGTTGCAGCCAGGCCTTCGATCCAGTGGACCAACGTCGCCGTCCAGATCGTCGCATTCATCTGCACGAACGCGTCCCACGACACGCCAAGTGACGGCCGCACTTCGTAAACCGTGTGACCGAGATCCTCCAAAAGTCGCGCTGTCGATGCCGCCGCTGCCACGATTGCCGGGTCGGTTCGATCCGCGCTCCACGGATCGGTCATCATTCCGATCCTGAGTTTGCCCGGTTCGCGGGCGACCTGCGACAGGAAGCTGTACTCCGGCGCAGCGGTCAGGTAGGGCTCGCCGATCGCCTGCCCCTGGATCGCATCGAGTAGAGCGGCGCTATCCCGCACGCTCCGGCTCACGCCCAGTTGCACGCCGAAGCCTGCGAAGACTTCGTCGAGGGCGGGCCCGTTCGAACTGCGCCCTCGCGTCGGCTTGAGTCCGAACAAACCGTTATAGCTTGCCGGCACCCGTATGGAGCCGGCTGCATCGGTGGCATGCGCGAGCGGGACGGCGCCGGCTGCGACTGCTGCTGCGGCTCCGCCGCTAGAACCGCCGGCGCTCGAATCCGGCTGCCAGGGATTGCGCGTCGCGCCCTGGAGCGTGGACTCAGTAGTCGTGCTGAACGCCATTTCGGGTGTAGTTGTGCGGCCAATCGTGACGAGTCCGGCTGCGCGGAACCGCGACATGAGCCATGAATCGGTCGTGGCGACGACGCCGCTGGAGAGCCGGCTCCCAAGCTCCAGCCGCTTACCGCTCATCGCAACCGCGAGATCCTTGATCAGAAACGGTACGCCAGCGAGCGGACCAGTGCGCTGGTCCGGGCAGCCTCCGCTTTCGCCGGCCGGCCAGTGTTCGATAACTGCGTTGATCGCCGGATTGACCGCTTCGATTGCCGAACGGGCGAGCTCGGCAAGCTCCGCGGGCGTAACTTCACGGTCTGACACGCGTTTGGCGAGCCCGATTGCATCGTGACCTGTGTATTCGCTGAGATTCATATGCGCCTCCTGGTTGAAGACGACAAGATATTGCAGGAGGGTGCTGGCGATTAGCCCGTGTTACCAGCAAGGATTAAACCATCGGCGGCACAATCTCTCTGCTAGGCTCAAGTCGACAACAACGCTCAGCCAGGATATATGCGCCGATGACCAGGGATCTCAACGATACGCTCGTCTTTCTTCGCGTCGTGCAATCGGGCAGCTTTACTGCGGCAGCGATCGCGTTGCAGATTCCCAAGACGACGATTAGCCGGCGAGTACGGGAACTTGAGGCGCGCCTCGGCTCGCGACTGTTGCACCGGACCACGCGCAAACTGCGCCTGACCGAAGCAGGTACGGCTTACTTCGAGCACTGCCGCAGTATCTGCAAACAGCTTGACGACGCGGAGAACGCAGTGCAGCGCATTCGCGGCACGCCCGCAGGCTGGCTGCGCGTCACGCTGCCGTATTCGTTCGGCGTCACGTGGATCGCGCCTTTGCTTGCCGGATTCTGCTCGCGCTATCCCGATGTGCAGCTCGATATTCTGGCGACACATGTGCCATTAGATCTTTTCGATGACGAAGTGGACGTCGCTCTGCGTCTTGGCGTCCTTCCCGACTCCAGTCTTGTGGCACGGCGGCTTGGGACCTTTTCGACGTCGGTCTATGCGAGTCCCGCATATGTCGAACGGCACGGTTCGCCAGCCGCTCCCAACGAACTCCGGCTCCATCCTACGCTTGCACTTCATCAGGCCCGCAGCGACAGCGGTTACACCTGGCCGCTGCGCAAGCTGGGACGGAAGGCGACGCACTATTCGCTGGAACCGGTGATCGTCGCCAGCGACCCCGCACTTATTCTGGACGCCGCTCGCGCCGGAAAAGGCTTGTTGCTGGCTATGGATGCCAGCGTGGCTCCCGAAGTCGAGGCGGGGGGCTTGCTGAGAGTGCTGCCCGAGTGGATAGGTCCACCGCAGGATTTGAATGCGCTGTTTCCGCGAGAACGGGTTCCGTCGCTCAAACTCCAGGCTTTTCTGAATTACCTCAAAACGCAATTGCGTTTCGGCGATATGGCGTGACAGACATTTTGACGAACGGCTCCTGTACCGCCAATATCGGACCTCGGAAATATGTTTAATCGAGAGGCCGATTCGGGTCGCTCTGCGACCACCGGCGGAGGCGCACACTTGATCTTCCTTCAATGGGAAGGAGATCATCATGGAAACGCACAATGGCGCCGTCCGCTCGCGTGTGCCGTGGAACAAGGGCAAGCTCACCGGACAAAAGCCGCCGCTGAAGCTCCCGGAAATCTGGGCAATTCGCACACGGCTACAGATGTCTTCGAACATCCGCGAGTTGGCGCTGTTTAATCTTGCGATTGATAGCAAACTTCGCGCGTGCGATCTGACGCGACTGCGGGTGCAGGAGGTTTGCCAAGGTAGCCACGTCGGATCGCGAGCAACGGTAATGCAACAGAAGACACAACGGCCGGTTCAGTTCGAAATCACGGAGCAGACTCGACAGAGTGTCGAAGCGTGGATCGGAGCGCGAGGGTTGAAGTCTGCGGATTACCTGTTTCCGAGTCGGCTGTGCTCTTCGCCGCATCTTTCGACCCGGCAATACGCTCGGCTGGTCCATCGTTGGATCGCGTCCATCGGCTTGGACGACACAGCGTATGGCACGCACACTATGCGGCGGACGAAGGCCTCACTGATTTACCGGCGCACGAAGAACTTGCGAGCGGTTCAGCTGCTGCTCGGGCATACAAAGCTTGAAAGCACCGTCCGGTATCTCGGCATCGAGGTAGACGATGCGCTCGAAATGGCGGAGCAAACGGAGGTCTGATGCAACGGCCGGCGAGCAGTCGCTTGCCGGCCATCATGGGACGGTCGCGGGAAACCTCTCTCGGGCGTTCTGGCGACGGCAGTAGCCTGAAAGCGGCCGCTCGCCGGAATCTCGGCCGCGACATTCAAGCGTCATCGGCCAAATCTTCAACGATTTTCGCAATCATGGGGCGCGCAAAGGCCTCAACCGCATCCGTGCCAGGTTGACCGACCTCACCTGCGTCAAAGGCTAGATAGACTTCATTAAAGAACGAGGGCCACGATTCCTCGCCCAGTGAGATGAAATCGTCATACACAAAGCCGACTACGGCGATCGCGAGCGCGTCGCAAAACCCGAAGGAGAATTGACCTTTGTGAAAGCCGATCGCGAGATGCCGAGCTAGCACGTCATATGCGTCACGCCTTGTCGCTCCGACGATCTCGGTCCAGCGCTCCATGTCAGTTTCCGAAACAAGTCGACCCGGGCCGGTCTCAGCATAGCGAGATTGCAGCTCCGCGATAAACGTGGCTTGTGATTCCGGTGGAGCGGGGTGACGGTCGCCGCTCATTGCTGAAGGAAGGCCGCGATGGCGCGAATCAGGTCTTCAACGTGGACCAGTTCGGCTTCCGAGATATCCTCTCGACAGTTTGCTCGGAGTCCGCGTAAGGCTTCGTAGAGGTTACCCCAGTCGTCCGTCAACCCGTTGGTTAGCGGCCATGCGCTCAGTAGATGCCGTAAAGGGCGTGCAGAGCGGCGTTCGCACCAAATATCGAACAGTTGCGCGCATCCAGCGTTGATGTCGTCAGCGGTCATCGGTTAGTCTTCGGCCGGTATAGTCGATGAAGCATCAATGATGCCCCATCTCGAATGACCGTTTGCAGGTATGCAGAATCGCGGACGGTTCGTGATGTTAGCCAGTCGCCAGGATCAGCCAACGGATGACCGCTCAGCGGTCGATAGCCGCCGTCCGGTCCGCCAGGCTGCGGAGGACCGGTTTGGGTCGCTTTATGCCTTTCGCATCGAGCATCCGGCCGAGGCGGTGGCCGCGCGATCGTCGGGCACTAGTCGGCCAATTGCAGACTCTGCCTCGTGCTTGACATAGCTCATTCCACCGTCCGTTGCCAATCGCATAGCGGTCGGCAGGGATGTTGATAGCACTAGACAGGATCGACGCCGAATTCGAGGGGGAGTTTTTTCATGAACTCGGAAAGCTTTTTCGTGCATGGCGTTGCCGCGTCAATCATAGTCTCTCGATATTTTTTCCTGAGAGAATACATATCCGTAATCTTGAACTGCTGCTCGAACCGCGGGATTATATCCGGCTCGATCAACAGTTTTTTTCCATTTCTTTCGGCTTCGACGCGTTGTCTCTCAAGCTCATCCTTGGATTTCTTTTCAAGCCCATCAAGAACAGCTTTCCGCTCCACATCGTACTGGTTTGCGAGCGAGTCGAGATCCGGCTTTGTGCAGGTTAGCTGATCCGCGTGCTCGTCGATGGCAACGCGAAGACGCTGAAAATATGCGAAGGGGACGGTCTTGTCTTGGGATGCTTCGTTCCAAGCGCTCGAGATGATGGGGAACGGACTCGGCCATGCATCCTTTGCTGCTTTGATAAATGTCGCGTCGTCGCCCTCAAGATAAACCGCGCTAGAAAACTTTTCGTTGGCGTTGATGTCCTTGAAGACGAGAACTGTCTCAAGGTGGGTGATCGCAAGCTTCACCCGCGCTTTGTCTAGGTCAGCGTACTGCGCTTTCATCTGTGAACTGGCCTCCGCTGCTTGGCGAACGGCACTTTCTTCGCGAACTATCGCATTGGCTGCGTTCTTCGAAGCTAGATTTAGTGCAGTTTTTTGGTTTTCGAGCTCCACTTGCATTTGCAGGGTCTTCTTCGCGAGCTCATCCTGCCGTTGAAGCTGTGCCTTGTTTCGTTTTTCAGCTGCTTCATTGTCGAGTTGAAGTTTGGCGTTGTCCTCTTGAAGCTTTTGATTTTGAAACACTGGTAGCACGGTGTAAAAATAGCCGAACCCCGCTAGGGCTAATGTTCCAACAGTTGCCATCCCTGACGCGCGAGCGACCCACGTGTCGATCGCGTTGCCTTTGAGCGCGCGCGATGGCGAATTAGTCCCCACGGTCATTTTTTGCACCGGACTTGTCTGGGCGACGACTTGGCGCTTTCTGTTTCTTCGGAATGACTTTGGCATATCTTACGTAGATGGCTATCTATGCAATCGTTCAAAGGTCGACAATTATATTTGAACCGCGACATATGGATTTGAGACGGCGTGTTGCCGCGCCCCAGTTGACATGGTGAGATGAGGCAGGGGCGGCTCATCATCTTCGCCTGCCGAGCGTTGGCCTTGGCAGATAACTCCCCAGCGAATTTGCCGCTCGAACGACCGCTCTACTCCGAAGGGTGACGTGCGGGCCGCAACATGGCGACCGGCAGCAACGGGTCGCTTTATGCCTTTCGCATCGAGCATCTGGCCGAGGCGGTGGCCGCGCGGTCGTCGGGCACTAGTCGGCCAGAAGCTGCCAGTCGCCAAGGGCCGCTTTCCGGCAATTGGTGACGGCGATAATCAGTGCTCAGACCGCCACGAAGCCACCATCGACAAAGAGTTCGTCGCCTGCCACAAAGCTGCTTTCGCTTGAGGCCAGGAACAGTACGGCCTTGGCGACTTCATCGGTATGACCGAGCCTGCCGAAGGGCGTCGCCTGCTTCAATGCTTCCTCGGCCGCCGCGTTGGCCTTCAGATAGGTCTCCATTGCCGGCGTCAGAATCGCGCCGGGAGACACAACGTTCACGCGAATGCCCCGGGTCTTGAGGTCGGTCGTCCAGGTGCGTGCGAGCGAACGGATCGCCGCCTTCGTCGCGCTGTAGATTGACAGGTTGGGGAATCCCTTGCTGCCCGCCCCTGATCCCGCAAGGATAACCGTGCCGCCAGCGGTCATCAGCGGCAGCGCCTTCTGCACGGTGAAGACCAGGCCCTTCACGTTCGTGCTGAACAATCGATCGAAGTGCTCTTCCTCGATCTCACCGATCTGTGCGGATTCGGAAATGCCCGCATTGGCAAACACGACGTCGACCCTGCCGTGATCGCGCTGGATACGCGCATACAGCCGGTCAAGGTCGGCGACCTTGCCGACGTCCCCTTGGACGCCAATGACTCCGGCGCCGATCTCTTTCAGCGCCTCGGCCAACTGAGCCTGCCGACGACCCGTGATGTAGACGTGCGCGCCTTCCCTTGCAAACAGGGTCGCGGTAGCGAGGCCGATGCCGTCGCTGCCGCCCGTGATCACCACGACCTTGTTTTCGAACCGATTTGCCATTTTGTCTGCCCCTTTTGCATTAAGTGGAGGATTGATCCACTTATCATATGGAGGTATCCTCCACTTAACAAGCCGGCATGAGAAAAATTTTGATCGACGAAACGCCGCTGCGCGCTGATGCGCAGAAAAACCGCGAACGCATCCTCGCTGCGGCCGAAGAAGTATTTCTGGAGCGCGGCGCAGGCGCCGCATTTGAAGATGTCGCCAAGCGAGCGGGCGTCGGCATTGGGACGCTCTATCGGCGATTTCCCACGCGGGAAGAGCTATTGGCGGCCACCTACAGCGCCCGCTTCCTGTCACTCGCGCAAGCAAGTCGCGCACGAGATGGCAAGCTTGACGAGGCCGACGCTTTGCGCGCCTATCTGGAAGACCTTGTCTTGTACACGACTGTCTATCGCGGTTTCGCAGCGTCGCTTGCAACGGTTCTACAGACCGGCACGCCGGGCTGCCACGCGACGACCGAGGAGGGCAAGCGTCTGCTTGGTCGTGCTCAAAACGCAAGGGTCATCCGACCTGATATCAGCTTCGACGATCTGGTGTGGGTTGCGACAGCGACTTCGCTCGCCGTCGAAAGGAACGGCAAGCCAAAACCGCGTATCGCCCACCTGGTCGGCCTGTTCTTCGATGGTATCGGCGAGCGTCGATGCACTTCCCGACTACCAAGAAAATAGATACTTCCGAGCCCAACCCAGTCGACTACTTTTGCATAGTGCACGACCGCTTCATGGCGACGAGTTCAACGAGTCGAATGTCGGAAACGGGTCGCGTGCCGCCGACCGACGAGTGGTTCCAGGGCTCGGTCTCATACGCTGATCGCATAAAGCGGTGGCCGGACAAAAGGGGACGTTGCGCAGGCACCTTCTGCGAGCAAAGCTTAACGAGAGACGACTTGGACTTATCGGCTCAGCCGGATATCTGTGCCGTGGCGACGACGGGTCGGGCCGTGACGGTCGTCATCCGTCGTAGTTCGGCCGAATCTGTGTAAAAAACACGCAGCGCCGGTGGAATTCGCAGACTCCGGCCGTGCGCCGCCGATGCACGGCCCGCAGACATTTCATGTGGCGCTGCTGAGAGAGGGGCCGCGGAGCCGGCCCAGTGGCGAGCGGCGAGTTATCAGCCTGATGCCGATACGCACCGCCGCGCCGCAACGACGCGCTAGCCAGCGCACCGACCGGCCCGCTCATTCGCATAACGAAAAACGAACCGCCCGCTCACCCCGCCGCCCCCATCTCATCCCGCACCTGCGCGGTAATCTCAAACGACCGCAGCCGAGCCGCATGGTCATAAATCTGCGCGGTGACGATCAACTCATCCGCTTCAGTCTGCGCAATCACCGACTCCAGACCCGCACGCACCGCGTCGCGATCGCCGATCACCGAGCACGCGAGCGAATGCGCAACACCCGCCAGCTCGAAGTCGCTCGCGTCGATCTTCCCGACCGGCGGCGGTAGTTGTCCCGGCGTGCCGCGCCGCAGATTCACGAACTGCTGCTGCAACGACGTGAACAGAAAACGCGCTTCGTCGTCGCTGTCCGCGGCGAACACGTTGACGCCGACCATCGCATGCGGCTTCGCGAGCGTCGCGGACGGACGGAACTGCGTGCGATACAGCCGCAGCGCGGTCAGCAGATGATCGGGAGCGAAGTGCGACGCGAACGCGAACGGCAGCCCGAGCGCGGCCGCGAGTTGCGCGCCGTACAGGCTCGAACCGAGGATGTACAGCGGCACGTTCAGCCCCGCGCCCGGCACCGCGCGCACGCGCTGGCCGTCGACCGGGTCCGAGAAGAACCGCTGCAATTCGACCACGTCGTCCGGGAACGATTCGGCGCTCGCCTGAAGATCGCGGCGCATCGCGCGCGCGGTCGTCTGGTCGGTGCCGGGCGCGCGGCCGAGGCCGAGGTCGATGCGCCCGGGGTACAGCGCCTCCAGCGTGCCGAACTGCTCGGCGATCAGCAGCGGCGCGTGGTTCGGCAGCATGATGCCGCCCGAGCCGACGCGGATCGTTTGCGTGCCGCCCGCGACGAAGCCGATCACGACCGACGTGGCCGCGCTCGCGATGCCGGTCATGTTGTGATGCTCGGCGAGCCAGTAGCGGTGGTAGCGCCAGCGTTCGGCGTGCTGCGCGAGGTCGAGCGTATTGCGCAGCGCGACGCCGGCATGCGAGCCGGCGGGGATCGGAGACAGGTCGAGGACGGAGAACGGGATCATGGCGGGGCCGGAATTCGTTGTGGCCGGCGACCCGCGTTGCGGGCCGCGCGGGCGGGAGCAGCGGCCATTGTGCCAAACGCGTCCGGTTCGTGCTGACGGCGTTTCGTAATCCACACACGCGGCAGGGTCTGCGGCGGCCGCCGACGCGCCGTATCGCGCCGGTCTGCCGGGCGATGCGAGGCTTCCGGCTTCGATCGCATGACGAAGCAGTAGCATCGTCGCGCGACACGCGGGCGCGGATTGCAGACATCGAGCGCCGCCTGTCGAACTGTTAGCCGCCGCACCGACCTCGCGGACCGGCTCGCGCACGCTGGCGACACGGCAACCCGGTTCGCGCGCGACGTCGATCGATCGCACGCGAAGCGCCGCGTTGCCGCGCCGCGCGCTCCGCTGTCGTCACGCGCAGGTCGGCTGCGCAGAACACACCCGGACGATGCCGGATGCGTCGCGGCCCTTCGCGCGCGACGCGCGTGCTCCCACGGTTCCCCGTCGTTTTTATTTCCCGCGATTGACGGTTTGTTGTCGGTTCGATGAAAACCGAAAGGCGGCCGTGGGTGCATGCTGACGCAGCACTGACGCGTGCGGTTTCGGCGTCATCGAAAGCAGTGCTGCTGCTAAACTTTTCGCGGTCGGTCGGCGGTGCGATCACACATCGAGTTCAGGTCAATGCGTGCTGTATATGCACATGACGGACACGGCTGCGTTGGATCATTTTCTACGCGATCGGCGTGCCGATAATCGTTCGATCGCTCGAACGTCGCGGCGATGCATAACGGCATTTGCGGAATGCAGGACGGTGCGCATAGGGTACGAAGCGTAGCGCGCGAGCCGGTCAGCGCGGGCATCCGGCCCGCCTCGGCATGGACGAAGGACGCTTGCGGCGGCGGCAGCGCCGGCGCATCCCGCCGCTCGTCATCGGCCGAGAAGGCACCGGAGGGCGGCGCATGACGGCGTCGCTGTGGCTGTCGCTGCTTCGGTCGTTCTGGTGGCTGCTGTTCGCGCTGTGCAACGCGGCTACGCCGTATGCGATCTGCGCGGCGCTGACAATGCCGCGCCTCGGTTGCGCCGCGCACGTGCGCCGGGCCGCGCGGCGCGCGCAGTGAACGCCGCCGCGCCGGTCAGCGTACTAAAGCCTTTATGCGGCGCCGAACCGTTCGATCGAATACCCTGTACCCACAATCCGTTGTCGGAGTCCGCACCCGATGAAAACGCTGTTTTTGCAGGCCCCTTCGTACGACGGCTTCGACGGCGGCGCTGGCTCGCGCTACCAGGCGAAACGCGAGATCCGTTCGTTCTGGTATCCGACGTGGCTCGCGCAGCCCGCCGCGATGGTCCCCGGCAGCCGCGTGCTCGACGCGCCGGCCGATGGCCTGTCGGTCGCGGATACGCTGAGGATCGCGGACGACTACGACCTCGTGATCGTCCACACGAGTACGCCGTCGTTCCCGAGCGACGCGATGTTCGCACAGGAGCTGAAGAAGCGCCGTCCGGCGACGCTGATCGGGATGGTCGGCGCGAAGGTCGCGGTCGATCCGCACAGCTCGCTGACCGCAACCGGCGCGATCGACTTCGTGTGCCGCGAGGAGTTCGACTACACCTGCCAGGAGATCGCGGAAGGCAGGCCGTTCAGCGAGATTCTCGGCCTGTCGTATCGCGCGCAGGACGGCTCGATCGAGCACAACGCGGCGCGGCCGATGATCGAGAACATGGACGAACTGCCGTTCGTCGCGCCGGTCTACAAGCGCGACCTGAAAATCAAAAACTACTTCATCGGCTATCTGAACTATCCATACGTGTCGATCTACACCGGACGCGGCTGCAAGTCGCGCTGCACGTTCTGCCTGTGGCCGCAGACGGTCGGCGGCCATCGTTACCGCACGCGTTCGGTCGCGAGCGTGCTCGAAGAGGTGACGTGGATTCGCGACAACCTGCCGGAAGTGAAGGAGATCATGTTCGACGACGACACCTTCACCGACGACCTGCCGCGCGTCGAGGAGATCGCGCGCGGGTTGGGCAAGCTCGGCGTCACATGGTCGTGCAACGCGAAGGCGAATGTGCCGTACGACACGCTGAAGGTCATGAAGGACAACGGTCTGCGATTGCTGCTGGTCGGTTACGAGTCCGGCGACGACCAGATTCTGGTCAACATCAAGAAGGGCTTGCGCACGGATTTCGCGCGCCGCTTCAACGCGGACTGCCACAAGCTCGGCATCAAGATTCACGGCACGTTCATTCTCGGGCTGCCGGGCGAGACGCAGGACACGATCCGCAAGACGATCGACTACGCGAAGGAAATCAATCCGCACACGATCCAGGTGTCGCTGGCCGCGCCGTATCCGGGCACGACGCTCTACAGGCAGGCGGTGGAGAACGGCTGGCCCGAAGAGAACAAGGTCATCAACCTGGTGAGCAAGGAAGGGGTTCAACTGGCGGCGATCGGTTATCCGCATCTGTCGCGCGAGGACATCTATCACCAGCTTGAGGCGTTCTACCGCGAGTTCTACTTCCGGCCGTCGAAGATCTGGGAGATCGTGCGCGAGATGCTGACGAGTTGGGAGATGATGCAGCGACGCCTGCGCGAAGGCGTCGAGTTCTTCCGCTTCCTGCGCGCGCACGAGGCGTGATGACCCGCACGCTGATTGTCACCGCGGACGACTTCGGGCTGCACGAGCGCGTGAATATTGCGGTCGAGCGCGCGCATTGCGACGGCGTGCTGACTGCCGCGAGCCTGATGGTCGGCGCGCCGGCCGCAAGCGACGCGGTCGAGCGCGCACGGCGTCTGCCGCGTCTGCGCGTCGGGCTGCATCTGGTGCTCGCGGACGGCCCCGCGATGCTGCCTCCCGCGCACATCCCGGCGCTGGTCGACGAAAGCGGGCGCTTCGGCGACCGGATGGCGCGGGACGGCTTTCGTTTTTTCCTGCTGCCGCATGTGCGCGCGCAGCTCGCGCGGGAAATCCGCGCGCAGTTCGACGCGTTCGCGACGACGGGCCTCGCGCTCGATCACGTGAATACGCACAAGCACTTCCACCTGCACCCGACCGTGCTCGCGATGATCGTGCGGATCGGCCGCGACTACGGGCTGCGCGCGGTGCGCCTGCCGTGCGAGGCGAATGCGCCGTGGTGGCTGCGTCCGTGGATCGGGCTCGTGCGCGCGCGGCTGCGCCGCGCGGGCATCGCGCACAACGACTACGTGGTCGGCATCGCGAACACCGGAGCGATGGACGAAGCCGCGTGGCTCGACGCGCTCGCGCATCTGCCGCCCGGCGTCGGCGAGATCTACAGCCATCCGGCCATCGCCGGCGACGGCCCGGTCACGCCGACGATGCACGCGTACCGCCCGGAGGACGAACTGGCGGCGCTGCTGTCGCCGCGCGTGGCGGCCGCGCTCGACGCGGCGGGCATCGTGCGCGGCGGGTTCGCGGATGTGTTTCCGCCGGCGGGCGCGGCTCGCGCCCAGGCGCCCGAACGGGGAGCGTTACCGTCATGAAGTGGTTGCAGTGGGCGGGGCTGCCGGTCGGCATCGCGATCCTGATCGCGCTGATCGTCCGCGACGGCGCCGCCGACGTGATGCACGTGATCGGCGCCGCCGGTCCGGCGCTGCTGTGGCTCGTGCCGTTCCACGCATTGCCGCTCGTGCTCGACGCGCACGCGTGGCGGCTGCTGCTCGACCGCCGCGTGTCGCTCGCGTTCCTGTGGTGGGCCGCGACCGTGCGCGAGGCGGTGAGCCGGCTGCTGCCGGTCGCGGGCATCGGCGGCGAGATCGTCGGCATCCGGCTCGCGCGCTGGAAGCATGACGACGCGAGTGTCGTCAGCGCATCGGTGATCGTCGAGGTGCTGGTGACGATCGCGGTCCAGTATGCGTTCTCCGCGCTCGGGCTCGTGCTGATCGTCGCGGCGACCGGCGAGTCCGGCGTGCTGCGCACGGTCGGGCTCGCGCTGCTGCTGTCGTTGCCGGTGCCGGTGGTGCTCGCCGTGCTGCTGCGTCGCGGCGGCCTCTTCCATGCGATCGAGCGGTGGGCGGCGCGGCTGCTCGGGGCGTCGCATCCGCTGCTGCAAGGGATCGACGGCGGGCGGCTCGACGCCGATATCGACGCGCTGATGTCGCGTACCGGCCTGCTGCTGCGCGCGTTCCTGTGGCAGCTTGGCGGTTATATGGCCGGCGCGTTCGAGACGTGGTGGGCGCTGCAACTGCTCGGCCATCCGGTGTCGGTCGGCGGCGCGCTCGCGATCGAGGCGCTCACGCAGGCGGTGCGGCATGCGGCGTTCATGGTGCCGGCGGGGCTTGGCGTGCAGGAGGCGGCGGTGGTGCTGCTCGCGCAGCTGTTCGGCGTCGATCATCAGGTCGCGCTGTCGCTCGCGCTCGTGAAGCGGGTGCGCGAGGTGATCTTCGGCTGTCTTGCGCTGCTGTCGTGGCAGGCGGTCGAACTCGCGCGCGGACGGCGTTATCTGCCGCGCGCGGCGCGGGACGGGTACGATACGGGCGATGACGGTGTCGATGGCGGTGTCGATGGCGGCACAAGGCGCCGTGCGCCCGCGAAACCCAAGGTGAGCGCAAAACCGTCCGGCGTGCCGTCCGTTGCGAAGTCCGCGCCCGCGTCGCGCCCGCCGGACGCGCACGACAGGATCCACTGAAAGCAGCGGGGCAATCTGCCCGCGCCATGCGAGCCGATGCGCCGCGTGCTGCGCGGGCGCGGGCTTCGCGGAGGTCGTTCAACCCATGATGTATCGCTTTGCGTCCACACGCGTCGCGCTCGCAACCGCCGTCGTGGCGGCGTCGGGCCTGCTCGCCGCGTGCGACGACCGCCAGGTCGAATCGATGAAACTGACACTGAAGGCGCTGTTCGACTCGGTCAAGCCCGATGCGCTGCTGCTGAAGGGGCTCGCGCCCGGCGTATCGACGCTCGACCAGGTGCGCAGCCAGATGGGCAAGCCCGAGACCGAGCGCGTGTTCGACGACGGCTCGCGCCGGCTCGAATATCCGCGCGGGCCGGAAGGCCTGAACACATACATGGTCGACATCGGGCCGGACGGCCGGCTCGTCGCGATCACCCAGGCGCTGACCGCGGAGAACTTCGCGAAGGTCCGCATCGGCATGACCGAGGACGACGTGCGCCGGCTGCTCGGCAAGCCGGGCCAGGTCGCCGTGTACCGGCTCAAGCCGGAAACCGTGTGGAGCTGGAAGTGGCAGGAGGGCGGCGTTACGCCGGAAGCGTATTTCAACGTGCATTTCGGTCCGGACGCTCGCGTGTCGACGACGTCGCGCTCGGACATTCTGCGCGGACACTGAGCCCGACCGGGCGGAGGAAAAGATGGCAGGCAGGCGGCGCAATCCCCGTATTGGTCTCGTGCTCGGCGGCGGCGCGGCGCGCGGCTGGGCGCACATCGGCGCGATCCGCGCGCTGGAGGAGGCGGGCATCCGGCCGGACGTGGTGTGCGGCACGTCGATCGGCGCGCTGGTCGGCGCGGTGTATGCGAACGGCGACCTCGACTGGCTCGAAGACTGGGTCGGCCGGCTCACGTGGCAGACCGTCGTGCGGCTGCTCGACCTGCGGTTCTCGGGCGGGCTGCTCGGCGGCCGCAAGGTGATCGAGGTGTTCGCGAACCAGTTCAACGGCCGCGACATCGGCGAGCTGCGGATGCCGTTCACGGCGGTCGCGACCGAACTCGACACCGGCCGCGAGGTGTGGCTGCAGGACGGCGGCGTGGTGGACGCGGTGCGCGCGTCGATCGCGATTCCGGGCATCTTCACGCCGATCTGGCATGACGGCGTGTGGCTCGTCGACGGCGGCCTGAGCAATCCGGTGCCGGTGTCCGCCGCGCGCGCGATGCGCGCGAACTGCGTGATTGCGATCGACCTGAATCACGACATCCTGAACGGCCGCGACCTCGGCGGCGCGATCGACACACTGCCGCGCGAGCCGGCGGACGCGCCGGTCGTCGACCCGGCCGCGGCGGCGGCCGCCGCGGGCCGGCGCTTCGGCGGGCCGTTCCGGCGCTGGCGGCAGGCGGCCGACGGCGATGCCGCGGGCGTATCGGGCGTGGCCGATCCAGCCGGCGGCGCGGACGTGCGCGTCGCGCCGCCGCCGAGCGCGCGGGTGCCGTCGATGCTGAGCGCGATCGCGCAGAGCATCGACATCATGCAGGTGCGGATCACGCGCAGCCGCCTCGCCGGCGAGCCGGCCGACATCCTGATCCAGCCGCGCCTCGGCGGCATGGGCATCTTCGACTTCCACCGCGCTGCGCCGGCGATCGCCGAAGGCCGCGCGGCCGTGCAGTACATGCTGCCGGCCATTCGCGCGCAACTGGGCATTGCGTAGGGCCGCGTGAGCGCGGCTATCCGGTTCTTCTCTCCTCCGTTCGGAATCGTTGGCCTTCGTCGGTAAGACGATGGGCTGCGGTTCGTCGTCTTTGTCTCATTCGCTGTCAGTGATCGGCGCGTTCCGATAGGGGCGTGCGTGGTTTCGTTGCATCCTCTCCGTTACTGCCGACTTTGTTAACCACCCCTGTCTGAAGGGGTTTTTCCAGATTCGTTTGGAGATCCTGATTGTCGGAATGAGCAATGCCTGGAAGCGATCAAACGTATTTGTGACACAACGTCAATTCCTTTCGATATGAAAGACGATTCTGATGTGCCGCAAAGCGCCATCGGCTATCACACGGCGTAATGCGCAGCAGACGGCAGAGGTGTCCGCGCAGCCAGCCCGTTTCGTCAGCAACGAACGGCCTCGCGGGTTGCTCCTCCTGCACTCATATTCGAACGAGGAGAAACAAGTTGGCCAATATTCGCGTGGTTGCAAAAGAGACCGGACAGGTCGTTGCGCAGAGCGGTAATGAAGTCCGGCTGCTGAAGCCGTCGGTGGTGACGGTCGATATCACGCCGTCGCAGATCCAGTCGATCGCGCGCGACGGCAACCGGATCGTGATCCGGCTGAAGAGCGGCGAGACCGTCACGATCGAAAACTTCTTCGGCCCGAACGGCGAAGCCACCAGCGATCTGGTCATTCACGACAACGACAGCAACGGCTTCTGGGCCGTCGGGTATTCGGATGCGACCGGCGAATTCGCGCTGTCGCCGATCGAATCGGCCGACCAGTTGCTCGCCGCGCAGGCCGCGGGCGACTCGCTCGTCCCGCTGATCGCGTTCGCGGCGGCGGGCGTCGGCATGGGCGTCGCGGCGGGGCTGGCGTCGTCGGGCGGCAACTCGTCCGGCCGTTCGCCGGCGAAGGACAACGCGCAGACGGGCAGCCACTTCGACGTGACGTCGAACAACATGTACGGCCTTGTCGGCACCGCCGATCCGGGCACGTCGATCACGCTGACGCGGCCCGACGGCTCGACGGTCACCACCGTCGCGAGCGACAGCGGCGTCTGGCATTTCAATCCGAATCCGCTGTCGGACGGCGAGCAGGGAACGGTGACCGGCATCGATCCGAACGGCCGGCCGGTCGGCCCGCTCGGCACCGGCGTCGCGGACGTGACGCCGCCGGCGGAACCGGCGATCGAGCATAACGGCGCGGGCGAACTGAGCGGCAGCGCCGAGCCGGGCAGCACGATCACGCTGACGTTGCCGGACGGCAGCACCGTGACGACCGTGACCGACGGCAACGGCCACTGGAGCTTCGGCCCGAATCCGCTCGCCGAAGGCGACGAAGGGACGCTGACGGCGACCGATCCGGCCGGCAATCATTCGGCACCCGAAACGACCGGTCCGGCGGACCGGACGCCGCCGGACGAATCGCAGCTGAGCGTCGACCATAACAACCAGGACGGGCTGTCGGGCACCGGCACGCCGGGCGACACGATCATCCTGACGCTGCCGGACGGCACGACGGTGACGACGATCGTCGATGAAAACGGCCATTGGGAGTTCGTGCCGAATCCGCTGCCGGAAGGCGGCACCGGCACCATCACCGAGGTCGATCCGAACGGCAATACGACCGGCGGCATCACGACCGGTCCGAGCGACCAGACGCCGCCCGATGAAACACAACTGAGCGTCGACGAGAACAACGGACACGGTCTCGGCGGCACCGGCACGCCGGGCGACACGATCACCGTCGAGCGGCCGGACGGCACGACGGTGACGACGATCGTCGACGAGAACGGCCATTGGGAGTTCGTGCCGAACCCGCTGCCCGATGGCGGCACCGGCACGGTGACGGAAACGGACCCGGCCGGTAATTCGACCGGCGGCATCACGACTGGCCCGAGCGACCAGACGCCGCCTGATGACACGCAACTGAGCGTCGACGAGAACAACGGACACGGTCTTGGCGGCACCGGCACGCCGGGCGACACGATCACCGTCGAGCGGCCGGACGGCACGACGGTGACGACGATCGTCGACGAGAACGGCCATTGGGAATTCGTGCCGAACCCGCTGCCGGATGGCGGCACCGGCACGGTGACGGAAACCGACCCGGCCGGTAATTCGACCGGCGGCGTCACGACCGGCCCGAGCGACCAGACGCCGCCGGATGAATCGCAACTGAGCGTCGATGAGAACAACGGCCATGGCCTCGGCGGCACCGGCACGCCGGGCGACACGATCACGGTCGAACGCCCGGACGGCACGACGGTAACGACGACCGTCGATGAAAACGGTCATTGGGAGATCACGCCGAATCCGCTGCCCGATGGCGGCACCGGCACGGTGACGGAAACGGACCCGGCCGGCAACTCGACCGGCGGCATCACGACTGGCCCGAGCGACCAGACGCCGCCGGACGAGTCGCAACTGACCGTTGATGAGAACAACGGCCACGGCCTCGGCGGCACCGGCACGCCGGGCGACACGATCACGGTCGAACGCCCGGACGGCACGACGGTAACGACGACCGTCGATGAAAACGGCCATTGGGAGATCACGCCGAACCCGCTGCCCGATGGCGGCACCGGCACGGTGACCGAAACGGACCCGGCGGGCAACTCGACCGGCGGCATCACGACTGGCCCGAGCGACCAGACAGCGCCGCCCGCGCCGAACGTCGAGCAGAACAACGGCAACGGCCTCGGCGGCACCGGCGAGCCGGGCGACACGATCACGGTCGAGCGCCCGGACGGCAGCACGGTGACGACGACCGTCGATGACAACGGCCACTGGGAAATCGCGCCGAACCCGCTGCCCGACGGCGGCAGCGGCACCGTGACCGAAACCGATCCGGCCGGCAACGTCAGCGACGGCACGACCACCGGTCCGAGCGACCTCGTGCCGCCGGTCTCGACCGACCTCGGCAGCGTGAACCTCGTGGACGACGTCGGCCCGGTCACCGGCACGATCGCGCGCGGCGGCTCGACCGACGATCCGAAGCCGACGTTCAGCGGCCACGCGAGCGGCGACGTCGCGACCGTCAACGTGTACGACAACGGCACGCTGATCGGCAGCGCGGCGGTCGATGCGTCCGGCAACTGGAGCTTCGAGCCGGCCGAACCGCTGGCCGACGGCGCGCACGACTTCCAGGCCGCGCCGGTCGATGCGGCCGGCAACGTAGGCCCGAAAACCGCCGACTGGAGCTTCACGGTCGTGACGGACGCGGCGTCCGCGCCGGCCGCGCCGGCGATCACGCTGGTGACGGACGACGCGGGCCCGGTCACCGGGCCGCTGCAGAAGGGCGACACGACCGACGACCGCACGCCGACGATCAGCGGCACCGGCACGGCCGGCACGACCGTCACGATCTTCGTCAACGGCACCGCGGTCGGCTCGCAGGTGGTGGACGACGACGGCAACTGGAGCGTCACGGTGCCGGCGTTGACCGGCGACGGCCAGAAGACGATCACCGCGCAGGCGAGCGACGGCGCGGGCCGGCAGAGCCCGATGACCGGCGGGTATCCGATCGTGCTCGACACGACCGCGCCGACGGCGCCGGGCGTCGTCACCGCGACCGACGACGTCGGCAGCGTGAAGGGGCCGATCGCGGCAGGCGGCGTGACCGACGACACGCAGCCCGGCTTCAGCGGCAGCGGCGCGGAGCCGGGCGCGACCGTCACCGTGTACGACGGCAGCACCGTGCTTGGCACGACGACCGTCGATGCGTCGGGCAACTGGGCGTTCACGCCGGCCGGCGTGCTCGCGAACGGCAGCCACGCGATCTCGGTCACGCTGACCGACCACGCGGGCAACACGAGCGCGGCCAGCCCCGCTTTGAACTTCACGATCAATCCGGACACGACGGTGGTCAGCATCGTCAAGGCCGTCGATGACGTCGGCCCGATCCAGGGCGACGTCGCGAACAACGGCCTCACCGACGATCCGACGCCGACGCTGGTCGGCACCGCGACGGCCGGCGCGGTCGTGACGGTCAGCGAAGGCGCGACGGTGCTCGGCAGCGTGACCGCCGACGCGTCGGGCAACTGGAGCCTTACGCTGCCCGCGCAGACCGAAGGCGCGCATACGTACACCGCGACATCGAACGGCGCGGGTTCGGGCAGCACCGCGAGCTTCACGCTGAATCTCGACTTGAGCGCACCGGCGGCGCCGGGCATCGGCTCGGTGACGGTGACCGACGACGTCGGCGTGTATCAGGGATCGGTGCCGCAGAACGGCTCGATCGACGACACGACGCCGACGCTCGCGGGCAGCGGCGCGACGCCGGGCGACACGATCAACGTGTACGACAACGGCACGCTGGTCGGCAGCGCGACGGTCGGCCCGGACGGCAACTGGAACTACACGCCGACCACGCCGCTCGCGGAAGGCCAGCACAACCTGACCGTCAGCCAGGTCGATCCGGCCGGCAACGAGAGCGCGCAGAGCGCGCCGTTCGCGGTCGTCGTCGACACGACGCCGCCTGGTCCGCTGGACGGCAGCAGCCTGACGCTGACCGACGACGTCGGCACGATCACCGGCCCGATCGCGCGCGGCAGCGCGACCGACGACGCGCGTCCGACGTTCGGCGGCCGTGCGCCCGCCGGCGACGTCGCGACGGTCAACGTGTACGACAATGGCGCGCTGATCGGCAGCGCCGCGGTCGATGCGTCCGGCAACTGGAGCTTCGAGCCGGATCTGCCGCTCGAAGCCGGTTCGCACAGCTTCCAGGCCGCGCCGGTCGATGCGGCCGGCAACGAAGGACCGCTGACGCCCGCATGGAGCTTCACGATGGCCGGTCCCGCGCCGGCCGCGCCGGCGATCACGCTGGTCACGGACGATGCGGGCCCGGTCACCGGCCCGCTGCAGAAGGGCGACACGACCGACGACCGCACGCCGACGATCAGCGGCACCGGCACGGTCGGCACGACCGTCACGGTGTTCGTCGACGGCACGGCGGTCGGTTCGGCCACCGTGGACAACGACGGCAACTGGAGCGTCACCACGCCGGCGCTGACCGGCGACGGCCAGAAGACGATCACTGCGCAGGCGAGCGACGTCGCGGGCCAGTTGAGCCCGATGACCGGCGGTTATCCGATCGTGCTCGACACGACCGCGCCGACGGCGCCGGGCGTCGTCACCGCGACCGACGACGTCGGCAGCGTGAAGGGGCCGATCGCGGCAGGCGGCGTGACCGACGACACGCAGCCCGACTTCAGCGGCAGCGGCGCGGAGCCGGGCGCGACCGTCACCGTGTACGACGGCGGCAAGGCGCTCGGCACGACGACCGTCGATCAGAACGGCAACTGGAGCTTCACGCCGGTCGATCCGCTCGCGAGCGGCAGCCACGCGGTCTCGGTCACGCTGACCGATCACGCGGGCAACACGAGCGGCGCGAGTCCCGCGCTGAACTTCACCGTCGATCCTGATCCGACGGTGGTCAGCATCGTCAAGGCGACCGACAACGTCGGCAACCTCCAGGGCGACGTCGCGAACAACGGCCTCACCGACGATCCGACGCCGACGCTGGTCGGCACCGCGACGGCCGGCGCGGTCGTGACGGTCAAGGAAGGGACGACGGTGCTCGGCAGCGTGACCGCCGACGCATCGGGCAACTGGAGCCTCACGCTGCCCGCGCAGACCGAAGGCGCGCATACGTACACGGCAACCGCGTCGAACGGCGCGGGCGCGCAGAGCGATGCGAGTTTCACGCTGAACCTCGACCTGACGGTGCCGGCGGTGCCGGACCTCGGCGCGGTGACGGTCGGCGACGACGTCGGCCTGTATCAGGGCGACCTCGCGCAGAACGGCTACACCGACGATACGACGCCGACCCTCGCGGGCAGCGGCGCGACGCCGGGCGACACGATCAAGGTGTACGACAACGGCACGCCGATCGGCAGCGCGACCGTCGCGCCGGACGGCACGTGGAGCTACACGCCGACCACGCCGCTCGCGGAAGGCGCGCACAACCTGAGCGTCAGCGAGGTCGATCCGGCCGGCAACGAGAGCGCGAAGAGCCCACCGTTCGCGATCAACGTCGACACGACCGCGCCGGTCGCGCTCGTCGCGATCACGGCGATCAATCCGGACACCGGCACGCCGGGCGACTTCATCACGTCCGCGACGAACCTGTCCGTGTCCGGCACGCTGTCGCAGGCGCTCGGCGCGAACGAATCGGTGCAGGTGTCGACCGACGGCGGTGCGACGTGGGTCAACGCGACGTCGGTGGCCGGCACGAGCTGGACCTACGTCGATCCGCGCGCGCTGCCCGACGGCGACCAGACCTATCAGGTGCGCGTGATCGACGCGGCCGGCAACGTCGGCAGCACCGCGTCGCAGGTCGTGATCGTCGATACCGGCATCAGCATGGACGTGCAGATCACCGGCATCACGCCCGATAGCGGCGTCGTCGGCGACTTCATCACGAACGCCGGCCAGATCACCGTTTCCGGCACGCTGAGCCGGCCGCTGCCGGGCGGCGGGAAGGTGCAGGTGTCGACCGACGGCGGCAACACGTGGGCCGACGTCGCGACGACCGACACGAACTGGATCTACGCGGACCCGGCGCAGCACACGAGTTCGACCGTCCACTACGACGTGCGCGTGCTCGGGCCGTCCGGCGACGTGGTCAGCACGACCGGCCAGGACATCGTGTTCGACATGACGCCGCCGGCGGCGCTCGCGCAGATCGTGTCGGTCACGCAGGATCTCGGCGCGAGCAGTTCGGACTTCATCACGAGCGACAACCGGCCGGTCATCAACGGCCAGGTCAACCAGCCAGTCGACGACGGTTCGTCGGTGCTCGTCAGCATCGACGGCGGCAATAGCTGGCAGCCGGCGACCACGTTCGACGGCACGAACTGGACGCTCGACCTGACCGGGCAAACGCTCGCGGACGGCAGCTACGTGCTGCAGGCGCGCGTGCAGGACGCGGCCGGCAACCTCGGCACGATCTCCACGCAGCAGTTGCAGATCGACACGCAGCCGGTGGACGCGGGCGGCATTACATCGACGCTCGCGCTGAACGGCGACACGTCGGTCGGCGTGTCCGGCGCGTTCAGCACCGCGCAGACCGCGACGAACGCGGACCTCGTGACCCGCGACGAGTCGCTGACGTTCTCCGGCACGCTGAACAAGGCGCTCGCCACGAACCAGTACCTGCAACTGTCGCTCGACGGCGGCGAGAACTGGATCACGGTGCTGTCGCATAGCGGCGTGCTGTGGACGTACAGCGCCGATCCGCTGACGGCGAGCCAGACGCTCGACGTGCGGCTGCAGGTGGTCAGCGCGTCCGGCGTGGTCGCGACCGGCACGAACTTCGACCACTACTCGGTGGTGGTCGATCTCGACGCGCCGGACAAGATCGCGCTTGCGCCGACGCTCGCGGCGATCACCGACACCGGCGCCGCGTATGCGTTCTCGTCGAGCCTGTACAACAAGGTGGCGGCGGGCTCGCTGGTCGCGCTGGTGGACGACGTGAACCGCGACGGCACCTACGAGGAGGGCATCGACCGGATCACCGGTTACGCGAGCGCGGACCAGAACGGCGACTGGAGCTTCAACGCGTCGCTCGGCAAGGGGCTGCATAGCGTCGGCTTCATGGTGTGGGACGCGGCCGGCAACGCGTCGGGTTTCGGCCCGCTCGTGATGACCAGCACCGGCACGCTGACGAACACGGTCGGCAGCAGCACCAGTTCGACCGGCTGGGGCGGCACCGCCACGGGGGGCGACTGGGGGCTGGGCGCGGGCGCGGCGACGATCGACGAGAACGGCAACTGGGCGTTCTTCCAGAGTTCGATCGGCACGAAGTCGGGCGCGGCCGCCTATTCGGGCTGGGTGTTCGACGTGACGCCGAACGGCTATTCGGCGACCTATCTGCCGGAGTCGTCGGCGGTCGCGAACGCGCCGACGAACGGCGACGACTATGGCCACGTGATCCGTCAGGGCGTGTTCGTCGACGTGAACCGCGACGGCTACATGGACGTGTTAGGCAAGGTCAGCCAGGACTCCGCCGCGGTGGCGCTGTGGACGAAGAATGCGGACGGCAGCTACACCGCCAGCTCGTTCACGTTCCCGACCCCCGCGTGGTGGAACCCGCTCGACCAACAGAACACGTTCGGCGCGGCCGGCTCGGTGATCGCGTGGGACCGGTATGGCGACGGTTACTCGGACTTCGTCGTCACGTACAGCGGCGCGGGGCTCTCGTGGCAATCGGACCAGTCGTACACGTACATCAGCAACAACAACGGCGTGCTGAGCGCGGACGCGGGCCAGAATGGCTTCCGCTGGTTCCAGACTGAGGTCAGCGGCGTGGACGTGAACAACAACGGCACGGTCGATCTCGCGGGCCGTTCCGATCAGGACAGCGGCCGCGCGCTCGACATCCAGTTGTTCAACGCGGACGGCAGCATCGGCGCGGACAAGATGTACAACGGCGTGTTCCGTGGCGATGGCGCGTATTTCAACGCGAACACCGCGTACTCGATGACGTGGGCCGATTTCAACGGCGACGGTTATCTCGACCTGTATCTGAACCGGGGTTACCAGTCGCCGACGACCACCGGCAACAGCGACGAAAGCCGCATCTACCTGAACCAGGGCAACGATGCGAACGGCAACTGGCTCGGGATGAGCGCGAACCCGCTGTATTTCGACGACACGCTGGCCGGAACCGCGAGCAATCACTTCGACGGCGGCGCGTCGCTCGCGGTGGACTGGAACCACGACGGCAAGATGGACGTGATCGAGGTGCCGCGGCAGAACATCGCGAACTACCCGATCAACGCGCCCACAGCACCGATGGTGTACCTGAACAGCGGCACGAACGTGTGGACCGGCACCGGCAAGGCGCTCGGCACGACGCTGTACGACGACATCACCGGCGCGGTCGCGGTCGATTACGACTGGGACGGCGCGGTCGATCTGGTGATGTACCGCGCGGGCAGCACGACCGCCGGCGTCAACTCGAACACCGCGCCGGCCGTGCTGATCCACAACGACAACGCGGTCGCCTACGGCACGAGCCTGACGTTCAAGATCCTCGACCAGAACGGCGTGAACAGCTTCTTCGGCAACACGGTGAAGCTGTACAACTCCGCCGGCGACCTCGTGGCGACGCAGGTGATCAACGCGCAGTCGTCGGTGACGACGGACAGTTCGGGCCTGCTGCACTTCTACGGGCTCGATCCGCACGACACGTACTCGGTGCAGTTGCTGCGCAACGACAACGGTTCGATCAACCACGTCGGCGGCAGCGCGTACAACCAGAGTTACGCGAACGGCACCGTCAACAGCTTCTGGAACGTCTATCCGGGCGACGCGACGAACGTCTACGTGCTGACCGCCGAGGCGACCAACGCGGTCAACGACACGACCGCCGCGGGCATCGTCGGCACCGGCTACAACGACGCGTTCTACGGCACGCTCGGCGACGACGTGATCAACGGCGGCGGCGGCTGGAACACGCTGATGGACGGCAGCCGCGTGTGGAGCGAAACCCAGGGCGGCGATCTGATCGACTACAGCAACGCAACCGGGATGATGAACGTGAACCTGATGACCGGCGTCGCAACCGGCATGGGCAACGACACGTTGATCGGCATCGAGACCGTGATCGGCGGCAACTACGGCAACTCGATCACCGACAACGCGGCGAACAACACGCTGCGCGGCGGCGCGGGCAACGACGTGTTCTATCTGACCAACGGCGGCAACGACACGGTGCAGTTCAACGTGCTGAAAAACGCCGACGCGACCGGCGGTAACGGTCACGACACCGTGTACGGCTTCACGGTGGGCGACACGCTGACGAACGCCAACGCGGACGTGCTGAAGCTGAGCGGCCTGCTGTCCGGCTACGGCGGCACGACGAGCCTGCGGACCGACGGCGGCGAGGTGAAGCTCGACGCCGCGTCGCAGGGGTTGCAGGACTACCTGAAGGTCGAGGTAGTCGGCAACGACACGGTGGTCAGCGTGGACCGCGACGGCGCCGGTGGCCAGTACACATCGACCGCGGTGGTGACGCTCGTGAACGTGCAGACCGATCTGCTGACGTTGCTGCAGAACCATCAGCTGGTGATCTGAGCATGACCGGAGCCCGCTAGAGGCGACGGCATATCGTTCGGAGAGAGGGGAGTGGGTAACGGCGGAGCCCGGCAGCGGGTTCCGCCGTTTTTTTATGCGCGCTTTCGGGGGAAGCGCCTTTTCGCGTGCCTTTTGCGCACGTCGGCCGCATCGTGCCGAACGCCGGCCTATCGAAAAAGCGACGGCAAACTTGCGAAAACGCGCCACGCGCCGACGTGGGCCGAACGTCGCGCGGCATCCCGGCGGTACTCGATATCGCCGGCTCGGGCCGCTTGTTCCGCCATCGCGGCCGCGATGTTGCATCGCAATATCCGCGCCGCGCGCCGTTGAGTGTTTTGGCGTCCGCTGCGATCATCCGCGCGACTTCCGGCGACGGCGGCGCGCGCGGCCGCGCCGGACATCCTGAAGGTTGCGCGCGACGCGAGCCCGGCGACGCCCCGGTCGTTCGAATCGTCCGGCCTCGCGGCGCGGATCGACTGTGCGGTATCGTTCGTGCTGGTGGCCGCGCTCCGCCGCGCGGAGCGGCGCTGGCCCGGGCATCTCGCGGTGCGTGCGCGCTGAATGTGCGCCGCGTTTCGAAGCGACCGCCGAACGTCCTGACTGAATCAACCGGGAGAGCCTTTTGCCCCACACGACCGAAACCGGCGACAGCAAGCTCGTCGCGCGCGACATCCACAAACGCTACGGCGACAACGAAGTGCTGAAGGGCGTGTCGCTCGACGCGAAGAAGGGCGACGTGATCAGCATCATCGGCGCGAGCGGGTCGGGCAAGAGCACGTTCCTGCGCTGCATCAACTTCCTCGAACGGCCGAACGCCGGACAGATCGTCGTCGACGGCGAAACGGTGCGCACGCGCGCCGGCCGCCACGGCGACCTCGAAGTCGCGGACCCCAGGCAGCTTCAGCGGATCCGCACGAAACTCGCGATGGTGTTCCAGCACTTCAACCTGTGGTCGCACATGACGGTGCTCGAAAACGTGATGGAGGCGCCGCGGCACGTGCTCGGCGTGCCGCGCCGCGAGGCCGAGGATCGTGCGCGCGCGTATCTGGAGAAGGTCGGGCTCGCGCCGCGCGTCGAGAAGCAGTATCCGTCGCATCTGTCGGGCGGCCAGCAGCAGCGCGTCGCGATTGCGCGCGCGCTCGCGATGCATCCGGACGTGATGCTGTTCGACGAACCGACGTCGGCGCTCGACCCGGAACTGGTCGGCGAGGTGCTGAAGGTGATGCAGAAGCTCGCGGAAGAAGGCCGCACGATGATCGTCGTCACGCACGAGATGGGCTTCGCGCGCAACGTGTCGAATCACGTGATGTTCCTGCATCAAGGCCGCACCGAGGAAGAGGGCACGCCCGCGGACGTGCTCGGCGCGCCGAAGAGCGAACGGCTGCGGCAGTTCCTGTCCGGCAGCCTGAAGTGATGCGCGCCGTTTCGCGCAGTCGCATGATGCGGCAAGTCGTTCGCTCGTAACCGCTCTCAGCACGCGCACCATGACCCGTCCGTCCAGCCCGGCCCGCACGACCCAGGTCGCGATCGTCGCGTTGCCGCCGGTGTCGATGTCCGGCGTCGGCCCGGTCGTCGATGCGCTGAATCTCGCGAACGAGATCGACGGCCGCGCGCTGTACCGCGCTCAGATGTACTCGTGGAACGGCCGCCCGGTGCCGCTCGCGGGCGGCGCGCAGTGGCCGGCGGACGCCGCGTTCGGCGACGGCGTCGCGTGCGACTGGCTGATCGTCGTGACCGAGCGTTACCAGCAGTTCGCGGATTACCGGCTCTTTCTCGCGAGCCTCGCGCGGGTCGGCCAGCGCACGCCGCTCGTCACCGGCATCCACCACGGCATCTGGTGGCTCGCGATGGCGGGGCAACTGTCCGGCTATCGCGTCGCGGCGAACTGGGAGACGTACCAGCAGTTCGCGGAGCAGTTCGAACGGACGATCGTCACGCAGCACCTCTACGAGATCGACCGCGATCGCGCGACCTGCGCGGGCGGCCAGGCGACGCTCGACTTCATGCTCGCGATGATCGCGCGCGAGCACGGACCGGAACTCGCGGAACGCATCGCGGACGCGCTCGGGGCGAGCACGCTGCGCAGTGGCGACGAGCGGCAGCGCATCCCGTTCGTGACCGCGCCGGGCGAGCGCCATCCGCGCCTGAACGATGCGCTGCTGCTGATGGAGGCGAACATCGAGGACCCGCTGACGACCGACGAGATCGCGGGTTTTGTCGGCCTGTCGCGGCGTCAGCTCGAACGGCTGTTCCGGCAGTATCTCGGCGCGATGCCGTCGAAGTATTACCTCGGGCTGCGGCTCGCGAAGGCGCGCTCGCAGTTGCAGCGCACGAGCAAGTCGGTCGTGCAGATCAGCCTTGCGTGCGGGTTTTCGTCGGCCGCGCATTTTTCGAATGCGTATCGCGAGCGGTTCGGCGTGACGCCGCGCGAGGACCGCCGCAACTGGATCGAGAAGCAGCACGGCGGCGCGAGCGCGGAGCCGCGCGCGGGCGCGCTGGTCGAGCGGCCGGACGATCCGCGATGAACGCGGCCGCGGTGCGGCCACGACAGAACACGTCGCGTACAGGCAAGACGATGGTTGCGCCGTTGCCTACACTGAACCTGTTATCGTCGCCGCATTGGCTGCGTCCCGTGCGACGCGCCCGCGGCGGCGGCCCGCAGTCGGGAACCGTCACGAAACCGCAACGAACCGCCACGCACCGCCACGAACCGCCGAAGGAAAAGCCATGACCGACCAGACTGTGACCCGCCAGACGTTCGACGAAGTGATGGTGCCGGTGTTCTCGCCCGCGCCGTTCGTGCCGGTGCGCGGCGAAGGCTCGCGCGTATGGGACGCCAACGGCCGCGACTACGTGGACTTCGCGGGCGGCATCGCGGTGACCGCGCTCGGCCACGCGCATCCGGAACTGCTGAAGGTGCTGCACGACCAGGGCGCGAAGCTATGGCACATCGGCAATGGCTACACGAACGAGCCGGTGCTGCGGCTCGCGCGCCGGCTCGAAGCGCTGACCTTCGCGGACCGCGCGTTCTTCGCGAACTCCGGCGCGGAAGCGAACGAGGCGGCGCTGAAGCTCGCGCGTCGCGTCGCGTTCGAGCGGCACGGCGCGGACAAGTTCGAAATCGTGTCGTTCACGCAGTCGTTCCATGGCCGCACGTTCTTCACGGTCAGCGTCGGCGGGCAGCCGAAGTATTCGGAAGGGTTCGGGCCGGTGCCGCAGGGGATCGTGCATCTGCCGTTCAACGACATCGACGCCGCGCGCCGCGCGATCGGCAAACAGACCTGCGCGGTGATCGTCGAGCCGGTGCAGGGCGAGGGCGGCGTGATCCCGGCCGATCCCGCGTTCCTGCGCGCGCTGCGCGAGGCGTGCGACGCGCATGGCGCGCTGCTGATCTTCGACGAAGTGCAGACCGGCGTCGGCCGCACCGGCCACCTGTATGCCTATCAGGACACCGACGTGACGCCGGACATCCTGACCACCGCGAAGGCGCTCGGCAACGGTTTCCCGATCGGCGCGATGCTGACGACTGCCGATCTCGCCGCGCACTTCAAGGTCGGCGTGCACGGCACCACCTATGGGGGCAATCCGCTCGCGGCGGCGATCGCGGACAAGGTCGTCGAGCTGATCAGCGACCCGGCGCTGCTCGCGGGCGTGCGCTCGCGCAGCGACACGATCAAGGATAAGCTCGCGAAGCTGCACGAACGCTTCGACGTGTTCGCCGAAGTGCGCGGCAAGGGCCTGTTGATCGGCGCGGAACTGAACGAGCGTTATCGCGGCCGCGCGAAGGACTTCCTCGCGGCCGCCGCGAATCGCGGCGTGATGATGCTGATCGCGGGACCGGACGTGCTGCGCTTCGCGCCGTCGCTCGTGATGCCGGCCGCCGATCTGAACGACGGTTTCGCCCGGCTCGAACGCGCGTTCGAGGACGTCGCGGGCGCCGCGCGCTGAACCCCGACCTTCGACTCCGACCTTCCACCGAGAACGACGATGCTGTTCGTACGCCCTGCCAGGCTGGCCGACCTCGATGCGATCGCGCAGATGGCGCGCACCGCGCAGCCGGTGCTGCATTCGCTGCCGCACGACCGCGACGCGCTCGAAGCGCGGATCGCGTTGTCCGAGGACTCGTTTCGCGCGGACGTCGATTTTCCGGGCGAGGAGTTTTATCTGTTCGTGCTGGAGGACGGCGATACCGGCCGGCTGCTCGGCACGTCGAGTGTCGTCGCGGCGGCCGGTTATTCGGAGCCGTTCTACGCGTTCCGCAACGACGCGCTGATCCACGCGTCGCGCGAGCTCCACGTGAACCGCAAGATTCACGCGCTGACGATGTCGCACGAACTGACCGGCATGAGCCGGCTCGCGGGGTTCTACATCGATCCGTCGCTGCGCGGCGACGCGGCCGCGCATCTGATCTCGCGCGCGCGGATGGTGTACGTCGCGATGAACCGCCGCCGCTTCACGCCCGAAGTGTTCTCGCTGCTGCTCGGCGTGACCGACGAGTCCGGCGTGTCGCCGTTCTGGGAGGCGGTCGGCCGCAAGTTCTTCGGCCGCGATTTTCGCGAGATCGAAGTCGCGTCCGGCGGGCGGAGCCGCACGTTCATCGCGGAAGTGATGCCCGCGTATCCGCTTTACGTGCCGCTGCTGCCGGAGTCCGCGCAGCGCGTGCTCGGCGAGCCGGACCCGCGCGCATTGCTCGCGTATGAGATCCATCTGGAAGAGGGTTTCGAGCCGGACCGCTACGTCGATATCTTCGACGCCGGCCCGGTGCTGACCGCGCAGGTGGACCGCACGACGTCGGTGGCCGCCAGCGAGGCGCGCATCGTGCGCGAGGCGGCCGGCGACGCCAATCGTACGGACGGTACGGACGGCGCGGACGGCGCAGCGCATCTGGTCGCGAGCGACCGCGCGGGCGAGTTCCGCTGCGTGATGGCGACCTTGCCGCCGCTCGCGTCATCTCGATCGGCCTCGCCCGCGCAGCGTGGCCGTGCGCGCGCGGCCGCGCCGCTCGACGCGGCCGCGCGCGCGGCGCTCGGCGTGCAGGACGGCGACGCGGTGCGCTGCGTGCCGCTCTACCGCGACGAACCGCAGACCGAGGACGATTCGATGGGAGACGCGTCATGATCGTCGTACGTGTCGTGCAGACGGGCGACCTCGACGCGCTCGTCGGACTCGCGCAGGAGACCGGCCCCGGCCTCACCACGTTCAAGCCGGACCGCGACGCGCTCGCCGCGCGGATCGAACGCACGCGCCGCACGCTCGACGGCGTCGCCGCGCCGCACGAGGCCGGTTATTTCTTCGTGATGGAGGACACCGCGACCGGCGACGTCGCCGGCGTCTGCGGGATCGAAACGTCGGTCGGCCTGCAACAGCCGTTCTACAACTACCGGGTGAGCACCGTCGTCCACGCGAGCCAGGACCTCGGCATCTGGACGTGCATGCGCGCGCTGAACATCTCGCACGACCTGACCGGGTACGCGGAAGTGTGTTCGCTGTTCCTGTCGCCGCGCTACCGGACCGGCGGCGTCGGCAGTCTGCTGTCGCGTTCGCGCTTCATGTTCATCGCGCAGTTTCGCGAGCGTTTTCCGCAGCGGATCTGCGCGGAACTGCGCGGCCACTTCGACGCGGACGGCACGTCGCCGTTCTGGCGCGCGGTCGGCTCGCACTTCTACCAGATCGACTTCAACGCGGCCGACTATCTGAGTTCGCACGGCCGCAAGGCGTTTCTCGCGGAGTTGATGCCGCGTTTTCCGGTGTACGTCGAACTGCTGCCCGACGACGCGCAGCAGTGCGTCGGCCTCACGCACGCGGACACGATTCCCGCGCGCCGGATGCTCGAAGCGGAAGGGCTGCGCTACGAGAACCACGTCGATATCTTCGATGCGGGGCCGGTGCTCGAATGCCACATCGCCGATCTGCGCACGGTGCGCGAGAGCGTGGTCGTGCCGGTGGAAATCGGCGCGCACGCGGCGGACGACGTAACCGCGGGCCTGCGCTCGCTGGTGGCGAATACGTCGGCGGACGACTTCCGCGTCGGTTTCGCGGCGGGTGTCGTGCGCGACGGCGCGTTCGTGCTGAGCGCGCAGGAAGCGGCGGCGCTGGACGTCGCGGCGGGCGAGCCGGTGCGCGTGCTCGGCCCCGCGCAAAAGACTCAACAGGGATCGACATGAACGAGCTTTTCATCGACGGGCAATGGCGCGCCGCATCCGGCGCGCCGTTCGTCTCGCGCAACCCCGGCAGCGGCGACACGGTGTGGAGCGGCCATGCGGCCAGCGCCGGCGACGTGGACCGCGCGGTCCACGCCGCGCGCCGCGCGTTTGGCGGCTGGTCGCAACTGCCGCTCGACACGCGCTGCGACATCGTGCGCCGTTTCGCGGCGCTCGTGAACGAACGCAAGGAGAGACTCGCCGTCGCGATCGGCCGCGAAACCGGCAAGCCGCTGTGGGAAGCGCGCACCGAAGCGGCGTCGATGGCCGCGAAGGTCGAGATCTCGATTCAGGCGTACGCGGAGCGCACCGGCGAAAAACGCGCCGCGATGGCCGACGGCGTCGCGGTGCTGCGGCATCGTCCGCATGGCGTCGTCGCGGTGTTCGGGCCGTACAACTTTCCGGGCCATCTGCCGAACGGGCATATCGTGCCGGCGCTGATCGCGGGCAACACGGTCGTGTTCAAGCCGTCCGAACTCGCGCCGGACGTCGCGCGCGTCACCGTCGAAATCTGGCGCGACGCGGGGCTGCCCGATGGCGTGCTGAACCTCGTGCAGGGCGAACGCGACACCGGCGTCGCGCTCGCGTCGCACCGGCAGATCGACGGGCTGTTCTTCACCGGCAGTTCGAACACCGGCACGACGCTGCACCGGCAGTTCGGCGGCCGGCCCGAGATCGTGCTCGCGCTGGAGATGGGCGGCAACAATCCGCTCGTCGTCGCGCCGGTCGAAGATCTCGACGCGGCCGTCCATCACACGATCCAGTCCGCGTTCCTGTCGGCCGGGCAGCGTTGCACGTGCGCGCGGCGGATTCTGGTGCCGAATGATGCGTTCGGCGACCGCTTCGTCGAGCGGTTCGTCGACGTGACGTCGCGGATCGCGGTTGGCGCGTACGACGCCGAGCCGCAGCCGTTCATGGGCGCGGTGATCTCCGCGCGCGCGGCCGCGAAGCTGGTCGACGCGCAGCGGCAGTTGATCGAACGCGGCGCGCGCGCGTTGCTCGCGATGGAGCAGCGCGAGCCGTCGCTCGGGTTCGTGAGCCCGGCCGTGCTCGACGTGACCGGCGTCGCGGACCTGCCGGACGAAGAGCACTTCGGCCCGCTCGCGCAGGTGATCCGCTACACGACGTTCGACGACGCGATCGCGCGCGCGAACGACACCGCATATGGGCTGTCCGCCGGCCTGCTCGCGGACGACGAAACGCGATGGACGCAGTTCCGCCGCGAGATCCGCGCGGGCATCGTGAACTGGAACCGGCCGACCAACGGCGCGTCGAGCGCCGCGCCGTTCGGCGGCGCGGGCCGCTCGGGCAACCACCGGCCGAGCGCATATTACGCGGCCGACTACTGCGCGTATCCGATGGCGTCGGTCGAGAGCGAGCGGCTGTTGATGCCGGCGAGCGTTTCGCCGGGCCTTCATTTCTGAGGATCGACGATGCAACGAACCCTTGAAGCGAATTTCGACGGCCTCGTCGGCCCGACGCACAACTACGCGGGGCTGTCGTTCGGCAACGTCGCGTCGCAGAACAACGAGAACTCCGTCGCGAACCCGAAGGCCGCCGCGCGCCAGGGGCTGCGCAAGATGAAGCGGCTCGCGGACCTCGGTTTTGCGCAGGGCGTGCTGCCGCCGCAGGAGCGGCCGTCGATCCGGCTGCTGCGCGAACTCGGCTTCGGCGGCAACGACGCGGCCGCGATCGCGAAAGCCGCGAAGGAAGCGCCCGAACTGCTCGCAGCGGCGAGTTCCGCGTCCGCGATGTGGACCGCGAACGCGGCGACGGTGAGCCCGTCCGCGGACACGCCGGACGCGCGCGTGCACTTCACGCCCGCGAACCTGTGCAGCAAGCTGCATCGCGCGATCGAGCACGAGGCGACGCGCCGCACGCTGACCGCGATCTTCGCGGACCCGGCGCGTTTCGTCGTGCACGACGCGCTGCCCGGCACGCCCGCGCTGGGCGACGAAGGCGCGGCGAACCATACGCGTTTCTGCGCGCAATACGGCGCGCCGGGCGTCGAGTTCTTCGTGTACGGGCGCAGCGAGTTCCGGCGCGGGCCGGAGCCGAAACGGTATCCGGCGCGGCAGACGTTCGAGGCGAGCCGCGCGGTCGCGCAGCGCCACGGGCTGGCCGACGACGCGACCGTATTCGCGCAGCAGAATCCGGACGTGATCGACGCGGGCGTGTTCCACAACGACGTGATCGCGGTCGGCAACCGCGGCACGCTGTTCTGCCACGAGCGCGCGTTCGTCGGCGCGCAGACCGTGTACGACGAACTGCGCGCGAAACTCGCGGCGCGCGATGCGCCGTTCGACGTGATCGAGGTGCCGGACGCGCAGGTGAGCGTCGCGGACGCGGTGTCGTCGTATCTGTTCAACAGCCAGTTGCTGAGCCGCGCGGAAGGCTCGCAGGTGCTGGTCGTGCCGCAGGAATGCCGCGAGAATCCGTGGGTCGCGATTTATCTGGACGATCTGGTCGCGAAGCCTGGGCCGATCGGCGAGGTGCTTGCGTTCGACCTGCGCGAGAGCATGAAAAACGGCGGCGGCCCCGCGTGCCTGCGGCTGCGGGTCGTGCTGAACGACGCGGAGCGCGCGGCCGTCGCGCCGGGCGTGTGGATCGACGACAAGCTGTTCGAACGGCTCGACGCGTGGATCGAGCGGCACTATCGCGACCGGCTCGCGCCCGCCGATCTGGCCGATCCGGCACTGCTCGACGAGTCGCGCACCGCGCTCGACGAGTTGACGCAGATTCTCGGGCTCGGGTCGCTGTATGACTTCCAGCGTTGATCCGGCGTCGCCGCTGCGCGACTGGCTCGGTCATACGCTGGCGGGGTGGCGGCCGGCGTCCGACGCGGCGGCGCGCGGCGTTTGCGCGAACGGCGGCGTGCGCTGGCAATGGCTCGATGAAGGCGTGCTGACGCTGGAGCCTGTATCGATGACCGGCGACACGAAAAGCGTGCTGCTGTCCGCCGGCGTGCACGGCGACGAGACCGCGCCGATCGAGATGCTGTCGCGGCTCGTCGCGGATCTCGCGGATGGTCGCGCCGGGCTCGCGTGCCGGCTGCTGGTCGTGCTCGGCAACGTCGGCGCGATGCGGGCCGCCGACCGTTATCTGGACGACGATCTGAACCGGCTGTTCGGCGGTCGTCACGCGCAGCAACCGGCGAGCCGCGAAGCGCCGCGCGCGGCCGCGCTGGAACGCGCGGCGCGCGACTTCTTCGCGGAGGCATCCGGTGCGCCGCTCGCGCGCTGGCATTGGGACCTGCACACTGCGATCCGCGCGTCCGCGTTCGAGCAGTTCGCGCTGCTGCCGTTCACCGGCGCGAAGCCGTCGCGCGCGCTGTTCGCGCGGCTCGCGGACGCGCGGCTCGCGGCGGTGCTGATCCATACGGAGAAGGGCGCGACGTATTCGCAGTTCACGGCGGAGGCCTGCGGCGCGCTCGCATGCACGCTCGAACTGGGCAAGGTGCGGCCGTTCGGGCAGAACGACCTGGCGCGGTTTGCAGCCGCGGATGCGGCAGTGCGCCGGCTCGTCGCCGACGCGGACGCGGATCGCGATGCGCCGCTGCCGCGCGTGTTTACGGTGGCCGCGCAGATCACGAAACAAAGCGACGCGTTCGAATTGCTCGTCGCGGCCGACGTGCCGAACTTCACGCCGTTCCGGCGCGGGACGTTGCTCGCGCGGGACGGCGACTACCGGTATGTCGTCGGGCACGAGGAAGAGCGGATCGTGTTTCCGAATCCGAAGGTGAAGATCGGGTTGCGGGCGGGGCTGGTGGTGGTGGAGACCACGGCGGAGGGCGTGGGCGCGTCGGCGTAGCGGCGGCCGATGCGGACGGGTTTTTGCCCGTCAGCCGTCACCACGGCACGACCCGTCCGAGGTAATCGACGTAATGCAATCCCGGCCGCCCCGCGTGCGCCTCGATCGTGTTCACCAGCGCCGGAATGCTCTCGTCGATGCCGAGGCGGGCATGAGGGCCGCCCATGTCCGTGCGGACCCAGCCGGGCGCGGTCAGCAGCAACGTGCGCGGGTCGTCGGCGTGGCGGGCCGCGAAGCTGCGCATGAACATGTTGAGCGCGGCCTTGCTGCCGCGATAGACCTCGTAATTCCCGTTCGTGTTGTTCGCGACGCTGCCCTGGCCCGACGACATCACGCCGATCGTGCCGGTTTCGGGCACCAGAGCCTCAAACGCCTCGACGACCCGCATCGGACTCAGCGCATTCGTCACCATCACGCGGACGAATTCGTCGGTGGAGACATCCGCGATCGTCTCGTTGTCGTCGTTCTTGACGCCCGCATTGACGAACAGCAGGTCGAGCCGTCGGTGTTGCAGGCGCGCGCGTAAACCGGCGACCTGGTCCGCCAGCGTGATGTCCACCGTCTCGATTTCGAGCGCGTCCGGAAACGAAGTCAAGACGCGCCGGAGATTGTCCATCGACGTAGCCCGGCAAGTGGCGATCACCTGCCAGCCCCGCTTGAGGAATTCTTCGGCCATCGCCAGCCCGAGGCCACGCGACGCGCCGACGAGAAGGGCGGTCTTTCGCGACGATACGGTTTGCATTCGATCCTCCCGAGGGCTCCTGAATGAGCCGGTTCCCGCAATATATCGACGCGTGAGCGGCTGCGGAAGGCGCGCCGGATGCAGCTCATACCTGCATCCGGCGCGCTGTCTGGTTGTCGTGTTGACGCATGCTACGATCGGCCGATGTCCGAAGCAGACCTGAATCTTCTGATCGCGCTCGATGCGCTGCTTGCCGAAGAAAGCGTGGCCGGCGCCGCTCGGCGCCTCGGGTTGAGCGCGTCGGCGATGAGTCGAACGCTGACGCGTCTTCGCACCGCGACGGGCGATCCGCTGCTGGTGCGGGCGGGGCGTCGAATGGTGCTGACGCCGTATGCGCAGGAGATTCGCGCGCGCACGACGAACGCGGTTCAGGAGGCGCGGGCGGTGCTGAGTCCATCGGCGGCCGCGCTGGATCTGTCTACGCTGCGGCGAACCTTTACGATTCGCGCCAACGACGGTTTTATCGAAGCATTTGCTGCGTCGTTGATCGCGGCGGCGACGGCCGACGCGCCGCAGGTGTGCCTGCGTTTTGCGCCGAAGCCAGAAAAGACATCGGCGTTTCTGCGGGACGGCAGCGTGGATCTTGAGATCGGCGTGCTGGGGGAGATGGGTCCGGAGGTGCGGGTGCAGGCGCTTTTCCGCGACCGTTTTGTCGGGGCGGTCAGGACAGGGCATCCGGTCGAGCTTGAGCCGGAGATCACGGCCGAACGGTACGCGGCGTTGAGCCATGTCGTTGCTTCGCGCCGGGGACGAACGGGCGGCCCGGTCGATGACGCATTGGCCGCGTTGGGGCTGAAGCGGAAGATCGTCGCTGTCGTTCCGGGGTTTCGTGCGGCGCTGGTCGTCGCTCTGGCTTCCGATCTCGTGGCGTTGGTGCCGGCGTCGTTCATTGACGGCGAGGCTGGCCGCTGCGGGCAGTCGGGTTCCGCCGCTATACGGGCTTTCGAGCTTCCCGTGCAGACCGCGCGGATCACCGTGTCGCAGATGTGGCATCCGCGGATGGATGCCGATCCGGCGCATCGGTGGCTTCGGACGATCGTGCTGGCGGTGTGTCGTCGGGAGACGTCGGTTTGACGCGGCGGCGAGGGAAGATCGAAACGCGCGGTGGGCCGAACCCCGGTCGAACCTCGTTCGGGCAGGTCGGTATGCGCGGATCACAGCCGCCGTCATGGGGCGACGGCGTCGCAACGGCACTCCCCGCTGACAAACGATCGTTGTCAACGCCTGGATTTGCCGCAGGCGCCGTCAGTCGCCCTGTTCGGAGATGCCGTCGTCGCGCGCCGTTCGGCTTCGCGACCTTGCATCCCCGACACACCCTTGCCGGCAGCGCCGACGCCGGAAGTGCCATGCGGCTCTCCCGTCAGCGCAACTGCGCGTGCGCGTCTGTCTGCCGTCGAGGATCAGTACAGCTTCTTGGGCGGCAACGACCGTCTGATCTGCTTGCGCAATCTCGACACGGCGGCCGCTTTTTTCCTTTTTCTCTTCGCGGTCGGCGTTTCGTAGGCCATTCTGGCGCGCAGTTCCTTCAACAAACCGGTATTCTCGATCGAGCGACGAAAACGGCGCAGAGCGACTTCCACGGGTTCGTTGAGTTTGGGAGTGACGGTAGTCAATGCATTTCCTGGTTATGATCCGGGCGGTCGTCGCTGATGCGGTATCAAGCGCATCTGCGGCTTGCCGCTGGCACGGTGGATCGTCTTGATGTCTTCGACGGTGTGCACGATTTCGTTCCGTCGAGACTGAATGGCGTTTGCCGACGCGATGCGAGGTCGCGGCGCGCACCCGGTGTTCATGATACTTTCGCGCGGGAAGCGCATGATATGACATCGTGTGCGCCGAAGGCGACTCGAACCGCACTCGAACCGGTCGCGCCTGGCCGGCCGCCGCTGTTCGCAGCCGGCCACGCGCCCACTATACGCGTCGCGACTCGCGCCGTACCGGTACTTCTCGCTCAATTACCCGCGAATTCCGGGCGGTTCATGCTATTGCGCTCGTGGAGCAGAATTCGGTTGACCGTGGACGACTATCCGCGTATTGTCGGCCGCTAATCAAGCCGCTGTAACCCGTCCTCAAGGTCCGGCGCCGTACTGGCCCCGGGCGTCCCGGCATACTCTCGCAGCATCCTTGTCGTACCGGCCGGCATTCGTCGTCAGCCGGTGCGCGTCGCGCTGTATTTCCACAGGCCCGTTTTCGTTTTCAGAACGAATCAGCGTTCCCTCGCGGAACTACGGAGTCTCATATTCATATTCAGGTTCACCCGTAACGATGCAAATCATTTCCAACACGCAATACCGCGGTTATGCAGTCCGGCCGTCGGCGCATTGCCTGCCTGACGGCTCCTTCTCTTCAAATCTGACGCTGCGGCGCTCCGATGTCCGCACCGGACCCACGCATTACGAGTTCTACTCGCTCGGGTACTTCGACAGCGAAGCAGACGCACTCGGTTATTCGGACCGCTGGGCGCGCGACTGGATCGACACGCGCGGCTGAACTTCGCGAGTTGCATGCCGGTATCCGGCGATCCGAACGGCCCGCGCGCCGACGACATTTTTCCCGGCACCGCGATACCGAACGCCGCTCAGCCGAAGCGCGCGTCCAGCCATTCCTGCGCCCAGTGCTTTGCATACGCGATCGCATCTTCGCGCGCGTCGAAGCCGGGCAGGTCGCCGCTCAGATGAATGTCGTACTCGGTCCCGTCCGGGCGGTTCGTGCTGATGCGCGCATGGGCCATGTATTCGCCGTCGGCCCGGCGCGGCGTCGGGTCGATGACGATTCGGGTCGAATTGAAGCGCATTCGATTTCCTTTTCAGTTTGTCACTCGCCTGCCACTCTCGTGCAGGCGCTGCCGGAGCGAATCAGACATTCAGCATCGCCATGATCTGTCCGGCTTCGTTATCCGACTCGCAGCTCGCCATGCCGTCTTTACGCAGCAGCGCGCGAATGGACACGAACATCAGAAACGCGTCGGAATCCACCTCGTGACGATGGTCACGGATGACACGCTCCAGTTCGGCCCCCGCTCCGGACGGCAAAAACTGGTCGACGACGCCGGAGCCGTTGAGCCGGATCCGTTTCAGCAGGTCACTCCTGTTCATATCGAACCTCCCAGGCCGCCGTTTCTGCCGGTTCGTGCCGTGGGCATGCCGACGGCCGCCGGTGCGGAACGGGCCTGAATCAGGACTCCGGGTCGAGGACGTTCGCGGCGTGAGGCTGCGCGTCGATGAGGCGTTCCGCGTACGCCGTGGACGCGCGACGCGCGTCGCCCGCATTTTCGAACGGCCGGTTCACCTGGAGCCTGAAAACCCGGCTGCGCGATGCGCCGCCCGGCTCCTGGATGCGGACTGCGGCATCGAATCCTTCGTCGTAGTTGTGTCCGCTTCCCGGCGCGGTGGCGCGGTGCGGATAAACGAGCGGATAAACTTCCAGCCCGTGGTAGAGGCGGAAACCGGTTGTCATGGCGAGCCTTTGAGCCACATCGTGGTGCGGCGAGAGGGGAGCGAGGGAGGTGAGCGACTGCGTCGCAGCACTCACGCAATCGGCCGCGTCGCGCGGCCTTCGGTGAAATGAGAACCCGGTCTCGTTGGAACTGGCGACTGCCGGGCGCAGGGAACGGTTGCAGTCCATTCGACCATTTCATGCTACGCCCTTTGATGGGTTTGTACAGCGAAAACACCTGCTTCCAGCGTCGCGGGAAATGCAGCGCGCGCACAGTACCGCTTCGGTATGGATGAACTGCGAAGGAGGGCTGAATGCGCTGATACGACGCTCGCAATCCGATGCTGATGCCGTGGCATGCGGGTTGGAAGCTCCTGCGCGTGCGGCCGCCGGATGATTCGCGGCGCGTCGCGGTCACGCCGGTTCAGGCGCGGGGCGAACCGCGCCGCGGATCAGGCGGCAGGGCGATCGTCGACGAGTGTCCCGAGCAGCACGTCGATCGCCGCCTGTCCCGCCACTTCGGCGATGAGGTACGCCCAGCGTCGGGTATACGGGCCGTTGCGCAGCGGAATGCGACCGCTGCGGTCGCCGATGAGCATGAGATTCTGACTGCCTTTTATCTGGAAACTGACGTCGTAAAGATCCTCCGCCGAGGATTTCAGTTCGACATGGATCTCGAAACCCCGATACGGGATCATCCGGTACATGAGGCGCTCCGTCTGGTTGACGAACCCACGCGCCTCCTGTCGGGAGCAGGCGAAGGATGGGGTGTTCGCCATTGTACGCGCAAGGCGGCGATACCCGCCGCTGGCCCCGTTGACGGCGATCGGGCGGCCCGCCCGCGTCGGAAGGGCCAACGAGCCGCCGGGTTTCGGCGCGCATTCCCGGGCGGTCGTTTATAGGGTCGCTGCCATGGCCGGAAACAGTTCGCGATGCCAGGCGAATCCCCAACAGCCGCCGCATGCTCGCGGCGTTAGCATGAAGTCCCGGCCCTCACCGACTCCCTTTGAGGAGACCTCCATGCCCAGCAAGAACACGATCTGCCTCTGGTACGAAGGCGGCGCGCTCGAAGCAGCCGGGTTTTACGCCGCGACCTTCCCCGACAGCGCCGTCGGCGCGGTTCACCAGGCCCCGGGCGACTACCCGGACGGCCAGCAAGGCGACGTGCTGATGGTCGAATTCACCGTCATCGGCATTCCGTGCGTCGGCCTGAACGGCGGCCCGCATTTCACGCACAACGAGTCTTTCTCGTTCCAGGTCGCGACGGACGACCAGGCCGAAACCGATCGCCTGTGGAGCGCGATCGTCGGCAACGGCGGCCAGGAAAACGCGTGCGGCTGGTGCAAGGACAAGTGGGGCATCTCGTGGCAGATCACCCCGCGCGCATTGCTGGCGGCGGTCACCGGTTCCGACCGCGCCGCGGCGAAGCGCGCGTTCGACGCGATGATGACCATGACGAAGATCGACATCGCCGCGATCGAAGCGGCGCGGCGCGGACACAGCCAGCCGTGACGCGATCCCGGCAATAGCGTTCGCGAACGCCCAGTCGACCGGCGGCACGACTCCTTCGTTCAGCGTCTTCAACAGACGTGCGCGGCGGCGTCGAAGGGTTTCCTGAACCTGCCGCAGGGCGCGGGTTTCGCGTTCGCGGGGCCCGTGGTGAGCGACGGGAAACTGCTTGGCGTCGGCGTCGGTTTCGGCGTGCGCAACAACGACGCCGCGTGGAAGGCGGCGCTGAGCGACGCGCTGAAGCAACCGAAAGCGGACGGCACGCTCGACAAGCTCGCCGCGAAGTATTTCGACGTGAAGGTCGTGCAGGACTGAGCGCCGCGCGTCCGCCAACAAAAAACCGCGTTTTACGCGGCTTTTTCGTATCAGGCGGCCTCGATCGACGCCGGCGAGAAGAACCGCGCCAGTTCGCGCGCGAGTTCGTTGAGCGCGCTCATCTCGCGCTGCGAGATCCGGCGCGGCTCCTGCGAGGTCAGCCAGTCGCCGTACACGAGCGCGATCGGCGCGCCGCGCTGCGGCACGGACGGCAGCAGCACGAACGCGCGCACGTCGCTGAAGCTCGCGCGGAACCATGCGGGCTGGCGCGCGATCATCTTCGGATCGCGTGCGTTCTCGATGAAGATGCCGACCGAGTTCGCGATCGCGAGGTGGAACACGTCGGGCTGGAACGCGGCGTTGAACGTGAGGTTCGGCATCGCGTCGTCGACGCCCGGCCCGAAGCCGAGCCGCGCTTCGAACACGTTCGAGCCGCGCCGCACGAACACGATGGTCCGCGCGAAACCGAGGCTCGCGAGCACGGTCTCGGACACGAGCGTCAGCGCGGTCGAAAACGGGCTGTCCGACGGCAGCGCGCGCAGGTCGGCGATGCCGGCCGCGATCCTCGCCTCGGGGTCGAGTCTCTCGCTGCGCGCGATCGCGTCGGCGTCCGCGTGCAGTTCGACGATCTCGCGCATCACGCCGTCGTCGGCTTCCTCGCGCGCGATCGCGAGGCTCATCTGCACGAGCGCGTCCGCATCGGTGGCGAGCACGCGGCTGTAGCCGCGCGCAAGGTCGGCGACCTGCGCAGCGCGCGCGTCGTCGGTCAGTTCCGGCGACGTCAATACCTTCGCGACCTCGGTCGAATAGTTCGTGATCGCGCGCAGCCATTGCTGCGGCTGGCCGTCGTCGTCGGCCGGATCGTAGCGGCTCATGCCGGTCCGGATCGTGTCCGGCAGGCGCCAGCGCGTCGCGGCCTCGCGGCCCAGTTCGTCGTAGGTGACGCCGAGCACCTGGTTGCACGCCTCGTCCTCGGTCGCGCCCAGTTCGAGATGCACGCGGATCTCGTCCCATTCCGAATCGAGGTAGAACACGACGAGCAGCTTGCCGACCTGGCGCATCAGCGTGCAGACCACGGCTTCCTCGCCGGCGCGTACGTCGCCGCCCTCGGTCAGCTTGCGCGCGACGAAGCCGGACAGCATCGTCCGGTTCAGTTCGAGCTTGGCGTCGATGCGGCGCGGCGCGCTTTGATGAAAGTGATCGACGATCTTCAGGCCGACGACCAGGTGGCCGACGGCGTCCATCCCGAGCACCATCAGCGCGCGCGTGACGGTCGTGATGTTGCCGCCGAACGCCATGTACATCGCGGAGTTCGCGAGCCGCAACACCTTCTGCGTGAGCGCGAAGTCCGACAGCACGACCTGCACGAGCGCGCCGAAATCGAGGTCGTCGTTGCCCATCGCGGCGACCGTCGCGCGCAGCGACTGCGACAGCAGCGGAAAGTCGCCGCGCTCGTTCATCCGCGTCCACAGCCGTTCGAGCAGGACTGCCTTTACCATCTGAACCCTGTTAAATCCGAAAACCCTGCGTCATGAGATGCCGCCCAGCCCGGGGTGCCGAGGGCCGTCATCAGTGCGCCTCGTGCAGATGCAGCGAGCGCGACTCGAAGCGCTGCGCGAGTTCCTCGGAAGGCAGCGCCTTGCACACGAGCCAGCCCTGGATGTGGTGACAGCCCATCTTCTTCAGCAGCTCGCGCTGCGCCTGGGTTTCGACGCCCTCCGCGACGAGTTCGAGGCCGAGCGTGCGCGCCAGCCCGACGACCGCGCTGACGATCGCCTGGTCGTTGTGCGACGTGAGCAGGTTCTCGACGAAACTGCGGTCGATCTTCAGCTTCGACAGCGGGAAGCGTTGCAGGTACGCGAGGCTCGAATAGCCGGTGCCGAAGTCGTCGACCGCGAAGCTGATGCCGAGCGCGGCGAGGTCTTCGAGCAGCACCTTCGCATGCGCCGGATCGTGCATCAGCAGGCTTTCGGTGATCTCGAACACGAGCCGGCGCGGATCGACGCCGGCCAGCTCCAGCGCCTCCTGCACGCTTTCCTTGAAACGCGGATTGCGGAACTGCTGCGGAGACACGTTCACCGCCACGTATTGCAGCGGTATGCCCTGTGCGTCCCATTGCGTCAGTTGCATGCAGGCGGCCTTCAAAACCCAGTTGCCGAGATAATTGATTAACCCGACGGATTCCGCAAGAGGAATAAATGTTGATGGCGGCACGAGTCCGTGCAATGGATGTTGCCAGCGGATCAGCGCCTCGACGCCGACCACGCCGCCGGTCGCGCTGCTCGTGATCGGCTGGAAGTGCAGCGAGAACTCACCGTTGCGCACGCCGTCGTACAGGTCCGATTCGAGTTTCAGCCGTTGCGCATCGTTCGTGCCGTCGTCCGGCACATGCAGCATCAGCCGGTTGCCGCCGGCTTCCTTCGCCTGCTGCAACGCCTGGTCGGCCCAGCGCAGCACCGGGCTTGCGTCGCCGTGGCCGCGCGACTCGTCGGCCGAGTGGCGCTGGTCCGGATAGAACGCGATGCCGATGCTCGCGGACAGGTGCACCGGATGGTTGTCGAAGCTGTACGGCTGCAGGATCGCGGTCAGCAGCCGGCGCGCGAGCGCCTCGGTGTCGGCGCGCACGTCGGCGGGCGTCGCGTGCGGCTGCGGCGTAATCAGCACCGCGAACTCGTCGCTGCCGGTGCGCGCGATCCGCTCGTCCTGCAACGCCAGATGCGACAGCCGGCGCGCGGTCTCGCGCAGCAGTTCGTCGCCGGCGTCGTAGCCGAGCGCGCGGTTCACGCGCTGATAGTCGTCGAGGTCGAGCAGCAGCAGTGCGATCGGGGTGCCGTGGGTGTCCGCGCTCGCCTGCGCGCGCGCGAGTTCGTCCGCGAGCGCGAGCTGGTTCGGCAGCCCGGTCAGCTTGTCGTGGTGCAGCGCGTGCGTGAGCCGCGCCTCGCCGTCCTGCCACGCGGACACGTCGAAGCCGGCGACCGCGAAGCCGTCGCTGCCCGCATACGGCGCGCGCTGCACGCGCAGCTCGACCGCGACCGGGTAGGTCAGCGACTTCAGCAGCTCGACGGTGTCCTTCTCGACTTCGCCGCTGTCGGCCGCGCGCGCGAACAGCGCGTCGACGCGGGCGACGTCGGACGGCGCGACGAGGTCGTGCAGCGTCGCGCCGAACAGGAATTCGCGGTGGTAGCCGGCGAAACGCAGGCTCGCGTCGGACACGTACAGGAACCGCAGATTCAGGTCCACGTGCACGAGGAGATCGACGGCGCCGGCGGTGGATTCGGCCGGCTGCACGCTGGCCGGCGCGTTGACGCCGGCGCCCCCGCCCGCGTCGGCGGGCGGGACCGTCAGCGGCGGTGACAGCACCGGGGCATCGTCGCCGCGACGGGGCCACAGCGCGCGCAGCCAGTCGGCGGCGGCGCGCAGCGGGCGCTGGCGGGGCGCGGTGATCCTGTTTGCTTCCATGTATGTCGCTGACGAACGTTTGCTCTGGTGCGGCCAGTCCCGGTACGCCGGCCCGCCGCGGCCTTCCGGCCGCCTCTGCGGACGGCTGAAGCCGCCCATCAGAGGAAGATATCGACTCGCCGGACAAAATCTTTAGAAGATTTTTAATCTGCGTCTCGAAAAGAGCGAAAGGATGCGGGCGGGCGCGGATTTCGGTTAAAGTGGGGCCGGTTCTCGCCGGCCGGACGCCATTTTACGTCGGCCGGCGAGCCCGCGCGCGGCGCGCCGGACCGGCCGAAACCGGTTTCGGCGTCGGGAGCCGCGTGCTCCCTGAGTTCATCCGTCATGTCCGAATCGTCGTCAGCATCCGTCCAGCCGAACACGGCGGCCGAGCCGGGCGACGCGGGCCAGCGTGCGGTCGTTCGCGCGCCGGTCGCGTCGCCGTTTGCGTATCTTGGCCGCCAGCCGATTCTCGATCGCAGCGGGGCGCTCGACGCGTACGAACTGCTGTTCCGCGGCGGCACCCGCAACCGCGCGGAGATCACCGACGAGGCGTCCGCGACCGCGCAGGTCGTCGCCCGGACGATCGGCCAGATCGGCGTGCAGGCGGTGCTCGGCGCGCATCGCGGTTACGTGAACATCGGCCGCGAACTGTTGTTCGACGACGTCGTTCATCTGCTGTCGCCCGAGCGTTTCGTGCTCGAAGTGCTGGAGCACGTGCGGCTCGACGCACCCGCGCTGGAGCGGATCGCGACGCTGCGGCGCGCGGGTTTCCGGATCGCGCTCGACGACGTGGCCGAACGCTCGGAGAACCTGCTCGCGGCGCTGCCTTACGTGGACATCGTGAAGGTCGACATGATGCTGACCGACCGCGCGGAACTGCCGGCGCTCGCGGCGGCGATCCGCGCGGCCGGCAAGACGCTCGTCGCGGAGAAGGTCGAGACCCAGGAGGACTTCCGCCTCGCGCGCGGGCTCGGCTTCGATCTGTTCCAGGGGTACTTCTTCGCCAGGCCGCAGATGCTGCGCACGCGGCGCGCACGGTCCTCGCGCGCGGCGCTGCTGCGGCTGATCGCGCTCGTCGCGCGCGACGTCGGCGTGCCGGAACTCGAAGCGGAACTGCGCCGCCATCCGGGCGTGATCGCGCAGTTGCTGCGGCTCGTGAACTCGACCGCGTATGGCTTCGCGCGGCCGATCGCGTCGCTGCGCGAGGCGGTGCTTGCGGTCGGCACGCGGCAGATCGCGCGCTGGGCGCAACTGCTGCTGTACGCGACCGGGCGCGACCTGCCGTGGAGTTCCGATCCGCTCGTGCAACTGGCCGGCACGCGCTCGCACTTCATGGAGCTGGCCGCGCGCAGCGTGCATCCGCACGACCAGCCGTTCGCCGACGCCGCGTTCATGACCGGCATCTTTTCGCTGCTGCACGTGATGATCGGCGTGACGCCCGCGCGGCGGATGGAGCGGCTCGGGCTCGCACGCCCGATCAGCGACGCGATCGACCGTCAGCATGGCGAGCTGGGCGCGCTGCTGCGGATCGCGAAGGCGGCCGAACTCGGCGACTACGACGCGATGCAGGCGATCGTCGAAGAGCAGGGCGGCCGCTTCACGGCGCTGACGCCGTCGCTGATCGGCGAGCTGAACCTGTGGGCGGCGTCGTGGTTCAGCGCGCATTCGCACGGTTGATTCGCGGCTGGCGCGGCGCCGAGACACGGCCGGCGGCTCGCGTAGCGGTGCTGCGAGCGTCCGGATTATGTGCTCCAATACGCGGGAGCCGGGCGGCCGACGTTGCCGCGGCAGCCGCGTGGTCGTGATGCGATCGCGCGTGCGCGGCGACGATACCGACATGGAGGATACCGACATGAAACGCAGCTTGTTCGCGGCGGCGCTTGCCTGCGCCGGCCTTTCGCTCTTCGCGCTGACCGCGCAGGCCACGCTGAAGCCCGGCGACCACGCGCCGGACTTCACGACCAAGGCGTCGCTCGGCGGCAAGACCTACACGTATGCGCTCGCGAACGAACTGAAGAAGGGGCCGGTCGTCGTCTACTTCTATCCGGCCGCGTTCACGAAGGGCTGCACGATCGAGGCGCACGAATTCGCGGAGGCGGTCGACGAATACCGCAAATACGGCGCGACCGTGATCGGCGTGTCGCACGACAACATCGCGACGCTGACGAAGTTCTCGGTCAGCGAGTGCCGCAGCAAGTTCCCGGTCGCGGCCGACGAGGACAGCCGGATCATCAAGGCATACGACGCGTCGATGCCGATGCACGAGGCGATGGCGAACCGCGTGTCGTACGTGATCGCGCCGGACGGCACGATCCTCTATGAGTACACGAGCCTGTCGCCTGACAAGCACGTCGAGAACACGCTGAACGCGCTGAAGGAATGGGCCGCGCAGCATAAGCAGCAGTAACGCGTGGCGATCGCGCGGACGGTTTGACGTCGCGCCTTCGCATTGCTTGCGTGCCGATGAACGGCTGGGCTTGCGGCGGCGCGCCGGATGCGCCGGACTGACCGCCGCCTGCCCGCCGCTTGACCGCGATTGACCGCATACCCGCGACCTCCGTTTCGACTTTTCCCGCATGCCCATCTTCGTCCTGCTGTTCGCGTTGATCGCGCTCGTGTACGGCGCGGTCCGCGCGTTCGACGCGATCACGCTCCGCTACGGCAGCGACGTCGCAATCGGCGTCGCGGCGCTCGTGATCGCGCTCATCGCGGTCGCGATCGGCTACCTGCTGCAACGGCGGCGCGACATCGCCGCGAACCTGCGCGACGGCGACTGGACCCACGGCCTGTCCGGCGACTGGGGCGAAGTGCGGCTCGCGGCCGGCAAGCGGCTGTGCGACGTGCGCGTCGGCGCGGCGAGCGGCTCGTACATCTTCGCGGACCTGCAACGCGCGCAGCCGCATCGCGAGCCGGACGGCTGGCGCGTCGCGCTGCACGTGTCCGACGGCGCGCATCCGCTGTGGCTGCTGCCGGTGCGCGGCGAGCGCGAGGCGAAACGCTGGGCGCGCATCCTGACGCTCGCGATCGCGCAGCGGCTGTAACGAAACCCGCAACGAGCCTGCAACGAGGCCATGACGAAAAAGGCAGCCCGCGAAGGCTGCCTTTTTTTTCGTTTCATGCGCCGCTCAATCCGCCGCTGGCGCCGGTTGCGCGGGCCGTCCGCGCCGCTTGTCCCACCACACGCGCATCCGGTCCATGTACAGATAAACGACCGGCGTCGTGTACAGCGTCAGCATCTGGCTGACGATCAGCCCGCCGACGATTGCGATGCCGAGCGGCGCGCGCAGCTCCGAGCCCTCGCCGCGCCCGAACGCGAGCGGCAGCGCGCCGAGCAGCGCCGCGAACGTCGTCATCATGATCGGCCGGAAGCGCAGCAGGCACGCCTGGAAGATCGCGTCGCGCGAATTCAGGCCCTGGCGCGACGCCTCGATCGCGAAGTCCACCATCATGATCGCGTTTTTCTTCACGATGCCGATCAGCAGGATCACGCCGATCAGCGCGATGATGCTGAACTCGGTGTTGAACAGCAGCAGCGCGAGCAGCGCGCCGACGCCGGCCGACGGCAGCGTGGACAGGATCGTCAGCGGGTGGATGTAGCTCTCGTACAGCATCCCGAGCACGATGTAGACCGCCGCGAGCGCCGCGAGGATCAGGAGCGGCTGGTCGTTCAGCGACTGCTGGAACGCCTGCGCGGTGCCCTGGAAGCTGCCGTGGATCGTCGCCGGCATGCCGATCTGCGCCATCGTCTCGTAGATCGCCGCGGTCGCGTCGGACAGCGAGCGGCCGGGCGGCAGGTTGAACGAGATCGTCGACGCGACGAACTGGCTCTGGTGGTTCACCGACAGCGGCGTGCTGCCCGGCCCGAACGACGCGAGCGCGGACAGCGGCACCATCGTTTCCTTCGAGGTCGACACCGCCGCGCCGGCCGACGCGCTCGACTTGCCGCTCGCCGCGATCGAGTTGATCGCGAGGTTGCGCGCGGAATCGAGCGCGATCGACGCCGCGCTCTGCGCGGTCGTGCCGTCGCCCCCGCCGCCGCTCGCGGCCGCGGTCGGCCCGCTGACGGTGCCGGCGCTCGCATTCGTCGTCTGCGCGCCGGTCGCGCTGCCGCCGGACGTGCTGATCCACAGTTCGTTCAGCGTCGACGGGTTCTGCCAGTATTGCGGCGCGACTTCCATCACGACGTGGTACTGGTTCAGCGGGTTGTAGATCGTCGACACCTGGCGCTGGCCGAACGCGTCGTACAGCGTGTTGTCCACCTGCGACGGCGTGATGTTCAGCCGCGCGGCGGTCTGCCGGTTGATCGTGACCATCGCTTCGAGGCCGCCTTGCTGCTGGTCCGAGTTCACGTCGGTCAGTTCGGGGCGCGCCTGCAACGCCTCGGTCAGCTTCGGCCCCCACGTGTACAGGTCGGCCGTGTTGTCCGACAGCAGCGTGAACTGGTACTGCGCGTTCGACTGCCGGCCGCCCACGCGGATGTCCTGCACCGACTGCAAAAAGGTGCGCGCGCCCGCGACCGACGACAGCGGCCCGCGCAACTGCGCGATCACCTGGTCGGCCGACAGCTTGCGCTCGCTCTTCGGCTTCAGCGACACGAACATGAAACCCGAGTTGGTCTGCCGCCCGCCGGTGAAGCCCACCACCTGATCGACGGCCGGGTTCTGCTGGACGATCCGCATCATCTCGGAGAACTTGACCTTCATCGCCTGGAACGACGTGGACTGGTCCGCCTGGATGCCGCCGACGAGCCGCCCGGTGTCCTGCTGCGGGAAAAAGCCCTTCGGCACGATTACGTACAGCACGACGTTCAGCGCGACCGTCGCGATCAGGATCGCGAGGATCAGCAGCGGCCGTCCGAGCGCCCAGCCGAGCGTGTGCTCGTAGCCGTTCTGCAGCCGCGTGAACTGGCGTTCGAGCCACTGGCCGACGCGGCCTTCGCGGCGCAGTTCGCGCGGCTCTTCGAGCAGGCGCGAGCACATCATCGGCGTGAGCGTCAGCGACACCAGCAGCGACACGGCGATGGCGAGCGACAGCGTCAGCGCGAACTCGCGGAACAGCCGCCCGACGATGCCGCCCATCAGCAGGATCGGCAGGAACACCGCGACGAGCGACACGCTGATCGACAGCACCGTGAAGCCGACCTCGCGCGCGCCGAGGAGGGCGGCCTGCATGCGCGGCACGCCGTTCTCGATGTGCCGCGAGATGTTTTCGAGCACGACGATCGCGTCGTCCACGACGAAGCCGGTCGCGATCGTCAGCGCCATCAGCGACAGGTTGTCGATCGAGAAGCCCATCAGGTACATCGCCGCGAACGTGCCGATGATCGAGATCGGCACCGCGACGCTCGGGATCAGCGTCGCGCGCCAGTTGCGCAGGAACAGGAACACGACCATCACGACGAGCGCGACCGCGATCATCAGCGTGCGCTCGGTGTCCTTCAGCGACGCGCGGATCGTCGTCGAGCGGTCCACGGCCGGCGTGATGGCCACGTCCGCCGGCAGCGACGCCTGCAACTGCGGCAGCATCGCGATCACGCGGTCGACGGTCTCGATGATGTTCGCGCCCGGCTGCCGGTACAGGATCACGAGCACCGAACGCTTGCCGTTCGCGAGGCCGAGGTTGCGCAGGTCCTCGACCGAATCGACCACCTCGCCGACGTCCGACAGGTGCACGCCCGCGCCGTTGCGGTACGCGATCACGAGGTCCTTGTACTGGCTCGCCTGTTTCGCCTGGTCGTTCGTGTAGAGCTGGAAGCGGTTCGGGCCGAACTCGATGTCGCCCTTCGGGCTGTTCGCGTTGGCGGACGCGAGCGCCGCGCGCACGTCTTCGAGGCCGATCCCGTAGTGGAACAGCGCGTGCGGCTGCAACTCGACGCGCACGGCCGGGTTCGCGGAGCCGCTGACGTCGACCTCGCCGATCCCGTCCACCTGCGACAGCGACTGTTGCAGCACGGTCGCGGCCGAGTCGTACAACTGGCCGGCGGTCAGCGTCGGCGACGTGAGCGCGAGGATCAGGATCGGCGCGTCGGCCGGATTGACCTTGTGGTACGTCGGGTTCTGCCGCAGGCTCGCGGGCAGGTCCGCGCGCGCGGCGTTGATCGCCGCCTGCACGTCGCGGGCCGCGCCGTCGATGTCGCGGTTCAGCCCGAATTGCAGCGTGATCCGCGCGCTGCCGACCGCACTCGTGGACGTCATCTCGCTGACGTCCGCGATCGAGCCGAGATGGCGTTCGAGCGGACTCGCGACGCTGGTGGCGACGGTCTCCGGGCTCGCGCCCGGCAGCGACGCCTGCACCGAGATGGTCGGGAAATCGACCTGCGGCAGCGGCGCGACCGGCAGCTTCACGAAGGCGAACGCGCCGGCGAGCGCGATGCCGATCGCGAGCAGCGTCGTCGCGACGGGGCGGGAAATGAACGGGCGCGACAGGTTCATCGCATCAGTTCTCCGGCGTTGTCGCGGGCGGCGCGGGCGGCGCGGCATGGTCGCCGCGGCCGAAGCGGCGGCGCAGCCGCTGCGCGATCGAATCGAACGCGAGGTAGATCACCGGCGTCGTGAACAGCGTCAGCGCCTGGCTCACGATCAGGCCGCCCGCGATCGCGATGCCGAGCGGCCGGCGCAGCTCGGAGCCCGCGCCGGTGCCGAGCATCAGCGGCAGCGCGCCGAGCAGCGCGGCCATCGTCGTCATCATGATCGGCCGGAAGCGCAGCAGGCACGCCTGATAGATCGCCTCGCGCGGCGGCTTGCCCTGGTGGCGCTCCGCGTCGAGCGCGAAGTCGATCATCATGATCGCGTTTTTCTTCACGATGCCGATCAGCAGCACGATGCCGATGATCCCGATGATGTCGAGGTCGTGGCCGGTCACGATCAGCGCGAGCAGCGCGCCGATGCCGGCCGACGGCAGCGTGGACAGGATCGTGATCGGATGCACGAAGCTCTCGTACAGCACCCCGAGCACGATGTACATCGTGACGATCGCCGCGAGGATCAGGAACAGTTCGTTCGCGAGCGACGCCTGGAACGCGAGCGCCGCGCCCTGGAAGCGCGTCTGGAACGAGCCGGGCAGCCCGACGTCCTTTTCGGCCTGCTCGATTGCGCGCACTGCCGCGCCGAGCGACGAGCCCGGCGCGAGGTTGAACGACACGGTCGTCGCCGGGAACTGGCTCAGATGCGTGACGAGGAGCGGGGAAGGGCGCTCATGGAACTTCGCGATCGCGGACAGCGGCACCTGGCCGAACGTCGACGTGGACGACGGCAGGTAGATCGAGTTCAGCGAGTCGGTGTAGTGCTGGATGCGCGGCTCCGCTTCGAGGATCACGCGGTACTGGTTCGACTGCGTGAAGATCGTCGAGATGATCCGCTGGCCGAACGCGTCGTACAGCGCGTTGTCGACGGTCGCCGGCGTGATGCCGTAGCGCGCGGCGCTCGCGCGGTCGATCTCGATGAACACCGACTGGCCATTGTTCTGCAGGTCGGTCGCGACGTCCGCGAGTTCCGGCGCGTCGCGCAGCCGCCGCACGAGCTTCGGCACCCACGTCGTGAAGTCGTCGATGTTCGGCGTCGTCAGCATGAACTGGTACTGCGTCGGGCTGACCGTCGAGTCGATCGTCAGGTCCTGCACCGGCTGCATGAAGAGCGCCGCGCCTGGAATGTGCGCGACGCTCTTCTGGATCTCGCGGATCACCTCGCTCGCGGTGTGGCTGCGGTCGTCGCGCGGCTTCAGGTTGATCAGCATGCGGCCGCTGTTCAGCGTGATGTTGGTGCCGTCCACGCCGATGAACGACGTGAGGCTGTCGACGTCCGGATTTTTCAGCACCTCGGCCGCGAGTTCCTGCTGGCGCTCGGCCATCGACGCGTAGGACACCGACTGCGGCGCCTGCGTGATCGCCTGGATCACGCCGGTGTCCTGCACCGGGAAGAAGCCCTTCGGCACGACGATGTAGAGGAGCGCGGTCAGCGCGAGCGTCAGCACCGCGACGACGAGCGTCGAGCGCTGGTGATTCAGCACCCATTCGAGCGCGACCGCGTAACGCGCGATCACGTAGTCGATGAACTGGTGCACGCGCGCCTCGAAGCGGTGGCTCCCCTTCGGCGGCGTGTGGCGCAGCATCTTCGCGCACATCATCGGCACGAGCGTCAGCGACACGATCGCGGAAATCACGATCGTCACCGCGAGCGTGATCGCGAATTCGTGGAACAGGCGGCCGACCACGTCGCCCATGAACAGCAGCGGGATCAGCACCGCGATCAGCGACACCGTCAGCGAGATGATCGTGAAGCCGATCTGCTTCGATCCCTTCAGCGCAGCTTCGAGCGGCGGGTCGCCTTCCTCGACGTAGCGCGCGATGTTCTCGATCATCACGATCGCGTCGTCGACGACGAAGCCGGTCGCGATCGTCAGCGCCATCAGCGACAGGTTGTCGAGCGAGAAGCCCATCAGGTACATCACCGCGAGCGTGCCGATCAGCGACAGCGGCACCGACAGGCTCGGGATGATCGTCGCGTAGACGTTCGCGAGGAACAGGTACATCACCAGCACGACCAGCACGACCGACATCAGCAGCTCGAACTGCACGTCGCGCACCGACGCGCGGATCGTCGTCGTGCGGTCGGTGACGATCTGCACGTCGAGCGCGGCCGGCAGCGACTCCTGCAACTGCGGCAGCAACTGCTTGATGCTGTCCACCACCTGGATCACGTTCGCGCCCGGCTGGCGCTGCACGTTCACGATGATCGCCGGCGTGCCGTCCACCCATGCGCCGAGCTTCGTGTTTTCCGGCCCCGGCACGATGCTCGCGACGTCGGTCAGCATCACCGGGCGGCCGTTGCGATACGCGATCACCGCCTTCTGGTATTCGTCCGCGTCGGTCAGCTGGTCGTTCGAGTTGATCGTGTACGCGCGCGTCGGGCCGTCGAAGTTGCCCTTCGGCGTGTTCACGTTCAGGTTCGCGACGTTCGTGCGCAGGTCGTCGAGATTCAGCCCGTATGCGGCGAGCTTGCGCGGGTCGGCCTGGATGCGGATCGCGGGCCGGTTGCCGCCCGCGAGGCTCACGAGGCCGACGCCGGCCACCTGCGAGATCTTTTGCGCGAGGCGCGTGTCCGACAGGTCCTGCAACTGCGTGAGCGGCAGCGTTTTCGACGTGATCGCGAGCGTGAGGATCGGCGCGTCGGCCGGATTCACCTTCGCGTAGATCGGCGGCGCGGGCAGGTCGGACGGCAGCAGGTTGCCGGCCGCGTTGATCGCGGCCTGCACTTCCTGCTCGGCGACGTCGAGCGGCAGGTCGAGGCTGAACTGCAGCGTGATGACCGACGAGCCGGCCGAGCTTTGCGACGACATCTGGTTCAGCGACGGCATCTGGCCGAACTGCCGCTCCAGCGGCGCGGTGACCGACGACGTCATCACGTCCGGGCTCGCGCCCGGGTAGAAGGTCTGCACCTGGATGGTCGGGTAATCGACCTCGGGCAGCGCGGACAGTGGCAGGAAACGCAGCGCGACGAGGCCGACCAGCATGATCGCCGCCATCAGCAGGGCGGTGCCGACCGGGCGCAGGATAAAGGCGCGGGATGGATTCATGCTGGCTTACTGGGCCGCGGCCTGCGAGGCGTGACGGCGATGCCCGCGATGCGCGCCGGACGCCGCGGCGGCGCCTGACGCGTCCGAAGCGTTCGATGCGCCGGCCGCGCCGGATGCGTGCCGCGGCCGTTCGGCCGGAATCGTGATCTTCGCGCCTTCGCGCAGCCGGTCCGAGCCGTCGGTGACGACGCGCTCGCCCGCCGCGAGGCCGGACGCGATGCTGGTGCGCTCGCCGTCGACCGGGCCGACCTTGATGAGCCGCACGGTCACGGTGTTGTCCGGTTTCACCACGTAGACGAACTGCCCCTGCGAGCCGTTCAGCACCGCGGACGTCGGCACGATCACCGCGCCGTGGATCGTGTCGACGAGCAGGCGCGCGTTCACGAACTGGTTCGGAAACAGGCCCTGGTCCGGGTTGTCGAAGCTCGCGCGCAGCCGCACGGTGCCGGTCGTCGTGTCGATCTGGTTGTCGAGCGTCTGCAGGTAACCGTTTTCGAGCAGCGTCGTGTTGCTGCGGTCGTACGCGGCGACCGACATTTTCGTGCCGGCGCGCATCTGCTTCATGATCGACGGCAGGTTGTCCTCGGACGTCGTGAAGATCACGCTGATCGGCTCAAGCTGCGTGAGCACGACGAGGCCATTGGTGTCGCCGGGCGTCACGTAGTTGCCCGGATCGACCTGGCGCAGGCCGACGCGGCCCGACACCGGCGCGGTGATCCGCGCGTAGATCAGATCGAGCTTGAAGGTGTCGACGTTCGCCTGATCGGACTTCACCGCGCCTTCGTACTGCTGCACGAGCGACGCCTGGGTGTCCACCTGCTGGCTCGCGATCGAGTCCTGCGCGAGCAGCGTCTGGTAGCGTTTCAGGTCGAGGCGGGCGGTCGCGAGCAGCGCCTCGTCGCGCGCGAGCTGACCTTGCGCGTTGCGCAGCGAGATCTCGTACGGGCGCGGGTCGATCTGCGCGAGCACGTCGCCCTTCTTCACCATCTGGCCTTCCTTGAAGTACACGTCCTGCAGCGTGCCCGACAACTGCGTGCGGACCGTCACCGCCGCGAGCGGCGTGACGGTGCCGAGCGCGGTAATCACGATCGGCATGTCGCCGGTCGATACGGTCGCGACGCTGACCGGCTGCGCGAGGTTCGCCATCGCCGCCGCTCCGCCGCGCCGCATCCGGCCGCCGCCGGCGCCGCTCGCGCCGCTGGCCGACTGCGCGCCCGGCGCGCCGGCCGGCGTCCTGTTCCACGGATGCCAGCGCAGCAGCACGATCGCGACGACCGCGATCAGGATCGCCAGCGCGATCAGCCTGCCGCGGCGGCGGCGCGGCGCCGGACCGCCGGGCGGCGTGGGCGGTTGGGAGGAGTCCGGGTGCTTTTCTTGTTGATCCATCGGTCAGGTCGATATCGGGGTGGTCGAGCTTGTCGGATTCGGGGTGCGGCGCGCGGTTCGGGACGCCCGGCGAAGGCATCCGGCCGGCTGCGCCGGGTGCGCCGCCGCCGCAGTCCGTCGATGCTACGCGACGTAGGGGCAAAAGTGATGTCGCCGGCGAACCGCGCCCGCGAACACGGTGCAACGACGGCGTAGCGGTCCGGCCTGGCAAACGGCCGGCCCGCGCCGCCGCCGGCCGTGCTGCGCCGCAGGAAACCACGATGCTACGTTGCAGCCTTCGTTACAGTCCACCCAGCTTTCTTTCAGCCTGTTACGACGGTTACAGACGGCGTACGGCGGCGCTGCCCGCCAAAAACGCAGACGATTGTAGCGGAACGTTGCCGGCACACTCAGCTTCGGGCGGACGGGGCGGCAGGAGCGGTCTACACCCGGCCGTGAGCCTGATCGTCCGCTGGCGAAAATTTTCTTGACTTGGTCAGGGATGCCATGAAGAATGGCCGCACTTTCGAGCCGGAGCCCTGCAACAGTCGTTTGAAGCGGGGTTTTTATACGGCTGCCGTTATGCGATTCGCATACTGCGGCGGCCCGCCGTCCGGCCGGATGCCGACTCTCAGGTTCTAGCACGGCCCTCGGAATCGCTAGAACTTTTAAGGCGTCACGCTTTCCGCGTGACGCTTTTTTTTGCCTTCCTTTCCGCCATCGTTCCCTCCTGGCTGCGCGTTGCGCCGTACCATCGGGACATTCATCGTTCGAAGGGGACGAACATGCTGTCCGAAGAGGAACTGGCGCTGCTCGACGCGATTCGCGAGACCGGCAGCCTGTCGCGCGCGGCCGCGCGGCTCGGCAAGGCGCCGTCGACTCTCTCGCATGCGGCGCGGCAGCTCGAAGCGCGTTTCGACGCGCTGCTGTTCGACCGCCGCCGCTACCGGTTGCAACTGACGCCGGCTGGCCAGCTGCTCGCAAACGAGGCCGGCAGGCTGATGCAGGACGTCGCGCGGATGACGCAGCGCGTGCGGCAGGTCGCGAACGGCTGGGAAGAGCGCCTGTGGATCGTCACCGACGAGGTGCTGGAGTTCGAGCTGCTGAGCCCGGTGATCCGCGCGTTCGACGCGCTCGAATCGGGCGTGCGGCTGCGTTTCACGCACGAGGTGCTCGGCGGCACGTGGGAGGCGCTGCGCGACGGCCGCGCGGACCTGATCGTCGGCGCGACCAACGAGCCGCCGGCGATTCCGGGGCTCCAGTGGTTCGAACTCGGCGTGATGGACTGGGTGTTCGCGATGTCGCCGCGCCATCCGCTCGCGCGCGAAAACGCGCCGTTGCGCCGCGAACAGATCATCGCGCAGCGCGGCGTCGCGGTCGCGGATTCGGCGCGGGTCGGCGCCGGCCGCGCGTATGGCCTGCTCGGCGGCCAGCCGGTGCTCGCGGTCCCGACGATGCGCGCGAAAATGCTCGCGCAGGCGGACGGGCTCGGCGTCGGCTGGGTGCCGCGCGAGCGGGCGCGTGGGCTGCTTGCGCGCGGCGAACTGGTCGAGCGGCCGACCGCCGATCCGCGCGAGCCGAACGTGCTGTATGTCGCATGGCGCGGCGATCGTGCGGGGCGCGCGTTGCAGTGGTGGATCGACCGGCTGCGCGAGCCACGACTCGCGAAACGGCTGGTGCGGGGACTGCCGGTCGAGCGCCGCGGCGGCCGGTGACGGAAACATGTTCGACCGATTCGAACGTTTGCATCGCGTTCCTCGTACGGCAAGCGCGTGGTCGCGCGGCACCATGACGTCACGGTCATTTCACCGGGTCCATCTGGAGAACGTCATGAATCGCTTCGAAGGCAAAACTGTTCTGGTCACCGGCGGCACGAGCGGCATCGGGCTCGCGGCCGCTCGCGCGTTCGCCGCCGAGGGCGCGCGGGTCGTCGTCACCGGCCGCGATCCCGGCGCGCTCGACGCCGTGCGCGCCCAGTTCGGCGCGCACGCGCTCGCGCTGCGCAACGACACGGGCACGGTCGCGGCGGCCCGCGAACTCGCCGCTGAAATCGGCGCGGCCGGCCTGCGGCTCGACGCCGTGTTCATCAACGCGGGCGTCGCGAAACTCGCGCCGTTCGAAGCGGTGGACGAGGCGCTGTGGGACCTGAGCTTCAATACGAACGTGAAGGGCGCGTGCTTCCAGATTCAGGCGCTGCTGCCGTTGCTGAACCGCGGCGCGTCGATCGTGATCAATGGGTCGATCAACGCGCATATCGGGATGCCGGCGTCGTCGGTGTACGCGGCGAGCAAGGCCGCGCTGATCTCGCTCGCGAAAACGCTGTCGGCCGAACTGCTGCCGCGCGGCGTGCGCGTCAACGTCATCAGCCCCGGGCCGGTCGAGACGCCGTTGTACGGCAAACTCGGCCTCGATGCCGCCACGCTCGACGCAACCGCCGCGCAGATCCGCAGCCAGGTGCCGCTTGGCCGTTTCGGCACGCCGGACGAGATCGCATCGACGGTGCTGCACCTGAGCGCGGCCGAGTCGGCGTTCATCGTCGGCTCGGAGGTGATCGTCGACGGCGGGATGAGCCAGCTCTGAGCGGCCCGGCTTCCGTCACACCGCGGTTTCGCGCTCCGGCGTCGCGGTGATCTTGTGGATCGACAGGTCCGCGCCGTTGTACTCGCGCTCCTGGTCGATTCGCAGCCCGACCGTCGCGCGCAGCGCGCCGTAGACGATCGTGCCGCCGAGCGTCGCGATCGCGATGCCGCCGACCGTGCCGATCACCTGCGCGCCGAACGACACGCCGCCGAGCCCGCCGAGCGCGCGGATGCCGAAGATGCCGGCCGCGAGGCCGCCCCACGCGCCGCACAGGCCGTGCAGCGGCCATACGCCGAGCACGTCGTCGATGCGCCAGCGGTTCTGCACGCAGGTGAACATGTAGACGAACAGCACGCCGGCGACCGCGCCGGTCACGAGCGCGCCGAGCGGGTGCATCACGTCGGAGCCCGCGCATACGGCCACCAGGCCCGCGAGCGGCCCGTTGTACGTGAAGCCCGGGTCGTTGCGGCCCGCGAGCCACGCGGCGAGCGTGCCGCCGACCATCGCCATCAGCGAGTTCACCGCGACGAGGCCGCTGACCTTGTCGATGGTCTGCGCGCTCATCACGTTGAAGCCGAACCAGCCGACCGCGAGCACCCATGCGCCGAGCGCGAGGAACGGGATGTTCGACGGCGGGTGCGCGGCGACCCGGCCGTCGCGCGTGTAGCGGCCGTGGCGCGCGCCGAGCAGCAGCACCGCCGGCAGCGCGATCCAGCCGCCGAACGCGTGCACGACGACCGAACCCGCGAAGTCGTGGAACGGCACGCCGAACCATTGCGTGAGCGTCGCCTGCACGCCGAACCGGCCGTTCCACACGATGCCCTCGAAGAACGGATAGATGAAGCCGACGATCACGAACGTCGCGAACAGTTGCGGGTTGAACTTCGAGCGCTCGGCGATGCCGCCCGACACGATCGCCGGGATCGCCGCCGCGAACGTCAGCAGGAAGAAGAAGCGGACCAGCGCGTAGCCGTTGTGCTCGGCCAGCACGTCGGCGGTCGAGAAGAACTGCACGCCGTACGCGATCGTGTAGCCGATGAAGAAATACGCGATCGTCGACACGGAGAAGTCCACGAGGATCTTCACGAGCGCGTTGACCTGATTCTTCTTGCGCACGGTCCCGAGTTCGAGGAACGCGAAACCCGCGTGCATCGCGAGCACCATCGCCGCGCCGAGCAGCAGAAAAAACGTGTCGGTGCCGGTCTTGAGAGTGTCCATCCTTGCGTCCTGCCGTTTGCTCAAAAAAGGCGCATGAGGAGCAAAATGCGGGCCAGCGATGCGCCAACCCGGTGAAAATGTCGGTCGGACAGGCGTCCGGACGGTGCGTGAATGCACTTGGATGGGTTTTGACACCCAATTTGTGAACCGGTGTGGCGTAGCTGAGTGGGGAGGTAAAAGCACATCCGAGGTGCGAACGCTCTTTATCGGTGATTTGTTGCGCCAATTAAGGGCGTAATCCTGTGATTTGCTTTCGATCCAGCCTGACGGCGTAAATCCCAAGTCAGCGTCGGCCTCCGGACCGCCCCCGCGCCACGCGAACGTCTGCGAACACGCGCGCCGCAAACGCCGACATAATGTCCGGACCTTCCGACCCCCTGCCGCGACGATCCCCACGCATGCGACTCACGACCAAAGGGCTGTTGCTGATCGCGATTCCCGCGGTGTTCGAACTGACGCTGCTGTCGGGCATCGTGAAGGCGCAGGCCGACGCGGAGGATGCGCAGCGCTGGGCGCAGCATAGCCAGAACGTGCTCGCGCAGGTCGCGCTGGTGCTCGACCCGGTGCTGGTCAACGCAGTGCGGCTGCGCGGCGCGGTCGCGTCGAACGACACGCGTTTCTCGACGCCGCCGTCCACATGGACCGACGCCGACCGGCGGATCGACCACCTGGTCGAACTGGTGGCCGACAATCCCGGCCAGGTCGAGCGCGCCGGCCAGATCCGCACGGCGGTGCAGGGCTACCGCGCATGGGCCGGGCAGATCGAGACGCTGCTGCATGCGGGCCGGCGCGACGACGTGCTCGACCGCTTCCGCGAACTATCCGACTACGACGTGCTCGACCGCGTGCGCGCGCAAGTCACGGCGTTTCAGGTCGAGGAGCGGCGGCTCGACGTGCTGCGCACCGCCGCCGCCGAGGCCGCGCGCACGCGGCAGCGCGCGCTGATCGTGATCGCCGTGGTCGGCTCGATCGTGCTGGTCGTGCTGCTCGTGTCGCTGTTCATTCGCGGCGTGCGCGGGCGGCTCGCGCTGCTGTCGGACAACGCGGCGCGGCTCGCGGGCAACGAACCGCTGACGCCGCTCGTCGGCGGCGCGGACGAAATCGCGGAACTGGACCGCACGCTGCACGAGACCAGCCGGCGGCTGATCGAGGCGGACCGGATGCGGGTCGGCTACGAAACCGATCTCGCGCGGCGCGCGGAACAACTCGCGCGCACCAACGAGACGCTGCGCCAGCAGACGCAGGAGAACGAGATGTTCGTGCATAGCGTGTCGCACGATCTGCGCTCGCCGCTCGTCACGCTACAGGGTTTTTCGAAGGAACTGACGCACGCTTGCGCGGACCTGCGTTCGCTCGTCGCGCATTCGTCGCTCGCGCCGGATGCGCGCTCGCGCATCGAGCGGCTGATCAACGACGACATTGCCGAGGCGCTGCGTTATCTGCAAAGCGCGGTGCTGCGCGCGTCGCACATCATCGACGCGCTGCTGCGGCTCGCGCGCGTCGGCCGCGTCGAATACCGGCATCAGCGCGTGGACGTGCAGGAACTCGTGCAGCGGGTGATCGACGCGATGCACGCGACGGTTCGCGCGCGGCGCGCGCATCTGGTCGTCGGCACGCTGCCAGCGGTGTGGGGCGATCCGACCGCGCTCGAACAGGTGTTCGCGAATCTGATCGGCAACGCGCTCAACTATCTGGACCCGGCGCGCAACGGCCACGTGGAAGTCGGCGTGCGGCCCGCGTCGCCCGGCGAGCCGCTGCGGACGTTCTTCGTCGCCGACAATGGCCTCGGCATTCCGCACGTGGCGTTGCCGCGGCTCTTTCATGCGTTCCAGCGGATGCACGGCGACATCGCGCCGGGCGAGGGCATCGGGCTCGCGCTGGTGCGGCGCGTGGTCGAGCGGCACGGCGGCCGCGTGTGGGTAGAGTCGGCCGAAGGCGTCGGATCGACGTTTTATCTGACGCTGCCGGAGATGGCGGCAGTGGTGTTAACCGGCGCGGACGGCGATACGGTCAACAATGTGTCCGGCACTGCGCAACGGCCGGGACCGTCGGACGACGACATGCGTGTCGGGCGCGAATGAAGCAGACGGCATGAAAGAAGCGCGTGGAAGAAGTGTGTGAAAGAAGCGCGGCTACCACGTGCCGAACATGCGCCGTTGCTTGAGCAACTGACGGCCGCGGATCGACCACAGGCAACCCGCGCACGCGAACAGCGCGGCGGCCGCGAGCGCCACGTGCGGCCGCAGGTTCAGCCCGAACGGCACGCCGCCCGGCGACGTGAGGCTGCGCTCGACGGTCATCAGCGCGGCCCATAACGCGATGGTCGCCTGCACGAGCAGACGCGTGCCGCGCGCATGGCGCGCGCGGTCCGTCAGCGAGCGGCTGGCCGTATGGCGGGTACAGAAGAACGCGACCAATATCAACGCGATCGCGAGAACGATGATCCAGTCAGTCAACTCCATCGACACGCACTCCATAAGGCGAATGCGCAACTTTAGGAATGCGGCGACGGAGACTGAATCAGAGGATTCCGAAACCGGTGCGGGTCTTGCACCGGCTTCCGGAAAGTACGTGGGCGCGCGTGGCGCGATGGATCACGGCTCGATGCGCGTGCCGAGCAAGGCGAGGAACTGCTTCAGCCACGCCGGATGCGCGGGCCATGCGGGCGCGGTCACGAACGGCGCGTCGGTCACCGCGTCGTCGATCGCGATGTCCGCGTATTCGCCGCCCGCGAGCCGCACTTCGGGCGCGCACGCCGGATATGCGGAGATGCGCTTGCCGCGGATCACCTCGGCCGCCGCGAGCAGTTGCGCCGCATGGCAGATCGCGGCGATCGGCTTCCGCGCGTTCGCGAAGTAGCGGACCAGTTCGATCACCTTCGGATCGAGCCGCAGATATTCGGGCGCGCGGCCGCCCGCGATCGCGAGCGCGTCGTAGCTGGCCGGGTCGATGTCGTCGAACGTCGCGTTCAGCGTGAACTGGTGGCCGGGTTTTTCGCTATAGGTCTGGTCGCCCTCGAAGTCGTGGATCGCGGTCTTTATGCGCTCGCCGGCCTTCTTGCCCGGACAGACCGCGTCGACCCGATGGCCGACCGCCTGCAGCGCCTGGAACGGCACCATCGTTTCGTAGTCTTCGGCGAAGTCGCCGGTCAGAAACAGGATCTTCTTGACAGCCATTGCGAGTCTCCAGGAGGGGAAAGGGAACACACGTCGGATGCTCACGCAGTCTACTCCGTCCCGTTGACGGTTCTGCAACGGCGCGCCGAAACGACGGACGACACGGACAGGTAGCTGCGCCGGCCGCACGCCGCCGCGTATCATGGCGGCGTTTTCGTTCGTGCGGGCCGTGCGCATCGCGGTCCCTCCTGGAGAATGACCATGTTTCAGAATGTCCGACTCTCGCGCGGCGTGCTGCCGTTGCTCGTGTGCGCGGCGCTCGTCGCCGGCTGCGAGAAGCACGACACGCCGCCCGCCGATGCGGCGCGGCAGTCCGCCGACGCGCTCCGTCAGGCCGCGCAGGACGCAGCGCAGCGCGCCACGCAGCAGGCAACGCAGAAGCTCGACCAGGCGGCGAGCTTCGTGAACCAGCAGGTCGATGCGGCGCGCGCGGGCGCGCAACGCCATCTCGACAACGCGGCGTCGCAGCCGGCGGGCGCGTCGGCGGCCGAACTCGCGTCGGCCGCGAAAGGGCAGTGGCGCGACGCGGCAAGCTCGGCGAACGCGCTGCTCGGCCACGCGGCCGCGACGACCGGCACCGGCTTGCAGGCCGCCGGCCGCGCGTTGCAGCAATGGGCGAGCGGCACCGCGGCGGCGTCCGCGCCGGCGGCTTCCGGCAATGGCGAGTGACCCCCATGTTGACGGTCGCGATTAATGTAACTAAGATGATTACACTTTCGGGTGCACGGGTGCGGCAGTGAATACGAGTAGCCGGTTTGCGTTTGCGGTTCACGTGCTGGCGCTGCTGTCGCAGCAGGACGGCGTGCCGCTGTCGTCGGACGTCATCGCGGGCAGCGTGAACACGAATCCCGCATTGATTCGCCGCCTGCTGTCGATGCTCGCGGATGCGGGCCTCACGACGTCGCAGCTCGGCGCGGGCGGCGGTGCGCTGCTGGCGCGCGAGCCGGCCGCGATCACGCTGCTCGACGTCTATCGGGCCGTGGATGACGCGCGGCTTTTCGCGCTGCATCGCGAGGAACCGAACCCGGCGTGCATGGTCGGACGCAACATCCAGAGCGTGTTGCGCGGCGTGATCGACGACGCGCAGCAGGCGATGGAAGCGTCGCTGGCCGCGCGCACGCTGGCCGGCGTGACCGACGACGTCGTGCGCACCGAACGCAGGCGCGAACGCGGTCGTCACGCGCGCGAAGCGAAGCGCGGCTGACGTTACGGCGCACCCAGAGCGGCGCACCTATAGCGACGGGGTATCGATTGCCCCGTTTTCTTTCCCCTAATATGTAACTGAATTGGTTACATAAAACGAAACAGGAGTCACGTTATGAGCAACGCACTGAAAATCGCCCTGTTTGGCGCGACCGGCATGATCGGTTCGCGGATCGCCGCGGAAGCCGCGCGGCGCGGCCACGAGGTCACGGCGCTCGTCCGCCATCCGGAGCGCGTCGCCGCTGCGGCGAAGGTTCGCGCGGCGAAGGCCGACCTGCTCGACGCGAAGGGCGTCGCGGACGCGGTGCGCGGGCACGACGTGGTGGCGAGCGCGTATGCGCCGCCGCAGGATCGGCTCGCGGATCTCGACGTCGCAACCCGTGCGCTCCTCGACGGTGTGCGCGCGGCGGGGTTGAAGCGCGTCGTCACGGTCGGCGGCGCGGGGTCGCTCGAAGTCGCGCCGGGCAAACAACTGGTGGATACCGACGGATTCCCGGACGCGTACAAGCCGACTGCGCTTGCGCATCGCGAGGCGTTCCGCTCCATCCGCACGGTCGACGATCTCGACTGGACCGTTTTCGCGCCGGCCGCGATCATCGCGCCGGGCGAGCGCACCGGCCAGTTCCGCACCGGCGCGAACGCGTTGCTCGCCGATGCGAACGGCGACAGCCGCATCTCGGCCGAAGACTACGCGATCGCGTTCGTCGACGAACTGGAGCAGGGCCGCTTCGTTCGCCAGCTTGCGACCGTCGCGTACTGATGCGCGACGCGATGCGGCACACGACGATCGTCGCGAGGCGCGGCGCGGGATGCCGCGCGACATGATCCGATCCGTTGACATTCTGTTGCGCAACGGCGCGTGCTCGGGCAGCGGACAGCGGCTACACTGGAGCGCAAGCTGAACTGGCCCATTCGTAATGGGACGACGCGGGCATGCGGCCAGCAAGCGCGACACGCAGCCGGTCCCCGCGCGGATCGCTGCGGTTGCGGTAGTCGTTGCAGTCGTGGTGTGTCCCGCTCGCGTCGTGCGTCTGTTTTCTGTTCGTGTTCTGCGCGGCCTGCTGGCCGCGTGCCGCGTCGGACAACAGCGCGCCGGTGCTGCTGGCGTCGCAGAGCCTGACTACCGGTGTGCCGGCTCCCGAGTCGAATGCTTCGGCTTCCGAACCAGCGTCCGCGCCGTCGCCCGCGAGCGACGCCGAATTCGCGCGCTCGACAGCGTGATCGCGACGCTCGACAACACCCGTCAACGCAATGCGCTCGTGTCGCCGTTGAAGAGGCTGCGCTCGACGTCGCAGCGGGCCGCGCCGCTTCCGGCGTCGGCCACGGCTGGCGCGGCGGGTGCATCGGGGCTGCTGGGCGCGATCGCGTCGGGCCTCGCGTCGATCGAGGTCAGCGCGAGGCGCGGCGGCAGTCCGCTGCATTACTGGGCCGGCCGCCTGCGCGCGGCCGGCAACGAACTGTATCAGACGGCGGGCGGCGCGCCGGTTGCGTGAGGGCATCGGAGCGGGGTTGGTGTATGGCGACGCAGCACGAATGCGCTGCCGCTGCGTGGGCGGCTCGCGTAAATCGTCCATCGCGAATCGCACTGCAACCCGCAGCCGTGTTAGCCGTATGCAAGCCACCCGGGCGTAGAATGCCCGCTTCGCCCGTCCTTCTTCGACACCAGGCCTGATCCATGAACGAACCTCGCAGGAAGGACCCCACGTTCGGCGTCGGCGTGTTCATCGTGGTAGCCGTGCTGCTCGTGATCGGCACGGTGCTGTTCAATGCGATTCGCGACAAACGCGAATACGACCAGACGAATGCGGCCGCCGCGAGCGCAGCGGCCGCGAGCGCGACGAGTCCGTCGGGCGCGAGCGCCGCGCAATAGATTCAACGGTTATTCGACGGCGGCCTCGCGTATTACATGCGATGCACGCGTGAGCGCGCTGACTCCACGCTTATTCGTCGGGCAGCCGGATGATGCCCGCGTCCTTGCGGATCAACCACGACGCGGTCAGCATCTGCTTGCATTGATGCGCGAGCAGCTTCAGGTCCTGCGCGGCTTCGGCGGCCGGTCCGAGCGTACGCTCCGCCTCGACGACCATCGTGTCGAGATCACGCGTCAGCTTCTTCGTGATCTCCGCGTGGTCCGCGGGCGCGGGCGTGCCGGCTTCGGCGGCCGTCAGGTTCTCGCGCACGCATGACAGTGCGCGCTCCAGCGCGTCGAGCGACAGCCCGTTTTCCTGGCGCACCGGGCCGCGCAGCAGCGGCGCGGCGGCGGTGATCTGCGACGCGAGCACGTGGCTGCGGATCAGCAGGTCGTTCAGCTCCGGTACGAACTTCTGCGCGGACTTCGGCTCCAGCATCATCCGCTGGAACGCCTGGCCGAGATTCGCGAATGCGACGTGCACGTTCTTGCGCGCGAGCCGGTAGCGGAAGTCGCGATCGAGTGCCGGGTTCGACTGCGCGGTCGTTTTCGCGCCGACCGCCGCGACCGGCTGGCCCGTCGCCACCGGCGTCGCGGCGGGGCCGGGCGGGGCAGGCGACGGGGCCGGCGCTTCGGCGACCGAGGCTTCCGTGCCGCTTGCATCGGCATTGGTAACGGCAGCGGTGGCGGCGGTGCGCGGCGGCGGCACCGCCGCGCCGCGCGGGCCGGCCGCCGCCGATGCGTCGCCGCGCGCGGCCGCAGCACCGCCGCCCGAAGGCGCGGACGTCGCCATCGCGACCGCCGGCACGCGCGCGCCGGCCTCGGTGACGAGCCGGCTCGCGACGGCGGCGCTGCTTGCGGCCGTGCGCGCGCCCCAGTTCCAGCTCGCTTCCAGATACTGCCGGGTCGCCGCGATCATGTTCTGCACCAGCTTGCCCATCAGCCGGTATTCCCAGTACGGGAACAGATGGCTCGCGCCGATCGCGATCATGCAGCCGATCACCGTGTCGATCGCCCGTTCGCCGATGATCCGCATGCTGCCCGGCGCGAGCAGGTGGAACATGATCAGCACGTAGGCAGACGTGAACACGACGCTCGCGGTGTAGTTGAACAGCAGCAGGCTGTAGCTCATCACCATCGCGGCGAACATCGACACGATCAGGATCAGCGGGTGCTTCACGAACAGGATCAGCGCGATGCTCGCCGCGCAGCCGATCATCGTGCCGACGATCCGCTGCGCGTTGCGCTGGCGCGTCAGCGAATAACCGGGCTTCAGGATGATGACGCTGGTCATCACGATCCAGTATGCGTTCGTCAGCGGCAGCAGCCGCCCGAGCCAGAAGCCGACCGCGACCGCGATCGTCACGCGCAGCGCGTGGCGGAAGCTCGGCGACGCCATCGTCAGGTTCGAGAAGATCTGCATGAACGGCACGCGCCGGCTCGACACGAAACGCTGCAGCGCCTCGTCGATGCGCAGTTCGGTTTCGGTCGTCGGCGTTTCGGTCGCGAGGCTGCGGCGCATCTTCTCGATCAGCCGCGTCGCGCTCCAGATGCGCCGGAACGACGCCGAGATCGCCGCATACGCTTCGGGGTCCTTCTGCGGCAGCCCGTTCGCGCGCAGCAGTTCCAGTTCGTATTCGATCGCGCGCAGCTCGGCCTTCACGTTCACGCTCGCGCGCGGCGCGCGGTTCTGCAGCACCGCGAGGCCGATGTCCTCCAGGTCGGCGGCCGCCTTGCGGATCAGGTCGCGATAGAACACCAGCAGGTCCGAGCCGCCGAACGTGTTGCGCACCAGCGGATAGTCGGTGTGCGCGCCGACGAACAGCTCGTGCAGATCGACCGTGTTGATGAACAGGTTGAAGTGCATCGCGCGGCGCGAGTCGGGATGGTCGCGGCGCAGCCTCGGCAGGTTGCGCAGCACGATGTCGCGCGCGGCGTCCTGGCGCTCGACTGCCGCGATCTGCTTCGCGACCAGATTGCGATAACAGTCGTCGAGGTCGTTGTCGAGGTCGAAGAACTGCGCGCGCGCGAGCAGATAGTCGGCGCACGCGAACACGCTCTCGGCGAGCGCCTGCTGCTCGATGCGGTTCACCATCAGGCGGCTCACGAACGTGGACCAGCCCGCGTACCACAGCCCGCCGACGAGGATCCACGCCGCGTTGACGAGCGCCTCCATTGGCGTGAAGTGCTCTTCGAGCGTCATCACCATCATGAACAGCGTCGCGAAGCTGATCTGCGGCCAGCGGTTGCCGTACACGACGATCAGCGACAGCACGAACGTCAGCGGCACGACCGCGCACCACAGCGTGAACGCGTTGACCGTCGCGAGTCCGGTCGCGAACGCGGACAGGAAGCCGATCACCGCGCACGCGAGCATTTCGTTGCGCTTGTACTTCAGCGGGCCGGGCATGTCCACCGCGCATGCGCCGAGCGCGCCGGTCGAGATCGTGAACGCGAGTTCGGTGCGATCGAACACGAACAGGCACAACACGGCGGGTAGCGAGATGCCGACTGCTATGCGCAGGCCGCCGTAGAAGTACTGGCTATAGAGGAATTTCCTGATTTCGACCGAATAGCGCATCGACTGCCGGAGTGGTTCGGAAACGGGCGGGGCGCCGCAGATTGCCGGTGAGTCTAACTGATTTTGCGCGCGCTCCGGGCGTCGGCGCCGGCGGATCAGGGTAAGCGATGGGATCGCGGAACAGCGCGCCTGTCGCCGTGCGGCGCGGGTGCGAGTGCGCATCGAAAGGCGATGCGCGGTGACGATCGCTGTCCTGAACAGATGCCGCGTCGAGCGACGTGGGCGGCCTCGCGCGGCCTGTCATGCCCGCCGCGCGAGGCCGTGTATGAACCGGTCAGATCGTCGCGTCGCCGAGCAATCCGTGCGTGCCGCCGATGCGCCGTATCCGCGTGCGATACCACAGCGTCCATGCCATCAGCGCGCCGAACAGGCCGTAGCCGAGCAGCGGCGACACGACGAGGAAACGCTCGACCGGCCACGTCGTCGCGAGCCAGCCGCGTACCGCGGTTTCGCCGACGAGCCCGATGCCCCAGACGGCGGTCAGCACCCGCATCGCGGATGCGAACTCGCGCCGCTCCTGCCACAGCAGTTCGAAGCGCGCGACGCCTTCGGGGGTTTCGCGCGCGACGGTCGCCCGCGCGAGGTAGAACACCAGCGGCCGCTTCGTGACGAGCGACAGCAGGAACACGACGCCGATCACGCCCGACGCGAGCGATTCGCGCATCAGCAGCACGCGCGGGCCGCCGCCGAACGCCATCGCGCCGAGCGACAGCGCGATGCCGAGCAGCACGGTCGCGCTGAGCGCGTCGACGCGGCGAAAGCGCACCAGCCCCACGATGCTCCAGACGGCCGGCGGCACGGCCGATGCGATCAGCCCGCCGCCGTCGCCCCAGCGCGGCAGCGCGAGACGGTACGCGACCCACGGCAGCAGCAGGTTGACCGCGAGTTCCGCTATGAACGCCGGACGCAGTTTCATGTTCTGGTGCGCTCCACAGAGGTTTGTTCGAAGTATCGTCGATGCCCCGCGGATCGGCAAACTGGCCGGATGGCCAACGCATTTGCCCGCGGCGCGCCGCCTTCGGGCATCAGCACGGCGCATGCCCGACGCATCGTAACGGGCGGCTGCGCGGCGCGCGGAACGTCGGCCGGACGGCCATCGTGACCGGCCGCGCGGTCCGTGCGACACTCTCGGCTTCCGAGCCTGACCTTGCGCCATTTGCGCCATGACCGACCGTTATCCGATTCCTCCGCACGAAATCGAACTCTCCGCCGTCCGCGCGCAGGGCGCGGGCGGGCAGAACGTGAACAAGGTGTCGAGCGCGATCCATCTGCGCTTCGACATTCACGCGTCGTCGCTGCCCGACGTGCTGAAGAAGCGGTTGCTCGCGCTGCACGACCGGCGCGTGACGCGCGAGGGCGTCGTCGTCATCAAGTCGCAGGAATACCGGACCCAGGAGCAGAACCGCGCGGCGGCGCTTGCACGGCTCGACGAACTGATCGACAGCGTGAGCGTCACGCGCAAGGCGCGGGTGCCGACGCGGCCGACACGCGCGTCGAACCTGCGGCGGCTCGACACGAAAACGCGGCGCGCCGACGTGAAGGCGGGGCGCGGCCGGGTCGTCGAATGAGCGCGCGCGGCGCTCACGCGGACGGCGTCGTCGCGGGTCCGGCGCCGAACGGGAAGTCCGCGCACAGCACCTTCATGCCGTCCGCGGTGTCGATCGCGATCGCGGCCGTGTAGCACAGCTTGCCGTCGGTCATCGAGTAGTGCGGGCCTGTCACCGACACGCGGCCCGGCGCTGAAATCGCGCGCAGGAAATATTCGCGGCGCGACCAGTTGCAGTGGACGTCCGGGAACAGCGGCGCGAGGCGCGGCGGGGTGTGCGTATGCGGCGCGGCGACCGACGGCTCGTATTGCTCGCCGTGCTCGTCGGTGGCGAACACGCGCAGCGAGCGGGTCGTCCGGAACAGCGCCTGCGCGGCCTGTCCGACGCTGCCGGTCGACGCGAGCACGTGCGCGCCGTCGAGCATCGCCCGCGTCAGGTCGCCGATGTCCAGTTGCTCGCGCTGTTGCGTCTCGCTCACGTACGACGCGAAGCGCCGCCACATCGTACGCACGAGCGCGGGCACGCCGGCGCTCGCGTCCTGCACCGACGGGTCCGGCAGCCCGAACCAGAAACCCTGCACCAGATCGACGTCGGCCTGCATCAGCACCATCAGTTCGTGCTCGGTCTCGACGCCTTCCGCGAGCACCATCGTCCCCGCGTGATGAAGGATCGACACGAGGTTCGTGATGAACGACGCCGCGGTATGCGGACCGGCTGCGCGCTGCACGAGCGAGCGGTCGAGCTTCACGATGTCCGGCCGGTAGCGCCACACGCGGTCGAAGTTCGAGAAGCCGGCGCCGAAGTCGTCGAGCGCAACGAGGAACGGACGCGAGCCCTGTGCCGGGCGCGCTTCCATGAACGACGGCTGCTCGCCGCCCGCGCGCTGCTCCAGTACCTCGATCACGACGCGGCCGGGTGGAAAGCCGAAATGCGCGCACAGCGCCTCGGTCGCGTCCCGGTTCACGTAGCTGCCGTCGACCATCCGCGGCAGCGTGTTGAGGAATAGCCAGCCGGTGTCGATCCGCTGTTCGACGAAGTTTGCCATGTGCAGGCAGCGTGCGAGCAGGTCGAGCGGCGCGGTGTCGGTGTGCGGCACGAGGTCGAACAGCGTCGAGGGGCCGACGTTCGCGCCGTTCGAATCGGTCGCGCGCAGCAGCGCCTCGTAACCGACGATGCGTTGATGCGTGATCGACAGCACCGGCTGGAACGCGCTGTACAGCGTATGGCCGCGCCAGCGCGCCCGCCAGCCGCCGGGGTGCTGTTCGAGATGCTGCAACAGGTCGGCAGGCGGGCCTGCGTGGGCAGTGGACATGGCGGCGGTCGGACGCCCGCGCGACACGCGGCGCGGACATGCAGGAACGAACGGTCGGAACAGACGAAACGGACGGGCGGCGTCAGGCGGCTGTCGAGCGCGTTCGCACGTCGCCTTCCGTCAGAGTGTAAGGGCAATCGCGGGGCGCTGCTCGTCCGGCTCGAATGAGCGCGTGCACGATCGGCGCGGCACGGCTATGCTCGTCCGTTTAGATCAGACGAACGGAGTGACGGCATGGCGGAAGTGGCGGTGGTGGCGATTTCGGTGGCGAAGCCGGGTTGCGAGGCGCAGTTGCAGCAGGCGCTTCAGGCGCTGATCGAGCCGACGCGGCGCGAGTCGGGCGTGCTGCAGTACGAGCTGCATCACGATCTGGCCGAGCCGCGCCGGTTCGTGTTCGTCGAGCGGTGGGAGAGCGAGGAGGCGCTTGCCGCGCATGCACGCTCCGAGCATATCGCGACGTGGCGCGCGTACTCGATCGAACTGGTCGAGCATTCGGAGATCCGCGTGCTGCGGAAGATCGCCTGACCGCGTTGGTGTTCTCCGGCGGTTTTGCGCTGCCGGGGAGAACGCGTGCGGGTTGGTTGCGGCAGCATCGGCGGCTCGACCTGCCGGGTCGAGCTGCTGGGTCGGCCTAAAGGGGTGACCCGATGAACCGGCTTAATGAGTCGTGTCGGGCACGTCGAGGATCAGGATGATCGTCCAGTCCGCGTCGCCGTCGTGATGGTACTGGCGCTCCGCGACGATGAACGGCTGCTGCTTGCCGGCCGGCCCGAGGAACAGCACGTCGCCTTCCATCGGCAGGCATTCGACCGGCGGCAGCGCGAGGAACGCGTCCTGGCCGCCGCGCGGCATCAGCTTTTCGATCTTGCGGGATGCCGCTTCGGTCCATTCGATGTCGAGCTGGATGTTGCTCATGCTGTTTGTTCTCCGCGCGAGGGCGCACTGTAGGTGGTCGTTTCGAGGTGCGCGACTTTAGCATACCGCGTGTGCCGGCCGATGGCTGCCGGCCGGCGCATTTCGGGCGGCGGTGTGTGATGCGAAAGCGGCGCGTCAAAACAAAAGAGCCGCCGCCGGTGCGCCCGGCGGCGGCTCTTTCACGCGCAGGCGCGAGACGCGCCGGCTTACTTCGCGTGCTTCCTGTGATGCATGCCGCGATGCATCGGCTGCTGCGTGGGAGCTTCCTGTTGTTGCGACTGCAGGTCCTGAGCATGCTGCTCGATGCTCGCGGCGACCTGCGGATCGGTGCTCATCCGGATGCCGGACGAATCATCCGTCTGCGCATAGGCGGCGCCCGTCAGCGCGGAAAGCATAACCAGGACTGCCAGGGATATTTTTTTCATCACGACCTCCATCGGGAGTGGTTTATGGACCCAGCCGGTGCCTTTCCGACCGGTAAGGACACGAGTCATTTTAACGATCAAATATACGCGCCAGATGACATCGGATAACGGAGAATGCGACAAGTTACCTTTAGTTACATCTGATTGCCTGGTGTATCGCGTTCAGAACCAGCCGATCATGCGATAGACATAAAATTGTGCGATTCCGATCAACTCGTGCAGCGCGAGTTCGGCGGAGGCGAGGTTCTGCATGCGTGGCAGCAATCCGCGCTCCGGGTGGCGTACCGCGGCGACGACCGGCGTCGGGTCGAGGCCGAAGCGGTGGAAGTCGAGCATGGCGCGCCGCAGGTGATACGAGGAAGTCACGAGCAGCATCGTGCCGTCATATGAGCCGCCGATAATGTGCGCAACGTTGCGCGCGTTCTCGTAGGTGGTCAGGCTTTTGTTTTCGAGCACGAGGTCCCGCTGCGCGAGGTGGTTGCGCAGCAGATAAGGCAAGTACGTATCGGCCTCGGTCGCCTCGTGCCGTTGCGGATTGCCGCCGCTGACGATCACGCGGCACTCCGCGTTCTGCCGCCTGCATTGCGCGTACAGCGCAGCGGTGGCGGACAGGCGCGGGTACACGTCGCGCTTCGGCACGAGCCGGCCTGCATCGTCGTACGTGGTGCCGCCGCCGAGCAGCACGATCGTCGTGTGGGGAGCGAAGTTCGTCGGCGCAGGTTTCGCCGGATCATACGGACTGCGATAGATATCGGGCTGGGCGAGATCGAGCAGTAAGCCTGTCAGCCATCCTGAAGAAAGCAGCCAGAAAAGCCCTAATGCCAATGCTGCGACAAATGCGCGGCCGCGGCGCCATAACGCGAACACCGCCAAAAAAAGCACAAATAAAGTGAATAGAATCAATTTAGATGGGGTAACGTATCAGTTTTTCCGGTGAAAGCAGCCGTCGCCCATTGCGCTGCAATCGTGGTGCCGCGTCGTCTGTGGAGAAAACGGCACCGCCTGTTTTCACGGGGCCCGGAACAACCTGCAGTCCCTGCCGCGCGTCGGCGGGCGTCGCACGGTGCGCGATCCCCGGCCATCGGTCGGGCTTCCCGCCGCCCCGGCAACGTGCCGCCGCAGGCAGGATTGTCGCAGGGCTGCGCTTTAAGAAAGAAGTGAGATGACCACGTATTCCAACGAAGCGGTACTCGAAGCGTTGCGACGCGTTCACTATCGGCAGGTCCCGTGGGCGCGACGTCCCGGAGTGTTCGAATATCTGCGTGGCCTCGGTTTGATGGACACCGTGCGGCAACGCACGGTCGCGCCGGCGCCCGGTTTTCATGCGCCGGTCGATATCGCCGTGCTGACCGAGCGCGGCCGCGCCGAACTCGCGCGTCTGGAGCGCGACGAACGCTCGCTTCAATGGTCCGCTCACCGCGTGGCCGATTATGTGGCCGACGGCGTCAGCCGCCAGCCCGATCTCGAAGCTCGCCCCTGACCTGATTGCACGTCCGGCGCCGCCCATCGCCGATCGCCCATCGTGATTCGCGGCGGCGTCGCGCGGCGGCGTCGTTTCGGGCGGCACAAAAAAAGCCCGTATCGGGTGGATACGGGCATACCGGAATTACTCTTGCCACGCTGTGCTATGGCACTCGGGTAGACCGGTTCGAAGGGCGCGGGTTCCCGCCGATTTCAATGGATCGTTTCAGCGCCGTCTCGGCGCGTTGTCCTGGCGCGGCGGCGCATTGCGCGTGCGTGCATTGCTCGCGATGTCGCCGCGCAGGTCGCCTCTCGGCGCGGCTTCGTTCGCGCCGGGCTGCGGATGCGGGCCGGCGGCGGGCGGCCACAGCGGCCGGCCGGGACCGTTCGTGTGCCAGCTGGGCGTCTGAGGCGAGGGTGACTGACCGAAGGCGGCGACAGCGGTCAATGAAACCATGACGCCGCACACGAGCAGTTTCATGGATTTCATGGCGGCGGCCTCCCGTCAAGCCGGGTCGTTGACTGTAATGAACATGGTTCGACGTTAACGCGGCACGCGAACGCTTCGCTGTAAGTATTGGTAAAGAGATGTTTCGCCGCAGGCGGGCGAGGGGCGGAAGGGAATCTGCTGCGCCGAACCAGCGGCAAGCCGGACCGGAGGGGCGGAAGAACGGGATCGACTGAAGAGCGATCCGGAAGGAAAAGACCGGGCGCGGCGCGCGCGCCCGGCTCGATGCGGTTCGGACGCGGTGCGCTCAGGCCATCTTGACCGGCGCGCGCCACGACTCCGGATTGGTCCAGAACGCGCCGCGCAGACGATCGCGGCTCGGCGGCGCCGGCGGCTTCGTGGCGGTCGCGCCGATGCGCCCGCGCAGCGAAATCTCGCGGCCGCTGGAACTGAGGCGTTTGACTATTTCGGCAAGCGTGCCATCCGCCTGCCATTCGTCGAACCGACGCCGGCAGGTCGGCGGCGACGGATACCGGCCGGGCAGCTTCGACCAGCCTTCACCGGTCGACAGCACCCAGAGTACCGCGTTGACCACCGCGCGCGCTTCGACGCGAGGCCGTCCGCGCCGTTCGCTCCGCGCGGGTTCCGCGCAGAACAACGCTTCGACCAGCGCCCACTCGTTGTCTCTCAAATCGTCGAACAGCATCATGTTTCACCTCAGCGAAGCTAACTCCGGTGCGCTGCCCCGCGCCGCGCACTCTTCACGCACTCACGGCCGGGATGGTCGTGGGTGCCAGGCGGGATCGGACTGCCGGTCGGAATGCCGTCCGGAACCGGTCGCGTCGATCCTGTGCTCACCTCTATGCAGAAAGTGTGCCATCCCGCACACAATCCCCTCGAAGCCGCTTGGCACCAAGCTCGCACGGGTTCTTGCCAGGGGCGTATGAGACTCGAAAAAGCGTTTCGCGGAAATCGGGTGAATCACCAATCTTGTGCAATCAGGCCCGCCGACCGTGCGTTCGCGCAGGATTGCTGCACGGCGGAGAACAATCGCCGGACGGCCCCGTCGACTTGAAACGTTGTCTTAAAATTGCATCAAAACGGGCTATTGATGAGGGCGGCGGATGAATGTGACGTTGCGGCAACTGCGGGTGTTCATCGAAGTCGCGCGGCGGCAGAGCTTCAGCCGCGCGGGCGACGAGATCGGGCTCACGCAGTCGGCGGTCAGCCGGTGTGTGCGCGAGCTGGAAACGGAAATCGGGGTCAAGCTGATCGACCGGACGACGCGCGAGGTTCAGTTGACCGATGTGGGGTCGAATCTGGTCGCGACGCTCACGCGTCTGCTGACCGACCTCGACGATGCGCTGCGCGAAGTGCGCGAGATCGGCGAGCAGCGGCGCGGCCGGGTGGTCGTCGCGGCGAGCCCGACCGTCGCGTGCCGGCTGATGCCGGAGGTGGTCGCCGAATGCGGGCGGCAGTTTCCGTATGTGACGCTCGGGCTGCGCGACGACGTGCAGAGCGACGTCGTCCGCAAGATCCGGTCGGGCGAGGTCGATTTCGGCGTGATCATCGGCCCGTTCGTGGACGACGACCTGGCGGCCGAGACGCTGATGTCGGACTCGTTTTGCGTCGTGGTGCGCGCGGACCATCCGCTTGCCGGGCGCGAACACGCCGCGTGGACGGATCTCGACGGCGAGCAACTGGTGATGCTCGATCACGCGTCCGGCAGCCGTCCGCTGATCGACGCGGTGATGACCGAGCAGGGCGTGCACGCGCGCGTGGTTCAGGAGCTTGGGCACCCGGCGACCGTTTACGGGCTCGTCGAGGCGGGCGTCGGGATCAGCGTGCTGCCGTGGCTCGCGCTGCCGCTGCCGGCCGGCTCGTCGCTGGTCGCGCGGCCGCTCGTGCCGCGCGCGGAACGCACGGTCGAACTGGTGCGGCGGCGCGACCGGTCGCTGTCGCCGGCCGCGGAGGCGGTGTGGGCGTTGATCCGGCAGTTGCCGAGACGCACGGAGGATCTGCGCTGACGTCGCACGGCCGACCGATCGGGTGCCGGTGACCGGGCGGCGATGCGAATCGCATCGCGTGCGGCGCGAACGCCGCGGCAATCTACCGGCGAGCGGGCAGATCGCGCCGGCTGCACGCTAAACTGCGGGTTTTTCCGCTTTCCCCCGATTCCCCGATTTGCCGGACGTCCCGATGAGCGACCTCGATCTGCCCCTTTCCGCCCCTGTCATCCCGAATGCGCGCGACGCGGTGCGCGCGCTGCGAGCGTCGCAGATCCGCGAAGTCGCGAACGCCGGTTTCGGCGTCGCCGACGTGCTGCCGTTCTGGTTCGGCGAGTCCGACCGCGTGACGCCGCAGTTCATCCGCGACGCCGCCGCGGCGGCGCTCGCGCGCGGCGATACCTTCTATACGCACAATCTCGGGATCGCGCCGCTGCGCGACGCGCTGTCGCGCTATGTGAGCGCGCTGCACGGCGACACGCCGGCCGCCAACATCGCGGTGACGAGCGCCGGCGTGAACGCGCTGATGCTGGCAGCGCAGCTCGTCGTCGGCGCGGGCGACCGGGTGGTCGCGGTGACGCCGCTGTGGCCGAACCTCGTCGAGATCCCGAAGATTCTGGGCGCGTCGGTCGAGACGGTCGCGCTCGGCTATGGCGCGAACGGCTGGGCGCTCGATCTCGACCGGTTGCTGGCCGCGCTGACGCCGGGCACAAAGCTGCTGATGATCAACTCGCCGAACAATCCGACCGGCTGGGTGATGACGCGCGCGGAGCAGCAGGCGGTGCTCGACCATTGCCGGCGGCACGGCATCTGGATCGTCGCCGACGAGGTGTACGAGCGGCTGTACTACGGCGACACCGACGCCCGCACCGCGCCGTCGTTCCTCGACCTCGCGTCGCGCGACGAGCGGCTGATCTGCGTGAACTCGTTCTCGAAGGCGTGGCTGATGACCGGTTGGCGGCTCGGCTGGATGGTCGCGCCGCGCGACCTGATGGACGATCTCGGCAAGCTGGTCGAATACAACACGTCGTGCGCGCCGGCATTCGTGCAGCAGGCGGGCATCGCGGCGGTCGAGCAGGGCGAGCCGTACACGCGCCGGCTGGTCGCCGACCTGCGCGCGTCGCGCGACCACCTCGCGGCGGCGTTGTCCGCGCTGCCGGGCGTCGACGTGAAGGCGCCGCACGGCGCGATGTACCTGTTTTTCTCGCTGCCGGGTGCGCAGAAGAGCCTCGACCTGTGCAAGGCGCTGGTGCGCGAAGCGGGCCTCGGACTCGCGCCGGGCAGCGCGTTCGGCCCCGAAGGCGAGGGTTTCGTGCGCTGGTGTTACGCGTGCGATCCGGCGCGGCTCGACCAGGGCGTCGAGCGGCTCGCGTCCTATCTGCGGCAGCACGCGGCGCGCTGACGGATGGGCGACAGGGTGGGCGAAATCGCGCAGCGCGTTCGTCGGATGAAACTGTCGGACGCCGCGCGCGATGCGTACGGCCGGCGGCACGCCGCGATGGGACGTCGCCGCCACGGCCCGATGCATGCCGCACGGCTTGCGCAAGGCTTCTTTACGCCCCCGGCGTTTTTGCGTAAGATGGCGCTCAGTCACGCGATTCCTCACGGGAATTTCGCTGCTCCGTCTGGCTGGGTCAGGCTCTAGTGCCTGCATTGCGACCCCCCGGCGCGTGCTCCCATCAATATGACCGATCAGAATCGGGCGAGCGCGTCTCCAGTTCCAATCCGTTCCGTCTGATCCGGTTCCTTGAACCTGACTTAAGGTCTGACCTGGCTGCATGAATACCCAAGAGGCGAAGATCGTCCTCGAGACTGCATTGATCTGCGCTCAGGAGCCGCTCAAGCTCGGCGACCTGCGCAAGCTGTTCGCGGATGACGTGTCGGCCGACACCGTGCGCACGCTGCTCGACGATTTGAGACGCGAATGGTCCGGGCGCGGCGTGGAGCTGGTGGGGCTCGCATCGGGCTGGCGGTTCCAGAGCAAGCCGTCGATGAGGCCGTATCTCGAACGGCTGCATCCGGAAAAGCCGCCGCGTTATTCGCGCGCGGTGCTGGAGACGCTGGCGATCATCGCGTACCGGCAGCCGGTCACGCGCGGCGATATCGAGGAGATTCGCGGCGTGACGGTCAACACGCAGGTCGTCAAGCAGCTGGAGGATCGCGGCTGGATCGAGGTGATCGGTCATCGCGACGTGCCGGGCCGTCCCGCGCTGTACGCGACGACGCGCCAGTTCCTCGACGACCTCGGGCTGAAGGCGCTGGACGAACTGCCGCCGCTCGACGATCCGTCCGGGCAACTGCGTGAGCAGTTGCTTGCGCAACACGCGATCGAGTTTGCGGACAGCGACGCGGCGCAACCGGTCGCGACGGAGTCCGCAGGCGGCGACACGGCGCAGGCGAACGACGCTGGGGAAGCGCAGTTCGTGGAAGCCAGCGCAACCGCCGCGCAGACGGAAACCGGCGAAGAACAGGCGCCAGTGGACGCACCGCCGGATGTTGACGTGCAGCAAACGCCGGGAGCAGGCGCGGTATCTGCGCAACCGGAAGACGCGCTGGCGCAGACGGCTGGCGACGAACACGACGCCACGTCCGCGGTTTGGTCCGACGAGGATTCGACCGGCGACGCAAACGTTGGCAGCGCCGCATCGCCCGCAGAGGACGACGCGGCAGCGGACGCCGGGAGCGCAGGCGCTCCGGCGCACGCGGACGACGGGTCCGCACAGGAAAACGGGCCGGCGCGCGGGAACGCGCCCGGCGAGCAGGCCGCCGGACCGGCGGATCACGAAGCAGAAACGAGCCGCGGCACGGTCTCCGACGACCGCGTCCTGACCGGCGACGAAGCCGCCACGCGCGGCGTCTGACGCAACAAGCACTTTTGACGCGCCCCGCAACGGGGCGCGCGACCTGACATTCGAGGTTGTTTTGACAGATATCCACGACACCGATTCGAGCGACGCGCCGGACTCCGCGCGTGTTGCGTCCGCCGCGCGTGCCGATGAACCGCGTGCCGGCCAGGCCGATGGCGAGAACTCGCGCCCGGACGGCGACGAACGTCCGCGCCGCGGCCTGCGCCGGGGTCCCCGCAGCCTGATCGCGCGCCGCCGTGCGGGCGCGAAGGCGAAGGACGCCGCGCCGGCCGATGCCGCTCCGGCGCCCGCCGCCGTCACCGAGACGCCGCCGGACGGCGTCGTCGTCGCGCAGGTGCGGATGCCGCGCAAGGACGCCGGTGCGAAGAAACAGCCGGGCCGCCGCAACAACGCGGGCGGCGCGGACAAGCCGCAGCAGGCCGGCAAGCGCCAGAAGAGCCGCGGCGGCGACGCGCCGGCCGCGACCGGCGAGACCGCCCAGGACGATCTGTTCCTGTACGTGACGTCGCCGGCGTTCGACGCCGACAACGGCGCGGGCGCCGGTGCCGGCGTGCGCGCGCCGATGCTGCGCCGCGGCGGCCGCCCGCAGCAGCCGAAGCGCGTGCTGAGCCCGGACGACGACGCGCCGAAGCTGCACAAGGTGCTCGCCGAAGCGGGCATGGGCTCCCGTCGCGAGATGGAAGAGCTGATCGTCGCCGGCCGCGTGTCGGTGAACGGCGAGCCGGCGCACATCGGCCAGCGGATCATGCCGACCGACCAGGTGCGGATCAACGGCAAGCCGGTCAAGCGCAAGCTGCAGAACAAGCCGCCGCGCGTGCTGCTGTATCACAAGCCGACCGGCGAGATCGTCAGTCATGCGGATCCGGAAGGCCGTCCGTCGGTGTTCGACAAGCTGCCGCCGATGAAGACCGCGAAGTGGCTCGCGGTCGGCCGGCTCGACTTCAACACCGAAGGTCTGCTGATGCTGACGACGTCGGGCGACCTCGCGAACCGGTTCATGCATCCGCGCTACAGCGTCGAGCGTGAATACGCGGTGCGCGTCGTCGGCGAACTGTCCGAGGGCAACCGGCAGAAACTGCTGCACGGCGTCGAACTCGACGACGGCCCGGCGAATTTTCTGCGCATTCGCGACGGCGGCGGCGAAGGCACGAATCACTGGTACCACGTCGCGCTCGCCGAAGGGCGCAACCGCGAAGTGCGGCGGATGTTCGAAGCGGTCGGCCTGATGGTGAGCCGCCTGATCCGCACGCGGCACGGCCCGATCTCGCTGCCGCGCGGCCTCAAGCGCGGCCGCTGGGAAGAGCTGGAGGACAACCAGGTGCGCAGCCTGCTGTCGTCGGTCGGGCTGAAGGCGCCGGCCGAGGAGAAGGGGGGGCGCAACGGCACGCAGGAGCGTCGCCAGCCGGACCCGATGCAGACGTCGATGGGCTTCATCAACCGCGAGCCGGTGCTGACCGCGCACAGCAATCTGAACCAGCAGCGCCAGGGTCGGCGCGGCGCGGCGTCCGGGTTCGGCGGCGGCGCGGGCGGCGGCCTTGGTACCGGCTACGGCAATCGCGGCGGCAATGCGGGCAACCGCGGCCGCGAGGTCGACGGCAATCGTGCGCCGGCGGCCGGCAACCGTGGAGCGACGTCGGGCAAGCGCGCGTCGGCGCCGGGCAACGCGAACGGCAATCGCCGGCCCGCGGGCAACAGCGCGAACGGCGGCCGTCCTGCGGGCAACAGCCCTGCCGGCACCAGGCAGCGCGGCGCGCCGCGCAACCGCACGCGCGGTCACTGAGCCGGAGGCTGCAAGGAGGCGGGCGAAACTTGATGTCATCGCCCGGTTTCGATGCGCGTGGCCGGCGCTGTCCGGGGTGCGCGCAACAAGCGATCCGCGGCACATTCCGATGCAACCTGCATGGGTCGTGAATGCTGTGCAAAAGCCCGGAAAAACCGCGATCCGACACGGGTTCGATCCGCCCCGACAACGCTCCAGCCGGCCTCTCCGGTTTGCGTTGGTGTCAAAAAAAGGCTAGAATCACAAAGTCGCTGGGCGTGCGGCTTTTTTCATTTGCTGCTCAGGTACGACCACCGGTTGCAAGAGTTAGAAGAAGATGGGCGTTTCGCCCATTTTTTTTTGGTTGACCGGTTCGTGGTCGTCACCCGTGGGCATCGCAATCTGTGCAAGGAGCGCGCGCTCAACCAGCGCGCGGCCCGCGGGATGTGGCGCAGGCTCGACGCGCAAACATCTGGAGTGGGCACTGTGCAACTGACGGAACTGATTGAAACCACCGTGACCGGGCTCGGTTACGAGCTTGTCGACCTCGAACGCACCGGGCGCGGGATGCTGGCCGTGTACATCGATCAGCCCGCGGGCATCGCGATCGAGGATTGCGAGAAGGTCACGCGTCAGCTGCAGCACGTTCTGACGGTCGAGAACATCGACTACGAGCGGCTGGAAGTCTCGTCGCCCGGTCTCGACCGCCCGCTGAAGAAACTCGCGGACTTCGAGCGCTTCGCAGGCAGCGAGGCGGTCATCACATTGAAAAAGCCATTGGACGGACGGAAATCGTACCGGGGCATCCTGCATGCTCCGCAAGGCGACACCATCGGTCTGGAATTCGAAGGGAAGGCAGGGGCCGCGATGCTGGATTTCACGCTCGCGGACATCGATCGCGCACGCCTTGTCCCGAAAGTTGACTTTAGGAGCCGCAAACAATGAGTCGCGAAGTGTTGATGCTGGTGGATGCGCTGGCACGCGAGAAGAATGTCGACAAGGACGTGGTTTTTGCCGCCCTTGAAGCGGCGCTTGCATCGGCCTCCAAGAAACTCTTCGACGAGGATGCGGACATTCGCGTCCATATCGACCGCGAGAGCGGCGAGCACGAAACGTATCGCCGCTGGCGCGTCGTGCCGGACGAGGCGGGCCTGCAGGAGCCGGATCAGGAAATCCTGCTGTTCGAAGCGCGCGAGCAGAAGCCCGACGCGCAGCTCGACGACTACATCGAAGAGCCGGTGCCGTCGATCGAGTTCGGCCGCATCGGCGCACAGGCCGCGAAGCAGGTGATCCTGCAGAAGGTCCGCGACGCGGAGCGCGAGCAGATCCTGAATGATTTCCTCGAACGCGGCGAAAGCATCATGACCGGCACGGTGAAGCGGCTCGACAAGGGCAACTTCATCGTCGAATCGGGCCGCGTCGAGGCGTTGCTGCGCCGCGACCAGTTGATCCCGAAGGAAAACCTGCGGGTCGGCGACCGTGTGCGCGCGTGGATCGGCAAGGTCGATCGCACCGCGCGCGGCCCGCAGATCGAGCTGTCGCGCACCGCGCCGGAATTCCTGATGAAGTTGTTCGAGATGGAAGTGCCGGAAATCGAGCAGGGCCTCCTCGAAATCAAGGCGGCCGCGCGCGATCCGGGCGTGCGCGCGAAGATCGGCGTCGTCGCGTACGACAAGCGGATCGACCCGATCGGCACCTGCGTCGGCATCCGCGGTTCGCGCGTGCAGGCGGTGCGAAACGAGCTCGGTGGCGAGAACGTCGACATCGTGCTATGGTCGGAAGATCCCGCCCAGTTCGTGATCGGCGCACTCGCGCCGGCAGCCGTCCAGTCGATCGTCGTCGATGAAGAAAAGCATTCGATGGACGTCGTCGTGGACGAAAGCGAGCTGGCGGTCGCGATCGGCCGCAGCGGCCAGAACGTGCGTCTCGCCAGCGAGCTGACCGGCTGGCAGATCAACATCATGACGCCGGACGAATCCGCGCAGAAGCAGAACCAGGAGCGCACGGTGCTGCGCGACCTGTTCATGGCGCGTCTCGACGTCGACGAGGAAGTCGCCGACATCCTGATCGACGAGGGTTTCACGAGCCTCGAAGAGATCGCGTACGTGCCGCTCAACGAAATGCTGGAAATCGAGGCGTTCGACGAGGACACCGTGCACGAACTGCGCAACCGCGCGCGCGATGCGTTGCTGACGATGGCGATCGCGAACGAGGAGAAAGTCGAAAGCGCCGCTCTGGATCTGAAGAGCCTCGACGGCATGGATCAGGAACTGCTCGGCAAGCTCGCGCAGCACGAGATCCATACGCGCGACGAACTCGCGGAGCTGGCCGTGGACGAGCTGGTTGAAATGACGGGAATGGAAGAGGACGCCGCGAAGGCGTTGATCATGAAAGCACGTGAACACTGGTTCCAGTGAGCGACGAGCAGGAAACGACCATGACCCACTGAACTGAACGCGGCCGGTTTCGACGCTTCGATGCGTTAAAGCCACCAGGGCCGCACGATCCGATGTCAACCGCAAGGAACGTGTCCTTGCACTAAGAGGAATGAATGGCGAGTAACAACGTAGCCCAATTTGCCGCGGAACTGAAAATGCCTGCAGGCGTGCTGCTTGAGCAGTTGCAGGCGGCGGGCGTCCAGAAGGCGAGCGAGGACGACGCGCTGTCTGAGACCGACAAGGCGCGCCTGCTCGATCACTTGCGCAAGTCGCACGGTTCGAACGACGCGGACAAGCGCAAGATCACGCTGACGCGCCGGCATACGTCGGAGATCAAGCAGTCCGACGCGACGGGCAAGGCTCGCACCATTCAGGTCGAGGTGCGCAAGAAGCGCACGTTCGTCCGCCGCGACGAGTCCGCCGATCAGGCGGAGACATCGGATCACGCAGCCGAGGCCGTTGCCGCCGAGGATGTCGAGCTTCAGCGCCGCGAGGAAGAAGCGCGCCGCGAAGCCGAGTTGCTCGAACGTCAGGCTCAGGAACTGAAGGAACGCCAGGAGCGCCTCGCGCTCGAAGAGGCGGAGCGTCGTGCACGCGAAGAAGCCGCCGAAGCCGAGCGGCGTCGCGCGGAAGAGGAAGCGGGCAAGAAGAAGGCCGCTGCCGAAGCCGCCGCCCGCGAACTCGCCGCGCAGGCCGTCGAGGCGCAGCGCGCCGCGCCGGCCGCGAACGCGGAGCAGGACGAGCAGCGCGCGGCCGCCGAGCGCGCCGCGCAGCGCGAAGCCGCGAAGAAGGCCGAGGACGCCGCGCGCGAGGCCGTCGAAAAGGCGCGTCTCGAACAGGAAGAAATCGCCCGTCGTCGCGCGGCGGCGGAAGCCGAAGCGCGCGCGATCCGCGAAATGATGAACACGCCGCGCAAGGCGCAGGTGAAGGCGCCCGAACCGCCGAAACCGGTCGAGCCGCCGAAGCCCGCGGAAGCGAAGGGCACGCTGCACAAGCCGGCCCGTCCGGCTGGCGAAGCGGGCGCGCGTCCGGCCGCCGCCGCGAAGAAGCCGGCTGCCGCCGCGCCGTCGTCGGCGCCGGCATCGACGACCGCCGGCGACCGCAACAAGAAGCCGGGCACCGGCAAGAGCGGCTGGCAGGACGACGCCGCGAAGCGTCGCGGCATCAAGACCCGCGGCGATTCGAGCGGCGGCGTCGATCGCGGCTGGCGCGGCGGTCCGAAGGGACGCGGCAAGCATCAGGACGCGGGTTCGTCGTTCCAGGCGCCGACCGAGCCGATCGTGCGCGAAGTGCACGTGCCGGAGACGATCACCGTCGCCGATCTCGCGCACAAGATGTCGGTGAAGGCTTCGGAAGTCATCAAGGTGATGATGAAGCTCGGCCAGATGGTCACGATCAACCAGATGCTCGACCAGGAAACGGCGATGATCATCGTCGAGGAACTCGGTCACCGTGCGGTCGCCGCGAAGCTCGACGATCCGGAAGCGCTGCTGATCGAAGGTCAGGAAACCACGACGGATGCGGAGCAACTGCCGCGTCCGCCGGTCGTCACCGTGATGGGTCACGTCGACCACGGCAAGACCTCGCTGCTCGACTACATCCGCCGCGCGAAGGTGGCGGCAGGCGAAGCGGGCGGGATTACGCAGCACATCGGCGCGTACCACGTGGAAACGCCGCGCGGCGTGATCACGTTCCTCGACACGCCGGGCCACGAGGCGTTCACCGCGATGCGGGCGCGCGGCGCGAAGGCGACCGACATCGTGATTCTGGTGGTCGCGGCCGACGACGGCGTGATGCCGCAGACGAAGGAAGCGATCGCGCACGCGAAGGCGGGCGGCGTGCCGCTCGTCGTCGCGATCAACAAGATCGACAAGCCGGATGCGAATCCGGATCGCGTGAAGCAGGAACTCGTCGCGGAAGGCGTCGTGCCGGAAGAGTACGGCGGCGACTCGCCGTTCGTGTCGGTGTCGGCGAAGACCGGCGCGGGCATCGACGAACTGCTCGAAAACGTGCTGCTGCAAGCCGAAGTGCTCGAACTGACGGCGCCGGTCGAAGCGCCGGCGAAGGGCCTCGTGATCGAAGCGAAGCTCGACAAGGGCAAGGGTCCGGTCGCGACGGTGCTCGTGCAGTCCGGCACGCTCAACCGCGGCGACATGGTGCTCGCGGGTTCCGCTTACGGCCGCGTGCGCGCAATGCTCGACGAAACCGGCAAGCCGACGAAGGAAGCCGGCCCGTCGATTCCGGTCGAGATCCAGGGTCTGTCCGAAGTGCCGGCGGCCGGCGAGGAAGTGATCGTGCTGCCGGACGAGCGCAAGGCGCGCGAAATCGCGCTGTTCCGCCAGGGCAAGTTCCGCGACGTGAAGCTGGCGAAGCAGCAGGCCGCGAAGCTGGAGAACATGCTGGAGCAGATGGGCGAAGGCGAAGTGCAGTACCTGCCGCTCATCGTCAAGGCGGACGTGCAGGGCTCGCAGGAAGCGCTGGTTCACGCGCTGCTCAAGCTGTCCACCGACGAAGTGCGCGTGCAGATCGTGCACGGCGCGGTCGGCGGCATCAGCGAGAACGACGTCAACCTCGCGACGGCGTCGAAGGCGGTCATCATCGGCTTCAACACGCGTGCGGATGCGCAGGCGCGCAAGCTGGCCGAGGCGAACGGCGTCGACATCCGCTACTACAACATCATCTACGACGCAGTGGATGAAGTGAAGGCGGCGATGTCGGGCATGCTCGCGCCGGAGAAGCGCGAGGTCGTGACCGGCATGGTCGAGGTACGCCAGGTGTTCAAGGTGCCGAAGGTCGGCGCGGTGGCCGGCTGTATGGTCACGGACGGCATCGTCAAGCGTTCGTCGTCGGTGCGCGTGCTGCGCAACAACGTGGTGATCCACACCGGCGAGCTGGATTCGCTGAAGCGCTTCAAGGACGATGTGAAGGAAGTGAAGCAGGGCTTCGAGTGCGGTATGTCGATCAAGAACTTCAACGACATCGTCGAAGGCGATCAGTTCGAGGTGTTCGAGATCACCGAAGTCGCGCGTACGCTGTAAGCAGTCGGCGCGACGCATGCGGGCGGGGCGGGCGCTGGCCGGCTCCGCCCGTTGTTTTTTGGGCGGGGCCGCGTTCGCGGACGCCCGCCGTTTCGCCGGTCACCCGGCGCTGGACCCATCATGAACAAGAGACGTTCCTCTCCGAATCGCAACGTGCAGATTGCCGACCAGATCCAGCGCGATCTGTCGGAACTGGTGGCGCGCGAGGTCAAGGACCCGCGGATCGGCCTCGTCACGATCCAGAGCGTCGAGCTGACGCCGGATTATGCGCACGCGAAGGTCTATTTCACGACGTTGACCGGCGATCCGCTGCAGACCCAGGAGGCGCTGAACCACGCGGCCGGCCATCTGCACAACCTGCTGTTCAAGCGGCTGCACATCCATACGGTGCCGACGCTGCATTTCCACTACGACAAGACGATCGAAAAAGCGGTCGAGATGTCGCGCCTGATCGACGAAGCGAACGCGACCCGCGCGAAGGACGACTGAGCCTCACCGGCGGCGTAAAACGTGCGGCGGCGTAACGCGCGAGCGTTGCGTGTCGTCGCGCTGCGCCGCGTTTTGCGCTGTTTCCCCGTGCGTTGCCTCGCCGCCTACCCCGCCTGACATGACTGCATCCTCCCAACCCGCGCGGCCGAAGGTGCCGCGCCGACTGCTCGACGGCGTGCTGCTGCTCGACAAGCCGGTCGGCCTCTCCAGCAACGATGCGCTGATCCGCGCGAAGCGTCTCTATCGCGCGAAGAAGGCCGGGCATACCGGCACGCTCGATCCGCTCGCGTCGGGTCTGCTGCCGCTGTGTTTCGGGGAGGCGACGAAGTTCTCGCAGGATCTGCTCGAAGCGGACAAGACCTACGACGCGACGATGCGGCTCGGCATCCGCACCGCGAGCGGCGACGCCGAAGGCGACGTGATCGACACGCGCCCGGTGTCGTGCGACGAAGCCGCGGTGCGCGCGTCGCTCGACGCGTTTCGCGGCGACATCGTGCAGGTGCCGCCGATGTATTCGGCGCTGAAGCGCGACGGCAAGCCGTTGTACGAATACGCGCGCGCCGGGCAGACCGTCGAGCGGGAAGGGCGCGCGGTGACGATCCATGCGCTCGAACTGCTCGCGTGCGCGCTGCCGGACGTGACGTTCCGCGTGACGTGCAGCAAGGGGACTTATGTGCGCACGCTCGCCGAGGACATCGGCGAGGCGCTGGGCTGCGGCGCGCATCTGGTCGCGCTGCGGCGCATCGGCGTCGGCGCGCTGACGCTCGATCACGCGGTGACGCTCGACGCGCTGTCCGAGGCGGATGACGCCGTGCGCGACGCGTGGCTGCAACCGGTCGATGCGCTGCTATCGACGTTTCCGCGCGTCGAGCTGGGCGCGGACGCGACGCGCCGCTTCATGCACGGGCAGCGGCTGCGGCTGGACGAGATCGCGTCGTTCGACGGATCGAACGGCGCTGTGCCGCGCGTGCGCGTGTACGGCGACGACGGCCGGCTGCTCGGCGTCGCGAAGGCGGCGGACGGCGTGCTCGCGCCGGAGCGTCTCGTCGTGAGCGGCGAGCAGTAAGAGCCGGACCAGCGCCTGCCTGGCGCTCTTCAGTTCAGACCGGGCCGCGCGAGCGCCTGCAGCAACTGGCAATGCGCGGCCGTGCGGCTGTCGCAATTCGCTACTTCGATCAGCGCGTGCCGCATCCGCTGGAGGTCGCGAATCTTTCCCTCGATGTCGTCGAGATGCGCCCGCGTCATCCGGTCCGCGTCCGCGCACGGGCGGTCGGGATGATCCGCGAGGCCGAGCAACTCGCGTATCTCGTCGATCGTGAAGCCGAGTTCGCGGCCGCGCCGCACGAACGCGAGGCGGTCGAGCGACGCGTCGTCGTATTGCCGGTAGCCGTTGCCGGCGCGTTTCGCCGCCGGCAGCAGACCGACTTTTTCGTAATACCGGATGGTTTCGACGTTGACGCCGGAGAGCCGGCTCAGGTCGCCGATCGAATAGGGGTTGGTCATCGCTTGACCCTGTAGTGGCTACAGGGTCCACGATACCCGCTTTGGATCCATCTGGAGCGAAGCGATGTCGGGAGCCTGTTGTCACCACTGCGACGATGCAGCGAGTCTGCGTCAGTCGCGTTATCGCCGGTTGTTGTGGGCCGCGCTCGCGATCAACGTCGCGATGTTCGCGGTCGAGATCGTGTCGGGGCTGCGCAGCGGATCGGTGTCGCTGCTCGCCGATTCCGTCGATTTTCTCGGCGATGCCGCGAATTACGGCATCAGCCTTCTCGTGCTGGGATTGAGCCTGACCGCCCGGGCGCGCGCGTCGCGGCTCAAGGCCGTGTCGATGATCGTGTTCGGCGCGTGGGTGCTCGGCGTCGCCGGATGGCATCTGCACACGGGGCGCGTGCCGGGCGCGCCGACCATGGGCGCGGTCGGCACCGCCGCGCTGCTCGCGAACGGCGTCGTCGCGGCGCTGCTGTTGAGCTACCGCGACGGCGACAGCAACATGCGCAGCGTGTGGCTCTGCACGCGCAACGACGTGCTCGGCAACGTCGCGGTGCTGCTCGCCGCGCTCGGCGTGTTCGGCACGCGTTCCGCGTGGCCGGACCTCGTCGTCGCGGCGATCATGGCGTCGCTCGCGTTGACGTCCGCCGCGCACATTCTTCGCCAGTCCGGTGCCGAACTGCGCGAAGGGACGGGCGGGCAGCAGATCGCGGCAAGGTCGTAAACGCACACCGGCCGCTCATGACGAGCGGCCGGTGTTGCATCGGACAGTCAGCGAAGAAGCCGCGACTCAGTGCGCGGCCGAAGCCGCCGCCCCCGCATCGGCATTCGCCCGCTCGGGCCGCGTGATCCAGATCAGCCCGATCAGCAGCACGAAGATACCGGCCGAGATGTAGAACAGATCGTTCACGCCGAGCTGTGCAGCCTGCTGCGTGACCATCGAATTGAACAGCCCATGCGCCTGCGATTCGTTCAGGCCCGCCACGTTCTGCATCTGCTGGATCGACTGCGCGAACGTCGGGTTGCCCGAGTTCGCCTGCTCGGTCAGCTGCGCGTGGTGCATGATCGTCCGGTGGTCCCACGCGGTCTGGAAGATCGACGTGCCGATCCCGCCGCACATGATCCGCACGAAGTTCGACAGGCCCGACGCGGCCGGAATCCGGTGGCCCGGCAGCCCCGACAGCGTGATCGACACGAGCGGGATGAAGAACCCCGCCATCCCGACGCCTTGCACGAGCGTCGGCAGCGCGAGCGACCACGTGTCGACGTCGGTCGTGTAGCGCGAACGCATCCAGAAGCACAGCGCGAACACGAGGAACGCGACCGTCGCGATGTAGCGCGGATCGGTGCGCGGCAGGATGCGGCCGGTCAGCGGCGACAGCAGCACCGCGAACACGCCGACCGGCGCCATCACGAGGCCGGCGTCGGTCGCCGTGTAGCCGATGTCGGTCTGCAGCCACAGCGGCAGCAGCACGAGGTTGCCGAAGTAGAGCCCGTAGCCGATCGACAGCGCGATCGTGCCGCCGGTGAAGTTGCGCCGCGCGAACAGCGACAGATCGACGACCGGGTGCGCCTCGGTCAGCTCCCACACGACGAAGAACGCGAACGCGATCACCGCGATCAGCGCGAGCGCGACGATCGTCGTCGACGAGAACCAGTCGAGGTCCTTGCCCTTGTCGAGCATGACCTGCAGCGAGCCGACCCAGACGATCAGCAGCCCGAGGCCGACGCCGTCGATCGGCGCCTTCTTCACGACCGAGTCGCGGTTGCGGAAGATCGCCCACGTCGCGAGCGCCGCGACGATGCCGACCGGGATGTTCACGTAGAAGATCCACGGCCACGAGATGTTGTCGGAGATCCAGCCGCCGAGGATCGGACCGGCGACCGGCGCGATCAGCGTCGTCATCGACCACATCGACAGCGCGACCGGCGCTTTCGCGCGCGGATAACTCGCGAGCAGCAGCGTCTGCGACAGCGGGATCATCGGGCCGGCGACCGCGCCCTGCAGCACGCGCGACGCGAGCAGGAACGGCAGCGTCGGCGCGAGGCCGCACATCCACGACGAGATCACGAACAGGATGATCGACGCCATGAAGAGGCGCACCTGGCCGATGCGGTCGGTGAGCCAGCCGGTCAGCGGCACCGAGATCGCGTTCGCGACCGCGAACGACGTGATGACCCATGTGCCCTGGTCGGACGACACGCCGAGGTCGCCGGAGATCGACGGGATCGACACGTTCGCGATCGACGTGTCGAGTACGTTCATGAACACCGCGAGCGACACCGCGATGGTGCCGATCACGAGTTGCGCGCCTTGCAGCGGCGGATGGACGACAGCTTGTTGTTGTGCCATGGAAACAGGTCGGTACGGTCGGGGCCGCTTACATCGGCTTCGACGTGCGCGGGGCCGGCGAAGACACGGTCGCCTTGCCGCCGTTCGGGCCGGCGTTTTCCGCGATGATCCGCGCGATTTCCGCGTCGGCTTCGGCGCCGTATTTCGCGAACACGTCGGTTTCGAGCACGGTGTTCTGTGCGTTGCCGAGCTGGCTGCCCGCGTCGTCGCGGATGTTCACGTCCGCCTGGATCGACAGGCCGATGCGCAGCGGGTGCTTTTCGAGGTCGGCCGGATCGAGCGAGATCCGCACCGGCAGGCGCTGGACCACCTTGATCCAGTTGCCGGTCGCGTTCTGCGCGGGCAACAGCGAGAACGCGGAGCCGGTGCCGGCGGAGAAGCCGACCACCTTGCCGTGATAGACGACCGACGAGCCGTACACGTCGGCGGTCATCTCGACCGGCTGGCCGATGCGCATGTGCTTCAGCTGCACTTCCTTGAAGTTCGCGTCGACCCACAGCGAGTTCAGCGGCACGACCGACATCAGCGGCGTGCCCGGCGACACGCGCTGGCCGACCTGCACCGAGCGTTTCGCGACGTAGCCGGTGACCGGCGCGGGCAGCGTGTTGCGCGCATTCGCGAGATACGCGTCGCGGACCTTCGCGGCGATGGCTTCGACGTTCGGGTGGTTCGCGATCGTCGTGTTCGCGATCAGGGCACGGTTCGCGGCGAGCTGCTGCTGCGCAGCGTCGAGCGCGGCTTCCGCGCTGCGCACGGCGTCGCGCGCGTGCGAGATTTCTTCCTGCGACACGGCGCCGGTCTGCGCGACCAGCATGCGGCGGCGCAGGTCGTCCTGGGCGCGCGACAGGTCGGACTGGCGAATCGCGACCTGCGCCTGGTACTGGCTGTCGTCGGCGAACAGGCCGCGCACCTGGCGCACGGTCTGCGCGAGCGTCGCCTCGGTCTGTTCGAGCGCAACGCGCGCGTCGGCCGGGTCGAGCAGCACGAGCGGGTCGCCGGTCTTGACGGTCTGCGTGTCGTCGGCCTTCACCGAGATCACGGTGCCGCTGACCTGCGGCGTGATCTGCACGACGTTGCCGTTCACGTACGCGTCGTCGGTGCTCTCGGTGAAGCGCGCGACGAGGAAGTAGTAGAGCCCGTACGCGATCGCGGCAATCACGATCACAAGGACGAGCAGCGTCATCATGCGGCGGCGCTTGCCGTTGCTCGCGTTCGGCTGCGGGGTGCCGGCAGGCTGCTGGGGGGTGCTCATGGGAAAGGATCTCCGGGTTCTTTCTGGCGTGTTCGTTTCGTTCGTTTTTAGTGCGGCCGTGCTGGTCAGTTCGACGCGTCGCGGGTCGCGACCGTGCGGCTCGCGGCGTCGGAGCCGACCTCGGCCGGCGGCACGAGGCCCGCCTGCGTCGCGTCGAAGCCGCCGCCGAGCGACTTGATCAGCGCCAGCTGCATGTCGCGGCGCTGCATCCGCAGGTTCGTCACGGTCTGTTCGGCCGCGAGGCGGTTCTGGTCGGCCGTCAGCACCTGCAACTGCTCGGACAGACCCGCGCGGTAGCGGATCACCGCCAGATGCCACGCGTTCGTCGACGCTTCGAGCGCGCGGTCGGCGTCGACCAGCTGGCGGTCGGCCGAGCGGATCGACGACACCTGTGTCGCGACGTCGTTGAACGCGTTGATCAGCGTCTGGTTGTAGTTCGCGACGTCGAGGTCGAAGTCGGCATAACGGCCCTTCAACTGCGCGCGCAGTTCGCCCGCGTCGAAGATCGGCAGATGGATCGCCGGGCCGATGTTCGCCTGGCGGCTCGCGTAGTTCAGGAAGCGGCCCCAGCCGAACGCGTCGAAGCCGAAGCCGGCCGCGAGGTTCACGTCCGGATAGAACTCGGCCTTCGCCTCCTTCACGCCGTGCATCGCGGCTTCGACCTGCCAGCGCGCGGCGACGATGTCCGGGCGGCGCGCGACGAGGTCGGCCGGCAGATTGTCCGGCAGCGTGACGTCGGCGACCGGGTTCAGCACCGGCTGCGCGATCTGCAGGCCGCGGTCCGGCCCCTTGCCGAGCAGCGCGCCCAGCTGATAGCGGACGGTCTGGATCTGGCCGTCGATCTGCGACAGGTTCGCCTGGCTCGTCGCGAGGTTGCCGCTCGCGGTCTGCTTCTCGACGTTCGTGTCGAGGCCGGCGGTCACGCGGCCGTTCGTGATGGAGCCGATCGTGCGGCGGTTGTCGATTTCGTGCGCGGCGATGTCGCGCAGCGCGTAGAGCTGAGCAAGCTGGTTGTAGGTGCGGGCGACCGACGACGCGAGCGTCACGCGCGCCTGCTGCACGTCCGCGTCGGCCGCGCGCTGCTGCGACACCGCCTCGGCGAGCCGCTGGCGGTTCTTGCCCCACAGGTCCAGTTCCCACGACGCGCTCGCGAGCGCGTTGTTCTCGCTGAACCACGAGCCGCCGTACGGCGGCGGGAACAGGCCGTTGCCCGAATACAGTTCGCGGCTCCACGAATACTGCGCGCCGACCTTCGGGAACAGCGCCGAGCGCGACGTTTCGATGTATGCCGATGCCTTCGCGAGCCGCGCCTGCGCCTGCGCGATCGTGGGGCTGCCTTCGAGCGCCTCGTCGATCAGCTTCGGCAGTTGCGGGTCGCCGAACTGGTTCGCCCAGTCGAGCGTCGGCCACTGGCCGCCCTGCGCGGGGATGCTCTGCGCGGTCTCGAACTGCGCCGGCGGCGCGATGGCCTTATCGCTCCTGATGCCGAGGTAGTTCACGCACCCGGACAGGGCGAGCGCCGTCAGCGCGGCGGCGACGGCGGCCCGGCACGACAGCGCCGGCGTGGACAGGGTCTGGGAGTTCATTGCTCGTCTCGTTGCGTGAGAGTAAGAGGTGATGCTGGACGATGCCGTTTTTTTGTCGGTCACAATGATTTTCGGGACTGATGCCCGGTCACGGATTGGCGGGCGGGGTGCCGCTGTCGCCCGTGTCGCAGCAGCTGCCGCTGTTCGCGAGGATCCGCCGCAGCATGCTTTTCAGGAAGCCGATCTCTTCCGGCGTGAAGCCGTTCGTCAGGCTGTCGATGACGCCGGTGAAGATGGGCGGCATCCGGGCGGCGATCGCCTCGCCTTCGGGCGTGAGCGCGAGACGTACCGCGCGGCGGTCTTCCGAGCTGCGCACGCGCTGGAGCAGGCCGCGTTTTTCGAGCCGGTCGACGAGCCGCGTGACCGCGCTCGCGTCGATCCCATACTCGCGCGCGAGTTCGGCGGCGAGCAGGCACTTGCCGCTTGCGACCATGAACAGCACGCTCGCCTGCTGGCTCGTGACGCCCAGTTCCGCGAGCGTGCGCTGCGTGACCATGTTCGAGATGGTCGATTTCGCGCGCGAGATCAGGTAGCCGACGCTCTCGCCGAACGCGTAGTCGCGCAGGTCCGGGGGCGGCGTGGATGTCGGATCGGTCATGATTCGGATGCGACTGCAATGGTTGACCAGGCACGGATTATAGGTAGGCTTACTTGCCGCAGCAAGTGTTTTATCTCGTAATTTCCAACGATCTCTTCCGGGCCGACGGGGTAATCCCGGGGTGGGCGGCGTGGCAGAATGCGCGTCCGCCGGCGTCGTTGCCGTTCGGCCCACGAAACGCGAACGATGGGTTCATCCTCACGTGCTATAATGTTTGGTTCCCAAAAGTGCGTCATCGAGGGTTGCGACAGTCCGCGCATCGGATATGCGGCGGACGGCCCGGCCGACACGGCCTGGCGGCGCCGCGCCTGTCGGGCATCCTCGCGCACCCAACTGTTCCAGGTTCCTATGTCCCGCGCCCTTCGCAACATTGCCATCATTGCCCACGTCGACCACGGCAAGACCACGCTCGTCGACCAACTGCTGCGTCAGTCCGGCACGTTCCGCGAGAACCAGCAGATCGCCGAGCGAGTCATGGACTCGAACGACATCGAAAAGGAGCGGGGCATCACGATTCTCGCGAAGAACTGCGCGGTCGAGTACGAAGGCACCCACATCAACATCGTCGATACGCCGGGACACGCGGACTTCGGCGGCGAGGTGGAGCGCGTGCTGTCGATGGTCGACTCGGTGCTGCTGCTCGTCGACGCGGTCGAGGGCCCGATGCCGCAGACCCGCTTCGTCACGAAGAAGGCGCTCGCGCTCGGCCTGAAGCCGATCGTCGTCGTCAACAAGATCGACCGGCCGGGCGCGCGCATCGACTGGGTGATCAACCAGACGTTCGACCTGTTCGACAAGCTCGGCGCGACCGAAGAGCAACTGGACTTCCCGATCGTCTACGCGTCGGGCCTGAACGGCTACGCGTCGCTCAGCCCGGATGCGCGCGAAGGCGACATGCGCCCGCTGTTCGAGGCGATTCTCCAGCACGTGCCGGTGCGCCCGGCCGACCCGGATGCGCCGCTGCAACTGCAGATCACGTCGCTCGACTATTCGACCTACGTCGGCCGGATCGGCGTCGGCCGCATCAGCCGCGGCCGCATCAAGCCCGGCCAGCAGGTCGCGCTGCGCTTCGGCCCGGAAGGCGACGTGATGAACCGCAAGATCAACCAGGTGCTGTCGTTCCACGGGCTGGAGCGCGTGCAGGTCGAGTCGGCCGAAGCCGGCGACATCGTGCTGATCAACGGCATCGAGGACATCGGCATCGGCGCGACGATCTGCGCGATCGACGCGCCGGAAGCGCTGCCGATGATTACCGTCGACGAGCCGACGCTGACGATGAACTTCCTCGTCAATTCGTCGCCGCTCGCGGGCAAGGAAGGCAAATTCGTCACGAGCCGCCAGATCCGCGACCGTCTGACGAAGGAGCTGAACCACAACGTCGCGCTGCGCGTGAAGGACACCGGCGACGAAACCGTGTTCGAAGTGTCGGGCCGCGGCGAACTGCACCTGACGATCCTGATCGAGAACATGCGCCGCGAGGGTTATGAGCTGGCGGTGTCGCGTCCGCGCGTCGTGATGCACGAGGTGGACGGCGTGCGCCACGAGCCGTACGAGCTGCTGACGGTGGACGTCGAGGACGGCCACCAGGGCGGCGTGATGGAAGAACTGGGGCGCCGCAAGGGTGAAATGCTCGACATGGCGTCGGACGGCCGCGGCCGCACCCGCCTCGAATACCGGATTCCGGCGCGCGGGCTGATCGGCTTCCAGAGCGAATTCATGACGCTGACGCGCGGCACCGGCCTGATGAGCCACGTGTTCGACGAATACGCGCCGGTGAGGGAAGGTTCGGTCGGCGAGCGCCGCAACGGCGTGCTGATCTCGCAGGACGACGGCGCGGCGGTCGCGTATGCGCTGTGGAAGCTGCAGGACCGCGGCCGCATGTTCGTGAAGCCGGGCGACGCGCTGTACGAGGGGATGATCATCGGCATTCACAGCCGCGACAACGACCTCGTCGTGAACCCGATCAAGGGCAAGCAGTTGACGAACGTCCGTGCGTCGGGCACCGACGAAGCGGTGCGTCTCGTGCCGCCGATCCAGATGTCGCTCGAATACGCGGTCGAATTCATCGACGACGACGAACTGGTCGAGGTGACGCCGCAGTCGATCCGTCTGCGCAAGCGCCATCTGAAGGAGCATGAGCGCCGTCGCGCGAGCCGCGAAGTCGCGGTGGATTAAGTGCCGCGATAAAAATCGCAATGGCGGTCGCTGTGTTTTACAGATCGCCTTCAAATAAAAAGCCGCCTCCATGGGCGGCTTTTTATTTGCATTTACGGCGGCTTCGAGTCGATTAGGCACTCATTCCGGAAATGAACGTTGCAAACGGGCGCCACAATCCGCGCAAATGCCGCTGCGGCGGGCTTCGATGCGCATATAGGATGTAGGGGGGTTACCGCTTCTGTGCTATGCTGCGCGATGCCAGTTTTAGGTCCTTCCAAGCAGACTTGATTCGCGCAATCCGCTAAACGGTCAGGCCGTGTCGCGGAAGGTTGAGTAACCCGCTATTTCTCGAGAAACTCGAAGAAAGGTGAGCGTAAATGTCAGAAACAATGAAGCAGTTCCAGCTGAACTCGTATCTGTTCGGCGGTAACGCTCCGTATGTCGAAGAGCTATACGAAGCATACCTTGACAACCCGGCGTCCGTCCCCGACAACTGGCGCGAATACTTTGACGCACTGCAAAATGTGCCGTCGTCGGATGGGTCGGCTGCCAGTGACGTCGCTCACGGCCCGATCGTCGAATCGTTTGCTCAACGCGCGAAAGCCAACGCATTCGTTCCCCGCGGCGGCGGCGAGGATCTCGCCGCGTCCCGCAAGCAGGTTTACGTCCAGTCCCTGATCGGCGCATACCGCTTCCTCGGCTCGCAATGGGCCAACCTCGATCCGCTGAAGCGCCGCGAGCGCCCGAACATCCCCGAACTCGAACCTGCGTTCTACGACTTCACCGAAGCCGACATGGACCAGACGTTCAGCGCGAACAACCTGTACTTCGGGTTTGAGCGCGCGTCGCTGCGCGACATCGTGAAGGCGCTGCGCGACACGTACTGCGGCACGATCGGCGCGGAATACATGTACATCAGCGATCCGGAGCAGAAGCGCTGGTGGAAGGAGAAGCTCGAATCGATCCGCTCGACGCCGAACTTCACCGCTGACAAGAAGAAGCACATCCTGCAGCGCCTGACGGCCGCCGAAGGCCTGGAGCGCTTCCTGCACACCAAGTACGTCGGCCAGAAGCGTTTCTCGCTCGAAGGCGGCGAGAGCTTCATCGCGTCGATGGACGAAGTCGTCCGCCACGCGGGCGCGAAGGGCGTGCAGGAAATCGTGATCGGCATGGCCCACCGAGGCCGTCTGAACGTGCTCGTCAACACGCTCGGCAAGATGCCGGCCGACCTGTTCGCCGAATTCGAAGGCAAGCACGTCGACGACCTGCCGGCCGGCGACGTGAAGTACCACAAGGGCTTCTCGTCGGACGTCCCGACCGAAGGCGGCCCGGTCCACCTGTCGCTCGCGTTCAACCCGTCGCACCTCGAAATCGTGAATCCGGTGGTCGAAGGTTCCGCGAAGGCCCGGATGGACCGCCGCGGCGACGAAAACGGCCTGCAGGTGCTGCCGGTGCAGATCCACGGCGACGCGGCCTTCGCAGGCCAGGGCGTCGTGATGGAAACGCTGAACCTCGCGCAGACGCGCGGTTACGGCACGCACGGCACGCTGCACATCGTCATCAACAACCAGATCGGCTTCACGACGTCGGACCCGCGCGATGCGCGCTCGACGCTGTACTGCACCGACGTGGTCAAGATGATCGAAGCGCCGGTGCTGCACGTGAACGGCGACGATCCCGAAGCCGTCGTGCTCGCGACGCAGCTGGCCGTCGACTTCCGGATGCAGTTCCACAAGGACGTCGTCGTCGACATCGTCTGCTTCCGCAAGCTCGGCCACAACGAGCAGGACACGCCGGCGCTCACGCAGCCGCTGATGTACAAGAAAATCGCGCAGCACCCGGGCACCCGTGCGCTGTACGCGGAAAAGCTCGTGCAGCAGGGTGTGATCACCGCCGAAGAAGGCGATGGCTTCGTGAAGGCGTACCGCGCCGCGATGGACGAAGGCAATCACACGATCGATCCGGTGCTGTCGAACTTCAAGAGCAAGTACGCGGTGGACTGGGTGCCGTTCCTGAACCGCAAGTGGACCGACGCCGCCGATACGGCCGTGCCGCTCGCGGAACTGAAGCGCCTCGCCGAACGCATCACGACGATCCCGGAGAACTTCAAGGTTCACCCGCTCGTCGAGCGCGTGATCAACGACCGCCGCGCGATGGGCAAGGGCGAAGCGAAGCTCGACTGGGGCATGGGCGAGCACCTCGCGTTCGCGTCGCTGGTCGCGTCCGGCTACACGGTGCGCCTCACGGGCCAGGACTCGGGTCGCGGCACGTTCACGCACCGTCACGCGGTGCTGCACGACCAGAACCGCGAGCGCTGGAACGACGGCACGTACATCCCGCTGCAGAACGTCGCTGAAAGCCAGGCGAAGTTCACGGTGATCGACTCGGTGCTGTCCGAGGAAGCGGTGCTCGGTTTCGAGTACGGCTACTCGACCGCCGAACCGAACACGCTCGTGCTGTGGGAAGGCCAGTTCGGCGACTTCGCGAACGGCGCGCAGGTCGTGATCGACCAGTTCATCTCGTCGGGCGAAGTGAAGTGGGGCCGCGTGTCGGGCCTGACGATGCTGCTGCCGCACGGTTATGAAGGCCAGGGTCCGGAGCACTCGTCCGCGCGCATCGAACGCTACCTGCAGCTTTGCGCAGACCACAACATGCAGGTCGTCCAGCCGACGACGCCGGCGCAGATCTTCCACCTGCTGCGTCGCCAGATGATCCGCCTGTTCCGCAAGCCGCTGATCGTCTTCACGCCGAAGTCGCTGCTGCGTCACAAGGAAGCCGTGTCGGACCTGTCCGAGCTCGCGAAGGGCTCGTTCCAGACCGTGATCGGCGAAGTCGACGAGTCGATCGACGCGAAGAAGGTGAAGCGCGTGGTCGCGTGCTCGGGCCGCGTGTACTACGACCTCGTCGCGCATCGCCGCGAAGCGAAGGCGAACGACGTCGCGATCGTCCGTATCGAGCAGCTGTATCCGTTCGGCCACAAGCAGTTCGAGACGGAGCTGAAGAAGTACGACAACGCGACCGAAGTGGTGTGGGTGCAGGACGAGCCGCAAAACCAGGGTCCGTGGTTCTACATCGAGCACCACCTGAAGGAAGGCATGAAGGAAGGGCAGAAGCTGGCGTACAGCGGCCGTCCGGCTTCGGCTTCTCCGGCGGTCGGCTACTACGCGAAGCATTACGAGCAGCAGAAGGCGCTGATCGAAGGCGCGTTCGGCCGCCTGAAGGGCGCAACCGTCACGAAGTAACGAGCATATTCGAACCGGGAAGGCGCGCAGCGCCGCGCTTTCCCGCGCCTTTATGCGCGCAACGGTTCGTCCCAGATACGTATTCAGGAAAATCACATGGCTATTGTTGAAGTCAAGGTCCCGCAGCTTTCGGAGTCGGTCTCGGAAGCCACGATGCTGCAATGGAAGAAAAAGCCGGGCGAGGCTGTCGCCCAGGACGAAATCCTCATCGAGCTGGAAACCGACAAGGTCGTGCTCGAAGTGCCGGCGCCCGCTGCTGGCGTGCTGTCGGAAATCGTCCGGAACGACGGTGACACCGTCGTCGCCGAAGAACTGATCGCGAAGATCGACACCGAAGCGAAGGCCGGCGCCGCTGCCGCCCCGGCCGCCGCCGCTGCGCCCGCCGCCGCTCCGGCCGCGGCTGTCGCCGCACCCGCCGCGCAACCGGCCGCTGCCGCCGGCGCGAGCACGACCGCATCGCCGGCCGCCGCGAAGCTGCTGGCCGAGAAGGGCCTGTCGGCGTCGGACGTCGCAGGCTCGGGCCGCGACGGCCGCGTCACGAAGGGCGACGCGCTCGCCGCCGGCGCGCCGAAGGCCGCACCGGCTGCCGCGCCGGCCGCGAAGCCCGCTGCCGCGCGTCCGGCGCTGCCGGACGTGAAGGCGCCGGCGTCCGCCGCGACGTGGCTCAACGACCGTCCGGAACAGCGCGTGCCGATGTCGCGCCTGCGTGCGCGGATCGCCGAACGTCTGCTCGAATCGCAACAGACCAACGCCATCCTCACGACGTTCAACGAAGTGAACATGGCGCCGGTCATGGATCTGCGCAACAAGTACAAGGACAAGTTCGAGAAGGAACACGGCGTGAAGCTCGGCTTCATGTCGTTCTTCGTGAAGGCGGCGGTTCACGCGCTGAAGAAGTTCCCGCTCGTCAACGCGTCGATCGACGGCAACGACATCGTCTATCACGGCTACTTCGACATCGGTATCGCCGTCGGTTCGCCGCGCGGTCTGGTGGTGCCGATCCTGCGCAACGCGGATCAGCTGAGCCTCGCCGAGATCGAGAAGAAGATCGCGGAATTCGGCGCGAAGGCGCGTGACGGCAAGCTGTCGATCGACGAGATGACGGGCGGCACGTTCTCGATCTCGAACGGCGGCGTGTTCGGCTCGATGCTGTCGACGCCGATCATCAACCCGCCGCAGTCGGCGATCCTCGGCGTGCACGCGACGAAGGACCGTCCGGTCGTCGAGAACGGCCAGATCGTGATCCGTCCGATGAACTACCTCGCGCTGTCGTACGATCACCGGATCATCGACGGCCGCGAAGCGGTGCTGTCGCTCGTCGCGATGAAGGATGCGCTGGAAGATCCGGCGCGCCTGCTGCTCGACCTGTAAGCCGTACTCCCGCATCTGGTTCACCGGGAGCGCCGCGCGTCGCGAGGCCATAGCGCCTCGCGCGCGCCGCGTTCCGCATCGAAAGGATTACCATGTCCAAGGAATTTGACGTCGTCGTGATCGGCGCCGGTCCCGGCGGCTACATCGCGGCGATCCGCGCTGCGCAGCTCGGCAAGACCGTTGCCGTGATCGAAAAGTGGAAGAACCCGGCCGGCGCGCTGAAGCTCGGCGGCACCTGCCTGAATGTCGGCTGCATCCCGTCGAAGGCGCTGCTCGCGTCGTCGGAAGAATTCGAGAACGCCCAGCATCATCTGGCCGACCACGGCATCACCGTCGGCGACGTGAAGATCGACGTCACGAAGATGATGGCCCGCAAGGAAGGCGTCGTCGAAAAGATGACGAAGGGCATCGAGTTCCTGTTCCGCAAGAACAAGATCACGTGGCTGAAGGGTCACGGCAAGTTCACCGGCAAGAACGACGCCGGCGTGCAGATCGAAGTGAGCGGCGAAGGCGAAACCGAAGTCGTCACCGCGAAGAACGTGATCATCGCGACGGGCTCGAAGGCGCGCCATCTGCCGGGCATCCCGGTCGACAACAAGATCGTCGCGGACAACGAAGGCGCGCTGTCGTTCGACGCCGTGCCGAAGAAGCTCGCCGTGATCGGCGCGGGCGTGATCGGCCTCGAACTCGGCTCGGTGTGGCGTCGTCTCGGCGCGGAAGTCACCGTGCTCGAAGCGTTGCCGGAATTCCTCGGCGCCGCCGACCAGGCGCTGTCGAAGGAAGCCGCGAAGCTGTTCAAGAAGCAGGGCCTCGACATCCACGTCGGCGTGAAGGTCGGCGAAGTGAAGGCGACCGCGAAGAACGTGACGATCGCTTACACCGACAAGGACGGCAACGCGCAGACGCTCGAAGCGGATCGCCTGATCGTGTCGGTCGGCCGCGTGCCGAACACCGACAACCTCGGTCTCGAAGCAATCGGTCTGAAGGCGAACGAGCGCGGCTTCATCGACGTCGACGACCACTGCCGCACGTCGCTGCCGAACGTGTACGCGATCGGCGACGTGGTGCGCGGCCCGATGCTCGCGCACAAGGCGGAAGACGAAGGCGTGCTGGTCGCGGAAGTGATCGACGGCCAGAAGCCGCATATCGACTACAACTGCATTCCGTGGGTGATTTACACCGAACCGGAAATCGCATGGGTCGGCAAGACGGAGCAGGCGCTGAAGGCCGAAGGCCGCGAGATCAAGACCGGCCAGTTCCCGTTCCTCGCGAACGGCCGTGCGCTCGGCATCGGCAAGGCCGACGGCTTCGTGAAGATGATCGCGGACGCCAAGACCGACGAACTGCTCGGCGTGCACATCATCTCGGCGAACGCTTCGGACCTGATCGCGGAAGCGGTGGTCGCGATGGAATTCAAGGCCGCGTCGGAAGACATCGGCCGGATCTGCCATCCGCACCCGTCGCTGTCCGAAGTGATGCGCGAAGCGGCGCTCGCCGTCGACAAGCGCGCGCTCAACATGTAACGCGCCGCAGGCCGGACGGTGGCGCGCCGTCCGGTGTTGCAGCGACCGGCATCATCACGAGAGGCGGGCGGGGTCGATCCCGCCCGCCTTTCTCATTGGCGGCCGCCACGCATGCAGGCCGAAGAACAGATGAACGTCACCGAATACTACGAAAAAGAACTGCAGACGCGGGGCTATCAGTCGGACCCGGCGCAGCGCGCGGCGGTCGACCGTCTGCAGCGGTGCTACGACGAATGGGTTGCGTACAAGGCGCGGCGCTCGAACGCGCTGCGCAAGTGGATCATCCATCCGGACCTGCCGCGCGGCGTGTACATGTGGGGCGGCGTCGGGCGCGGCAAGAGTTTTCTGATGGACAGCTTCTATGCGGTCGTGCCGGTGCAGCGCAAGACGCGCCTGCATTTCCACGAATTCATGCGCGAGGTGCATCGCGAGCTGGAGGAACTGAAGGGGCGCGCGGATCCGCTCGACGAACTCGCGCGGCTGATCGCGAAGCGCTACCGGCTCATCTGCTTCGACGAGTTCCACGTGTCCGACATCGCGGACGCGATGATTCTGTATCGGCTGCTCGACCGGCTGTTCACGAACGGCGTGCAGTTCGTGATGACGTCCAACTACGATCCGGACCTGCTGTACCCGGATGGGCTGCATCGCGACCGGATGCTGCCCGCGATCGCGCTGCTGAAGGACAAGCTCGACGTGATCAACGTGGATGCGGGCGTCGATTACCGGCAGCGCACGCTCGCGCAGGTCGAGGTGTATCACACGCCGCTCGGCGCGCAGGCGGACCGCGCGTTGCGCCACTCGTTCGCGCAGCTGGCGGCGGTGCCGGACGAAAGCCCGATCCTGCACATCGAGAAGCGCGAGATCAAGGCGCTGCGCCGCGCGGACGGCGTCGTCTGGTTCGACTTCGCGACGCTGTGCGGCGGGCCGCGCTCGCAGAACGACTATCTGGAGCTTGCGAGCCGCTTCCATGCGGTGATCCTGTCGGACGTGCCGCAGATGACGCCGCGGATGGCATCCGAGGCGCGCCGCTTCACGTGGCTGATCGACGTGTTCTACGACCACAAGGTGAAGCTGCTGATGTCGGCGGCGGTGCCGCCCGACCAGTTGTATCCGGACGGGCCGATGGCGAACGAGTTCACGCGGACCGTGTCGCGGATCGTCGAAATGCAGTCGAAGGAGTATCTGGAAGCGCCGCGCCGCGACGTGCAGGCGTCGCTGACCTGAACAGGGCGCGAACCGTCGCGGCTTCGTGAGGGGGTGTCGCAGCGCGGTGGTCTGTCAGATTCGGATTCATCCGATATTCGCATGCGGGGTGGGTCGATATCGTTTGTCAGTACACAGATGCTGACGAAGGAGAAGACCGTGAAACCGTGGCGCGACATTACCGAGGAAGAGTGGCAACGCGTGATGCCCCTGCTGCCCGAGCTGCGCCCGCGCTCGGAACTGCGCGGGCGGCCGCTTGCGAATACGCGGGCGGTGCTGAACGGCGTGCTGTGGGTGATGTATAGCGGCGCGACGTGGTCCGCGATGCCGCGCCGCTACCCGTCGTATCAGACGTGTCATCGCCGCTTCAAGGCATGGTACGACGAAGGGGTGCTGAAGCGCGTGATGGCCGAACTGTTCGGCGACGAAGGCGTCGCGCTGTGCAACACGATCGAGGCGCGGATGCGCAAGCACGCCAGCGCGGAAGAAAAGGCGGCGCGGCTGAAGGAAGCGGCGCTCGCGCCGGCTGCGCCTTTCGCTCCGACGGCGCCGAATGCGCCGCCGTCGCTCGGCTATCGCGTGTTGCTGCGCCAGCCGGCGTAGGTGAATTCGCGGGTCGGCCCGCGCAACGTGCGCGCGGCCGATCCAGGACGCCGGCTCGTCCCCGGTTGGCGACTGCCGGTTCATCGCGCGGCGCGATGTGCGACCGAACACCGCTGATTTACTGCTGCCGGCTCCAGGTCTGCGAACGCCCGAGCAGCGATACACCGATGTACCCCCGCACCACCAGCTTCTGCCCGCCGTCCTCGACGTGCATCTTGCAGCGGTACGTCTTGCCGTTCTCCGGATCGAGGATGTGTCCGCCGTCCCAGCCGTCGTCCGTTTTCTTCATTCCGTCGATGATCGTCATGCCGAGGATCGGCTGATCCTTGCGCTCGTCCGTGCACGCGGTGCAGCGGCGGCCGGGCTGGTCGGTCGGGCCGAGCCCCTTGATGACCTTGCCGCTCAGCGTGCCGTCGCTGCCCTCGGTGATCTGCACCAGCGCCTTCGGCTGGCCCGTATGGTCGTCCACGGTCTGCCAGACGCCGACCGGCGTGGCCGTCTGCGCGAACGCGGTGAGGGCGCTGCCGAGCAGCAGCCCGGCGAAAACGGCCCGGCGGGCCGTGCGGAAGGCGGACGCGACGCGGCGTCCGGTCAGGTGATGCATTGTCTTCCTCCTTGATGTCCGTCATTGTTGTCGGTGGCCGCCACAGGGTTGACCCGCGTGGGGCGTAGCGTGTCGGTGGGGCCGCCGCGCGCCGCCTGGCGGCCCATCTGGACGCTGACGGGCAGCATACGCGAAAGCGTGTGCGCCGTTTGAGAGGGGCGCCTCTAGCCTTGGCGCGAAGCTTCGGGCTATCAGGCTGTCGGCGTCTGGCGCAACCGAAAAGTTGCGCATACGCCAAAATTTCCAGGAAGAGTCCGAAAACCAAAAAAAGTGAGTAATAATTAGGCCGGTTTGTCAAAAAAGTAAAACTGTTCAAGCAGGAACTACATGGACCACAAGTCGAAAGTTCGACAGATCGCGCTCGCAGCGCTGATATTGATCGGGGGCGCAGAAGCCGGTTGCGCACAGGCTTTGACAGACAATTCGGGGAATACCGCTGCACCGGCGGCCGACAGTCAGCCGACCGTGACCGCGCTCGCGCAGGTGCCGACGCTTCAGGCGTCGGCGGCGGCAGCGGCCGATCAGACCGCCGCGCTCACGCCCGACGAGGCGAAGCAGAGCGCGACCGGCAACGTCGCGGAACTCCAGCAGATGATCAATAGTCCGGACCTCGCCGAGCTGCGCAAGACGTCCAACGGCAGCTACAGTGCGAGCCTGCTGTTCTACGGCAAGGAAATGGTCTACTACGTCACGCTGTCCCAGCAGGGGACGTTCTGGCGCGTGATCAAGAGTACCGACGAAGTGCGTGCCGAGGCGATCTATCGCGACTTCGTGCGGCAGACCTTCCATCTATCGGACATCGAGATTCGCCGTACCCGTCTCGAAGCGCAGAAGGCGTTCACCGAGCGGATGATCGCGCTGTCGCAGGATCACGCGAACCGGCTGCAGGCCGACCTGACGATCGCGCGGCAGCAGCAGGCGGTGGTCGCGGATCAGCAGAAGCAGACGCGCGACGAGGCTAACTCGCTGCAGACCCAGAAGGCCGCGGCGCAGAACCAGTTGCGCTCGATGCAGCGCCAGGTTCGCGAACTGCAACGCCAGGTCGAGAGCGGGCTGGCGGTTCGCTGAGCGCGCGGGCAGGCCGCTGACGGCCTGCCGCGAGCTTCCGCGGCTTCTGCTGTTCGTGTTCGGTATGCACGTAGCGAACGGGCGGATTGTCCGCCCGTTCGTGTCGATGGTCGTCTTCGCAGTCGAACAAACGGCGGAGCGAGTGCGCGACGCCGGCTCGTGCAATCGGTCGACGCATGGGCCGTCAATACCGATGAGCGGAGTTCATCAATAAAGCGGGCGGGAAATCAGGCGTGGTCCCCAGTCGATTCCCGACTCGTTGTCATCTGCCGACAGGCGCCGCGCGCGTGGTGCCGCATCGCCGCCCATCCACTGCGACCGACGCGGTCCGGGCTCAATGTTTGTCGCGACTGTGACCGTGACCGTGCGTGTCGCCGGTTTTCTTTTCGTCGTGCGGGGGCTGGGGTTTCGACTCGGGCGGATCGACCGCGATCGGGTCGCTTGCCGGGAAGGTTTCTTCAAGCGCCTCGTCGAGTTGCTCGTCAAGCGGTTCGGCGGGGGGCTTCGGCGTGCTGGCGCTCATGTCTTTCTCCGTGGGATGGGACATCCCCGTCAGCATAACGCAAAGATGCGGCCCGCGAAGGGCGCTCGTCAGTCGAACCTTCTCGCGACCTGAATCGCAGCGACGCCGCCGCAACATTTCCAAAGTCCGACGCGATGATGTGCAAAGGCGGACACGAAGTCCGCCCTGGATGACGCGACGATGACGCAACCGGCGTCGTCAGTTGTTCGATCCTTCGCCGCCGCCGTTGTTGCCGCCGTTCACCGAACCATACAGGCGGCGCCGGCGCGTCACGACGACCGGACCGTCCGACGACGACGGCCGGTCGGAGCCCGTTCCCGACGACGGATACGATTCGCGCGGCTCCCGCGGTTCTCTCGGCTCGCGGGGTTCACGCTGTTCGCGCGGACCATGTCCGCCATGCGGACCGCGGCTCGTGTGTTCGCCGTGCGACGGGCGGCTGGTGCGCGGACCCGGACGCGTGCCGGTGTCGAGCTGGATCGTGGAAATGGCGCGCTTGTAGATGCCTTGCAGGCCGACAGGCGTGCGCAGCATCACCAGGTACTGATCGAACGACTCGATGCATCCGGTCAGGCGAATGCCGTTGACCAGATAAATCTCGACGCGCTTTCTTTCTTTTCGCGCGGCGTTCATGAAGTCGTTTTGCGGATGCGATTCTGCGGAAGGCATGGACGAAATTTTGGCCTGGCGGCACGGAGCCGCGTTCAGTTGGTAACGTTTGCTCGCCCGGATTCTACCCTGTGTGGGAGAAGCGCGCGTGAATGGGCATAAACCCTAACACTATAACGGCTCGCGGCCAGGTCGGCAGCGCGGTGGTTGTAACGCATTGTTGCGTCCCGATGTTGATGGGGATCGGGTTCAGCTGCTGTTCGGTTGCTGTTTCGCAGCGATACCCGTGACGTGCCGGATCGGCCCTGGCCGCGGCGCACAATCGCGCGCCGCTGATTTCACAGCGTAGACCAAACCGACGATGCATGCGGGCCGATTTTGCGCGCATCGCGACGCATCGGGCAATCGGGCAATCGGACATCGGGCCGCTGATTCCCGTTCATCTTCGCGCGTTGTGTACAGGCGTTCCGTTCGACGGCCCACGCTGGGTGCATCCGCTGCACCACCCATGCGGCATCCGCTCCGGCCAATAGCACCATTCACCGATTTTGCCCCGTACGGAATAAAGCGTTCGCACCGTCCGTTTATTCCCGGTACGACGACGCGGCGACGCTGCCGCGCGCCGGCCGCCTTGCGCTGCGTTTCGTGTGTCGCGAGGTGTCCCAGGTAAACGGCAGTCGGTCGTTCTTTTCTTGCAGGAGCAGATCATGAAACGGTTTTGCATGTTTCTTGCGTGGCTGGTGCTCACGGCCGTGACGGCAACGTCGGTGTCCGCGTGCGGTGACATGAATTCGGGTGGATCGTCGAGCAGCGGCAGTTCGAGCGGCGGCGGCTACTGACGGGCGGGGGCGTGTTCCGCAATCCGTCGCCGGAGTTCGAGGCCCAGGTCGTCGCGCAGTTGCCGCAGTTGCGCCGTTATGCCCGCACGCTCACCGGCGACGCCGCGTGGGCGGACGATCTCGTGCAGGACGCGGCCGAGCGCGCGTTGTCGCGCTCGGCGTCGTTCCGTCCGCAGAGCAATCTGCGCGCATGGCTGCTGACGATCCTGCGGCATCTGTATATCGATCAGCTGCGCGGCCGCCGCGAGATCGCCGTCGACGACGAAAGCGCGCCGTGGCGCACCCTCGAAGCGCCGCGCGGCGAGGTCGACGGACTCGTGCTGCGCGATCTGCAGCGCGCGCTTTACCAGTTGCCGGCGGGACAGCGCGAAGTGCTGCTGCTGGTGTGCGTCGAGGAATTGAGCTATGAGGAGGCTTCGGCGGTGCTCGGCGTACCGTGCGGCACCGTGATGTCGCGGCTGTCGCGTGCGCGCGAGCATCTGCGGGTGTTGCTCGGTCAGGATCCGGCGCGGAGAACCGCGACGCTCAAGGTAGTGGGGACGGCACGATGAGCCACGACGACATCGATCGTCATGATGACGCTGCGCGCGGCGATGGCCGCGCGGGCGAGAACGTGCCGCCGGCAGCGGGCGACGCGCAGTCCGCGCGCGCGTCCGCGGATAACGGCAGCGACACTGCTTCGCGTTCCGAAGCGGTTCCGGATGCCGTCAACGAATCCGCTTTGCGGTCCGGGGAGGCTTCACATGGAATGGGCCAGTCCGCTTCGCATCCCGACGCCGCCGCGCCGGGCGCCGACAGCGTGCCGGGCGGCGCGCATCGAGCCGCCGGGACAACCAGCACCGATGCGCGCAACAGCGGGGCGAGCGGCGAACCGCTCGCGGACGACGTGCTAGAAGCCCTGTCCGCGTTCATCGACGGCGAACTGCCGTTGGCCGACGCCGCGGCGGTTCGCGAGCGCATCGCCGGCGATCCGCTCGCCGCGGGCCGCGCCTCCGCGTATCGCTCGCAGAAAGCGGCGTTGCGGGCGCTGGCCGACCTGACCGCCGGCGACGGCCTGTCGTCGGCCGGGCCGACCTGTATCGTGCTGCGTCCGCGCGAGCCGTGGTGGTGGCGCGCGGGCATCGCGGCGGGCTGGGTGTCGGCCGGCATCGGCATCGCATTCGCGGCGAGCACGTTGATCCCGCGCGGAGACGGCGGCGGCCTGTTCTTCGCGGACGACGGCGCTGCGTTCGCGCGCCGCGCGGACGTCGCGTATGCGGTGTATTCGCCCGAGCGGCGGCATCCGGTCGAAGTCGGCGCGGCCGACGAAGCGCATCTGGTCGCGTGGCTCTCGAAGCGGCTCGGCCGCACGCTGTCGGTGCCGTCGCTTCAGGAGTACGGCTACGGGCTGGTCGGCGGCCGTCTGCTGCCCGGCGCGTCGGGGCCGGCCGCGCAGCTGATGTACGAAAACGATGCGGGCGAGCGGCTCACGCTGTACGTGAGCGCGGCGAAGCGCGACAGCGCGTCGTACGGCTCGCTGCGCGACGGCGAACGCCGCACCTTCTACTGGGTGACGGGCCGCACCGGTTACGCGTTGTCCGGCACGATCTCCGAGGGCAAACTGCGCACGATCGCGGCCGACGTATGCAGCGCGCTCGGCGGCGATCCCGCGCGATGGTGAAGCCCGCCGGGCGTCCGGGCGCGGCCGGATCGCCTTCGCCGCCGGATGGTTCGGCCAGCGGCGAAAGCAAGTCCGCTGGGTCGAGCGACGCCGATCCGTCCGTCCTGCCGCGCCCGCTGCCGCCGGGTTTTTCGCCGGCCCGCTTCGAACAGGCGATGGCCCAATTCGCGGCGATCGTCGGCGCGGACAACGTGCGGTCCGGCGCGGCGGCGGACAGCTACGACGACCCGTTCATGCCGGCCGCCGACCCGCGCCTCTTCGCGGCGTCGGCGGCGCTGTTGCCGGCAAATGTCGACGAAATCCGCGCGATCCTGCGCGTCGCGAACGACGCGCGCCTGCCGCTGTGGACCGTCTCGACCGGCCGCAACTTCGCGTACGGCGGCGCCGCGCCGCGACTCGCCGGCTCGGTCGTGCTCGACCTGCAACGGATGAACCGCGTGCTCGAAGTGAACGAGTCGCTCGCGTATGCGCTCGTCGAGCCGGGCGTCAGCTATTACGACCTGTACGCGCATCTGCGCAGCAGCGGCTCGAAGCTGTGGGTCGATCCGCCCGCGGCCGGCTGGGGCAGCGTCGTCGGCAACGCGCTCGAACGCGGCTTCGGTTATACGCCGTACGGCGATCACGCGGCGACGCAGTGCGGGATGGAAGTCGTGCTCGCGAACGGCGACGTGGTCCGCACCGGCATGGGCGCGATCGAGACCGGCACCGCGTGGCAACTGTTCCGTCCGGGTTACGGCCCGTCGTTCGACCCGATGTTCATGCAGTCGAACTACGGGATCGTCACGAAGATGGGTGTATGGCTGATGCCCGCGCCGCCCGCGTATCTGCTCGGCGAGATCCAGTTCGAGCGCGACGACGATCTTGGCGTGCTGGTCGATACGCTGCGCGCGCTGCAACTCGACGGGACGATCCGCCATCACGCGGTGATCGAAGGCGCGATCCGTCGCGCGGCGAGCATCGCGCCGCGTGCGCGCTGGTACGACGGCGCGGGGCCGCTGCCCGAGGACGTCGTCGCCGCGATCCAGCGCGACCTCGGCGTCGGCCGCTGGAACCTGCATTACGCGCTGTACGGCGAGCCGTCGGTGATCGACGCCCAGCGCCGGATCGTCGAGCGCGCGTTCGCGCCGGTGCGCGGCGTGCGCTTCGCGGCCAAGCAGTACGCGGGGGACGCGCAGCCGCAGGGCGGCGGCGACCGCAACCTGGCCGGCATTCCGGCGATGACCGCGTTCCGGATGCTCGACTGGCTGAGCGGCCCCGGCGCGCACGTCGATTTTTCGCCGCTATGTCCGGCGACCGGCGCCGACGCGCTGCGTCAGTACCATCTCGTCAAAACGCGCGCGGCGGAGTACGGGTTCGACTATTACGGCGGCTTCACGGCGGCGGGGCGTCATCTGCATCACGTGTTCGCGGCGATCTTTGCGCGCGAGAACCGCGCCGACGCCGCGCGCGCCGGCGACCTGCTGCGCGCGCTGATGAGCGATGCGCGCGCGGCGGGTTATGGCGTGTACCGGTCGCATCTGCTCTACATGGACTACGCGGCCGCGCAGTACGGTTTCAACGACGGCGCGTTGCTGCGGCTGGCCGAGACGCTGAAGGACGCGCTCGACCCGCATGGCGTGCTGTCGCCGGGCAAGCAGGGCATCTGGCCGGCCGCGTGGCGCGACCAGCGTGGTTATACATGACCGGCGGCGACGCAGGAGGCAGGCGATGGACAGGCGCGGGTTCATTCGGGATGCCGGCGGCGTAGTGCTGCTGGCGGTGGGCTGGCCGATGACCCTTGCGTCGTGCGCGGAGGCGCGTGGCACGGCGGCGGCGGGGGCGGACCCGGAGCCGTTGACGGGCATCGCGGTATTCGATCCGTCGCTCGAAGCGGGACGCCGGCTCGCGCACGACGCCGCGCGTTTCGCCCAACACGCGTTCGCGCTCGACGAACACGCGGACATCGGCTTGTTATGGCACACGCAACTCGCGCCGTGCGTCGAACGCGGCGCATCGCTGCGCGTCGCGCTGCGTCCCGCCGATGCGTTCGTGCTCGCGCGTCTCGCGGCGACGCTCGACTGCACGCTGATCGACGCATAACGCCGTGCCGCAATAAGCCGCCTAGAACCGGTAAGCGGGGTTCTTCGGATCGAACGTCAGCGCGTCGAACGTCTTCGGCTCGACCTGCTCGAACACGACGTCCTCGAACAGCCGGCCGTCGCCGTCATACGAGCGCGCGACGCGAAACCACGGATGCCGCAGATCGAGGCCGAGCGTTTCCTTGTCCGCATAAAAGCCGGTCGATCCGGTCGGCGCGGTGTACGTGAACGTGACGACGCGCACGCCGTCGACCGTCTCGACGCCAATTCGCGGCGGCTCGGCGACGCCCGCCTGCGCGAAGCGTTCCCCTTCGGCGAGAAAGCGCCGCGCGATGTATTCGGTGCCAAGATCCGTCACGCGGTGGCGCGACTGCGTGCGCGCGAGAAAACCGTCGACGCTCGTCCAGATCGACACCGCCCGCAGCAGGCCGCCGAGGTGGCCGTACACGGCGTCGCCGCGAGTGGTCGCGTCGTACATCACTTCCTGCCCCGCATGCGCGCCGTCCGGCAGCCACTTCGCGTAGATCCGCAGCGGATCGTGCGAGACCCGCACCAGCATGTGATCGGGCCGCGCCGGCCATTGCCCGTGGATGCGCTCGCGCCGGCGCATCGTGAACTCGTACGAGTCGTAGCCGTTCGGTCCGGCCGCGATGTAGCGCGGCACCGCGAGCGGATCGAGCGAAGAAAAGAGCGCGATCAGTTGCGCGTCGTCGAGCCGTTCCAGGTCGCCGTGCTGCGCCGCGCGTTGCAGCCACGCGACCTGCGCGTCGAGCGGCAATGCGCCGACCGGCGACGTGTTCGCCGGCGCGGCCGCGGTCATCGGCCGGACGTGCGCGTCGAAACGGGGGAGGGGGATGGTCGAATAGTCGAAGCGCGCGGCCGCGAGCTCGGTGCCGGCGCGGGCGTCGTGCTGCGCGCGGGCCGGCGGCGGCGCGGCGGCGAACAGCGCCGCGCACGCGCACAGATGCAGCGCAGTGCGAAGCGATACGGTCGATACGGTCGGTGTGCGGGATGCCATCGACGCTCTCCCACGGTTCGTCGGCAGTGACCCGGCGCGGGACATCGCGCCGATACTGCATAAACGAGTCAGGCCGGCGTTTTGTTCCGTAGTTCCGCGTCGCTCGATTCAGCGTGCGCAATGCGCATCGAAGCGTGTAAAGAAAAAGCCGCGCCGGATCGCTCCGGCGCGGCCTTGCCTGCAACTGCGATTCTCAACCGGGCGTCATTGACGAAGCGCCGTTCCCGGGAACCGTCAGGCGTTCGACGCGACCTGCTTCGCGGACTGCGTCATGTCGATGCCGCGGCGTTCGCGGCTGAACAGGATCAGCACCGCGATCACGACCGCGACGGTCCCGGCGACGATCGCCATCGCGCTCGCGTAGTCGCCGCCGCGCGATTCCGCGAGCGATGCCTGCAACGTCGCGTTCACCGACGCGAACAGGTTGCCGAGCTGGTACACGAGGCCCGGGAACGTCGCGCGGATTTCGTCCGGCGAGATTTCGTTCAGGTGCACCGGGATCACGCCCCATGCGCCCTGCACCGAGATCTGCATCAGGAACGCGCCGAGCGCGAGCAGCACCGGGCCGGTCGAAAACGCCCACAGCGGCAGCACCGGCAATGCGATCAGCGCCGCGATGAAGATCGCGCGGCGGCGGCCGATCCGCTCGGACATCGCGCCGAAGAACAGGCCGCCGGCCATCGCGCCGATGTTCAGCACGATCGTGATCAGCGACACCGTATGCGGATCGAAGTGATGCTGTTCGCGCAGGAACGTCGGATACAGATCCTGCGTGCCGTGCGAGAAGAAGTTGAACGCGGTCATCAGCACGATCGCGTAGATCGACAGGTTCAGGTTGTGCTTGAGCGTCGTCAGCAGCGACGGGCGCGTGCGCTTTTCCATCGCCTTCCATGCCGGCGATTCCGG